>CAWUVW010000019.1:0-43213 GCA_963926105.1 uncultured Luminiphilus sp. | reverse complement strand
GGGTTCATTCGAGCGTTTTATCGGTATTTTGATCGAACATTACGAGGGAGAATTCCCGACTTGGCTAGCACCGCAGCAAATTGCTGTCGTGAATATTACAGACAAGCACGCCGAATATGCCCAATCTGTGACCCAAACGTTAAAAAACAATGGCTTCCGGGTAGAAAGTGACTTGAGAAACGAGAAGATCGGCTTTAAGATCCGCGAGCTGGAAATTCGGAAAATTCCATATGTTATCATTGTAGGTGATAAAGAGATGGAATCCGGGATGGTGTCAGTTCGCGCCCGTCACGGTAAAGACCTGGGCTCGATGGATCTCGAGACGCTAGTGAATACGCTCACTACCGATGTTGGGCGCCGCGGACGAGTTATTGGAGAAACGACACATTAAGAGTGAAGGCAAGAGTAAGAAAGCGTTAACGAACGACCAAATCACAGCGGTTAATATCCGCTTAGTTGGTGCTGACGGTGAGCAAGTGGGCATCGTATCGAACGCAGAAGCGCAGGCAGCTGCTGAAGCAGCTGGTATGGATTTAGTGCTAATGGCCGACGGGGATGTCCCTGTTTGTAAGGTCATGGATTACGGCAAGCACATCTTCGAAGCAAAGAAGCAGAAAGCGGCTCAGCGGAAGAAGACGAAGCGTATTCAAATTAAAGAAATGAAATTTCGTCCAGGGACGGACGAAGGTGACTATCAGGTAAAACTACGCAACCTGGTACGTTTCCTAGAGAACGGCGATAAGGCTAAAGTAACGCTCCGTTTCCGCGGACGAGAAATGGCTCATCAGGAAATCGGCATGGAACTGCTCAAACGAGTAGAAGCTGATCTGAGCGAATTGGGCGGTGTTGAGCAATTCCCTAAAATGGAAGGCCGACAATTGACCATGGTTATTGCACCCAAACGACGAGGTTAGCGGCCTGTGAATGCCCTAATTCTCGATTATAAAGATATCACTAGCCGAATTATTCGGCAGTGGCCAAATGCGGAGTTTTGACAATGCCAAAAGCAAAAATTCACAGCGGTGCAGCGAAGCGGTTTAAAAAAACTGCTGGCGGTTATAAGCGTAAGAGTGCTAATAAGAGCCACATCCTGACCAAGATGACTACCAAGCGTAAGCGTCAGCTGCGTGGGACTTCTATGGTCGATAAAGCCGATAAGGTTCTGATCGATCGTATGTTGCGCGCCAAATGATAACGCTGTCACTGATTAGGAGAAGACTATGCCTCGCGTAAAACGTGGTGTGACGGCTCACCGTCGTCATAAAAAGATTATGAAGCAAGCCAAGGGTTACTATGGAGCGCGCTCGCGTGTTTTCCGTGTAGCCAAACAGGCTGTTACTAAAGCTGGACAGTACGCGTATCGCGACCGTCGTCAGCGCAAACGTCAGTTCCGTGCCCTCTGGATTACGCGTATCAACGCGCAGTCACGAGCTAATGGTCTGTCCTACAGCCGATTGATCAATGGCTTGAAAAAAGCACAGATCACCTTAGACCGCCGTGTTCTGGCTGATCTTGCTGTTTACGACAAGCCCGCCTTTGCGGCTGTCGTTGAGCGTGCTCGCGCGGCGCTGGCTGCATAAGCGCTCGCCCGATTATTCGGGTCGATAGTTAAGACAGGAAGGGAAGGGGGGCGCCTCTTCCCTTTTTTTATGGTCAGGATGACCGGTAGGTCACGAAAGCACACGGATGTGCGTAGTGACGATAGTCACGGTGACCCGGCTTGTATTTGCTCCTGCAATACAGCCACCTCGGCCCTTCGTGGCGATGTATGTGGTGGAAGCCAGGTAACCACAAATGCGATACTGTCGTTGATAGTATTGTTTGCACTGATTATGTAGACAATATAATTGCGCTGTTTAGCGACGATGGAATACTGGAAATTAGACGGGTGCTAAACTATGCAACCACTGAACGAATTAAAAAATGAAGCCATAGTGGCGATCAATGACGCCGCAGATGCCGCCGCTCTTGAGGGGCTAAGGGTCGACTATTTAGGCAAGAAGGGTAAGCTCACCGGACTGTTAAAAGGGCTGGGTCAGTTAAGTGCAGCTGAACGACCAGCCGCTGGCGCCTTGATTAACGAGGTCAAGCAAGAGCTGACCGAATTGCTCAATAACCGTAAGATTTTGTTAGCTGATGCCGCGCTTGAATCACAATTGGGTGCGGAAAAAATAGATGTCACGCTGCCCGGACGGCGAATAGACGAGGGCAGCTTACATCCGATAACCCGCACTATTGAGCGCATGCAAGAGTTTTTCTCAAGTGTAGGGTTCGATATCGTTGAAGGTCCTGAGATTGAGGACGATTATCATAATTTCGGTGCGCTTAACATTCCTGAACATCACCCAGCTCGCGCGATGCATGACACTTTTTATGTCGATGATACGCACGTATTGCGAACCCATACCTCTCCAGTGCAAGTGCGCGTCATGGAGAATCAGGCGCCGCCTCTGCGTATCATTTGTCCTGGACGCGTATATCGCTGCGATTCGGATTTGACCCACTCGCCCATGTTTCATCAGGTAGAGGGTCTGTTGATTGATGAGCACTCCACCTTTGGTGATCTCAAGGGGTTGATCGAAGATTTTTTACAAGCGTTTTTCGAACGTGAAGATTTAGATGTACGGTTTCGCCCCTCCTATTTCCCCTTCACAGAACCTTCAGCAGAAGTCGATATCCAGTGTGTAAAATGCAGTGGTGCAGGTTGTCGCGTATGTAGCAACACGGGCTGGCTTGAAATCCTAGGATGCGGCATGGTAAATCCCAAGGTCTTTGAATTTAGTGGCATCGACAGCGAAAAATTCACCGGCTTTGCTTTTGGTATGGGCGTGGAACGACTCGCTATGTTGCGTTACGGCATTGGCGATCTACGACTTAATTTTGATAACGACCTGCGCTTCCTGCGCCAATTTGTTTAAGGAGCGCTGACGTGATTATTTCTGAGCAATGGTTGCGAAGTGAATGGGTCGATCCGGCTCTGGATACGGAAGCCTTAGCGCATCAAATTACCATGGCTGGTTTGGAAGTCGATGCGATATACCCCGTCGCTGGCGACTTTAGCGGTGTGGTCGTAGCGCAGATTTTATCTGCAGTGCAACACCCAGATGCGGACAAACTACGCCTATGTGAGGTCGATACCGGTAGCGGTACGGTGCAAATCGTCTGCGGTGCACCTAACGCGCGCGCTGGATTGAAAGCGCCGCTCGCGCAAGTGGGCGCGATACTGCCTGGCGACTTTAAAATTAAGAAAGCGAAACTGCGTGGCGTCGAATCCGAGGGCATGCTGTGCGCGGAATCTGAGTTACAAATCTCAGATGAAAATGCCGGTCTAATGGAATTACCTGCAGATGCGCCAGTGGGTGTTGACCTACGTAAATACCTCAATCTCGACGATCATATGATTGAAATTGGACTTACACCAAATCGCGCTGATTGCCTGAGTGTCGCCGGTATTGCTCGCGATATTGCTGTATTGAATGGACAAGCACTCAAAGGACCTGTGATTGAATCGATCCCTGCTGTCATTGCCGATACGTTTGCGATTGATGTGCTTGCTGCTGAACATTGCCCACGTTATCTTGGTCGAGTGATTCGTCACGTTGATTTGGCGCGACCCACGCCATTATTTGTGGTTGAGCGATTGCGTCGGGCAGGGCTGCGCAGTATCGATCCTGTAGTTGATGTCACTAATTACGTAATGATTGAACTCGGCCAGCCTCTACACGCCTTTGATCTGGATACATTATCTGGCGGCATTGTTGTGCGTGAAGCATATGCCGATGAAACCATGACACTCCTCGACGGCTCAGACATTACATTACTGCCGGGCTCGCTGTTGATCGCTGACCACGAAAAACCGCTCGCGTTGGCGGGGATTATGGGTGGTGAGAATAGTGGCGTGAGCGACACGACCCGGCATATATTTTTGGAGAGTGCGTTTTTTATGCCAGAGTTGATCGCTGGGCGTGCCCGTCGCTATGGTTTGCATACAGATGCATCACATCGCTACGAACGCGGTGTTGACTTCGCCTTGCAGCGCACGGCCATGGAACGCGCAACTGCGCTGTTTCTGGAGATTGTCGGCGGCGAGCCTGGCCCAATTACTGAGGTGGTTGCAGAGTCCTCTCTGCCTCAGCGAAATGCGGTGAACTTGCGTGCCGCGCGTATTCGGCGAGTGTTAGGTTTTGACATGAATGCTGATCAGGTCGAGTGTATCTTGATCGGGCTTGGCATTATCGTCACTACAACGGACGAAGGTTGGTCTTGTATTGCACCGAGTTGGCGTTTCGATATCGCCCAAGAAGTAGATCTTATTGAGGAGCTTGCGCGGGTGTTCGGCTACAACAACCTGCCAGTGAGTCATATTAAAGCTGATCTGACAATTAAGTCTCGTAGTGAAACATATCGAGCACTTCCATCCATCAAACAGCGCTTGGCAGCAAGAGGTTTCTGTGAGGCAATAACATTCAGCTTCGTCTCACCAGAGCAGCAGCAAATGTTTAACCCAGACCTCTTGCCCATTGCGTTGCGCAATCCGATCTCTACTGATTTGAGTGTGATGCGCACAAGCTTGATACCTGGTTTACTCGGTGTCTTGGCACACAACGTCAAGCGCCAGGCGAGCCGAGTACGTGTTTTTGAGACGGGGTTAAGATTTCTCCCCGGTGAGAACTTGCAACAAGTGCCCACCATCGCGCTTGCGATGACAGGTAATCGAGATGCAGAGAGTTGGTCGAATGCTGCTGAAACAATCGATTTTTACGATATGAAGGGCGAGGTTGAGCAATTACTCGGAGCTGAGTCCGCTGCAAAATTGCAACTTGTACCTTGTCAGCGCGCTGGCTTGCACAACGGGCAGAGTGCCGAAATTATAGTGAATGGGCATACGGTTGGCGTGATTGCCAGGCTTCACCCTAGCGCGGCAAGCAAGTTAGATTTACCGGCAGCCACTTTTGTGGCAGAACTCGATACAGCGATTATTCTCGATACTTTTTTGCCCAGCTACGAGGAGATTTCTAAATATCCAGAGGTGCGACGTGATCTGGCGCTGATGGTAGATCGTGAAATCTCCGCCTCAATGCTAAGTGAGCACATTGTTCAGATTGCGGGTGAGATGCTGGAAAAATTGGTAATTTTTGATGTTTATGAGGGCAAAAGTATTGATCCCTCACGTAAAAGTATTGCCTTTGGTTTGACATTCCGAAACCGCTCCCGCACGCTAGAAGACACAGAAGTTACTAAAGCTATTTCTCAAATAGTTGATTCCCTTAGAGAAAACTTTGGTGTCGAACTCAGAGGCTAAAAAAAATAATGAGTGCGCTGACTAAATCAGAGATGGCCGAGAAGCTGTTTGAAGAGCTGGGTCTTAACAAACGCGAGTCAAAAGAGCTGGTGGAGCAGTTTTTTGAGGAAATTAGGACGTGTTTGGAAAACAACGAGCAAGTTAAGTTGTCGGGATTTGGTAACTTTGACCTGCGCGACAAGAGTCCGCGGCCGGGTAGAAATCCTAAAACGGGTGAAGAAATTCCCATATCTGCTCGCCGCGTGGTAACGTTCCGTCCCGGCCAAAAACTTAAGGCTCGGGTAGAAAGCCTTAATGAAAGTGAATTGAGAAACGATGCTTGAGCCAACCCATAATGCTGAATTACCGCCGATCCCCGGCAAACGCTATTTTACGATAGGCGAGGTTGGGGAATTATGTGCTGTAAAGCCGCATGTGTTGCGTTATTGGGAGCAGGAGTTCCCGCATTTAAAACCGGTCAAGCGCCGTGGAAATCGTCGTTATTATCAGCGTGAAGATGTGGAGATGATCCGCACTATCCGCAGCTTGCTGTATGAGCAGGGCTATACAATTGGTGGTGCACGCCAACGTATGACGAGCGAAGATGATACGCCCACCCCCGTTGAGTTGCAGACCGTATTGCGAGAATGCATCGGTGAACTTGAGAAAGCGCAACATTTGCTCGAATTAGGCTCGTAGCGTTCCATTTTTCTGCCGATTGCGCGTATAATCCGCGCCTTCTCGGGGCGTAGCGCAGCCTGGTAGCGCACCACACTGGGGGTGTGGTGGTCGCAGGTTCAAATCCTGCCGTCCCGACCATTTTTCTTGTTGATATCAGGGCCTTGCAATTGCAAGGTCTTTTTTTTACGTTTAAATTTTTACTCAGATTTACTGGTTTTCTCTCTGCCGCCGGATGCTCTAGGTATCTACCCGGCTGGGGCTGAGTTGCCTTAGTAGGCCCTCGTCCAGCAATGGCTACTGCCGCGGAAATTTGTTGAAAAGGTAAAGTTAGAGACGGCTAGGCACTGTGCAGTTGTTCCGCGCTTTGAAAAATCTTCAGGGGCCGTTGTGTACTGCGCCTATCCTTACAGGTCGATAGGCGTCCCGTACTCTCCTGCTGCTCGCGATGCCCAATAGGCTTCATCAATGGCTTGGGTTATGGGGCCTACTGTATTCTTGATGGGTCGTCCCGACACTTCCTTAACCGGCAGCACACCACCGGCGGTACTGCAGGTAAACACTTCATCTGCGGCGTAGAGGTCAAAGCTGGTCAGCGATGCCTGAGCACAGGGGACGCCAATACGATCGGCCAGTTCAAGTACGGTGGTGCGCGTAATCCCGTGCAGTATACCGTTGGCAGGCGTCAACAGCTGACCCTTCTTTACCACGAATATGTTGCTTGCTGCGGCTTCGGCCACATAGCCCTGAGTATCTAGCCAGACGGCATCATCGTAACCCGCCTCTAGCGACTCTAATCGAATCAGCTGTGAATTGAGTCTATCCAGACACTTAAACCGGGGGTCGAGCGTATCGGGACTGAAACCCCGTGTAGCGCTAATCATTAGACGAATACCCTCCCGGCGTTTGGTCTCATTTGCCAGAAAGATATACGGCGCCGCCCACACCATTTCAGTGGGAGTGATGACTCTAGGGTCAGCCACAACGCCGTCGGGAACACCCCGCGTGAGAATAAAGCGAATGCTGGCGTCGGCTAGTTGATTCCTCCGGGTGGTTTCAATGATGGCTTCTCGCCATTGCTCGCGGGTCAGCCGCGTTTCTAATCTTGCCGCGCGCATTGAATCGAAGAATCGATCGAGGTGCTCCTCCAGTTTGAAAATAACGCCCTGCCAAGCGGAGACGACATCAAAAATCCCGTCACCTAACAAAAACCCCTGGTCAAGTGGGGATATCCGCGCAGAGGACAGCGGTAAATACGCGCCATTCATATAAAGGATGGGTTCCGGTGAAGGAGTTTGGGATATCGTCATGGTTATCACCTCAAATCAATGTGAAGGGCGGTTCTCTGTCTATCTAAAGAGCGTTTCGAAAGAAAATTTAACAAGGAAACCTAAAAAGAAAACCACAAAATGGCATCTGAGTATAGGGAATATAAACGCGGGGGGTCGCCCAGATTGTCTGACTTGTCTCGATGTTTTATTTCAGCGCCATCACAGCGCTACGCGCAATCTTCAGGCAACGACCCGCGTCACCGCTGAAACGAGTTAGTATTAACTTAATTGTGTCTCTTTCTCGATAAGACATCACGGCAAAGCGTTACCGCTTGATGATGCCGCTTAGCATTTTGCCTTGATCCTTACTCGCCATATCGGCCCATTCGTCTCATACTACTTCAATTGAAAAACCGCTTATGCGATTAAGGGAAGAAATTGATGCTGTCTGATTTTGTTCAAAAAGCGATATTTATTTTTGTATTCTGTATCGGTGCTGCCGCACAGGCGCAGTCCCCAGTGGCGATTGCGCTCCATGGTGGCGCAGGCACTATCACGCGCGCGAAGATTACTGCCGAGCAGGATGCGGCTTATCGACTCATCATGGATGAAGTCGTGACTTTCGGCTACCAGAGGCTCAATGCGGGGGTTAGCGGCAATCAGGTTGTCGTTGAAGTCCTGCAGAAGCTTGAGGATTCGCCACTCTTTAACGCCGGGGTCGGCGCGGTGATGACCTGGGATGGCGTGCATGAACTCGATGCCGCCATTATGGATGGTGCAACACGTCAGGCGGGCGCGGTAGCCGGTGTGCGACATATTCGCAGCCCTATCGAGGCGGCACAGAAAGTGATGCTTCATTCTCCTCATGTGATGCTCACCGGCGTTGGTGCAGAGGAATTTGCCCAACAGCAAGGCCTAGAGTTAATCGATAACAGTGTCTTTACGACCGAGCGTCGGCAAAAGGCACTTGAGCAATATAAGGAGCATCAGTCCCTGATTAGCTTAAACGACGCTCAGGATACGATGTATCAGGACTACAAGTTTGGCACTGTGGGTGTGGCGGTGAGAGATAGCCGAGGAGATTTATCGGCGGGCACATCAACCGGTGGTATGACCGGTAAACGTTGGGGCAGGGTAGGTGACTCACCCATTATTGGTGCGGGAACTTTTGCAGATAACGCGAGTTGTGCGGTATCGGCCACCGGTCACGGCGAGTACTTTATACGCTATCAAGTAGCGAGCGATATTTGTGCGCGCATGAAATATCTTGGCATTAGCTTGCAGCAGGCAGCGAATGTTGTTGTTAATCAAGTGTTACGTGATGCCGATGGTGAGGGAGGCATCGTGGCCGTTGATTCCGAGGGCAACGTAGCGCTGGTATTTAATACGGAAGGTATGTATCGCGCCAGCGTTGATACTTCGGGTAAGAAAACGATCGCTATATATCGAGACGAATAGTGAGGTTTAAGTTGTTTGATTATGTCTTTAGCGCGGTTTAATCAGCGCAACTGGCTCTTGTGAATAGGAGGTCGTCATGGGCGATGCGGAAGTAAGGCAAATCAATGTATTAGGAGAGCCTCTGGAGTGCTGCTGCACGGCACCAATGACAGGTTTTTTTCGCGACGGATATTGTCACACAGGTCCGATGGATGTGGGGCGACACACCGTTTGTACGAAAGTCACTGAGGAATTTTTGGCGTTTTCTGCGCAAGCGGGAAACGACCTAGTTACCGCACGTCCTGAGGTTGATTTCCCGGGTTTAAAGTCAGGTGATGGTTGGTGTTTATGTGCTTCGCGTTGGGCAGAAGCCGAGCGCGCAGGTTGCGCCCCAAAAGTGTATTTACAACGCACGCATATACGAACACTTGATGTGGTGCCACTAGCGCTGCTAAAAACCTATGCGCTTGATCTTATTTGAATAGTGGCAGTGACAATACCTAGCTTCGCCCATGGCGCAGCAGATTGAATTTTGTCATTATCATTCAATCTAAGCGGTTTGGCGCGCAGCGGTGTGATGTCATAGGCTGCTGTATGCGTTTATCAAAAAAGAGAGTGGGTTTAATATGATCACAACGCCAACCAGTATTCGCGATTGCATGCACAGCAATCCCCTGACGATTAACAAAGATGCGCCGCTGGTACACGCCATCGAACGTCTTGTTGAATTCAAACTCACCGGTTTGACGGTCGTAGATGACGCAGGTTCGGCCTGTGGGAAAATTACTGAGTTAGATTGTATTCGCGCAATACTCAACGCAATTTATAATGACGGCAATGCAGATAATCAGCGCGTCGAACAGGCCATGACTCATGAGATTCACGCGTGCTCTCCCGAGGACTCAATCGTTGAAGTGGCTGAACGCATGCTAAAAAACCATCAGCGCCGCAGTGCCGTTATTCAGAATGGCAAGCTCGTTGGGCAGGTGAGTTCTAGTAATATTCTGTGGGCGCTGATGGCGCACTCAAGAGGGCACCATCAGGCCGCTTAAGTGTGTTAGTCGTCGACTTTGGACTCTACTAGCCCAGCTATACCGGCGATCCACATGCCCAAAACCATTGCACAAACAAAAATGACGGTGGACTCATGACCATAGGCCAGTGCTGCAATAGCGGGGCCCGGGCAGTAACCCCATAAACCCCAGCCAATTCCGAATAGCACACCGCCTCCAATGAGCCGTGCGTCAATGGCTTGCGTTGCAGGCAATGAAAACATGTCGGCAAAGAGGGGCTTTGCACGCTTCATGACCAATGGTGTTGCGCTTAGGGTAATGAGTAGTGCGGCGCCCATAACAAACATTAAATCCGGATCCCATGCGCCGGTAATATCAAGAAAACCTTGAACTTTGGCGGTATCAGTCATCCCCGATAGTGCAAGTCCAATGCCAAATATGAGTCCGGTTACGAGTGCTGGCCACTGTTTCATAGCGCACCTCCTATCACATGTCGGACAATGAAAACGGTAACAATACCGAGCACCATAAACGTGCCTGTCGCGACAATAGAGCGCAGAGACAGCCTGCCGATCCCGCAGACACCGTGACCGCTGGTACAGCCACTACCCGTACGTGTACCAATGCCTACTAAAAGTCCAGATACAATAGCGAGCCAAACGGGGGCGATGGGTGCGTCAGGTATTGATTTGCCCGTTAGTGTATGTGCTAGCGCCGTGCCGGCGATCAAACCCATGATAAATAGTAGTCGCCAATTTCGGTCAGGGCCCGAAATGGCGCCCCAGGCAATTCCGCTGATGCCGGCAATACGCCCCAGCCCTGCCAGTAGGCCGATCGATGCAGCACCGATCAATAGCCCGCCAACAGTAGGGAAAATAAAGGCTTCCATAGATTTACTCCTAAAATGAAATCAAATAATGACAAGATCGTTCTAGATAGGAATGGCTTATATCATATCTGCCTATTGTTGGAGAGCAAATCCCGACGTCTCACCTAGCTGCCTTGCCTTAGGTGAGATCTACTTATGGTTGACCTCTGGGCAATACTGAGGAAGCGTTACTACATCGGGATAGTGTTTGTTCAGCGGTATGGGTGCTCCCTGATCGCTTACAATATAGGCATGCGCGCGACCGAGATCCTGAGGATTGAGAACGCCACAGCTGTGCGCAATAATTTTGACCTCATGGATCAAATTGGCTGCATAATTGCTTACATGTATCGCTTTCACCGTTGGATCTAGGCCCTTTTGCAGGCTGGCGTCATGAGTAGTGATGCCGGTGGGACAGGTATTTTTGTTGCACTGAAGTGCTTGAATGCAGCCGAGTGCAAACATAAACCCGCGCGCAGAGTTGACGGCATCTGCGCCCAGACATAATGCCGCCGCAACTGCGGCTGGCGTTACCAATTTCCCCGAAGCGATCACCTTAATACGTGCTCTTAGTCCGTACTCGTTTAGTTTATCCACTAAAATCGGCAGGCTCGCATTTAAGGGTAATCCGACCGTATCCATCAGGCTCTGGGGTGCTGCACCGGTGCCACCGTCAGCGCTATCAAGCGTAATGAAATCCGGCGCAAACTGCTGGCCCATTCGATGTATTTCCAGACACATTTCATCGATCCAATCCGCTTGCCCTAAAACAAACTTAATGCCTGTGGGCTTGCCAGTCACTGTTCGCACCCGGTGAATCATTGCGAGCAGATCTGCTGTACAACTTATATCTCTGTGACGATTAGGGCTAATCGAATCCTCTCCAACAGGAATTCCACGAGTGCTAGCAATAACGTTGGTGACTTTTGACGCCGGCAAAATACCGCCTTTACCCGGCTTCGCACCCTGCGATAGTTTGATCTCAAACATACGCACTCGCGCATTGCTGGCGATTTGCTGTAATCGGTCGTCACTCAAACCACCGTGAGCATCACTGACACCATATTTTGCTGTACCGATTTGAAAGACCAAATCGCAGTCTCCGGCAAGATGAAAAGGTGAAAGCGCCCCTTCACCTGTATTGAGGTATATATTGGCTTGTGCGGCACCATGCGCAAGCGCATCAATGGCGGGTGCGGAAAGGGCACCATAGCTCATGGCCGATATGTTGAAAAAAGAATAGGTGCTGAAGAGATACTCTGCATAACCCTCGCCAAAAATAATGGGATTTTTGGCTTCAACAGCCACTTCCTCGTCCAGTTTTGGAAACATGCTATTAAGAAAAAGAATTTCGCCGGGTCGGTCCAGGGATTTGGTCGAACCGAATGCGATAGTGGAATCATGGTTCTTTGCCGAACGCGCCACCCAGGTTCGCTGGGCGCGGTTGAAGGGGAGTTCTTCTCGATCCATGGCGAAGAAATACTGCCGAAAGAACACACCCATATGCTCAAAGAAATACCGTAACCGGCCTACCACAGGATAATTTCGGAGAATGGCGTTTTGCGATTGGTGTGTATCAAGAAAGTACAGCACGATGACACTGATGAACCCGACCAGTATAAGCATCGACAACACCATTACGCTGACATGTGCGACGCCTTCAAGTAGTAAAGTGATGCGCTCCATAGAGTTATCCTTATCTGCGATGGATGTCTTTGCAATACACTAATTCGCCAGCACGATCTTAATAAGCCAAGGCTACGTTTTTCATAGTAATGACTTAGGCTGAAAGTGGTAGATTGGATTTGATGGCGCTTCACTGCAATGGTTTTCACTATTTTTGTAACATGTAGCCAAAAATTGTGTGGCACGTATTTAGAAAGGGTAGTTTGTGGAGACATTATTAATACTGGCGCCAACGATTGCGGTGATATCGCTGACGCCTGGCATGTGCATGACGCTGGCGTTTTCGCTTGGGCTGACTCAAGGCTATCGTCGAACCTTGTGGATGATGTGGGGGGAGATGCTGGGCGTTGCGTTTGTCGTCTCAGTGACCCTGCTTGCACTGACTTGGTTGCTGGCACTCGATCCGCGTCTCCTGCAGGGGCTGGCCGTGATAGGCGGATGCTACTTGCTCTATATTGCTTGGCGGCTTTGGCATGTTGATGGTCATTTTGGTACGGGTCGCTATGAGGGCGATATCAGCAGAAGGGCATTGGCGCTGTTGGGCTTCACTACAGCCATAATGAACCCTAAAGGATGGGCGTTTATGCTGGCGCTACTGCCAGGGTTTACCGACACTTCTCGTCCTGTTCTGCCACAGCTAGGTGTTTTTTTAGCGATTATGCTCTCCACCGAATTTCTGTCCATGAGCCTCTATGCTAGTGGCGGGCGGCAGGTCAGGCAGCTGCTAGGGAAAGATAGAAATCTAAGTAGGCTCAATCGCATCGCAGCAGTTTTGATGGTCGCTGTTTCGGCTTTTGTGCTCTTGAGTTGAACTAACTTAGCGTTTGCTCCGCGCTGTTATCGGACGTGGTCCACGTTAGCGAAGGTTGTCTCAACGAAATACTGCGTTGGATCTGGTGGGGGGCTGGGCAACTACGGTGATAAAACACACCGCATTGAATATGGTACCGAAGGACGGACTCGAACCGTCACGCTTTTAAGGGCGGGGGATTTTGAATCCCCTGTGTCTACCAATTCCACCACTCCGGCAAGGAAAATGAAGGTCGCGAATTATAGCAATTATTTAGCAGACGGCAATCTTTTCATTCGACTATTTACGGTTAGTCGTTATACTACGGGCAGATTTGATTCACAGCGCCCGGACTCACCAGGCCGCATGGATCTGAGTACCTTGAGGGAGAAAAGATATGGCGATGAAGCTCGTTAAAAAATCCGCGGAATACAAAATTTACCAGCGTGGCGATAATCGATATGCCGTCGAAGATGGGAATGGAAAGCCCGTCAACGGTGAGGCAAAAGTAAATATTTTGCTGGCTGAGGATCTGATCAAAGTAGTCGTCGTTGCGCAACCAGCACCTGAACCCGAAGTTGAAGTAGCGGAAGTGGTTGAAGAAACGGCCGAGGTAGTGGTGGCTGAAGAAACGGTTGAGGTAGTGGTGGCTGAAGAAACGGCTGAGGTAGTGGTAGCTGAAGAAGCGGCTGAGACAGTGGTAGCTGAAGAAGCGGCTGAGACGGTGGTGGCTGAAGAAGTACCGCAAGAAGCCTGAGCGTGTCTGAAAAGCTAAAAAAACCGGCAGATGCCGGTTTTTTTTTGATCGACACCAACGAATTAGCTGGCGCCAATAGATGCCCGCTTAGGATTTTGGCTGGTAGTAGTGTTGCTTTGGTCGGTCGATACTTTCGTTGAATCGATAAAAATTGTTAAATGCTAGCCGCGAAAAGTGGCGATTTGGAACCGCTATGTTACGAAGTGATTTCGATTTTGAACTGCCAAAAGAGCTGGTCGCTCAAGAACCCCTGGCTACGCGTTCTGCCTCGCGGCTGTTAGTGCTTGATGGCGATAACGGCGATCTCGAGCACCGTGTTTTTACAGATATTTTATCGCTGCTGAATTCAGAAGATCTTTTGGTCTTTAATAATACGCGGGTGCTTCCTGCTAGGCTGTTTGGCGCTAAGCAGACCGGCGGGCGCGTAGAAATTCTTATTGAGCGCCTGCGTGCCGATGGTGCGGCACTTGCGCACGTTCGTGCGAGTAAATCACCCAAGCCGAACAGCGCTATTTTTATCGCCCCCACGGCTGATGACGGTATCACTGCGTTCTCTGTCCGTGTGGAAGGACGCGAGGGCGCCTTGTTTGTCTTGCGCCCAGAGGTGGGGGAGTGGCCTGAGATCATGCGTCACTACGGACATATTCCCCTGCCGCCTTATATACAACGCGCAGACAACAATGAAGATCGGGAGCGCTACCAGACAGTATTTGCCTCGCGTGAAGGTGCGGTCGCCGCGCCCACGGCAGGGCTGCATTTTGATCAGGCGCTGCTTGCAGGCATTCATAGTAAGGGCGTCGCCTCAGTAGAGGTCACTTTGCATGTGGGTGCGGGTACTTTTCAGCCAGTCAGAGCTGACCACATCGCCGACCATCATATGCATGCGGAAGCTATTGAGGTTACGACGGCTGTTTGTGAGGCTGTTGAAGCCTGTCGTCAGCGCGGCGGTCGAGTCGTGGCTGTGGGTACAACAGCCGTTCGCTCACTGGAGTCCGCTGCCGCTTCAGGGAGGTTAATGCCTTATAGTGGTGATACTGATATTTTTCTTTATCCTGGACGACCTTTTCATGTCGTCGATGCGATGATCACAAACTTTCACCTGCCAGAATCGACGTTGATTATGCTGGTTAGCGCTTTTGCGGGGCGAACACGCGTGCTCAATGCTTATGCCGAGGCGGTCAAGCATCGATACCGATTCTTCAGTTACGGTGATGCCATGTTTATTACTGCAAATACCCATGCCCGTCAGGGAGGTTTGAATGAAGTTTGATATCTCGCAGCGCTCGGGTTTAGCCCGGCGCGGGCAACTCACATTTCCGCGGGGTGTTGTTGAAACGCCTGCATTTATGCCGGTCGGTACTTATGGCACTGTTAAGGGGATGTTACCTCGCGATATCGTTGATATCGGTGCGCACATTATTTTGGGCAATACCTTTCACCTCTGGCTGCGGCCGGGTACCGATATTATTCGGGCGCATGGGGATCTGCATGATTTCATGGGCTGGCAGGGGCCAATCCTGACTGATTCTGGTGGGTTTCAAGTTTTCAGTTTGGGTGCGATGCGCAAGGTTGCTGAAGCGGGCGTTACTTTTAAGTCGCCTGTTAATGGAGACGCCGTATTTTTAGATCCAGAGATATCCATGCAAATTCAGCGAGATCTCGGTAGTGATATCGTGATGATCTTCGATGAATGCACGCCTTATCCGGCGACTCGTGCCGAAGCGCGAATATCCATGGAGCTGTCGCTTCGTTGGGCTGGCCGCAGTAAGACGGCGCACGGCGATAATTCGTCTGCATTGTTCGGGATTGTGCAGGGAGGTATGTATGAGGACCTGAGGCAGGAGTCTCTCGCCGGATTAATTGATATTGGTTTTGACGGATACGCGATCGGTGGTTTGTCAGTGGGCGAGCCAAAAGACGAGATGATGCATGTGCTCGACCACGTGGCCAATGCGCTACCTTCAGATCGACCGCGCTATTTGATGGGTGTGGGCACGCCCGCTGATTTGTTGGAAAGCGTCCGTCGGGGTATCGATATGTTCGACTGTGTGATGCCCACACGTAATGCGCGCAATGGATTTTTGTTTACGAGTCGCGGAGTGTTAAAGCTGCGCAACTCTCGCCATAAAATCAGCACTGCGCCCGTCGATGAAAATTGTGATTGTCATACCTGCCAGAACTTCACGCGCGCCTACCTGCATCATCTTGATAAGTGCAATGAGATTCTTGGTAGTCAGCTGTGTACTATTCATAATCTACGCTATTACCAGAATCATATGGCAGCGATTCGCGCGGCGATTGAATCCGATACGCTAGACCAATTTTCAACGGCCTTCTACGAGGCACAGGCTGTCGGGGTTTAGTCTCTGCGTTACATTTGTGCCGATGTTTGGCGATATATGAGGGAGTTTGTGCAATGAAATATGCATTAGGTGAGCGCAAGGTGGTGCTCGAGGGAGAGGGACATTTCATTGCGCCTAACGCAGCGGTTATTGGCGATGTGCGTTTGAAATCTGGAGCTAGCGTCTGGTTTTCGGCAGTGATTCGGGGTGATGTTGAGTATATAGAAATTGGTGAAGGCGCTAATGTGCAAGACGGTGCCGTGCTACATGCTGATCCTGGCAAGCCTTGCATTGTGGGGCCCAATGTCACCATTGGTCATAATGCGATGGTTCACGGATGTACAATTGGCGAAGGTAGTTTGATCGGCATTAACGCGGTTGTGCTCGATGGCGCGGTTATTGGTAAGCATTGCTTGATTGGTGCTAACGCACTGGTCACTGCGGGTATGGAGATTCCAGATGGTGCACTGGTGTTGGGGTCTCCAGCTAAAGTCAAAGCGATGCTCAGTGATGAGCAGAAGGCTGCTATTGCTATGGGTGCGGCTCACTACATAGAGAATGCCCAGCACTTTAATCAGTATCTAGAGGTTATGCCGTGAATCAAATACCTGCATCGCCTTGCGTTTCGGTTTGCGCATTGAATGAAGAAGATGTGTGTACAGGTTGTTATCGTACTGGCAAGGAGATAACCGATTGGTTTATGGCGGACGATGTGCGGAAAAGGGCGATTCTCGCAGCGAGCCGTGACCGCCGTGAGCAGGCTGTATCGATCAGGTTAGATTAGACGCGCGTTTATGGCGCGAGCGTCAGATGTTCTGTCTTTTTATGGCGAGGTGCAATACGTATACGGCTTATGAGATTGCCCTCGATCTCTTCTACTTCCAGCAGATAGCCCGGGATCTTCACGGACACAGGGCCACAAGGAAAAGCCTCAAGCGCCTCAAGGGCCAAACCGCTCAGTGTTTTTGGGCCATCTGTCGGCAGAGCCCAGTGTTTTTGACGATTCAGGTCGCGGATACTGATCGTGCCTGAGCAGACGCTGCTGCCATCCCGTTGAGGTAGGACCTCTTCGTTATCCTCGATGAGGTTGGATGTGAACTCGCCGACGATTTCCTCGAGAATATCTTCCAATGTCGCCAGGCCAATAACCTCGCCGTACTCATCAACGACGATGCCCATGCGTAATTTCTTTTGTTGGAATTGCAGTAACTGGGTATGCAGTGGCGTGTTCTCGGGAATAAAGTAGGGCGCTTCCATTTCGGCTTTCAGCGCATCGCGGTTCAGACCGCTTCCGTCTAAAACGCGGCTCAGTTTACGCAGGTGCAAAACACCTTTTATATCGTTGATATCTTCGCACCATACGGGTAGCAGTGTATGTGTGCTTTCTTGGAGACGCTGCAGTAACGTTTGATCATCATCGTTTAGATCAATCCCGTAAACTTCATTACGCGGCACCATGATGTCATCCACTGTGACCTGCTCAAGATCCAGGATATTCAATAGCATCTTCCTGTGGCGGCTTGGGATCATCGACGTTGATTCGGTCACAATCGTTCTTAATTCCTCCTGCGAGAGTGCTTCGCTGTTAGCTTCGTCGGGTCGAAATCCCATCAGTCGCAAAATGCCGTTGGTGATACTGTTAATGGCCATAACCAACGGCATAAGTACGTGCATCAATGGCAATAGTATAAAGCTGGCAGGAAAGGCGACCTTTTCAGGGTGGAGCGCGGCGATTGTTTTGGGCGTAATTTCCGCAAAAATCAGCACAATAATGGTCAGGAGTACGGTGGCGATGGCGATGCCAGCATCTCCATAGAGACGAATTGCAATCACAGTTGCGATAGCCGATGCCAGAATATTGACCAAGTTATTGCCAATCAAAATCAGGCCTATGAGTCGATCTGGCCGTTCTAGTAGCTTGCTAGCGCGGTCGGCGCCGCGATGTGATTGGCTACGCAGATGCTTAAGTCGATAGCGATTCAGTGACATCATGCTGGTCTCTGAGCTCGAAAAGAACCCTGAAACCAGTATCAAAAAGAAAAGTGTGGTGAAAAGCAGTCCCAGCGGGGCGTCGTTCAAAGTGAGCATGCGCCTGTGTTGTTAATGAAACAAAATGGTGGAGAAAAAACGGCTCAGATACAAGCCTTTATCCACAATAGCATCATGATTTTAATTTGGCTGTAACAAGAGCTCTAAAACCAACTTGGAGCCGAAAAATCCCAGTGTTAATAATGTAAAGGCAGTCAAAATTAAAATCACTGCAGTGTTAATGCGCAAGCCGCGTATCCAGTGCGCAATGAGCATCGCTACGAATACGAGCCAGCTGACGGCTGTGAGCACCGTTTTATGGATTAGGTGCTGGGCGAATAGATCGTCTACATAGAGCAGGCCGCTGATAATCGCGAGTGTTAAAATTGCGACGCCCGCGACAGTGAGCTCCCAGAGCATCGACTCCATACGCTCAAGTGGCGGCAATAGCTTGATCAGACCGCGAAATTGATGTGCTCTGAGTCGTTTGGACTGTACGGAGACAATAATGGCTTGCAGGGAGGCGAGTGCAATAATGGCGTAGGCAATTAATGATGCTGAGACATGAATTAGAACGCCTTGATCAAGCCCTATTAAGGGTTGGCCTGTCGCGGGGGCAAATGTGCTGATCAATACCGACAGTGCGGCAAAGGGGAACATGACGATGAGCAGCATATGTAGAGGTCTGATCATCAGGATGGCTAGGCTAGTGACAGACATTACGAGGAATATCAGCGAGGAAACCCGATAGAACCCTAAGTTCCAGCCACTGTCTTCGCTCAGTGTCAGCGCGACATAACCATGTGCCATCAGCGCCAGAGTGGCCAGCAAAGTAACGCTACGATCCGCTCTTTGGTTGGTCATCTCGAGTTGGAATAGCTGTCGACCACCGGCGAACAGGTATAAGACTGCGGCGATAATCGCCAATGCTGAAGTCAGTAATGTCGGCTGTGTGTACAAATTTGTCTTCCGCTAAGTCGTTGTGTCATTGGGTGTCAGCGCCTATCCACGTATACTACGCTTTTATGCTTGTTTTGAATGCCCCATAGCAACGGTGGCGTACTGAGGTGACATGTTTGAAGGATTAAGTCAGCGGCTCTCTGCCAGTCTGAAGTTGATGTCGGGGAAATCTCGTCTGACTGAGGACAATATTCGCGACACGCTGCGAGAAGTGCGTATGGCGCTGCTCGAAGCCGACGTCGCGTTGCCGGTCGTTAAGTCATTTACTGAGGCCGTGAGAGTAAGGGCGGTGGGTGTGGAGGTGGCACAAAGCCTCACGCCAGGCCAGGCTTTTCTGAAAATTGTACAAAGTGAGCTTGAGACGACCATGGGGTCGGCGAATGAGACGCTCAATCTCGCCACTCAGCCGCCTGCTGTCGTTATGGTTGCGGGTCTTCAGGGTGCAGGTAAGACGACATCCGTTGCGAAGCTTGCGCGTTACCTTATTGAGCGCGAAAAGAAAAAGGTCAGTGTCGTTAGTGCCGACGTCTATCGACCAGCTGCGATTAAACAGCTCGAGACTTTGGCAGCAGAAGTTGGGGCTAGATTTGAACCCAGTCATGCGGATGAAAAGCCTGTAGATATCGTCAATCGCGCTTTGGCGTCAGCCAAAGTGGCGTTTAGCGATGTGCTGTTGATTGATACGGCAGGTCGGCTTGCTGTTGACGATGCCATGATGGCAGAAATCCGCGAGCTACACGGCGCAGTAAATCCGATCGAAATGCTGTTTGTTGTCGATGCGATGACGGGTCAAGATGCGGTTAATACGGCTAAGGCATTCGGTGAAACCCTGCCGCTGACCGGTATTATCCTAACTAAAGTGGATGCCGATACGCGTGGCGGTGCTGCCTTGTCAGTTCGTGCAGTCACCGGTAAGCCGATTAAGTTTTTGGGTGTCGGTGAAAAGACGGATGCGCTCGATCCTTTTCATCCGGATCGTCTGGCCTCTCGGATCTTGGGGATGGGTGATGTTCTCACCCTGATTGAAGAGACAGAGCGGAAGATCGATAAGGTTAAGGCTGAAAAGCTCGCCAAAAAGGTCCAGAAGGGCGGGCGCTTTGATTTAGAGGATTTCCGCGACCAGCTCCAGCAAATGCGCAATATGGGGGGTATTTCGTCCATGTTGGATAAGCTGCCCGGCATGAGTGGTATGGCGCAGATGGCCGAGCAGAAGGTTGATATCAAGCAGTTTGCTCGGATGGAGGCAATTATTGGCTCTATGACGCCAGAAGAGCGGCGCAAACCCGATTTAATCGCCGGATCGCGGAAGCGACGCATTACTTTGGGGTCTGGCACCCAGGTTCAGGATTTAAATCGTTTGCTGAAACAGCACAAGCAGATGCAGAAAATGATGAAGAAAATGAAGGGTGGCGGTATGCAAAAAATGATGCGTGGCCTCGGCGGTATGATGCCTCCCGGTGGGGGGATGCCACCGGGAGGTTTTCCGCCCAGATGATTAGTCAGCAGGCTCTTTTCAATGGGTCTGCGTTGATGTATGCTCCGCGCCTTTATTTCGGGCTTCGTATGCGTGTATGTGTGTGCGCTCCCGGCAAATTTTTATTGAGGAATCAACAAGATGGTAATTATTCGCCTTTCTCGTGGTGGTGCTAAGAAGCGTCCTTTTTATCATGTGACTGTGACTGATAGTCGCAACTCTCGTGATGGCCGTTTTATTGAGCGCGTTGGCTTTTTTAATCCCATTGCGCGTGGTCAAGAAGAGCGTCTGCGTCTCGATCGCGATGCTATCGCCGCATGGGTTGCTAAAGGTGCGCAAGTATCACCTCGCGTCGTTTCATTGATGAAAGAAACGCAAGCAACTGCTGAAGCCGCCTAAGGCGGGTTTTTCTGGTCGGTCAGGAGAGCTGGTTTTGTCGGAACACCTGACGGTAGCTGAAATTGTTGGTGTCTACGGCATCAAAGGCTGGATCAAGGTCCGGCTTTTGGTTGAAGACGCGAAGACGCTGACAGAGTTTGAAGGGCTGGTGATGGCGCCAGGCCCACGGATGAATCCTAACGGGTTGTCCGGTGAGATTAAGTCCAGCGAGATTAAGTTAAGTACGGTGCGTCCTCAGGGTAAAGGGTTTGTAGCTCACCTTGTTGGTGTCGACGATCGCAACGCAGCTGAAAAGTTGGTGGGTTGTGTGCTTACCGCATCGGCAGAACAGTTACCGCCGACTGAAGTCGACGAATACTACTGGCGTGATTTGGTAGGGCTGAGAGTTCACTGCGTTGAGAACGCTCATGAGAGTTGTTTGGGTGTGGTAGATTATTTGCTCGACACAGGTGCCAATGATGTTTTGGTGATCAAGCCGAGCGATAACAGTGTCGACGATAAAGAGCGATTGGTTCCTTGGGTCTTGGGTGATGTGGTGACCAAGGTCGATTTAGTTGCTCGTGAACTGTGGCTTGATTGGTATGTTGATGAGTAGACCGGAGTTTAGCTCGGGCGCTTATCTGTGGGGTGCCTCCAGAGTGGAGCGCTGCTGATGGATCATCATAATGATCCGATGCACTTAGGTGTGATTACGCTGTTTCCTGAGATGTTCACCGCGTTAACCCAGTGGGGTGTAACGGGGCGTGCATTTCAAGATGGACGATGTGAGCTGGGCTTGTTTAATCCCAGAGATTACGCCACTGATCGTCACAGTACCGTTGATGACCGACCCTATGGTGGTGGTCCTGGAATGGTGATGAAGCCTGAGTTGTTACAGGCGGCGCTGGCCAAGGCGAAAGCGGTGGTCGGAGATGATGCGTTAGTGGTTGCAATGTCGCCACAAGGTAAGGTTTTTAGCGACGCGAAGGCACGCGAGCTTGCCACTGCCCCAGGTTTGATTCTAGTGGCTGGGCGTTATGAAGGAATGGATGAGCGCTTCATTGAAGCGTCGGTAGATGAAGAGCTATCAGTTGGCGACTACGTGGTCAGTGGTGGAGAATTACCTGCGATGATGGTGCTAGATGCAGTCATTAGGCAGGTGCCAGGTGTGCTGGGTCATGCCAGTTCGGCTGCAGAAGATTCTTTTGCAGATGGATTGCTAGATTGCCCACATTATACGCGCCCTGAGATATACGAAGGGCAGGTAGTGCCTGCCGTGTTATTGAGCGGAGATCATGGCGCGATTGAGCGCTGGCGGCGCGCGCAGTCGTTGCGCCGAACATTGGATCGAAGGCCGGATTTGTTTGACGGTCGGGGTTTGGCTCCTGAAGAACGGCAGTTGCTGCGAGAGTGGCAGTTGCTTCATTCAGGAGAATGATTGGAGAAAAGAACACAGCGGTGTTCTTTGGGAATGTTTTTTTAATGCGACGTGAGTCGCCGTAGCGCTTAGCGCTATGTTTCGACTGGAGAGTGTGATGAACACCAACAAAATTATCTCTGAGCTCGATGCAGAGCAGATGTCTAAAGAGATTCCTGCTTTTAGCCCGGGCGACACCGTGGTTGTGCAGGTTAAGGTAAAGGAAGGTGCCCGTGAGCGTTTGCAGGCTTTTGAGGGTGTTTGTATCGGCAAGCGGAATCGCGCGTTAAATTCCGCTTTCACACTGCGCAAGATCTCTCATGGTGTTGGCGTTGAGCGTACCTTCCAGACGTATAGCCCACTAATCGACAGTATATCGGTTAAGCGCCGTGGTGATGTTCGCCAAGCTAAGCTGTACTACTTGCGTGAGCTCAGCGGTCGGGCTGCTCGAATCAAAGAAAAGCTCGCCAACTAAAAACCACCTAGCATGGGACGGCTCTAGCGCCATCCCCTGTCATCTGGTGACTATAGGCAAGAGCCTTCTCATAATGCAGTGCAAAATGAAGGAGCTCTTGCTTTATTCTGTCAAGAAGAATAACGCGCAAGCAAGAAGACAAAAATGCGGCTGATGCTGTCTTTATGAGGCTTTAGGCTTAGAGGAGTACCGTGATTCTTGTATTACCCTAAGTTAGGGCTGGGTATTTGTGTATTTAACGGCCCAGTAGTGATGCTTTGAGTTCGCCGACGGTTGGTCCATGGTTTGACACTGCTTGAGCCGATGATGGCGCTAGCCACCCTCATCTCTATTGCCGCCCCTTCATTTCCAGATGCCCCTCGTCATCGTCAGCGTCGAGATGCGCTCTCGAGTAACAATGATCCTGTCGCTTACGCCCGCTGAAAGGCTGTTATGGAGGGGATCTTCGTCATAAGACAACCGCATTGCGCTGGACCGAAATTAAGCAACGGGTATCCGAAAATCTATTGTATCGTCTGCGAGGCAATCCGCTGGCGCTGGGCAACGATGGTGATAGTGGCATTTCTTTCAGTGCCCTTAATCGCGCACCGTGCACAGTGAATTGTGTTGTTGCAGTGGGATGTACACCGGCTGTTCTTCGAGAGAGGGCGCTGCAGCTTACAATATGAGTATTGTGTCGGGCGTGTCGATGTTTACTATCACTACGACAGCGATTGATACAGGCTCTGCAGCAGGTGATGATATGCTGTCAGGCAAGGCGCTTGGCGAGCGGTCTTGAGGGGACTAATTGATGAAGAATCTGATAAGTCTGTTGTCGGTGCTGTTACAACTAGTGCTCCCAAGTGTTTGGGTCAGGTGGATAGCCGTATACCGGAGGAGCGGCTTATCTCGGTCGCTCAAGTCTCGGCTAGCGTGATGGGTACGGAGCGAAAAATGTGCCCAGGTGGCGTGTTAAATATAGCTAAATTTCGATGGTTGGGTGAAGACGGCATGTTCATTGTTGAAGATCGTTGCGGCGGTGAGTCCGTTCGCTTTTCTATAACCGGACAGGGGCGGCTGGATCATTTTGCCGTATTGGAGGATGACTGATACTCCTCAGGTGGGCGTTGTCTCCTCAGTTGTTGTCGACGCATTTGTCGACGCTATTTGGATGGAGCGAGGACTGAGCGAAAACACCCTGACAGCTTATCGACGAGATCTTGCCCAGTATGAATTCTGGTTGGTAACGCACAGGCGCACAGATTTACTCGCCGCCGACAGCGCAGCTTTACAGGCTTATCTCGGTCACAAGCTCAATCAGGGTGAATCACCGCGCTCCGCTGCACGCTTTATGTCCAGTGCAAGGAATTTTTATCGCTATTGGCTTCGTGAGGGCCGTATCCAACAAGATCCTACGCAGTTTGTCGACAACCCTAAGCTGGGTCGCCCTCTGCCAAAATCTTTGTCTGAAGCCGAGGTTGAGCAGCTGTTAGCAGCGCCCGATCTAGACGAGCTTATCGAATTACGTGACCGCACCATGCTCGAATTACTCTATGGGTGTGGCCTGCGTGTCTCAGAGCTAATCGAATTAACATTGAGTCAGCTGAGTATGAACCAGGGTGTCATTAAAGTACTGGGCAAGGGCAGCAAGGAGCGGCTGATTCCTGTCGGGGAGGAGGCCTTATACTGGATTTCTCGCTATATGCGCGATGCTCGACCGGAATTATTGCAAGGTAGGCCCAGTGATGTGCTTTTTCCATCAAAACGGGGTCGCACAATGACTCGCCAGACCTTCTGGTATCGCGTTAAACTTTACGCCCAGCGCGCTGGTATCCAAACACACATTTCACCGCATACATTGCGGCATGCGTTTGCAACACACTTGCTAAATCATGGTGCAGATTTGCGAGTCGTGCAGATGCTGCTTGGACATAGCGATCTGACCACAACCCAGATTTATACACATGTGGCGAGACAGCGAATGCAAGAACTACATGCTCGTCACCATCCGCGTGGTTAATGCAGTGCAAGTCTCATGAGTCAATGGAGTTATTGATGAAACAACTAAAACGATTAATCCGCTGCGAACTGCGAAATTCACGCGATCGTCGCGCTATGACGCGCAGTCTAGTCGTCGTAGGATTCCTGCTGAGCGCAGTAGTGCAAGCAGAAACCTACAATTCAAATCCCTATCAGTCACTGGAGGCTAAGCTAAGCGCGGCTTTATCTATGAATGCCGGTATGCCAGTTATTGTTGAGTCTGTATCGAAAGCTGCGGCGGGTGAACTTTTAGAGGTTCGCTTAAAAAATGACTTGTTGGTCTATGCCACACCAAATGGAGATTTTTTTGTCGTCGGTGATCTCTATGCAGTAGGTCAGCAAGGTATTTCTAATGTCACGGAGGTCGCGCGCCAAGGGGGGCGCAAGACCGCCATTGACGCGATACCGCTTGATCAAATGATCGTCTACTCACCCGAGGGTGAAGTGCGTGACTACGTTACGGTTTTTACCGATACGACCTGCTTTTACTGCCAGAAATTACATCGTGAAGTGAGCGCATTAAATTCAATGGGAATTGAGGTGCGCTATCTCGCATATCCTCGCGCAGGCCTGGATTCTGATGGAGGTAAGCAGCTGACTACAGCCTGGTGTTCTGAGAATAGACAGGAGACCCTAACTAAGCTTAAGGAAGGTGTTAAGTTGCCGTACAACTTATGTCAGGACGCACCTGTTGCCAAGCAATTTGAATTGGGCGCGAGTCTGGGTGTGCGTGGCACACCGGCTATTTTCACCAGTAAGGGTGAAATGATCTCTGGCTATAAACCGGCTGCGGAACTCGCCAAAGTATTGGGCCTAGAATGACTCGATTGATAGCATTGACTGCCACTAATTTAATTTGAATAACTGCCGCATTTCTTGCGAGCTGCGACCGGAGCCATTAACACTGTGAACAACAATTTTCCGCGCATAGAGCGCCTGCCTCCTTATGTCTTTAATATCATTGGCGAACTAAAGAGCGCAGCACGCGCGCGCGGCGAAGACATTATTGATTTTGGTATGGGTAATCCGGATCAGCCCACGCCGCAGCACATTGTCGATAAAATGTGCGATACGGCGATGCGAGGCGATACCCATGGTTACTCTCAATCAAAAGGCATACCGAGATTAAGAAAGGCGATTTGCGATTGGTATCAGCGCCGCTATGACGTCACCTTGGACCCAAACAGCGAAGCTATCGTAACGCTGGGGTCAAAGGAGGGTTTGGCACACTTGGCATTGGCCACAACTGGCACAGGCGACTCCATTTTAGTACCCAATCCATCGTATCCTATCCACCCCTATGGATTCGTGATTTCAGGTGCAGACCTGCGTCACGTACCGATGACCGACGAAGACACATTTTTCACCGAGTTGGAAAATGCTATTCGAAATACATATCCCCAGCCTAAAATGTTAGTGCTGAACTTTCCCTCCAACCCAACGGGTCAGTGCGTTGAGCTTAGCTTCTTTGAAAAAATTGTTGCGATGGCAAAAGAAGCGGGTATTTGGGTAGTGCACGATCTCGCCTATGCGGATTTATGTTTTGACGGCTATGTGGCTCCGAGCATTCTTCAGGTGCCGGGTGCGCGTGATGTGGCAGTGGAGTTTTACACGCTGTCTAAAAGTTACAATATGCCTGGCTGGCGAGTGGGGTTTTGCTGCGGTAATGCCGAGCTGATTGGCGCATTATCCCGTCTTAAATCTTATTTAGATTACGGTATTTTCACACCTATACAGGTAGCCGCAATTGCTGCGCTGGAAGGAGATCAGCAGTGTGTCGCCGATATTTGCGAGATGTATCGCGTTCGACGCGACGTGCTTTGTGATGGATTGAATGAGGCGGGCTGGCCCGTTACGCCCCCTAAAGCAACCATGTTCGTCTGGGCGCAAATTCCAGAAAAATTTCGTCACATGGGGTCAGTTGAATTTAGCAAATTACTGTTAAAAGATGCGGGTGTTGCCGTGTCCCCTGGGATTGGTTTTGGCGATTATGGTGAGGGTTACGTACGTTTTGGGTTGATTGAAAACGAGCAGCGTACCCGTCAGGCACTCCGAGGAATTAGGCGAGTGTTGCGCAGCGATCCGCGACCAATGACGAGCGAGGCTTTATGAGCACCCTGGTGAAAGTTGGTGTGTGCGGTCTGGGCACGGTCGCCACAGGTGTGGTGAATATTTTTGCCGATAATGGTGGGCTTCTAGGTCAGCGTAGCAGTACTGATGTTGCGCTTACCCATATCGGTGCGCGACGTGACAATCCGCTCTGTGATGTCAGTAATCTATTGGTGAGTCGAGATGTCTTCGATGTTGCGCGCGATCCAGAGGTCGATATTTTAGTAGAGTTGATCGGTGGCACAACGGTTGCTAAAGATCTTGTTGAAACCGCGTTGAATCATGGCAAACATGTCGTCACTGCAAATAAAGCACTTATTGCCGAGCACGGTAATTCACTGTTTGCTTTGGCTGAGTCAAAGGGTTTAGCGCTGCGGTTTGAGGCGGCAGTGGCCGGCGGGATACCGATCATTAAGACACTACGAGAAGGTTTGTCGGCCAATCGTATTTCTGCTGTGGCGGGCATTATCAATGGCACCGGCAATTTCATTCTCACTGAAATGGCCGCCGCTGGGCGGAGTTTCGACGACGTTCTTGCCGAGGCACAAGCGCTGGGTTATGCCGAAGCTGATCCCACCTTTGATATTGATGGTACAGATGCAGCACACAAGCTGGTGATTCTCGCGTCGATTGCCTTCGGTGTGCGGCTGGCTATTGATGCGCCTTTTAAAGAAGGTATCGATATTGTTACTGCCAAGGATCTCGATTACGCCGCGGAATTGGGCTACCGAATTAAACACCTAGGGATAGCGCGCCTGGTGGGTGATCGCATTGATTTGCGTGTCCATCCCACACTCGTTCCAGAGGACAAGTTGATCGCCACGGTTGATGGCGTGCTAAACGCGATTATGGTGCAAGGCGACGCGGTCGGTGAATTGTTACTGATCGGTCCTGGTGCAGGTGCGGCACCGACGGCTTCTGCTGTGTGTGCCGATATTGTTGATCTTGCTCGAGAGCTCGGTGCAGGCCAGCATTGCACTATACCGCCCTTGGGTGTCGCCACCTCGGATTTGATAGATCGTGAATTGGTGCCCAAAGAAGCGGTTGAGAGTGCGTGGTATTTGCGCTTAATGGCTGACGACAAGCCTGGCGTCATGGCTGATATAACACGGTTGTTGGGGGCAGAAGGTATTAGTATTGAGTCATTGATTCAGAAGCCGCCTCGGACTGCTGAGAGACAAGTTCCCATCATTATTTTGACTGATCTTGCAGCCGGTTGTGCTATTGAGCAGGCCACTTCTAATATTTCAGCGTTACCTGCGGTACATGATGGTCTAACCAAGCTGCGTGTCGAAAATTTCCAAGGGGGTTAACCGGTGGCAATTCGCTATATCAGTACCCGTGGGCAGGCGCCGACGTTAAATTTCGAAGAAGTGCTGTTGGCCGGTTTGGCATCTGATGGTGGATTGTATGTGCCCGAGAAACTGCCGAGCTTCAGTCGGGATGAAATTGCCAGTTGGCGCGGTAAATCCTATAGTGAATTGGCGTTTACGCTGCTCTCCCCCTTTGTCGAGGGCAGTATTCCCAGCGATGAATTTAAGGCGATTATTGATGATACCTATGCTGCGTTTCGCCACAATGCGGTCGCGCCATTAGTGCAGCTAGAACAAAATCAGTGGGTTTTAGAGTTGTTTCATGGCCCCACTCTGGCTTTTAAAGACTTCGCACTGCAACTGTTAGGACGGTTACTGGATTACGTGCTGGAGCGACGTCAGCAGAAAGTCGTAGTCATGGGGGCCACCTCTGGCGATACAGGGTCAGCCGCAATCGAGGGCTGTAAGCGCTGTAAGAACGTGGATATTTTCATCCTCTATCCACACAACAGTGTCTCTGATGTACAGCGACGGCAGATGACCACTGTCGCAGGAGAGAATATCCATAATATCGCGATCGAGGGCAACTTTGACGATTGCCAAGCGATGGTCAAGGCGAGCTTTGTCGCCGCGCCATTTCTTCCTGATGGTCGTTCATTGGTGGCTGTCAACTCCATCAATTGGGCGCGTATTATGGCGCAGATTGTCTATTATTTTTATGCGGCACTCGCTTTAGGTGGGCCGGACCGTCCCGTAAATTTTTCGGTACCGACTGGCAATTTTGGCGATGTTTTTGCAGGTTACTTGGCGAAAAAAATGGGGCTGCCCATTGATCGATTGGTGATAGCAACTAACCGAAATGATGTGTTGCATCGCGTATTAACAACAGGCACCTATGCGAAGCAGCGTCTAGAAAAGTCGCTCTCCCCAAGTATGGATATTACTGTTTCGTCCAACTTTGAGCGTTTGATGTTTGATTTATACGAGCACGATGGCAAGGCTATTTTTGATTTGATGGCACGCTTCCAGAGCGGTGATATTCACTTAAGTGATTCGGTAATGTCAGCGGCTCGCGAACTATTTACCAGTGCGCGTGTTGATGATGACGAAACGTGTGCTGAAATCGCTAGAGTATGGTCAGCTTGCGAATATATGCTCGATCCTCACACCGCTATCGGTACTAAAGCCGCGCGTGATTGTATGGTGGATCCCGCTCATCCCATGGTCACGCTGGCGACCGCGCATCCGGCTAAGTTCCCAGAGGCGATTAGCCATGCAGGGGTCTCCAGAGCGCCAGAGTTACCCCTGCACCTTACTGATTTATTTGATCGAGAGGAGCGCTTCACCGTACTCCCCAACGATTTGATAGGAGTCCAAGCATTTATGGCCGGTCACTGCGCCCGCTAATGCGGCCATATATTCGACAGCGACCAGCCGCACCTGTCCCCGCTTTGGCCGGTGCGGGAGTCCCCGCACTGCTGCAGCGTATTTATGCCGCGAGAGGTGTGGACCAGCCCGAGGACTTAAACCTAAGTTTGCAGCGACTTTTACCCCCTACCGCTATGAAGGGGGTAAAAGAGGCTGCAGAATTGCTTGCCGATGCTATTGAGGGGGAGGCACGAGTTGTTGTGGTTGGTGACTTCGATGCGGATGGTGCGACTAGCAGCGCGCTGGCTGTGTCAGTGCTGCGCCAGATGGGTTTGTCGGAAGTCAGTTATTTAGTACCGAATCGTTTTGAATTTGGATATGGATTGAGTCCTGAAATCGTCGGTATCGCTGCAGCGAGAGAGCCAGATCTTATTGTCACGGTCGATAACGGCATCTCGAGTCTTGACGGTGTTATAGCAGCCCAAGCGCTAGGTATTAGCGTACTGATTACCGATCATCATTTACCGGGTGACGAACTGCCTTCAGCCGATGTCATCGTTAATCCGAATCAGCCAGGTTGTGCATTCCCGAGTAAGAACTTGGCCGGTGTCGGTGTCATATTTTATGTGCTGACCGCTCTGCGTGCTGAGTTGCGTCACCGCGGTTGGTTTGACGTGACGGGTTTAGCACCGCCTAACCTCGGTGATGCACTAGATCTAGTTGCCTTAGGCACCATCGCAGATGTGGTTCCGCTTGATTACAATAACCGTATTTTGGTCGCGGCGGGGCTGGCCCGTATCCGCAGTGGCCGGGCACGACCCGGCATAGAGGCACTCCTAGAAGCCGCAGGTCGTGATATGCGCAAGCTCAGCAGTAGTGATTTAGGATTCGCTATTGGCCCGCGACTAAACGCGGCAGGCCGCCTAGAAGACATGTCGATTGGTATTGAGTGTCTTCTCGCCGAGTCAACATTTGCAGCGCGTCCATTAGCCAATCAGCTTTCTGATTTGAATCGTGAGCGACAAGATATCGAGCGGGGTATGTCAGAAGAGGCGTTAGCTCAAATGGCATCTATCGACCTGGGTGACACGACCTTGCCTTTTGGGATTGTTTTACATGACGCCCGCTGGCACCAAGGTGTCGTGGGCATATTGGCATCTCGTATACGCGAGCGTTACCACCGTCCCACAATTATTTTTGCCGATGCGGGCGAAGGGGAGCTAAAAGGGTCCGGTCGATCGCTTCCCGGTGTTCATATTCGAGATATTTTGGACCGTGTTGCCAGCCAAAATCCCGGATTGGTTAACAAGTTTGGTGGTCACGCGATGGCGGCGGGTTTGACCTTGGATGCCCGCCAGCTTGAGACGTTTTCTGGTGCATTTGATCGCGCGGTGGCAGAGTCCTTACAACACGTGCCCCTTGAGCGCTGCTATGACACTGATGGTGAGCTAGACGCTGCAGAGCTCAGTCTTGAGACTGCCGAGCTTTTAGCTGCTGCGGGACCTTGGGGGCAGCACTTCCCTGAGCCTGTATTTGAAGGCGCGTTTACTATTCTGAGCCAGCGGATTGTGGGTGAAAAGCACCTCAAATTGACACTTCAGTACGAGCGGATTGAGATCGATGCCATTGCATTCAATGTTGATTTAACCCAATGGCCGGCGCCATCGGTGACGGAAATAAACGCGATTTACCGCTTAGATATCAATGAATTTCGTGGTGACAGAAGACCTCAGCTGATCATAGAAACGTTATGGCCCAAGCCTTAGCGCCGAAGAACGCTGTCACTTAGTCCTATATCTCGCCCTTTCCGTGGAGATGGCGCTGCTATAAACTCAGCGCCCTCAGTTTTTTTTGCGAACCCATCATGCTTGAAATCAATCCGCTCGTTCAGCAACTCAAAGATATCCGTGCACGGACCGACGTGCTTAGGGGGTATCTTTGACTATGCCGACAAGAAGGAACGGTTAGCGGAAGTAGAGCTAGAGCTGGCTGAACCGGCAGTATGGGACGATGCAGAGCGCGCGCAAGCGCTTGGACGTGAGCGCGCGTCACTCGAAAACGTTGTGCAAACCATTGATACGCTAGATTCTGGCAGCAGCGATGCAGCTGATTTGCTAGAGATGGCGGCGATTGAAGATGATGAAGAAACCCTCGAGGTGGTGTCGATTGATATCCAGGCACTGTCCTCGGCCTTAGAAACACTTGAATTTCGCCGGATGTTTTCCGGACAAATGGATCCGAACAATGCCTTCCTTGACGTTCAATCCGGTTCCGGTGGTACTGAAGCCCAAGATTGGGCGGAAATGTTGTTGCGTATGTACTTGCGCTGGGGAGAAAGCAAAGGCTTTAAATCCACGTTAGTCGAAGTCTCTGCGGGCGAAGTGGCGGGTATAAAAAGTGCGACTGTGCAGTTTGAGGGAGAGTACGCTTTTGGCTGGCTGCGGACGGAAACTGGCGTGCATCGACTTGTACGCAAGTCGCCTTTTGACAGTGGTAATCGTCGTCACACGTCTTTCGCCTCAGTTTTTGTGTCCCCGGAAATTGACGATAATATTGAAATTGATATTAATCCGGCCGATTTACGCGTTGATACCTATCGGTCATCAGGCGCTGGTGGCCAGCATGTTAATACGACCGACTCGGCAGTGCGCATTACCCACTTGCCAACGAATACAGTTTCTAGCTGTCAGACTGAACGTTCTCAGCATCAGAATCGAGACAATGCCATGAAGCAGCTGCGCGCTAAACTATATGAGCATGAAATGCTCAAGCGCAACGCTGAAAAGCAAGCGATGGAAGACAGCAAATCCGATATTGGATGGGGCAGTCAAATTCGATCTTATGTTTTAGATGACTCGCGCATTAAAGATTTGCGCACGGGTGTTGAGAGCCGTAATACGCAAACGGTTCTCGATGGCGCTTTAGACCCTTTTATCGAGGCATCACTTAAAAAAGGCTTGTAGCAGAGAGCCCCTAGCAACCCCACCTATTCACCAGGAAATATCGAGTCCGTATGATTTAAAGGACTCATGGAGAAAGTCATGACCGATCAGGATCAGGCGCAAAATAGGGCCCAGCAAAACCCTGAAGAAAATAAATTGATTGCCGAGCGACGCGCCAAGCTTGCTGAGCTTCGCAAACAAGGCAATCCCTTTCCTAATGATTTTCGCCGTACAGCTATGGCCGGTGAGTTACAAGCGCAGTTTGCCGAAGACAGTAAAGAGGAACTTGAAGTAGCGGGTAATGAGTTTTTTGTCGCAGGCCGTCTGGTTCGCAATCGGGGTGCATTCCTATTAATTCAAGATGGTTCGGATGCCATTCAGCTCTATATCAATCGTTCAGAATTGAGTGCCGAGTGTCTGGCAGCGATTAAGACTTGGGATTTGGGTGATATCGTTGCAGCCCGCGGCCCGCTGCATCGAAGTGGCAAAGGTGATCTTTACATCAACATGGAGAGCGCGCGTTTACTGACAAAAGCCTTGCGACCTCTACCTGATAAATATCATGGTCTTGCGGATCAAGAGATGCGTTATCGACAGCGATACGTCGATTTGATCGTAAACCCCGAAAGTCGTGAAGTTTTCCGAATTCGTTCAGCTACGATCAGTTTCATTCGCGAGTTTTTGAATCGCCAAGGTTTCATGGAAGTAGAGACGCCAATGATGCACCCTATACCGGGTGGCGCAGCGGCGAAACCTTTCGTGACCCATCACAATGCTTTGGATATGGAGATGTATCTGCGTATCGCTCCTGAGCTGTATCTCAAGCGTTTGACGGTCGGCGGATTTGAAAAGGTTTATGAGATAAATCGGAATTTCCGTAATGAAGGACTTTCGACTCGGCACAACCCCGAATTCACCATGCTTGAATACTATTGGGCCTACGCGGATTATCGCGATGCCATGAACCTTACTGAGCATTTATTACGTGAGCTGACCCATACGGTTTTAGGCAGCACGACAGTGCAGTATGGCGATCTGATCTTTGACTTTGCCAAGCCTTTTGATCGACTGACAGTGGTTGAGGCGATCTTGAAGTACAACGACAATTTAACACTCGAAGATATTAGTGATCTGGGTCGAGCTCGTAAGGTCGCGGCTGATCTTGGCATTACTGTCAAGCCAATTTGGGGGCTCGGTAAAATACAGATCGAGATTTTTGAGGCGACCGCTGAAGATAAGCTAGCTCAGCCGACGTTTGTCACGGCCTATCCTACTGAGGTATCCCCCCTGGCGCGCCGTAATAACGACGATCCATTTGTGACTGATCGTTTTGAGTTTTTTGTTGGTGGGCGAGAAATCGCCAATGGCTTTAGTGAGCTGAATGACGCAGAAGACCAAGCGGAACGCTTCTTGGCGCAGGTCGCCGAAAAAGATGCCGGTGACGACGAAGCGATGCATTATGATCACGATTATGTTCGAGCGCTTGAGTACGGTATGCCGCCTACTGCGGGTGAGGGAATTGGTATTGACCGGTTGGTCATGCTTTTGACTAATTCACCGTCAATTCGAGACGTGCTGCTGTTCCCTCACATGCGATCCGAATGATCATAGCGGATATTTTTGGCTAGCAAGTTCGGTTGGCGTCGTTCGGTATGCGGTGCTATGCTTCTACGAACTTATTCAGGGTAGCGTCGTGCTTCGACTTAATTTCTCTTGTAGCGTCATTTTCGCCTTATGCCTGCCTGTGATTGCAGGTTGTGCATCGACTGTCCCTGAACCGGCGGTGGCACAACCACCAGAAAAAGAACTTCGCCTCAATCTTCCCGAGCCACAGGTAGCCGCTGCTGATTGTGATTGCGAGTCAGTTGCCGAAGAAAATGACTTTGATCATGGCGTGCGTGCTTTGGCTGCACGAGATTACGACCAGGCGACGGCCTACTTTGGGCAGCATCGAAAGTTAGGCAGTCCGGAAGCTACTCGAGAATCGAACGTAGGCCTGGCTTTTGTGGCATTGCTTAGCCAAAAATCTGTAGTCTCAAGCGATGACCTCGTCGAAGGAGTGGACGAGCGTGCTGAAGTGATGATTTTGGCCTTGGTAGTTATGGATGCACTTGAAGGTCAAATTGATACGCTTAACAAACTTAACAAGACGCTTTATAGGGATCTTGAGAAGCGCGAGGATGCGCTCAAGCGGCTTCGGGATCTGACGTTAGGTCAAGAGGAAGGCGGACCGTAAATCGCGATCCCTCACGCACAGCGCTATCGACCGTAATCTGACCGCCGAGCATTTCGCAGAACTCACTCACAATGGCCAAGCCAAGGCCTGTGCCACCGTAGTCCACACTGGTGCTGGCCTCGGCTTGCACGAAGGCTTCAAAAACACGACTTTGCTGGTCGTCTGACATCCCGATGCCTGTATCTCCTACGACAACCACGAGTTCATTATTCTCTGCGCTAGCAGATACTGAGATTGTTCCGTTTTCTGTGAACTTACAGGCATTGCTAAATAGATTGGTGATGATTTGTTGTAGCTTGGCTTGATCTGTCACCATTTCCGGTAAGGTACTGCTATCGACCTCAAGTGCTAAAGTGTTGTTTTTCTGCAATAGCAATGGAGACAGTGCATCACAGACTTGTACAATCAAGGATGCCGGCTGAAATCGTTCTAGACTGAGTTGCATTTTTCCAGTTTCGATTTTCGACAGATCAAGGATTTCATTAATCAGCGTTAATAATTGGCGACCCGATAAAATAATGGTACCGAGATCATGATGAAGCTGCTGTCGGTTGAGTTCACCAGGGTCGCCGATTTCATCCTGTAGCATTTCGCTATAACCGATGATGGCATTGAGGGGTGTTCTGAGTTCATGGGAGACATTGGCCAGAAACATGCTTTTAGCGGCATTGGCGGCATCGGCGTCTGCTTTTGCATTCTGAACTTCATCGATGGCGTGCTCGAGTTTTCCTGACATGTCGTTAAACGTATGTGCCAAGTCCCTGATTTCACCGGCATCGCGACTCTCATCAATTCGATGTGTCAAATCTCCTGAGCCAAAACGCTCAACCCCAGTCTTGAGCCTTTGCAGTGAAGCGTTTGTACTGCGAATCAAGCCAAAGACTAGAAACATGGTGATGATAATCGAGCTGACAAACCCGATTACCGTAATACGGTCGGTGAGTGAAATGGTGCGATCGATCGCGCTCGAGCGTTGGACGGCTAAATAAGCCTGACGTTGATCAAGTTCTTGCAGACGTTGCCGTGTGTCGTTATACGGGCGGGGTGAATCTACGTCGAGATTGGCCTCGGTATTGTTGTAGCTATTATAGAAGCTACTCCACAAGATCAGTAGTTTGGTGGCGCTGTCATGCAGGCGGCGATAGAAATCTTCGGAGCCCTCGTTGCCTAAGCCTCCCAGACGTCTCAAGCGCAGACTAATGGTTTCTAGCTCTTGAAGTGCAACCTGACGTTCGTCATCACCAAGAGGTTCTTCGGTGGTTTCGCGGAGCGTCGCAAGCACCAGTACCTGCTGCCGCTGATTATCTAAGCTTTGCTCTAGATCGGCAGTAAGTTGTGCGGCGTTAACTGCGTCACGATAGGCCACAAGACTTTCACTGCGCGCAAAACTACCCCAAATATGGGTGCCGACGTTGACTGCAAAAAGTGTCAGAATGGCTGCCGAGACGAGGTAAAGACGAGTGCGTAGGCTGACTGTAGAAGAAAAGCGCATCAAGAGATCAGCCTCTGAATCGAACTGAGTAGGGCAGGAAAGTCGATTGGTTTGGTCGCGTAGTCATCGCAGCCGGCATCGAGCGCCGTATTGCGGTCCTGATCCATTGCATGTGCGGTGAGTGCAATGATGGGTATGTTGCAGATATCCGCGTCTGCACGCGCTTCTCTGACAGCTGTCCAGCCGTCCTTGATAGGTAAATTCATGTCCATGAGTACTAGGGCGGGCTTATGCTCGCGCATCTTTTGCAGCGCCATGTCACCATCCTCTGCGCATATTATCTCAACACCTGCTCGCGTGAGTCGACGCACCAGCATGTCACGGTTGAGCGCGTTGTCCTCGACTAAGAGCACGACACCATGACTCTGATTCATTCGCTGACTCCCAGAATCTGATGCACGACCACCATTTCCTTAATCCCTTTGACCGACAAGGTCCTACGCTCGCCCACTGTATAGGTATTAGGCAATTTTTTAAGTGTGCTATCGGAGATCAGGATTTCATCGGGTCCCGCAGCATCCTCGATGCGCGACGTAACATTCATGGCGTGCCCTACAAAACCATATTTTGCACGCCTTTCAGAGCCAATATTACCGGCTACCACCGACCCTGTATTGAGTGCGAGCGCCATTTTTAAGCAGGGTAATCCATCGGTTTCATTAGCAATATTGATTTCGGTCATCGCCGCTTGCATTGCAATGGCACACCGCACTGCACGGTCTGCGTCGTCATCTGTTTTGCGCGGTGCACCAAAGACAGCGAGCACTGCGTCACCTAAAAATTCGTCGATGGTGCCATTGTGCTCGATAATAATATCGGTCATGCGGCCCAGATATCGGTTTAGTAAGCGCACTACCTGCTGCGGGGGCAGATGCTCGCTCAACGTTGTGAAGCCACGTATATCCGACATCATAATAGTGACTTCACGCAGGTCGCCGCCTAATTCCAGTCCCTCGGGACTGGCGAGAATTTCGTTGACGATGTCGTCAGATAGATAGCGACCGAAGGTGGCTCGGATAAATTTCTCTGAGCGCTCTAGCTGAAGTCGATATTGTGCTTCGCGGTCATGCCAGCGTTTGCGTTCAATGCCTGCGGCAATGCGCGCCTGAAGCAAAATAGGATTGAACGGTTTGAGTAGATAATCGTCTGCACCCGCCTGAATACAGGCAATAATTTGATCCATGTCCTGTCGGCCACTAATCATCACAACGGGTGTCGCGCGCAGCGCTTCATCGGCTTTCATGCGATGGAGTACTTCTGCGCCGCCAATGCCAGGCATCATCAGATCAAGCAACACAACATCCACGCCCAAAGTGCCTAGTAATTCGAGCGCCTCTTCACCGGACTCGGCGGTGATTACCGTGTGGTTATATTTGCTGAGTAAGCGCGAAACTAGCTCGCGATTCTCTGCCATATCATCAACGGCAAGAATAACACCAGGTTCGTTAGTTTTGGGTGTCGCAAGTGGCTTGATGATTGTTTTTGCGTGGGTCGCGGTCTTGCTTAAGGCCACATCGGGAGATGACAATGCTTGCAATAAATTCGGCAAAGTTTCGACGATAGCGGGATGCAGTTGCGCGCGATCTTCGTAGAGCATTTCGGCATAGCCACGAACAGCACCGAAGATATTCATTAAATCATGTTGATCGTCGCTGCTGTTACTCTCTTTTAGCAGTTCAATCCGGTCAGCGGCCTCAAGGAGGGCGATAATATCTTGATCGGATGGCGGCGAGATTGCCACGCTGCTACGCGCAGCGACAGCTCGTAGCGGCGCTACGGCTTGCAAAATATGCAATGCCCAGCTGGCGTTTTCGTCGCGCTTTTTTGCCAATGTCATCCCCTCGCTTAGTTAGGTCTACTACCTGTCTCTGCAGTATACCTATCAAGGGCTGCGGAATCAGTCCAAAGAATACACATCAGGGATAGTCGAACACGCGATCTTGCGGTAACATCGCCTAATAACAGCGCTGGCGAGGACACAAACTCAATGCTCAATCAAGTGGAAATATTTCACGGACTTTCAAACGAAGAACTCGCCGCTATGGAGGCTAGTAGTACAGCGCGTTCGTTCCCCAAAAACACTGTGGTCATTCATGAGAATGACCCTGCAGATTCGTTGTATGTAATCGAAAGTGGCCGCGTTAAAGTTTACTGCAGCGATAAAAATGGCAAGGAGTTCATTATGAACACCTTGGGTGTTGGCGACTACTTCGGTGAGCTTGCACTGCTCGATGATTCGACACGCTCTGCTTCCGTTCGTACTGTTGAGAAATCAGATTTTCGCATCGTGATGAAAGATAATTTCAACAAGGTATTGGATGACCATCCCAATATCACGCGCCAATTAATCAGTAATTTAGCGGGGCGTGTGCGCAAGTTGACAGCAGATGTTAAAAGCTTGGCGTTGCAAGATGTTTATGGACGCGTGGCAAATGTCCTGATGGATCTGTCGGAAGAGCGCGGTGATGGCATCTTGTTTATCCCTGAAAAACTGACCCAGCAAGATATTGCTGATCGTGTCGGTGCCTCTCGTGAAATGGTGGCGCGTATTCTCAAAGATCTGACCATTGGCGAATATATTCGTTTTGAAGGTCGCCATATCATTATTAATACGCGGCTACCTGCTAAGTATTGATTTCCCCTAGGACGATGGCTTTTTTCAGTCATCTGCCTTGGCGAGTGCGCGGCTCTCAACGCGCGCACTCAGCTCGCCACTGGCGAGGCGAATCGCAACAACATTACCCAATGCGGTCTTATGGCTGTCGCTGATTACACATCCTTGGGTATCAGTGACGATGGCATAGCCGCGCTCAAGTGTGCTGAGCGGACTCAGCGATTTGAGTAAGCGAAGATTTGCCCCCAATGTTTGCTGATCGCGCTGTAGACGTCGTGCCATATGACTGCTTAGGTCTCTCTGCACCTTGGCTAGATCACGTCGGGCCTGAGTGAGGGCATCGGTTTGATGATGGCGACTCAGTCGCTCTCTGAGCGTCCGCAATGCGAGTGATGAAGTATTGAGACGTGTGCGTATTTGCCTATTCAATTGTTGATGGTAATGGCTCAGCTCTTTGCGCTGCTGCTGGAGTCGGGCGCCGGGCCAGTGTAGGCGAGCGCGGAGTTGTTTGAGTAACTGTTGCTCGCTAGCGATACGGCGCTTGATTGATCGGCCTAAGTTGAGCTGAGCTTGGTCGAGCTTTTGCATCCAATCTTGTTGGTCAGTCGTCACCATTTCAGCAGCGGCAGAAGGGGTTGGCGCACGTAGGTCAGCGACAAAATCCGCAATAGAGAAATCGATTTCATGGCCGACAGCAGATACAATAGGCAGCTCGCTTGCCGCGATTGCCCGTGCCACACTCTCTTCGTTAAAGCTCCATAGATCTTCTAGAGAGCCGCCACCTCGCCCTACGATCAAGACCTCAAGCGACAGTGCACCGGATCGATGCAAGGTATTCGCCTGCCCAATGGCGTGAACGATGGCCGCAGCCGCTTGCTTACCCTGAACCGCAACACCGAGCACATAAACTGCTGTTTTTGGACTGCGCCGCTTCAAGACGGTCAGTATGTCTTGCAGCGCCGCGCCGGTTGCCGAAGTGATGACACCGATAGATTGGGCATCTTGTGGGACATTTTTCTTGTGTTCATGTGCAAATAAACCCTCGTCTGCTAATTGTTGTTTGAGTCGATCAAACGCCAGTTGCAGCGCACCATCGCCTGCGGGTGCCATGTGTTCGCAGATGAGTTGGAACTCGCCCCGACCTTCGTAAAGTGTTACCCGCGCGCGGATTTTAACGACATCGCCCTTGCCCGGTTTGAAGTTGACGTGCCCATTACTGCGTTTAAACATTGCGCAACGCACTTGCGCGCCAGCGTCTTTGAGCGTGAAGTACCAATGTCCTGAACTTGCGGCAGTAAAGTCACCGATTTCGCCTTCAACCTGTACCCAATCAAAGTGCGCCTCTAGTAGCGATTTAGCCTGCCGATTGAGTTCACTGACGGAGTAGGTGTTTTTCTGCTGTGGATTGGATGTCACGGAGAAGCGTCCTTTTGGCGTCCTTGTCAATGAAATACTGAGCAGTAAATAGGTTAAGCCGGGCTAAGAAAGTAAGCGCTTTAAACATTTACCATTTTTCGCTACAGCGTTATAATGGCGAGTTTACCAGACGAGACGTAGCCCCGGAGCACATTATGCTGAGAATAGCCCAGGAAGCTCTGACCTTTGATGACGTACTGCTGCTGCCAGGGTATTCCGAGGTGGTTGCAAAGGATGTCTCACTGGCGACTAAGCTCACACGAAATATTTCACTCAATATTCCTTTGGTGTCCGCCGCGATGGATACCGTCACCGAGTCTCGGCTGGCTATTGCACTTGCACAAGAAGGTGGGATCGGCATCATCCACAAAAACATGACGATTGCCGAGCAAGCAGAACAGGTAAGGCGGGTTAAAAAGTTTGAAAGCGGTGTGGTCAAAGATCCCATCACTATTCAGCAAACCGCCACCATTGCAGAACTCATTGAGTTAACCAGCGGCAATGGTATTTCGGGGGTTCCGGTCCTAGATGGTGGCGACTTAGTCGGTATTGTTACCCGACGCGATCTTCGTTTTGAAACCGATACCAGCAAGCCAGTGTCAGCGATAATGACGCCCCGCAAGCAACTGATTACGGTAGGTGAGGGCGCTTCTTCGAGCGAGGTACAGCGACTGCTACACCAGCATCGAATCGAAAAGATCCTTGTTGTTAACGACGCGTTTGATCTGCGCGGCATGATCACGGTTAAAGATTTTGACAAAGCCGAGAGCTTTCCATTTGCGTGTAAGGATAGCCAGGGTCGGCTGCGCGTCGGTGCCTCAGTAGGGACTAGTTTGGATACTGATGAGCGTGTTAATGCTTTGGTAGCCGCGGGCGTAGACGTACTTGTTGTGGATACAGCCCATGGGCATTCTCGTAATGTCATTGAGCGAGTGCGTAAAATTAAACAGGACCACCCTGAGGTTGATGTGATCGGTGGCAATATCGCAACCGGTGCTGCAGCACTAGCGTTAGCCGAAGCGGGCGCAGATGGGGTAAAGGTCGGTATCGGCCCAGGTTCTATTTGCACAACACGAATCGTCACAGGCACTGGTGTTCCGCAAATCACTGCCATTTCTAATGTCGTAGAGGCTTTGAAAGGAACCGGCATCCCACTTATTGCCGATGGCGGAATTCGCTTTTCAGGCGATGTTGCCAAAGCGATTGTGGCTGGTGCACATGCAGTGATGATGGGCGGTATGTTTGCCGGTACAGAAGAGGCGCCAGGGGAAGTTGAGCTGTATCAGGGCCGTACCTATAAAGCCTACCGCGGCATGGGTTCAATAGGCGCGATGGCGCAAAAGCAAGGATCTTCTGATCGCTATTTTCAAGACAACAGTGGTGGCTCGGAAAAACTAGTCCCCGAAGGCATTGAAGGTCGTGTTCCGTATAAAGGGCCGGTTTCTGCCGTTATCCAACAACTGATGGGCGGCGTACGCTCTGCTATGGGTTACTCAGGTTCGCCTGACATTGAAACCATGCGCACTCAGCCTGAATTCGTTCGGGTGACCACCGCAGGCATGTCTGAATCCCATGTCCACGACGTCTCCATCACCAAGGAAGCGCCTAATTATCCTGTTCGCTGAGGGCTCCGTGAGCACTGACATTCATCGGCACCGCATTCTCATACTGGACTTTGGTTCTCAGTACACACAGTTGATCGCCCGTCGCATACGCGAAGTGGGTGTATTTAGCGAAATTCATGCTTGGGATATGCCTGAGGCGGATATTCGCGCCTTTGCGCCGAGTGGCATTATTTTATCCGGTGGCCCCGAGTCGGTAACTGCGATGGATTCTCCGCGCGCCGCCGACGTGATTTTTGAACTGGATATACCGATACTCGGAATTTGTTACGGTATGCAAACCATGGCCGTGCAAATGGGTGGAGTTGTCCTGGGGTCGGATACCAGTGAATTTGGCTATGCGCAAATTCGCCGTACGGCAACAGGTGGCTTGCTACACGATATTTCTGATCATTTGGACGATGGGGGTAATTTGTTACTCGACGTCTGGATGAGTCATGGTGACAAAGTCAGCACATTGCCACCGAATTTTGAGTGTATTGCTGCGACGGACAATTGCCCCATTGCCGGTATGGCGCATACCAGTAAACCTTGGTTTGGTATTCAGTTTCATCCGGAAGTGACGCATACCCTGCAGGGCATGCGAATTTTTGAGCACTTTGCATTAGAGATTTGTGGCTGTGAGGCCCTGTGGACCCCGGCGAATATTGTCAGTGATGCCATAGCGCGGGTAACCGCTCAGGTGGGTAGTGACAAGGTACTCTTGGGGTTGTCAGGCGGGGTCGATTCTTCCGTTGTTGCTGCGCTTTTACACAAGGCCATTGGTGAGCAGTTAACCTGCGTATTTGTTGATAATGGTCTGCTCCGTAAAAACGAAGGTGATCAAGTCATGGATATGTTCGCCCAAAACATGGGTGTGAAAGTTATCCGAGTCGACGCTGAAGCGCGCTTTTTAGGTAAGCTTTTGGGTGTGTCTGACCCGGAGGCCAAGCGCAAAGCCATAGGCGCGACGTTTATCGATGTGTTTGATGAGGAAGCCACTAAGCTGCAAGACGTTAAGTGGCTTGCACAGGGTACTATTTATCCCGATGTCATTGAGTCTGCTGGCGCTAAGACCGGTAAGGCCCATGTCATTAAGTCGCATCACAATGTCGGTGGCTTACCTGATGATATGGCGCTCGAACTCGTTGAGCCTTTGCGGGAGTTGTTTAAGGATGAGGTTCGCCAAATAGGTCTAGAGCTTGGCTTGCCTCGCGATATGGTCTTTAGACATCCTTTTCCTGGTCC
>CAWUVW010000018.1:0-137460 GCA_963926105.1 uncultured Luminiphilus sp. | reverse complement strand
TTATTGCCGCCCATCCCGGCACCGAAGACGAAGACATGCTCAATCTTGCGATGTGGTTAAAACAGAATAAATTTCGCGCGGACCAAGTGCAGACTTTTTATCCGTCGCCTATGGCAACGGCCACCGCCATGTATCACACAGGTAAAAACCCGCTCAAACGCGTTACCCGAAAAAGCGAAAGGGTCAGTACCGTCAAGCAGCTCGCTCAACGACGACTGCACAAAGCTTTCTTGCGCTATCACGACCCAGAAAACTGGCCCGAGCTACGCGAAACGCTGAAAAAAATGGGGCGTAAAGATTTAATCGGCAACGGTAAAATGCATTTAGTGCCGTCTCGACAGCCACCTAAGCGACACCGCTTAGTCGAAGCATCTAGCACCCCATTCGCAACACAGCACAATGGCTTGCCGGGACGAAATCTTAAAAATCCATCGGGAAACCCTGGTGCAAGTCCCGGAGCCAAAAAAGCCGGCACGTTCACATCCACTAGTCGTTCCACCAAACCGCGTAAAAAATAAATGTAGGCGGGACTTAACAGTCTGCGGCAAGCCCGCTATCAAATACCCGGGGTGTGCTCAATGACCGGTGCTTTTGAATCATGCGACCCAACAAACCTAAGGTAGACGTAAACAACTGGCACAGACCTCCATTCTTTGAACTAGATACATGGGCGGTGTTCGCAGAGCTGTACTACGAGGTATCAGATAACGTACCGATGACCTTAGGATTACGTTATACCGATGAGGAAAAGTCCGCGAACACGCGTACGATATTTTTAAGCGCGGTGGACCATCCCGATTATATGAATGTCGCGCTTGGCCACCCCCTTAATGCTACTCAAGGCAAAGATGCCAATGGTTATACAGCATTTTCGTACGGTAACTCTGAGCCTACAGGACGCTTCAATATCCAATATGATGTATCCGATGACGTCATGACTTACGTACAGTTATCGCGGAGCTTCAAGAGTGGCGGATTTAATCCAATTTCTCCGAGCAACCCATTAGTGCTTGAAGATCCTGCTAATGCTTATTTTGAACCTGAGTTCATCGATACATTTGAAATCGGTGTTAAATCACGTCTGTTAGACGGCGCTCTGCAAGCTAACCTGACATACTTCTATTATGACTACGCGGACCTTCAGGTTGCTAAAATCGTCAACCAAACATCGCTAAATGAAAACTTCGATGCAGAGATTCAGGGGTTTGAGGGCGAGTTTGCCTTCGCACCTACGCAGAATCTTCTCCTGACGGCCAACCTAGCTTGGCTCGATGCAGAGATTGGTAGTGGAGAAAGTGTTGATCCTTCGGATCCAAATGGTAGCACGTGGCTTGGCGATGGTCGAAACCCCACCGACGGTGTCGTCAGCCTGGGCAATACCAACGTATATCTCGGTCCAGACTGCCCCAGTACGCGTCCAACCCCAGAGTTGTTTGGCGCACCGGGATGTTCAGGTATACCACGCCAGCTCAGTGGTAATAGCATACCGGGCAGCCCTGAATTCTCAGCCAATCTCGGCGCGATCTACACGGTCCCAATGGCGCAGGGCGCAAATCTCACCTTGATGCTGAACTACTATTGGCAAGACGAGTATTACAGCCGCGTATTCAATGGTCCTGTTGACACCATCGACTCTTGGGAAGTCTGGAATGCCTCTATGCGCTTTACTGCCGGTTCAAGCAACTGGTACGCAGAACTTTGGAGCCGTAATCTCACAGACGAAGACAACATCACCGGTCAATATAAAGTCGACGCTAACTCTGGTTTGAGTACAAACCAATTTCTGCTTGATCCAAGAACCTACGGTGTAACCCTGAACTACGTCTTCTGACACTCCTTAACAAACTCCCCGAGCAGCCTAAATTCACGCTGCCGGGGAGTTTTTTTTCGCCACATCAAACCGATCTCTCGTGAGACTTGGGTTTGGTCGAACGTTTGCGTTACTAACCCCGTGCCGCTGGTTATCCCTGCATCAACGGCCATTTTTGGCAGTAGGGTAATACCAATACCGTTGGCCACCATTTGTACTATTGTCGATAATGACGTCGCCTGATACGGGACCGAAATCTGGCTATCGCGCAGCTTGCAGGCCTCGAGCGCATGTTCGCGCAAGCAATGCCCATCCTCTAATAACAATAGATCTTCGCCTTTAAGATCTTGCGTTCGTAGGTCTCGCTTGTTGGCCAATCGATGGTCTGCCGGGCTGGCAAGTAAGAACTCGTCTTCCAGCAATGGCATAACATCTACGTTGTCTGCAGGAAAAGGCAAGGCAAGCAAAAGAATGTCGAGCTCACCATTGTTTAACGCGTCGACTAAAGTGTCACTCAATCCCTCTCGAATAAACAACTTGAAGTCCGGATACTGGGCACGCATCTGCCGCAAAATTTTGGGCAACAAGAAAGGGGCTATTGTAGGAATCACCCCCAACCTTAGTTTCCCTGTAAAAGGCTCACCTGCTGCCGCACACAATGCGACGAGATCTTCAACATCAACTAAAACTTCGTGGGACCTAGCCACAACTTCTTGACCTAGGCCTGTCAGGATTATGTTGCGATTATTTCGTTCGACCAACGACACATTGAGGGCGTCTTCAAGCTCTTGAATCCCTGCGCTTAGCGTACTTTGACTGACATGGCAGGCCTTCGCAGCATTGCCAAAGTGTTGATGGTCAGCCACCGCACAGAGGTATTTGAGTTGTTTTAGTGTGGGCTGTCTCGACATACTTTCTCCCGGGCTGGGAGGCCCACTGCAAACGTTCGGCTGACTCGATCCATTTTGCCATAAATTTCGATTAAACCAAATGGGTGTTCTATGTGTATATTGGTAAACCACATACTTCATGTGGCAATTGTCACGTCACCGATCATTTATAAGGAGCGCAACCATGGCCTTAAAAGGTAGCCAAACAGAAAATAACCTCAAGGACGCTTTCGCCGGCGAATCGCAAGCAAACCGCCGTTACCTCTATTTCGCCGCAAAAGCAGATGTCGAAGGTTACAACGACGTAGCCGCTGTATTTCGCTCAACTGCCGAAGGTGAGACTGGGCATGCACATGGCCACCTTGAGTATCTAGAAGAAGTTGGCGACCCAGCAACCGGATTGCCCATGGGTGGCACTAAGCTGAACCTTGAAGCCTCAATCGCTGGCGAGACCCACGAGTACACTGACATGTACCCGGGCATGGCCAAAACAGCTCGAGATGAAGGCTTTGATGAAATTGCCGACTGGTTCGAAACTTTGGCAAAAGCAGAGCGTAGCCACGCTAATCGCTTTCAAAAAGCACTAGATAACCTCGACGAATAATTGCGTCTAGGCTCAGCACGGCGGGGGAGCTCAAAAAGCTCCCCCGCCTTGTTTAAGAATAAAAATTATTACACTTGAGTGTTTTAATCTAGGAGTACCCATGCGTGAAGGTAGTTTAGAGGCACCGACTCGACATCCTCTCGATTGGAAGAGCGAGTCCTTCTGGAACAAAGCATCGCTCAATGACGAACTCGAGCGGGTCTATGACGTGTGTCATGGATGTCGACGCTGCGTTAGCTTATGCGACTCTTTTCCGACGCTTTTCGATCTAATCGATGAATCTGAAACCTTTGAAGTCGACGGTGTTGCAAAAGAGGACTACACCAAGGTAGTTGATCAGTGCTACATGTGTGACCTCTGCTACATGACCAAGTGTCCCTACGTGCCACCGCATGAATTCAATATCGACTTCCCACACTTGATGCTGCGCGCAAAAGCGATCAAGTACAAAGAGCAAGGCGCAAGCTTTCGAGACGAGGTGCTTACCAGTACTGACAAATTATTCGCAATGGTTTCGATACCCCTGGTAGATGTTACGGTCAACGGACTCAACAAAAATGCCACTTTCCGAAAAGTACTGGAATCTAAAATGGGTGTGCATCACGAGGCCCCTCTGCCCGACGTTCACAGCAAGACCTTGCGCAAGCAAGTAAAGCCAATGATCAAACCCATTGAAGCAATCTCGGTCGGACAAACCACGGGGAAGGTGGCGCTATATGCCACCTGTTATGGTAATTACAACAGCCCCGAGATCGGCGTAGATTTTGTCAAAGTATTTCAGCACAACGACATTCATATCGATATCGTGCCTAAAGAGAAATGCTGTGGGATGCCTAAGCTCGAGTTGGGCGATCTAGACACCGTCAATGCTTTAAAAGAAGCTAATATTCCGGTCCTGGCCAAACTCGTTGACCAAGGGTACGACCTCATCGCGCCGATACCCTCATGTGTGTTGATGTATAAACAAGAGCTGCCGCTGATGTATCCAGACGATGAGAATGTATTGAAAGTGCAAAAGGCCTTCTTCGATCCCTTTGAGTATCTGTGGCTCCGTCATAAAGGTGCGGCACTCAAGACTGACTTCCCTCAGGGTATAGGCAACGTCGCCTATCAGGTTGCGTGCCACCAACGAGTACAAAATATCGGACTTAAAACTCGCGACGTGTTATCGCTGGTTACCGGTAGCGAAATCATCGCATATGAGCGCTGCTCTGGGCATGATGGTACCTATGCTGTAAAAGCTGAAACGCGCGCGAAATCGGTCAAAATAGCGCGCCCTACCGTCAAAAAAGTCGACCAACAAAATCCAGACCATTTTATTAGTGACTGCCCCATGGCAGGCACACAGATCGCAAATCTGGCTACGTCAGTCGACAAAGCAGAACATCCCATGACGCTGCTGCGTATGGCCTACGGATTATAATTTTGGAGTATTTTCCCGCATGGAACTGACCCGTGATGACCTTTGGTCACTAGAAGAATATTCACTCAAACGTGAGACTTTTCGCCATGAGGTTATGGCACATAAAAAGAATCGCCAACTAGCGCTTGGTGAAAATGCTCGCCTTTATTTTGAAGACGAAATAACCATTCGCTATCAGATTCAAGAAATGCTCCGTATCGAGAAAGTCTTTGACGCTGCAGGCATTGAAGATGAACTTGGTGCCTATAATCCGTTGATTCCCGACGGTCAAAACTGGAAAGCCACCTTTATGATCGAGTTTGGCGATCCGGTGGAGCGCGCAGCCAATCTTGCGAAAATGATCGGTATCGATCAATGCGTTTGGCTTCAAGTTGGAGATCTCGACTGTGTCAGGGCAATCACAAATGAAGATTTAGCGCGCGAAACTGAAGAGAAAACTTCATCGGTGCACTTCATGCGGTTTGAATTGAGCACTACGCACATCACACAGCTCAAAGCTGGCGCCCCACTGTATGCTGGCATTGACCATCCTGCGTACCGTATCGAAAAGTTCGCTGTAAATCCTAATATCCGCGATTCACTGACTAGCGATTTAAACCAAGTAAATCACTGAGCATCACATATATCGCTGGCGGGACCGGATACAACGGGGTGTAAGTGTGGAATCGCCGGAAAATAGAGCGCACATTGACTCGGTAATTGCGCGGAGGTGAATTGGCGAAGTGCTGCTTGATAACGATGCAATTGGCCGGAATAACGGTCGGTTTGTTCAGCCAAAAAGTCGTCTAAGGACTCCCCCTCCCTTGGACGACTGGTTTTGTAATCGATAATCCATCGCTGTCCCGTATCGCGGTCGACAAAAGTACGATCTATAATCAATTCTCGAGCAGCCTCCTCCGAGCAATCTTTGTAGATGAGTGACAATTCACTTGCGGCATGGATATGACTCGATAGCATCCACCGCCCGCGTTCATACGCAAGCGACTTGTCGATCATCCGTATAACCACCGCTAATGCATCGTCGAGATGTGTCGTATTTAAGCCTTGTGACCGGAGAGATACCGCTAGAGTTGCTCGAAGCCAGTCAGGGCATTCTTGTGGCAGATCAGAACGCGCTGCAAGTAACTCTAAGCTACGATGCAGTGTGACACCGACTGCACGTTCCCGCAGATTGCTTTCTGCAATGATTGAGAGACCAGCACTTGCATCTGATATGGCTGGCGGCTCAATGGGATCAGCTGATTCTCGGAGACGCCCCGGTATGTACTGTAAACGCACCAAGGGCACAGCAATCGTGCCTGAGTTTGATTGAGATCGAGGTCCGTCGAGATGGAGAGTAGCTTGATCCGCCACTTGGGCATATAAAATCCCCAGTAGTGACCCCGCACTCGGCGACTTAAAACCCCCGTTATCATCGTCTTCTGCGAGCTCTGCTGTTAACCAGACACGACACTTAGCACGTGTAATAGCGACGTAGAGTAATCGCCGTAATTCGGCCTGTTGGCCAGCCTTATTCAACCATGTTAGATAGTTAAATAGCGTCGCAGCGGTGTCATCATTTTTATCATTGGCAGCAATAAGTAGACCTCGTCCGACAAGACCGGCGTGTCGACTCTGATGGAAATACCATTCCAAAAGCGTCCGGCTATCGGCACGTGTAGGCGATGCCAAGCCAACCACAAAGACATAGTCAAACTGCAGGCCTTTTGATTTATGTAGGGTCAGAAGTTCGACAGCGTGTTCTCTTACTGCATGCTCAGCGTAAAGAGACTCGGTTTCGCGCTGTAACCAATCTATGTCGAGGCCGCGCCCCGTACTCTCTGCGTGTCGTAACAACTCGAAAAATCTCTGCGCATCGCCAAGCCCTGATTGCTGTAGCGTCAAATTAGCGCCTAGGCGGAGCCAGATTTGCTCGACCCAAACCGGTAGACTTAGTCGATCCCTACGTGACCAAGCCCAAGCGAGTGCTGCGACTAAATGCCGAGCTCGCGCCGCAGAGTCTTTATTTAACAATGTGTCGGCCGAGGCTAAGCGATCTATTAGCGAGAACGGTGGCCGATGTTCAGCAAGTAGTGTGCTAATTGCCTCAATAGGCAGTCCAACAGCGGGACTGCGCATTAAGGCAACAGCGGCAATACTGTCGGCAGGATTTGCCAGCCAGCGGCAGAGCGACAGTAGATCTAGTACCGCAGGGGACTGGGATAAGGGCTCTAGATCATGCCCAACGAAAGCGATGTCTTGCCGGCGCAACGCATCAATTACACTGTTAAGATGGCGTCGGGCTCGGCCCAATATGGCAATCGATGCAGTCGGCTCATCTTCGCGAATCGTTTGTATTTGTCGGGCAATAAAGGCCGCTTCTCCGTCTTCTGCCTGCTGGGAAAACAAGTGCGTTTCAACCGCATTACCACAAAGCGGCGCATGAACCGCCTCCGCCTTACTGTGACGTACCAGGCCCCGAGCAACGTCATCTTCCTTTGGCAGCAGCGCCGAAAAAATATGATTCACCCAATCGACAATCCCCGCCTGTGAACGGAAATTTCGGGTTAGCGCGACATCATCGAGGCCTACGCCTCCTATCCCCTGTTGCCGAGCCTGTAAAAATAGTCCGACGTTGGCATCCCTAAAACGATAAATTGATTGCATGCCATCGCCGACGATAAACAACGTACGCTGTGCTGCACCGGCTTCATTGTGCTCAGCCCAGCCCCGCGTCAATTTTTCAAGCAACCTAAATTGTGGCGCCGAGGTATCTTGAAACTCGTCAACCAAAATATGCTCAAGCTGATAATCAAGTCGCAAAGCCAAGTCAGTAGGCGAGTCGTCACCGCCCAGCGCATCTTCAGCAGCGAGGGCGACGTGGGTGTGATCCACTTTTCCATACTGGCGAAACACCAATAAGAGATGCGCCGCCAGAATCGGTAATAGATGTGAAAGATGCAGTACTAACTGCCAGCTAGCGTCGTTCGGTGTTACTACTGGCAGCCGCCGTAATTCATCTAAATGACGCAGTACTTGAGTCTCTTTACTCATAGATTCGAAGATCGCCATCAACGCAGATTTCTCTGCTTTGACCTCAGGCGGAAAACCACAGTTTTTGTCTAGTCGCTTGCGAAAACTGACCTTGCTACGATCTTTAACCAGCAGTACGTTGGCCAGCCAACGCCAACTCTCCAATGCGGCCTTCTCCGGCTCAAAGTGCAATGAAACATCCGGGGGAGTCAACGCACCAGCACCCAAAACCCCGGCGGCAGCGCCCGCTGAAAGACGCGTCGCAGCGCCCTGCAGAATCGGTTCAAGCGCATCAAACCAAGGTTTCAGCGCGCTGGAGGTCGCGTGTAGGACACCCTCTACCAGATCGATAATGACGGTGTTCAATGCGCTTTCAGCGCTATGCTGATCATAGTGATGGCCAAGCACATTCGCCCAATCACCGCGGCGTCTTAACAGCGCGACCAATACCTCGCGCAAAACGCTCCAATTGTTATCAAAATTTATGAGCAATGCATCGAGTGCTCCACCCGTGGCATTGTCAGCCCCAACGGATCTCATTAGTTCAGCAACTGCCGCTTCATAGTAAGGTTCTGCGTTATCCACCATATCGAGCGCGCCACCCGTACCACTCAGTATTGGCATTCTGCGCGTGAGATAGCCACATAGACCGTCAATCGTGCGAATATTAAATACGTCTGCAGACAGACTCCAACCATGCAACTCTGCGTGCGCTAAAGCCGCAATCGCCAGCGCGCGTGTCTGTCGCTCGTGTTCCGCTGCTGTTGGATCGCCACGTTGAGCTGCCCCTAACGCCTGCATTATTCGATCCCGCATTTCGGCGGCCGCTTTGCGCGTGAAGGTAATCGCTAGGATTTGTTCTGGCCTTTTAACACGAGGGATCAGTGATAAAACACGCTGCGTGAGTAGCTCAGTCTTACCCGACCCCGCCGGTGCAGTGACGCAAAAACTTCGATTTGGATTGAGCGCGGCCAATCTCACTTGTTCATCAGTCATCATCGGCAGCCTCTAGACCGCTGTCTTGCGTTTGTTGGAAACGACACACACTGGCGAAATCACAATATGTACACGCGCCTTTCTGCGGCGCGATGGCGGCATGTCCTTCACAAAATTCTTGTGCTAGGTTTTCAAAGGATGAGCGCCAAGACTCCCGCAATTGCGGCCAGTCCATAGCCGGACCTTGATACCGCCTTAGCTGGTCAGTCAGCTGTTCTTCTGATTTAAAACCGAGCTCATCACCTAATGCGACAAACTTTTCTTCGCGGTGCTTGACTCGAGCCCAAGCAATACCCGCAATATTGTGATCCTGCAACGCGTAAATCGGTAGCTGTGGGTCCATCGGCCGCTCACCTAGCCATGCCGAAAGCGTCAATGCGCCACCCGACTTATAATCGATAACCACATGTCGGCCGTCATCTAATTGATCGATCCGATCGAGACGCATATTCAATCGCAGCGGGCCCACCCGAACCTCGACCGGGGATTCTCTGGCTATAACGCTGAAATCGGCACTGCGCTGAGATTCTAGTATTAGCCATCGCCCTAGTAGTTCACTGAGATAACGTCGCTCAATGTCTAGACACGCGCTACCTACACGGCGACGAATATGATCCTCGATACGCATAAGCGCCTCGTCGACAGCTAACGCAACTAGCGATGCTCTGGCATCGACACTTAGCGCACGCAGCTTCTCGAGATGCTCGATCTCACCCCATAGTGTGAACAAGGCTCGATGCATAAGCGAACCTCGCTCGAAGCTAGTTAGGCCAAAAGCCACGTCATCCATCGCACGGAGTCTGAGCCGATGCGCCGCCCAAGAACGAAATGGACACTGGGATTGGTCCTTCAGAAGCGACGCGCCGCCTGACGCTTTACCCTCTTCCAAAGTCGGCGGTGGCGCTTGAGTATCACTAATGTATTCCAATGACACCCGCTGCAGATCATCAGTAAGCCAACGTTGATTTATCGCTGCAGTCTCGAAAATGGGAGTTTGCTCAGCGAGTAGTTTGCTGGGGAGCACTTCGACAGCTGCTTCGAATCTATGCCAGCTCGCATAAAGCGCGCCGTGTGTCTGTGCAAAGCTCCTCAATAGCTTAACGGCGTGGTGCTCAACTGAAGCACTGCTGGCTTCTGGGAGTCCGAAAGTCTGCTGCAGCACAGGTGGAATAAAGGGTTGTAGCATTGCCGCTCTCGGTAGAGCACCACTTTGCATGCCGCATAACCAAATGGCTTCAAAATTCAAACCCAACGCCTCTCGCAAGCCTAATACCTGCACAGCGTTGTCTTCCGTCTTTGGCTGAAAAACACTCTCACTCAGTGTTCGCTGAAACAGTTGCAGCGCCTGCTGATGGCCAACAACCCCCGCTACTTCAGATAAGGATAAAAACTGATCGAAGACACCATCGAGGCGCTCTCGCTGCTGATGCTCTAACGAATCCATAGCGGGCCTGGCGGGCCACTGCCACAATGCCAATATTGATTTGAAGCTATCCGCCCAAGCCCACAAATCTTGCTTACTCGACATCAAGCGCATCGCTCTCATCGCCTCGAGATGTTCCGATAAAGGTAACGAGAGCTTTGTAGCTTGATGCCTCAAGTCACTCACGGAAATTGGATCTGTAGCCAATGAGAAGAGGCGCTTCACTAGTAACAACCCTTTTTCAGAGGTGAGTAGATTCTGAGTTGCCAGATAAGGGGAGCGAAGTAATTCGAGCAATTTTTGACGTGAAATAGACACTGAAATCAGTGAGAGCACCCCCAATGCATCCCGATACATGGGCGTTTCAGCCAGCGAAATACCCTTTGAGAAGTTAACCGGCAAGCTGTTGTAGCGGCTATCGAGGGCATCAAATTCAGCTCGTAACGCATATTCACAAAGACTTCGATCGTTCTCCATGTCCAGTAAAACGATCGCCGTCGTCCCAGCGGCAACACGCCAGCGCTGCGCCGCCCACCGGGCCGCCGCCTCTAGCTCGCTGCGCCGATCTGGAAAAGTTCTGCCAACCAGCTTCGGCGCATCCGCCTGCGTGAGCGGTGCAGGCCCTGTCACCTCACCACTTATGTCTTCAACTGAGACCGTTAAATGCGCCAACACCTGTGATGCTAGCGGGGTAACATCGATGCAGTGAAAAAGGACCACTGATTCTCTGTTTACCGGTGAAAGTTTTAGCAAGGCACGCTGAGCATCCGCGGAGGTCGCCAGGCCTTCGTTGGCCAGCCGTTGATCAAACGCGGTTACCCAGCGAAGAAATGCCGAACAATCCGGATCTTCGCGAAAGGCCATTGACACTGCTGAGGAGCGATAATCACAGCCATACTCTAGCAGTAGCTGTCGACTCCGCATCGCCTGCTGTGCGGCCTTACCGAGCTGCAGCAGACTAAAATCATCGCTGCGCGCTAAGTCCTGTTCAATCACTTGCTCCCAAACGAGTCGCTCTTCAAGCCGACCCAATAGCTTGCTGGGGGGCAGCTGCCCACTATCGCTGCCGTCACGCCAGCGCACCTCCAACCAACCTTCTAGCGCATATACTGACGGAGTCTGAATAGCCGCTTGCTCAGCGAGCTCTGCCCATGCAGCTTTTACTCTGCGCGCCAATCGTAAGGTGGGTGTGATAATCGTTTTACCGGCTGCCAAGCTATCGTGAATCGATGTAATATCCAGTCGATTTATAGCTGTTGTAGTGTCAGACAAAACACCGACCTCGCACAGAAATTTAGCATGTGAATCATCAGTCAGTGTGCATCTGCTTTGACTATGAATGCTATTAAAATCGTTTACATGACGTGAGACAGCGGAATCGTTAGACTAACGCGCCTTATCAATCATATTAAGAACCCAATTTAGCATGCCTAATCTTAGAATCCACAACGTCAACGTCGCTTCCCAAACACTACTGCGAACACCTGTCGCTTTACGCGACGCAGTGCTTGCGTCAGACGGCACGTTTGCCAATGTTGCCGAGTCGCGCCAGGTTATCCAAAATATTCTTGATCGCAAAGATCATCGTCTAATCGTGGTTGTTGGGCCCTGCTCGATTCACGAACCTGTCGCTGCTATGGAGTACGCGCATCGATTGCGAACACTCGCAGACCAAGTGGGTGACACGCTGTATTTAGTCATGCGCGTCTATTTCGAAAAGCCACGTACAACGGTCGGCTGGAAAGGACTCATCAACGACCCGCATCTAGATGACTCATTTGATATTGAGGCGGGCCTGATGCTTGGCCGAACATTGCTGCGGGACATTCTGGACCTCGGCCTACCTACCGCTACCGAGGCGCTAGATCCAATTAGTCCGCAGTACCTGCAAGATCTTATTAGCTGGTCTGCCATTGGCGCACGTACCACCGAATCGCAAACCCACCGAGAAATGGCGAGCGGACTCTCTTCTGCCGTAGGTTTTAAGAATGGCACCGACGGAGGCCTTGATGTCGCGATTAATGCGATGAAGTCGGTCAGCAACCCACATCGATTTCTAGGTATTAACAGCGATGGTAAAGTATCGGTCTTTGAGACCTGCGGTAACCAATACGGGCACATCGTTTTGCGCGGAGGAAGTGCTGGACCTAATTACGACAGTGTCCACATTGCACTGTGTGAACAGACCCTTAAGCAAGCGCATCTCCCCAGCAATATTATGGTGGATTGCAGCCATGCGAACTCCGATAAAAAACCTGAGCTTCAGCCGCTTGTCGCCGACAACGTCGCCAATCAAATTGTCGAGGGTAATCAGTCGATCATTGGACTGATGCTTGAAAGTCATTTGCATGCAGGTAATCAGTCAATTCCAGCAGATTTGAGCCAGCTCAGATACGGCGTGTCTGTTACCGATGGCTGCATTGACTGGGAAACTACTGAAGCATCATTAGTCAAAATGGCGGGCAAGCTGCGCGACGTCTTACCGAATCGTATCTAAGCGCTCTCCAACATAGACAATGTCGTTTTTCACTAGGTATAAGATTGTTAATTTCCCCAACAAAAAAGGCGCCTCGCTTGAACCTTGGCGCCTTTTTTATTCACATCAAGCTAGGCTCAATAAAACGCCTTACTGCGATCGGTATGGTCAGTCTCATCGCGGACGCCCGCCAGACCTGAAATCTGTTCCATCAGTGTTTTTTCCACGCCATCTTTCAAGGTGATATCCACCGCACTGCAGCCTTGACAACCGCCGCCAAATTTCAGAATGGCGAATTGTTCCTCGGTCACTTCCACAAGCGATACTTCCCCACCATGAGCCGCGAGGGAGGGATTAACCTCGTTGTACAAGACATAGTTAATTCGATCTTCAAGCGGACTGTCATCGTCAACACGAGGCAGTTTCGCATTTGGTGCCTTAATCGTGAGCTGCCCCCCCATGCGGTCCTGCGCGTAATCGACTAGAGCGTCCTCCAAGAATGGTAAACTCCGTGAATCAAAGAATGCTTTGAACTTAGGGTAGGCTTTTTCTTCATCGCCCGCATTTATATCGCCCTCGCGGCAATAAGCGATGCACGTTTCGGCACGCGGTGTGCCCGGTGCGTTAATAAACACTCGCACGCCCATTGCATCTTCTTGCTTTGACAGTAACTCCGCCAAATAGTCCTGTGCAGATTCAGTAATGGTAATCATGGGATAGTGCACTCCAAGGCTGGGCTGGACTAGACGATATCGGGGCAAGCATAGCAAAATCAAGAGGACAACGCCGATTCTATTGATAACGAGCATCAATCAAAATTTTTTGATATATTAGCCCACTCATTTTTTTGACCGCTTTAGAGATGTATATGAACCGTTATAGCTCTCCCAATATTACCGCCTTGCTGAGCGCATTAGAATCCAGAATTGTGGTTATCGATGGTGCTATGGGCACCATGATTCAAGGGTATGCCCTGACAGAATCGGACTATCGAGGACGTCAATTTGCCAAGCACTCGTCTGACCTCAAAGGCAACAACGATCTCCTGAACCTCACACGACCCGATATCATCAGTGAAATCCACCTCGCATACTTGGAAGCTGGGGCGGATATCATCGAGACGAATACCTTCAACGGCACCCGCGTTGCACAAAGTGATTATGACCTCGTGTCAGCCGTTGATGAGATCAACCGCGTGGGCGCGCAGCTGGCGAGGGAGGCTGCCGATACAATGACCGCTAAAACGCCAGAACGACCGCGATTCGTCGCTGGCGTCTTGGGACCAACTCCCCGGACAGCTTCCATCTCACCAGATGTGAATGATCCCGGCGCAAGAAACATCGACTTCGACACGTTGGTCGCAGACTATAAGGCGGCTGCCTTGTCACTAATCGAGGGTGGCGTCGACCTGCTATTAATCGAAACCATCTTCGACACCCTCAATGCAAAAGCAGCAATTTTTGCAATCCGAGAAGCCATGGATTTGAAGCAGGTTGAATTGCCTATCATGCTCTCAGTGACCTTTCCCGACACCAGCGGCCGTCTTTTGTCAGGGCAAACCGCAGAGGCCTTTTGGTATGCAATTGCGCATGCTCAGCCCCTCATAGTTGGCAGTAACTGTGGTCGGCGATTTAAAGAGGTAGAGCCCTTCTTAGAATCTTTATCTGAAGTCGCCACCTGTTATTTCAGCGCGCACCTAAACGCGGGCTTACCAAACGCCTTTGGTGAGTATGATGAAACGCCGGAAGATATGCATACGGATTTCCGTAACTTCGCAGAACGCGGCCATCTCAACCTTGCCGGCGGCTGCTGCGGCACAACGCCCGCGCACATCGCGGCCATTGCCAACGCCGTAGCAGATGTGCCGCCGCGCGCGATTCCCACACCGACCAACGACACCTGCCTGAGCGGACTCGAGCCCTTTGTCTTTGCAGGGAAAAATTTCGTCAATGTAGGGGAGCGTTGTAACGTTACTGGCTCCGCTCGTTTTAAAGATCTTATTCTTGACGATGACTACACGAAAGCCCTGGAGGTCGCCCGGATTCAAGTCGAAGATGGCGCGCAGATCATTGATATCAATATGGATGAGGGCATGCTCGATGCGGAAGCTGCCATGGTGCGATTTCTGCGCATGGCGGCAGCTGAGCCCGATATTGCTCGCGTGCCCTTCATGATCGATTCGTCCAAATGGAGCGTCATTGAAGCAGGATTAAAATGTGTCCAAGGTAAAGCTATAGTTAATTCAATCAGCCTCAAAGCAGGAGAGTCTGAATTTCTGGAGCAAGCCCGTCTTTGTCAGCGCTATGGCGCCGCCGTCGTGGTGATGGCCTTCGATGAGGACGGACAGGCAGATAACCTAGCGCGCCGCAAAGAGATTTGTACGCGTTGTTACACTCTGCTCACAGAACAACTCAATTTTAATCCTTACGATATCCTTTTCGATCCCAATATTTTTGCTATTGGCACCGGTATTGAGGCGCACAATAACTACGCGGTCGATTTTATCGATGCTACCCAGGTTATTAAGGCTGAGCTGCCCGGTGCTCGTGTGTCGGGCGGAGTGTCCAACGTTTCGTTCTCGTTCCGGGGTAACAACCCCGTTCGAGAGGCCATTCATTCGGCATTCCTTTATCACAGCATTCGTGCCGGCATGGATATGGGGATCGTCAATGCTAGCCAACTGGCTGTTTACGACGATCTTTCTGAGAGCCTGCGAGAAGCCGTAGAAGACGTTGTACTCAATCGCCGCGAAGATGCTACTGAGCGCTTACTCGACCACGCAGAGCAGTATCGTGGCAAAAGCACCGGTACTGGCCGCGTAGAAGATCTGAGCTGGCGCGAAGCACCTGTTGGAGAACGACTCAAGCATGCTTTATTAAAAGGCATCACCACCTTCATAGAAATAGATACCGAAGAAGCTAGGCAGCAGTGTGAGCGGCCGATTCAGGTGATCGAAGGCCCGCTCATGGATGGGATGAATGTCGTCGGTGATTTATTTGGCGAGGGAAAAATGTTCCTGCCGCAGGTGGTTAAATCTGCGCGCGTCATGAAGCAGTCGGTAGCCTATCTCCAACCTTTCATCGAGGCTGGAAAAACCGACGGCGCCGGCAATAATGGTAAAATTTTATTGGCAACCGTTAAAGGCGATGTGCACGATATCGGAAAAAATATTGTAGGCATTGTGCTGCAATGCAACAACTTTGAAATCATTGACCTCGGGGTCATGGTGCATTGTGATGAGATTCTAAAGCGCGCCAAACAGGAACAGGTCGATATTATTGGCCTCAGCGGCTTGATTACGCCCTCCCTCGAAGAAATGAGTCACATTGCTCGGGAGATGCAAAGATTAGATTTCAACGTGCCGCTTATGATTGGCGGAGCGACGACATCCAAGGCGCATACCGCAGTCAAAATTGCGCCGGAGTATAAGAACAATACGGTAGTCTACGTACCCGACGCATCTCGAAGTGTCTCCGTGGCAAGTCAGCTACTGGGTGACGCCAAACAACTGTTTAGAGAGGCCATCGAAGCCGAGTATGCCGAAGTTCGAGAACGCGTTGCCAACCGTAAAACCCGCAGCGAGCGAATTCCCTATGAGACTGCATGCGAACGAGCGCTGCGTTTAGACTGGGAAGAATATAACCCGCCCGCCCCTACATTTATCGGCACCAAAGTCCTTGAAGACTATCCTATCGAGAAGCTCATCGGAACAATTGACTGGACACCGTTCTTCATCACTTGGGACCTACACGGTAAATATCCCGCGATTCTGGATGATAAGGTTGTCGGCGAGCAGGCGCGTCTGCTATTTGCCGATGCCCAACAGATGCTTAAGCAGATTGTAGAGGAAAAATGGCTGCGGGCGAATGCCGTAGTAGGGTTTTGGCGGGCACACCAAATCGATAATGACGAAATCGTGGTGTCAGGTGCCAACGGCGTTGAACTCGCTAGGCTTCATCAAATGCGCCAGCAAATTCAGAAGCGTGAAGAAGAGCCTAATCTTTCACTCGCAGATTTCATTGCACCCGCGGGTGGACCCCCTGATTATATCGGCGGCTTCTGTGTCACTACGGGGCATGGCGTGGATGAACGTGTAGCGGCATTTGAAAAGCAGCATGATGACTACAATGCAATTTTACTCAAGTCACTGGCGGATCGTCTTGCCGAAGCTTTTGCAGAGCATCTTCACGAACGCGTGCGTAAAGAATTTTGGGGGTACGCCCCAAATGAAGCATTGACGAATGAAGCACTTATTCGCGAACGCTACAGAGGTATTCGCCCCGCACCAGGGTACCCGGCCTGCCCAGACCACCTTGAAAAGGACACGTTATTTACACTTTTAGACGCCACCTCCAATACAGAGGTCTCTCTAACCGAGTCATTTGCCATGTACCCAACTGCATCAGTAAGTGGTTTCTATTTCTCACATCCTGCAGCTAAATATTTCTCGGTCGGCAAAATAGGTGAGGACCAGTTGACCCAGCTCGCCACACGTAAAGAGATGACACGCGAATCGCTAGCGCATTGGCTGGCACCTAATTTAGACTGATAAGGTGTATTAAAAATATTTTCTTAGAGGATATGCCGCTACTATGCGATGCATTTAAAGTACGGATGAAAAAGATGGTGACCCAGCAACGCTCCGCAGAGACCTCGGGTGAAGCTTATCCCGAAGCGCAGAAACCGAAAGTTCGGATTAGGCAGTTATTCTCCAGTGTGTTTGCCGCAGCTTTGGGTGTTCAGAGTAGCAAGAATAGAGACCGGGATTTCAAACAGGGTAGCGTCGGGGTGTTTGTTATCGCCGGCATACTGTTTACCGGGTTATTCGTTGCGGGTGTTATCACAGTTGTTCAGGTTGTTATTGCTAATCACTAAACCTAGCTAGAAGAAAGGCGCCACTTGAGAGCCCTTATTCGTCCCTCTGAGGCAAGGCAGCATTCACCCAGCTATGTGTAACGCATCATCCACATCAGACCCTGATCGCCGCTGAGAAGGCGTTTCAGCCCGTCTCGGCCCGCATAAGCAAACAAGCGACCTATATTCCTTCCCTATCCGGCTTGTCGTGTCGCCCAGGGGGGTAAATCTTACGCCGGCATACCATTCAACCAGAGTGTTACCCACACTAATACGACACAAATCAGCCCTACGGCCGCAAAGGCGTCTGCCTGACCGTCACTCATATTACTTTTTGACATAAACTGCCTCCAAAATAATCTAATTTAGATATATTAAAAGTGTCTCTACTATGGTTTAACAGCACACTTAGATTCAAGCCATATTGAGAAGTCGATTGTACACCTATAGCAACAATGACAGGCAGCTTTTAAAGGAGCGTGTTCTGCAATTTCGCGATCAAATGAAACGTTACATCGCGGGAGAGCTAACCGAGGAGCAGTTTAGACCACTGCGCCTACAAAATGGGCTATACATACAGCGACAGGCGCCAATGCTGCGTATCGCCGTGCCCTATGGCCTCTTAAGCGCTTCACAGCTGCGCAAATTAGCGCAAATTACGCGAGATTATGACAAGGGGTTTGCCCATGTCAGTACCCGTCAAAATTTTCAGCTGAACTGGCCTGAACTAGAGAGAGTGCCCGATATTCTCTCTGAGCTCGCCGAGGTCGACATGCATTGCATACAAACCAGTGGCAACTGCATTCGCAACACCACCACAGATCAGTTTGCCGGCGTTGCTGCCGACGAAGTTGAGGATCCTCGGCCCTACTGTGAGCTCATACGACAGTGGTCAACACTGCATCCAGAGTTCGCCTACCTGCCGCGAAAATTCAAGATTGCTGTCTGCGGCAGCGAGAGCGATCGTGCAGCGATTTATTCGCATGACGTTGGGTTGGCATTACAAAAAAATGCTCAGGGAGAGCTTGGAGTTCGAGTGCTCGTCGGCGGCGGATTAGGACGCACGCCCGTCATTGGTTCAGTCATCGAAGAATGGCTCGATATCAAACACCTCATCACTTATCTAGACGCTATTTTACGAGTCTACAATTTGCTCGGTCGTCGTGATAATAAATACAAAGCCAGAATTAAAATTTTAGTCCGTGCGATGGGTATCGATGCATTCAGAGATGCAGTGCATCGAGAATGGTCGACTTTGAAGGATGGGCACTCGACATTAAATCCGGCCACCTTAGAGGCAGCTCGACTGCACTTCATGCCAATGGCCTACGAAACGTTGCCTTCAGACACGAGAGCACTTACGGTCGCTGCCGAGAAAAATCAGATCTTTAAGCGCTGGCTAGAACACAACACACACGATCATAAAGTACCTGGCTATCGCACTGTAACGGTATCACTCAAAGCAAAAGGACTAGCCCCTGGCGACATCACTGCAGAGCAGCTCGAGCTTATCGCCAGCTTGGCTGATAAATACAGTTTCGGTGAGGCCCGGACGACCCATCATCAAAACATGGTGCTCGCAGATGTGCGTGAACAAGATCTGCCAGATTTATGGCAGGCTTTACAGCATGGTGGCTTGGCCATTGCCAATGTGGGACACCTGACAGATATGATTTGCTGTCCCGGAGGAGATTTTTGTAGCTTGGCGAATGCCCGCTCACTACCTGTGGCAGAGGCAATACATGACCGCTTTGATAACCTAGATTTTCTCTATGACCTCGGACCGATCGAGTTAAATATTTCGGGCTGCATGAATGCCTGCGGTCATCACCATATTGGTCATATCGGCATTCTAGGCGTCGATAAAAAAGGCCAAGAGTTTTTCCAAGTTTCGCTGGGTGGCAAGCAAGCTGATCCACCACAAATCGGAAAGATCCTAGGCCCATCATTCAGCGCTCAGCAAATCCCCGATATCATCGACAAGATATTAAGTACCTATGTAAGCCTCCGTCGCGAAGACGAAATATTCGTAGATACCTGCCATAGAGTAGGTATCGATCCATTTAAGGAAAGCGTTTATGCCTAAACGTATTATTAACGGCATTCTGGTCGTTGATGGGGGTCAGTCGATACTGGGGTTAGCCGACTGGCAGATCAACGCGTCAGAGTCTGCAGTCTCTGTGACACCCGACGACGATTATCTGACTTTGGTACCGTATTTATCAGCTCTCACCTTGATAGCGGTGAGATTTGCAGACTTCAACGATGGGCGGGGCTTCTCAGTCGGTCGAAAACTCCGGGATGCTGGATACCGAGGAGAGCTTCGCGCTACGGGAAGTTTTATTCGAGATCAGTTACATTACCTATCCCGCTGCGGATTCGATGGCTTTGCACTCGAGGAAGATCTCTCCCAAGAGGACGTGCACGCGAGCCTAACGGAGTTTTCGTTTTCCTATCAGGCACCGCAGGAAAACTCCCTGCAACAGTTTATGTTATGAGGTAGATACATGGAAATTGGCGGCATCACCTTTACTTTCGCCGCTGTCTTTCTAGGCGCAGCCGTGTTCGCCTCCATTGCGCTCTACACCCGCCAACCCATTATCATCGCTTATATTGCTCTGGGTGCACTACTGGGACCCTATGGCGGAGGCATTGTTAACGACCTAGAAATGGTCGCCGATGCAGGCCATGTCGGAATTATTTTCCTGCTATTTCTTTTGGGGCTAGATATGCAGCCTCGTGCATTGCTCAGCAGTTTGAAACAGTCATCAATGATCGCTATAGGGAGCTCTGCCGTTTTTGCGATAACCAGCTATGCCATAAGCCGTGCTTTTGGTTATAGCCAGCTAGACTCCACAGTCATTGGCGTCGGATTAATGTTTTCATCGACCATTATCGGCATTAAGCTACTGCCCACTACCGTGCTTCATCATAAGCATCTTGGAGAAGTATTGGTCGCCCTACTTCTCTTTCAAGATCTGCTTGCGATTATCTCACTAGTAGTGCTGCAAAGTAGCGCGCACGCAGACTTCAGCCCGGTGATTTTACTACGCCCCTTAGCACTGCTACCCGCTTTAGCATTGGTATGCTGGCTATCCGTCAAATATGTACTGCTGCCGCTCATACAGCGCTTCGACAGATATCACGAGTATATATTTCTGCTGTCTATTGGCTGGTGTCTAGGGGTCGCTGAACTGGCTCAGCTGATTGGACTTTCTGCAGAAATAGGCGCTTTCATGGCGGGCGTCGCAGTCGCCACGAGTCCTATTGCGCAATATATCGCCGTGAGCCTAAAGCCACTGCGAGACTTTTTCTTGGTGATTTTCTTTTTCTCAGTTGGCGCGCAATTCGACCTCGCTAAACTCCCCGATGTCGCCGTCGCCGCTATCGTTTTAGCACTCACACTACTGGCACTCAAACCCTTTACTTATCATGCTTTGCTGCGCAGCGCGAGCGAGTCTCAGAGCCTTGCGTGGAACTTGGGATTCAGACTCGGGCAGTGCAGTGAATTCGCTCTATTAATAGCCTATGTCGCTCTGACTAATGGTGTATTAAGCGCTCAAGCCGCAACCTTAATGCAGGCGACAACGATTATGACTTTGCTCGCGTCATCATACATAGTCGTGTTTAACTTCCCCACGCCTATAGCGATTAGCGCGCGTCTCAGGCGCGATTAGCTCGCTGTACTGCAAACAAAAAGAATGGCCGTTGAAAAAACAAGAAGGCCGACTCCTTATGCTCGGAGCCGACTTTTAAATACATTGCTTACGCCCTCAGCAGAGACTTACTCAGATCGCTGCTTCAAACTCAGGTAAAGCCGTAAACAAGTCCGCGACCAAACCATAGTCAGCCACTTGGAAAATTGGCGCATCTCCGTCTTTGTTAATTGCAACAATTACTTTACTGTCTTTCATGCCAGCCAAATGCTGAATGGCACCGGAGATGCCGACAGCTATGTACAAGTCTGGAGCCACAATTTTACCCGTCTGACCAACTTGGTAGTCATTGGGTACAAATCCTGCATCAACCGCAGCACGGGATGCACCAATGGCGGCGCCCAGTTTATCAGCGATACCTTCAAGCAATTTGAAGTTGTCGCCATTTTGCATGCCACGTCCACCGGAAATAACAATGGATGCAGCAGTTAGCTCGGGTCGGTCAGACACCGCCACTTCCTCTCTCACGAAACTAGAGATACCCGCATCGTGAACAGAAGTTACCGATTCCACCGAAGCACTACCACCCTCCGCGGCCACTCCATCGAATGCGGTTGTTCGCACGGTGATCACTTTTTTCCCGTCGTTTGACTGTACTGTCGCAATGACGTTACCCGCATAAATAGGCCGCGTAAAAGTATCCGCGCTTTCGATAGAGATAATGTCCGAAATTTGCGCAACATCTAACAATGCAGCGACACGCGGCATAGTATTCTTGCCCGAGGTCGTCGCTGGCGCCACAACGTTGTCGTAGGGGGTAGCCACTTCCGCAATCAGCAAGCTGACATTTTCAGCTAGCTGATGCGCATAAGCAGCGTTATCTGCGCAAAGAACCTTACCGATGCCGGGTATGGCAGCTGCCGCTTGCGCGGCAGCCGCACAATCGCCACCAACAACTAAAATATCTACCTCAGGCCCAAGCTGCTGAGCAGCTGCGACCGCATTCAGTGTCGCTGGCTTTATGCTGATATTGTCGTGTTCGGCTATAACTAATGTGCTCATGAGATCACCTTCGCTTCGTTCTTGAGTTTATCGACGAGTTGCGCAACATTCTCAACCTTAATACCTGCAGAACGCTCTGGCGGTGGTGCGACACTCAGCTGTGTAATGTGAGTCTTGAGCTCGATACCCATGTCAGCTGGCGACACAACATCTAGCGGTTTCTTCTTCGCTTTCATAATATTTGGCAAGGAAGCATAACGAGGTTCATTCAAACGAAGGTCTGTAGTCACAATGGCGGGCATCTTCAGCTTTAGTGTTTGCAAACCACCGTCGATTTCACGGATGACGCTCAGTGTATCGCCATCGATCTTAATCTCTGAGGCGAACGTACCCTGTGGCATACCCGTTAAGGCGCCCAGCATCTGTCCTGTTTGGTTGTTATCTCCATCGATTGACTGTTTACCGAGGATCACCAAATTGGGCTGCTCTTTGTCCACGACGCCTTTGAGTAGTTTTGCGATTTCTAAGGGCTCTAGCCGTCCATCTACCTCTACATGAATACCGCGATCAGCACCGAGCGCTAAGGCCGTACGAATTTGCTCCTGCGAAGACTTACCACCGACAGAAACGACGACAATCTCTGTGACAGTACCCGCCTCTTTGAGACGAACAGCCTCTTCGACGGCAATTTCGCAAAATGGATTAATCGCCATTTTGACATTGTTAAGTTCGACGTCCGAACCATCTGCTTTTGCGCGGACTTTGACGTTATAGTCAACTACCCGCTTCACTGCCACCAGTGCTTTCATAGCGTCTCCAGTAAGTGAGGAAATGAACAAGCAGAGCCCTTTGATCGTATGAGGCACACTCGCGCCTGAGACCATCCCTGCTTAATTAACAACAGCTGCAATTTTCGCCTTTAGTGCACAGCGGTACAAGTACCCACACCTAGATGCGACTTGATAATGCCAATAACCGGTGCGAATTCCACACGGCAAGCTGCTCGTTTACACTAGATTAGTGTAACATACTCAAAGTTCAAAAATATTACCCTAAGCCCAGAGAAGTGAGGTGGCGCCGTGGAACGTGAGTCTATGGAGTTTGACGTTGTAATCGTAGGCGCCGGCCCTGCCGGACTATCAGCAGCATGTCGAATCATGCAGCTAGCGCAAGCACAATCCCGAGAAACAACCGTCTGTGTAGTCGAAAAAGGCTCCGAAGTCGGTGCACATATTTTATCAGGTGCAGTGTTAGAGCCCAGTGCATTAAATGAATTATTTCCCGACTGGCAGGAGCGTGGCGCACCGCTTAATACGTCAGTTACAAAAGATATGTTCTACTTTTATACGGGCGCCAACTCGGCAATGAAACTGCCGAATTTTTTAATTCCCAAACCAACCCATAACGATGGTAATTATATCGTTTCTATGGGCAATGTATGTCGGTGGCTAGCTGAGCAAGCTGAGGAAATGGGCGTTGAGATCTATCCAGGATTCGCCGCATCAGAAGTACTCTATCACGCCGACGGTTCCGTCAAAGGGATTGCAACCGGGGACATGGGAATAGGGGCTGATGGCGAACACAAAGACAGCTACACCCAAGGCATGGAGCTACACGCAAAGTACACCCTCTTTGCAGAGGGATGCCGCGGCCATCTCGGTAAACAGCTTATGCAGCGGTTTAATTTAGATGAAGGGAAAGATCCACAGCACTATGGTATTGGTATTAAAGAAGTGTGGCAGATCGACCCAGCGCTTCATGAAGAGGGGCTCGTTATTCACGGTTTAGGCTGGCCGCTTGCTCAGAGTAACTCAAGCGGCGGGGCTTTTATGTACCATGCTGAGAACAGTGAGATCTATATTGGCCTCATCTGCGATTTGAATTACGCCAATCCACATGTCAGTCCTTTTGAAGAATTCCAACGCTGGAAAACACACCCTAAAACCAAACACTATCTAAATGGCGCCACCCGCATTGCTTATGGTGCGCGAGCACTGGCTAAAGGTGGTTATAACTCGCTTCCTAAAATGCATTTTCCCGGCGGTTTACTTATAGGCTGTGACGCAGGAACCTTGAATAGCGTGAAAATAAAAGGTAATCACACCGCAATGAAAAGCGGCATGATTGCAGCAGAGACTGTAATGACTGCGCTACAGCAAGGCGAAGCCGCCAGCGTAGATTTAGTCAACTATGACAGCGAAGTTGCTAAGTCGTGGCTGGGAGAAGAACTGTACACGACCCGTAACTTTGCAGGATTCATGCATAAGTTTGGCTACATTCTCGGCGGCGGTATGGTTTGGCTAGACCAAAATATATTTGGTGGTCGTTTACCTTTCACCCTGCACGATACCAAGCCAGACTATGCCTGCTTAAAGACCGCCGCTGAAAGTAAGCGCATCGACTATCCCAAGCCCGATAACAAACTTACTTTTGACCGATTAAGCTCAGTATTTCTGTCTAACACCAATCACGAAGAAGATCAGCCCTGCCATCTCATGCTGACAAATCCAGATATACCGATCATCCAAAATCTACCCATGTATGACGAACCAGCCCAACGCTACTGCCCTGCCGGCGTTTATGAAATTATTGAAGACGATGTGGGCAAACGCTTTCAGATCAATGCCCAAAACTGCGTGCACTGTAAGACCTGCGACATTAAGGATCCTGCACAAAACATAACCTGGGTGACACCAGAAGGACTCGGGGGACCAAATTATCCGAACATGTGATCGTCAGTAATAGCAAAGAGATTAATTGTCATTCGCCCTTTCGGGACAGGCTATTTTCACGGAGTTCAATGAGTTAAAATCTCGATAGAATCTGGACATAAAAAAACCGCCACTTATACGGCGGTTTTTTATGTTAACGGCCGGCCTAATGCTCATCATTGCTTAAGCACTAGTGGTCAGTCTTACTTACCAGCTTTCTTTGCTGCCGCCTTCTTAGGAACCGCTTTCTTGGCGGGCGCTTTCTTAGCAATCGCCTTCTTAGCAGGTGCTTTTGCTGCCGCCTTCAGTTTTGCTGCCGCGGCTTTTACGTTGTCCGCAGCTTTCTTCGCCGCTTCGCGTTCCTTCAGCGCCTGTTTTTTTGCTGTTTCTTTCGCCGCAGCAACTGAGGCACGTAACCGTGCACGAGTTTCTGTCGCTTTTAGCTTTAACGCTTTGACTCGATCATTAATACGCGCTACCGCGGCCTTTGCAGCTGCTTGCGCTTTTTTATCCGTTGCAGATTTCGCTTTATCCCGTGCAGTAGATAGCTTTCCAGCCTCAGCTTGAACACGCACCAGCGCTTTCTCAAGCGCAGCTGCACCACGCTCCATCGCCGAGGGCTTCACCGCAGCGTTCTTAACGACTGCCGCTTTCTTAGCGGGCGTTTTTTTCGCGGCAGCGTTCTTAACGGGTGTCTTCTTCTTTGCTACCGCTGTTTTTTTCTTTTGAGTCGCCATTTTTGTTTCTCCAGTCTGGACGGATTTCACTGAAACTTATCAGCGTTTATTTTTATATACAAGTGTATACCAAGGATTACATCTTATCTAATTAACGCCTCATTGATCTGTCCGGTAATTGACACGACCGAACCCACTCCAGGAATACAATGATATTGAGGCCCAGGTAGTTCTTTATAGAAATCAACTAAAGGCCGCGTCTGATTTTGATAAACCGCCAGCCGCTTCCGAACTGTCATCTCTTGATCATCATCCCGCTGAATCAAGGCTTCGCCGGTTTCATCGTCAACACCGCTTTCCTCAGGGGGATTATGCTCAATATGATAAACACGACCACTACCAAGATGAACTCTTCGGCCACTTAGGCGTCCGACTATCTCTTCGTCATCCACAACAATTTCAATCACGTGATCTACGTCGATATTACTATCAACCATTGCTTGGGCTTGGGGAATTGTACGCGGGAAACCATCAAATAAGCAGCCAGCATCACAATCTGATTGCGTCAGTCGTTCTTTCACAAGGGCAATAATTAAATCATCAGAGACCAGCCCGCCTCCATCCATGATCACCTTAGCCTGCTGACCTAGCTCTGTCCCTGCGGCAACCGCTGCGCGCAGCATATCTCCAGTAGAAATTTGAGGTATGCTGAAATGCTGACATAAAAATTTAGCTTGGGTACCTTTGCCTGCGCCAGGCGCACCGAGAAGAATGATTCGCATATTAAAGTCCTTACTGAATTAAACATGGGTACAAAAGGCTGCTCCACGCGAATCGCCAACGCTACACAGGGTGAGGCGGCGTTACAAGTTGCCTTTTGTGGATTTTTCTAGGGTTAGAAGTCACCCTAGCTGTTCAGTCGATAAATCTATTACAGAAGTTTCGCTTTTTCTGGCGAGACATTCCATCGCCTTAAAACGCTTTTCAAACTTATGTGTTGCATGTCTGAGCGCACTTTCGCTGTCTATTTTAAGATGTCGACCTAAATCCACCGTGCTAAACAAGACAGCGCCAAATTCGTCCGCGACATGTTCAACATTACCCTCGGTCAGCGTTTTCTTGAGCTCGACGAGTTCGCTCTCAAGATGGGCAATGACCTCTGTTAATTCAGACGAATCAAAATCGACGCCAGCGGCACGCTTCTGTATTTTCTGGGCACGCGCCAAGGCTGGGAGCGCCAAGGGAATATCTGCTAATGCCCCATGCAGGGACTTAGCAGCGCGCTCTTCACCTTTGATACGTTCCCAACTTTCCTTCACTGCAGCTATATCCGTACCGACTGTCAGCCGACCTTCAATCTGACCATGAGCAAAAACGTGTGGGTGTCGCCGAAGCAGCTTTGCTACCAAGGTATCGACAACCTTCTCAAAATCAAAATCACCTGACTCTGTGCCCAGCTGACAATAAAAAACCACCTGAAACAAAACGTCACCGAGCTCTTCGGCTACGTGGTTAATATCACCTCGCTCTATTGCATCTGCTAGCTCATAGCACTCTTCCAACGTAGACGGGACAATAGTCTCAAAATTTTGCTTAAGATCCCATGGGCAACCACCATATGGATCACGTAAACGCTGCATAACGCGGAGAAGATCGTTCAAACAATATCGATATCCAGACACGGTTTCCCTCATAATCGTGTGCGTCGCGCTGCAATAACGTTGTCTAGCTGAACTGCGCGAAGTAAACGTCTAACCTCAACCATTGCTCAATCCAAGTCAGCGCCGTATATGCCGGTAGACAGATAACGGTCACCACGGTCACATATGATCGCTACGATGGTCGCATTCTCGACTTCATTACTGACCTGCAGCGCAGCAGAGATCGAACCACCAGAAGACACACCGGCGAAAATACCCTCTTCCCGCGCCAACCGACGCATCGTTCGCTCGGAGTCTTGTTGCGATATATCGATAATACGATCGACCCTTGTGGCTTCAAAAATCGTCGGTAGATATGCCTCTGGCCAGCGACGAATACCTGGTATCTGTGAGCCATCCTGTGGTTGCAAACCGATAATTTGTATCTCCGGATTCTGCTCTTTCAAATAACGCGATACGCCCATAATTGTGCCGGTTGTGCCCATTGAACTAATAAAGTGCGTAACACGCCCCTGAGTCTGTCGCCAAATTTCTTGCGCAGTGGTGTGATAGTGTCCGAGTGGATTATCCGGATTAGCGAACTGATTGAGTACGACCCCCTCGCCACGCGCCTCCATCGCAAGCGCAAGATCTCGCGCCCCCTCCATACCCACTTCAGACGACACTTCGATTAACTCTGCTCCGTAAGCGGCCATCGACCATTTGCGCTCATTACTCATATGCGCGGGCATGATTAGCACCATTCTAAAACCACGGATAGCTGCGGCCATAGCTAGCGCAATACCAGTATTTCCACTAGTCGCCTCAATTAGGGTGTCACCTGGTTTGATAATTCCTCTAGCCTGAGCCTCTGCAATCATACTGATCGCGGGACGATCTTTGACCGATCCGGCAGGATTATTACCCTCCAGCTTAGCGAGAATGGTATTGCTTGTTCCGCCCGGCATACGCTGTAATCGCACCAAAGGCGTCTGCCCAATAACACTCTCTATTGTTGGGTACGCGGGAAAATCTGCGTTTTTTGGGGCTGACGTAATCTCAGTCATGTAAGGATCCCTCTAACCACAATGATAACCTGATTCTTCATAACTTCAGGGAGAACCAACCAAGAACTTAAGTGCCGAAGAACACTTTAGCGGTTACCCACTGCGGCTATCGACAGCTGTTTCGTTGGACGCCAGAATCCAGCTTTTTTGGTCTACTATTACAATGCTGTCGCATAGGCGACTGCATAGGCTGGTTCATCCGCTATAGTAATCAGTATTTTCCGCCCACCGAGTGCAGCCAGACGTGCGGCCGCCGCACCTCGAAGGGTGATCGTCGGTGCACCCAGTGCATTGCGACTAAGCACAACGTCATGCCATCCGATACCCAATCTGAACCCCGTGCCTAAGGCTTTCACAACGGCTTCCTTGGCACAAAAAGCTTTGGCTAAATGTCGTCCACTCACATTTAAATGCCGTTCCTCTGGCGCGAGTATTCGCTCGACAAAACGCTGACCCTGTCGTTCAAAAACCGCTTCGATTCGCGCGATAGTGACAATATCAGTTCCGATTCCTAGCATTTCAAATCTCCGCTATCTTTGGTGTTGATAACATTGAGAAAATTCACTGCCTGCGGCTTATCTACTGCAACAAAAGACTGCGCCAGCGCACGACTACGCAGTGGCCTAGGGCCCAATCGGTGCGCCAATGCCAAACGCGTTAGTTTTTTTAGCAGCCGACGAGATGGCCCATCTAAGATCTCTCCCAACCGCCTCGATTCACTAAGTTTCTTTAGCTGAGCCCCTAAAATAAGCCCTTCGCCCGCGTCATGCTCCGCCATCACTAGCCCGCGTTCCGGATCTAAAACATAGTGACGTTGCGCTCGCAATGAGTCACCGAAACAATCACTGTCAAGCGCTAAGCTGTAACCGATGTCCGCAAGTAATTGCAATTCGAAAGGCCGTAACACCTGTTCGAGCTCCCCACTAGCCAAATCGTTAATCGCCTGACTATACATTGCGAATAAATCCGGCATCGGATCAAACCGTGGCAGCAAGCGAAGTATTAATTCATTCGCATACAAACCACTCAGGAGCCTCTGCCCCATGAGCGTCGGAGCAGCCCCAGCCGCCTCAACTTGACGTAGACTCTGTAATTCGCCGCGGCCACCGAAGGCAACAAGCAACGGCATGAAAGGCTGCGCCAGCCCGCTCACGGTGCCACCTCGCGCCTTACGCCGAACACCGCGTGCTACGGCTGAGATTCTACCGAATTCTAAAGTCAATAATTCGAGCAAAAAACCATTATCACCGTATGCACGGCGGTGCAGGACCCAAGCGGGAGTCAGCTCGCCAGCCATACCGGCTCAACTGTCCTCGTAGCCTAAACTGCGTAAAGCGCGTACATCATCGGACCATCCAGACTTTACCTTTACCCACAGCCTCAGCATCACCTTGCTGTCGAAGGCTTTCTCCATGTCTTTGCGTGCTTCAGTGCCGATGGTGCGGAGTCGGCTGCCGCCCTCACCAATCAAAATCTTCTTCTGACCCTCGCGCTCAACAAATATCAACCCATTGATATAAAGCACCTTACCCTCTTGCTTAAATGCTTCTATCTCAACCGCCGTCGAATACGGCAACTCATCACCCAACTGACGCACAATTTTCTCGCGAATTAGTTCTGAAGCAAGAAAACGTTCAGTCCGATCTGTGACTTGATCGTCCGGAAAAAAATGCGGGGCATCAGGCATTTGATCGCGAATAAAAGCCTCGAGTAGATCAACTTGCCTATTCCGTAGGGCGGAGATTGGGAATACGCCAACAAAAGCGCCTTTAGCCATCAAACGCTCCGTGTAAGGCAACAACAGACCTGACTCTTCTAATAGATCTACTTTGTTAATTACTAAAGCGACCGGCGCATCGCATTGAGTGACCGCCGCAAATACCAAATCGTCCTCCTCGGTCCAACGGTTTCGATCGACAACAAAAAGTACCAGGTTGACATCAGCAAGTGCATTATTAGCCGCACGATTCATAAATCGATTGATGGCTTTACCTTGCTCCATGTGCATGCCCGGAGTATCGACGAAGATCAACTGATCAACGCCCTCTGTTTTGATACCTAGAACCTGATGACGGGTTGTCTGTGGCTTTCGTGAAGTGATACTAATTTTCTGACCCAACAAATAATTGAGCAGAGTCGACTTGCCAACATTTGGCCTTCCGACAATTGCCACGTATCCGCAGCGAGTAATCGCTTCGAGCTCTTGTGTAGTATCATCATCCACGCTCAAACTGCTCCATGATTATTGCCGCAGCGACTTGCTCTGCTCGTCGTCGACTACTCCCCTCACCCAACACCTCGACCTCGAGGCTAGGCACTGCACAGCTCACCTTAAATACTTGGTCGTGGTCGGCACCTAACGTGTTGACGAGTGTGTACTCAGGTAACGGCTCAGCTCGGGCTTGTAGCCACTCCTGAAGCCGCGTTTTTGGATCTTTGTCGTCATTCAAAGATAAAGTTTGTAATGTTTCCTCAAACCAATTCAAAACACTATTGCGCGCCGCGAGATGACCCCCGTCAAGGAAAATAGCGCCAATTAGGGCCTCAAGGGTATCTGCCAAAATCGAGCGACGCTGCCTACCACCACTTTTGCGCTCTCCCGCACCTAGGATGAGGCAATCAGCAATACCTAGCTGATGGGCAATTTCAGCGAGATAATCTCCGCGTACCAGCTTCGCTCTTAGGCGACTTAACTGTCCCTCATCCGCCTCAGGGAACTGCAAGTAGAGGGCTTCAGCAATCAAATGGTTCACAATTGAGTCGCCTAAAAACTCCAGTCGCTCATTGTTATTACTGCCCATGCTACGGTGAGTCAACGCCTTACACATCAGCGTCTCATCACCAAATGTATAGCCGATAATCTGTTGCAGATGATCGTATTTAGGTTGGTTCAACTGAGACCTCAATCGCGATTCAATTCAGTTTCAACAATAAGATCGTCAAACGTCATCACTCCATCGACAATCCATAGCAGCGGAAATCGCCGTTCATAATTCGCATCGATCACGATGCGACCTCGTTCACGGAAAATTTCTATATCTTCAACTTTAAAGTCATAGACCTGATTAGTAAGGAGCAGCTTTCTCACACGCACATGGACATCTTGGATCGTATTTCTTTCGGGGTCGTACTCTTGGGCTGCGCGTTCAATAATGTCTTTGATCGTTAAGTACTCCATATACGCGGGAGCAATACGAAGAATGATTAACAAGAAAACGCCCAGCAAAAATACATTACCTGCGAAGCTCCAAAAACTGGCACCTCTCTGCCGACGCGATGAAATTGTTTTATTCATTAACCTGATCCTCACTCGATCCATCCATTGCGTTCCAATGAAGGAGTGCTAAAGAAAGATTCCCAATGCATCCACACTGCAACTGCCTTGCCAACAATATCTTTTTCGGGGACCTGGCCCCAGACACGGCTATCACTGCTATTGTCGCGATTGTCGCCCATCATGAAATAGTGCTCCGGCTTTACAGTCGTAGTGAAATCTCGTGCCGGACGCGCCGCGTCCACCTGCATCAGATGGCTCTCATCCTCAACCGTCTCGCTGCCAACCTGCACACTTGAACGACCCGCAGTTGTCGGTGCCAACCATTCTATTGGCACTGGCTCATCATTCACAAATAGTTGCTTGCCACGATACTTGATAGTGTCGCCTGGAACGCCAATAACACGCTTGATGTAATAGGTTTTATTCATGTGGGGTGGGAAAAACACCATAACATCACCTCTCTCTGGAAGGCCGATGTCAAACACCTTCGTCCTCACAACAGGTAATCTGATGCCATAGGTGTATTTGTTGACCAAAATATAATCACCTACCTCTAACGTCGGCACCATCGATGAAGAGGGGATTTGAAACGGCTCAAATAAAAATGAGCGGAGGACAAATACAGCCGCTAATACTGGGAAAAAAGATTTTGCATACTCAACAACGGCGGGCTCGCTCGCGTCCTGATGGGCTAGCTGCGTGAGCTGCGCCGCATCTGAACTATCGGTTTTCTGCCATTGTGGATAGCGCTCTTTCAGCGCTGATAGGGTTTCTCGACGTGCACTGGCCAAAAAAAGTGCGTCAAATAACCAAATAGCGCCACTACCAAAGACTAAAATCACTAAGATGAGCGGGAAATCGATATTCAAACTATCCTCCAAAAATTTATCAATGGCGACCGAGCACTCAGCTGTCAACCTGAAGCACAGCTAAAAACGCCGACTGTGGGATCTCGACATTACCCACTTGTTTCATACGCTTCTTGCCCGCCTTCTGCTTCTCGAGTAACTTTTTCTTTCGGGTCATGTCACCACCGTAACACTTCGCAGTCACATTTTTACGCAATGCTTTAACCGTCTGTCGAGCGACAACTTTTCCGCCCACTGCTGCCTGAATCGCCACATCGAACATCTGGCGAGGTATCAGTTCCTTCATTTTCTCAGTCAATACACGACCGCGACTTTGAACTTGGTCTCGATGAACGATAATCGCTAGTGCATCGACACGCTCACTATTAATTAACACATCTAAACGGGCAAGCGGCGCCGCTTCGAAACGATCAAAGCCATAGTCCAGAGATGCGTAGCCCCGACTCACCGACTTCAATCGATCAAAAAAGTCGAGTACTACTTCTGCCATAGGAATATCGTAGGTGACTTGTACCTGCTGACCTAAAAACTGCAGGTCCACCTGCATGCCACGCTTATTAGTACATAGCGTAATAACACTGCCTAAGTAATCCTGAGGAGTTAGAATATTACAGCGAGCAATCGGCTCTCGCATTTCCGCGATATCACCGACATCGGGTAGTTTAGATGGATTGTCAACAGTGATCACCGAACCGTCTTTCTTCTCGATTTCATAGATGACCGTCGGCGCTGTGGTGATTAAATCAAGATCGTACTCGCGCTCTAGTCGCTCTTGAATAATCTCCATATGCAGCATGCCGAGGAATCCACAGCGAAAACCGAAGCCCAATGCATCAGAGCTCTCGGGCTCATAAAATAATGACGCATCATTTAAGGTCAGTTTGCCCAACGCGTCTCGAAAATCTTCGTAGTCGTCAGATGACACAGTGAAAATCCCCGCATAAACCTGCGGCTTCGCCCGCTTAAATCCGGGTAGCGCGTCGGTGTCAGGTGCCGTCGCACTGATTAGCGTATCCCCCACAGGCGCACCTTTAATGTCTTTAATGCCAGCGACAACGTAACCCACTTCGCCCGCCAACAACGCTTTAGTTTCGGTGCGTTTGGGTGTAAAAACACCAACCATATCTACTTGATGTTGTTTTTTGGTTGAGCGCACTAAAAACTTGTCTCGCTTACGCAAGACTCCTTGCTTGACCCTCACCAGAGAAACAACACCTAAGTAGCTATCAAACCAACTATCGATAATCAACGCCTGCAGTGGCGCCTCTCGATCTCCCTCTGGGGGGGGGATGTGCTCAATAAGATACTCGAGCGCATCTTCTATCCCGAGACCAGTTTTAGCGCTCACAAGACAGGCATCGCTTGCAGCGATACCAATAATTTCTTCGATTTCTATTTTGACCCGATCGGGATCGGCCTGAGGCAAATCCATTTTATTGAGGATCGGCAACACTTCAAGACCCTGTTCGAGCGCGGTGTAGCAATTGGCCACTGACTGCGCCTCAACACCCTGACCGGCATCCACAACGAGCAAAGCTCCCTCGCAAGCGGCAAGCGACCTCGAGACTTCATAAGAGAAGTCAACGTGACCAGGCGTGTCAATAAAGTTCAGCTGATAGGACGCTCCATTACGTGCTTGATATTGTAGCGTCACGCACTGTGCCTTGATGGTGATGCCTCGCTCGCGCTCAATATCCATTGAGTCGAGAACTTGCTCCGCCATTTCTCGGGCTTCAAGGCCGCCACAATGCTGAATAAACCGATCGGCAAGCGTGGACTTGCCGTGATCGATGTGAGCGATAATAGAAAAATTACGAATGTGACTTAAGTCCGTCACTGATAGGCATCCTCGGTTGCGCAGCATCTTCGATGCGGAGTGTGGGTCTATCATTAACAGCCCACAGAAATTGAGCGCGAGATTCTAACGTAGACTGATCACAACTGCACCGATAGATAGCCGCACATGGCGGGAAAAAGTCACTCCTCAGCGGGTACGCGAATACCAATAAATAGTGGTGAACCTCTGCGAATCAGCCTTGCGGAAATCGATTTTCCGGGCGTGAGCGTGTTCATTGCGCCCCGCAGGTCAGCGAGATTAGCTAAGGCAATACTGCCTAAGCGTGTGATGATATCGCCAGAGATAATACCCGCTTCGGCAGCAGGGGAGTCCGGTGCCACACGAGTCACTAATATACCGCCGTTCAAGCCTAATTCAGCCATAGTCTGCTGATCCGCAGCCTCGACTGACAAACCAAGGAAATCTAACCCGCCTTCGTCAGCTTCCATCCAGGAAACCCTCGGCTCATCATTGGCATCTAACCCCCCCACCTTGACAGGTAAAACACGTTGCTCACCATCGCGAATAATTGTCGCTTTTACCTCCGAACCCGGCGCAATTAGGCCAACAACGTGAGGAAGGTCAGCAGATGTTTCGATATCGTTATTGTCAAATTGCACAATAATATCGCCGCTCTCAATACCTGCCGCGGCCGCAGGCGACTCTGCGCCCACTTGAGCAACCAAAGCACCCATCGGACGCTCTAGCCCAAATGACTCGGCCAGATTGCGATCTACATCTTGGATGCTAACGCCTAGCCAACCCCGAACGACCTCCCCACGCGTCTTCAACTGCTCTACAACATTGCGCACAACATTGATCGGAATGGCAAAAGACAAACCTATGGAACCACCAGAGCGGGTAAAGATCTGTGAATTCACACCGATCACTTCGCCGCTCAGATTAAACAGGGGGCCACCCGAGTTCCCAGGGTTAATAGCCACATCGGTCTGAATGAAAGGCACGTAGTTATCTCCTGTTGCAGTAGGTAAGCTGCGCCCCATCGCACTGACAATCCCAGCAGTCACAGAAAAATCTAATCCGAAAGGTGAGCCAATGGCGAGTACCCACTGGCCCACTTCAATATCCTCCTGTGTCCCGAGGGCCAGGGGTGAAAGGTCGTCTGCTTCAATTCTGAGTAGTGCCAGATCTGATCGTGGATCAGTACCGATGACCTCAGCCACAAATTCGCGTCGATCGGCTAAACGCACGTTGACAGCATCCGCGTTGGCCACCACATGGTGGTTCGTAACGATGTAGCCATCACTCGTAATGACGAAACCTGAACCGCTACCGCGTCGCTCTCTGGGTTGGTCTTGCTCACCACGACCCTCAAAAAATCGGCGCAAATACTCGGGCAACTGTTCCATATCGGGTTCGTTGTGAACCGCCTCGGCTTTGTAGTCGACAAGAATCTTCACCACCGCTGGCGAAGATTGGCGCACAATTTCGGTAAAGTCAGGAAGCGCTGCACGAGCGCACAGCGGTAAAAATACAAAGCCCACTACAGCAAAAATATACTTCATTATGACACTACCTTTAATTGGTGGAATGCGCTCCATGCTTAACCTCAGGCGTTGATACCCTTGCGAGAAAAGGCGCTATAACTAATTGCTAGGTCGTAGATGTCGTGATCAGGGATTTGTTGACAACATGCTCAGCTAGTTGCGGCTCAAACTTATCTTCGGCGCCGAGGAGCACGGGCAGCCACCGAATACCCGTAAAACCCATCAACAATCCAGCCCCAAATCCCAAAACTGCAGCTAATTCATTCCACCGATCACCGATCATTGAAAAAATAATGCCCAGTATCAGGGGCAGTAGATACATTAACGCGGAGCCTTGCAAAATCGCTGACTCGGGCAATTCAATAGTGACTTGGTCATGGATCTGACAGTCACTGGCCCGCAGAGATTCTGTTGCGCGGACACGAATAAGCCCCCTCGCACCAGTCGCGCGCGCGAGCACACCATGGCCACAGCCTGAACGGGCAGCACAACGCCCACAGGTAGAGGCACGGATGGTTTCCACCCAGACGGCATCGGCTTCGATCGCGACCACGCGTCCTGTTTCAATCAGCATCAATTTCTCCAGGCAAGGGTGCGGGTCGAACAGCATCTGCCACTAAACGCGCCGTAGTTAACGGAATTTCACCCAATACAGTAACCAAAACCTGCTGGCCTAACATTGAAAGTCCACGTGTATAACTGACCGTGCTTCCATGTAAAACGGCGCCCTCCCCATCAGGCAATTTATCGGCAGCGGGCTCGATAAACACCGATGCAGCGGCAAAACCATCACTCACAATTAATGTCTCAACAGGCGTCATTCTCCTTGCTACGACAGTAAATCCCGGCGGCAGCGAGGCCATTAAAAACCGTCCTGGCACGCGGGTTAAAGGAGGCGTAGGCCAATCGCTCTCCGCTGCAATAGTGATATCAGCAAATTCATAGCGCTCTAACACTTGCCCATCAGGTGTGGCGGTTATCACTCTAAGAGGGAGCGCGCTGATGTCATCTACTTCAATAACGTACCCAAATCGCAAAGTATCACGCGGCTTAATCGTTAATCGCTGGGTGCTTCTACCTGCAACGGGCTGCCCCTGTTGTATCTCGAAGCCGTAACGAGCAGCCAATGCGCAGGCATCTGCAGTTCGCATACCGACAGTTGAAAAGTGTTCAGTGGGCGCATTGGCGCGAGACGTCAAACGTCGCAAACTACCCTTCCCGCCTTCGCGAGACGCGTTTACTGAAACAAACTGACGTTCACTATTATGCTCAAGTAGGATTGTGCCTGAATAGGCTGTCGTATCAGCTGCCTGCAGCATTGCGTTGATCAGTTGCTCGTTATCCGCTGACAGCCCACAAGACGCGCCCGCAGTACCTGAGCAAAGCGCAATCATTGCTAGGACCCAGCTCTTTGAGCGTATCAACTGCACAATACTGGAATCATTTAGCGCGTTCAGGGATACGGGCATAGGGGATCAAATGATTCGGCTGCAGTGCCGCTGTCGCCTGTGCATGTTCGGTGCTGTAACGATAAAAACGCTCACGCGCCAACTGTTCGTATAAAACTTGATTGCGTGTAGGCGCTGAGCGACTGCTCGTATTCATTGGCTGAGCGGCAATAGGTGCGCCATAGCTGGCTTGCACGGGTGCCGCACCTTGAATTGGCACCACTCCACCCGGCAATTGCTTAAATACATCCGCCGAGGGGCCATTCAACAACTGTTGACCACCAAAAACTACTGCCAAGGTGACAGAGGCCGCGACCGCAAAACCCGTCATTGGATGACGACGATTGTGTTGCTTTGCGTTATCCTTCAATGCCATTTGTACGCGCTGGCTAATGTCTATTTTCACTTGTGCCTGCCCCAAAAGCGCAGCGCGCTGCTGATGATGTCGCAGCCAATCTGATCGCGAAGAGGGTTCTTCCGCCGCCGCGCGTAACACTCGGGCGAGATCCATCTCGTTCGCTTCCCCATCCATAACGGCAGACATCGACTCTTTAACTGTATCCGCTGCTGTCATATAAATACTCCTATTCGCCTCTTAACTGTGCCCGAACGCGAATATCAACCGCATCACGTGCCCTAAAAATTCTCGAGCGAACGGTACCTACCGGACACTCCATAACCTCGGCAATCTCTTCGTAGCTGAGTCCGTCAAACTCGCGCAGCGTCAACGCCATCCGCAATTCCTCTGGCAGATCTTCGAGTGCGCTGCGCACCACGTCCGCCAGTTCATCACCGAGCAAAGTATCCTCGGGCGACTCCGTATCACGCAGCCCCTCGGCCGCATCAAAATACTCCGCGTCATCGACGTCGGCATCCGAGGTCGGACGTCTGCCTCTTGCCACCAAATGGTTCTTTGCCGCATTGGCAGCAATTCTGTAAAGCCAAGTGTAAAAAGCACTTTCACCCCGAAATTTCGGCAATGCACGAAATGCTTTAATAAAAGCTTCCTGCGCCACATCCTCAACTTCAGCAGAATTGTTAATATACCGGCTTATTAAAGCCGCAATTCGTCCTTGGTACTTTAGTACCAAGAGATCAAAAGCACGAGTATCACCGCGCTGCGCTCGCTTTACTAGTTGTTGGTCGGTCTCCCGAGCTGTCACTTAATCGCCTTAAAAATAACACCATGCTTTCATATCAATCCGCTTATTGCCGAGTGCCGATTGCGAAGTCAGAACTTTTTTTCTCACGAAAGTTCCCCGAGAGTACCTGTAACGGTTAAATTATACCCTGAAGTCCTGGATGACGGACAATAAAACCCAACAGAGAAGCGCGCTAGTATGTCTGCTTTACTACATTTCGATGTTTTGATCATTGGTAGCGGCGCTGCAGGACTAAGTTTGGCGCTGCATTTACCTAAAAATTTGAGCTGCGCAGTACTATCTAAAGGTGGACTTGATGCCGGATCTACCTTTTGGGCACAGGGTGGTATGGCAGCAGTATTGCATGATCGAGACTCCGTAGATGCCCATGTCGCCGACACAATTATCGCGGGTGCCGGCCTCTGTCACGAACCAGCCGTCCGCTTTACTGTCAGTCGCAGTAAAGAAGCGGTGACTTGGCTCATCAGCCAAGGCGTCGATTTTGATCTGCGAGAGGATCAAATCGACCAGGAATTCAAAGAATTCCACCTCACTCTGGAAGGCGGACACAGTCATCGCAGAATCATTCATTCCGCGGATCAGACAGGGCGCGCCATATCCGAAGTGCTGACTGAACGAGCAATTGCAGCTGAAAACATCACATTGATGACAGATCGCTGCGCCGTCGATCTTATTATTGACAACAATCGTTGTGTCGGCGCCTACATTTTCAACAGTAAAACGGGGCGTGTAGAAACCTTTGCAGCGGGCGCGGTCGCACTGGCAACTGGCGGCGCGAGCAAAGCCTATCTTTATACGAGCAATCCGGACGGTGCTAGCGGCGATGGTATTGCAATTGCATGGCGCGCAGGCTGTCGAGTTGCCAATCTAGAATTCAACCAATTCCACCCTACCTGCCTCTTTCATCCAAAAGCAAAGTCATTCTTGATTACTGAGGCTCTACGTGGCGAGGGCGCCACATTACACCTGCCGAATGGTGACCGATTCATGCTGCGCTACGATGATCGCGCGGAGCTCGCACCGCGCGACATCGTCGCACGTGCCATCGACAACGAAATGAAGCAACTGGGACTTGAATGTGTCTATTTAGACATAACGCACAAATCCGCTGATTTCATCGCAAGTCACTTCCCGACCGTCATGCAACGATGCCGTAGCCTAGGTATCGATATAACGCAGGAACGCATACCGGTAGTCCCCGCTGCACACTACACCTGTGGCGGTGTCGTCGTTGACCAATATGGCGCCACAGATGTGAATGGGCTCTATGTCATAGGAGAAACAGCCTGTACAGGGCTACATGGTGCGAACCGAATGGCCAGCAACTCGCTGTTGGAATGTTTTGTTTATGCGGCTTCAGCTGCAGAGCACATGACAAAAAGTGAGGTTTTAAGCGCCCCTGACTCGCTGCCGCCTTGGGATGAGAGCCGCGTCACCTCGTCCGATGAACTCGTTGTCATTCAGCACAACTGGCAGGAATTGCGTCGAATGATGTGGGACTATGTGGGCATCGTTCGCTCCGATCGTCGCTTGCAGCGGGCACAAGACAGAATTGAACTACTGCAGAGCGAAATCACAGACTACTACCAACGCTTTCAGATCAGCAGGCCTTTGTTAGAGCTTAGAAATCTTGGCCAAGTTGCACAGTTGATGGTCAGCTGCGCCCTGACACGCCAAGAGAGCCGGGGGCTCCACTTCAACCAGGATCACCCTAGCAGTTCAGATAATCCCAAAAACAGCATATTGATCCCCTCGAATTTCCAAGCCTTACCCAGTGATCACAATATACAGAGACTGCCTGACTACCAATCGTGACGCGCCGCTCGTCGCGCTTCTCCAACCGCTTGATTATGCGCACGAATCTCAGCAACAATGTCCGCAAGGTTTTGATCTGCAACCGGCTCACGCCCCATCAACCAGTTCATGATGTCCTGATCCTCACCAGTAACGAGCTGCTGGAATTGTATTTTCAACTCAGGAGTTAGCTGCTGATATCGTGCGTCGACAAATGGTGCGAGCAATAAATCAAGCTCGAGTAATCCACGACGGCTCGCCCAGCGCATGCGGTTTAAGTCTTGATCTGGAGTCATCACATTTTACACCGAAAGAGCTTTGATATGGGTTTCGTATCTTTTCACTGTCGCCGAGTATACGCTTGAGCGATCAACTTCGCAGTATGGGGCAGATAATGACCACCACAGAATCAAGCGGACTTTGTCGTTTAACATCAGAGGTGCTGCTGAAACTTGAAGGCATTGATGCGAAAAACTTCTTACAGGGCCAGACAACAGCAAATTTCGAAGCAGCGCTATCTGGTGATGTATTAGCAGGTGCATTCTGTGACGTTAAAGGTCGTGTATTAGCTGACTTTTTAGCCGCTATCGTCAGCGACGCATTGATCTTATTGCGTCTTGATAAAGCCGTGTCTGAACAACTACAAAATCATCTAAAGCCCTATTTGATGTTTTCTAAATCGACCTTAACGCCAACCGAAGATGCAGTTTTCGGTGTGATTGATATGGGATCACTGGCGCCCACCGCTTTAAACCAATTTAGCCATCAAGGCGATGTGATTACCGTTCAACTCGACCCAACACACTTTGAGCTTTGGTTTCTCGGTATCAGTAGTGAATTACCCGGCGAAACGATAACCCCCGACCACTGGCGCCGAGCATCTATACTGCGCGGCGACGCCAGAGTTGAACTCGACACGGTCGGAAAGTATTTACCGCAAGACCTAAATTATGATCTCAATGGCCGGGTCAACTTTAAAAAAGGGTGTTACACCGGGCAGGAAATCATTGCCAGACTTCATTACCGAGGTACACCAAAGCGGCGTCTCGTCATTGCGCACTACGGGGGCGCGTACCCGATGCAGGCAGGGACATCACTCTATACATCGGAACGCAGTCAGGCGGTAGGCTCTGTGGTCAATGTAGCCATGGTTAATCAGCAGCAATGGCTCTTACTAGAATGCATTGAAAATGGCTTGTCATTGGGTCTCAGTGCGCAGGGTGACGACACGCTCTTAGCCGCGCTGTAGCGTACGCTAGGTAGCATTGGGCCTTGCCCCTCAGCATTTCTGCTGTCACGCATAGGCTCACGTTTTTACCTGTCTACTAACTAAGTTCGATACCTGCCAATCAATTTCAGCGCGACCACGGCTTTTGAGAAAAGCATTGGCCAAACTAAAATGGCGACATCCAAAAAAACCCCGATGTGCGGATAACGGTGATGGATGCGCGGCAGTCAATACACAATGTCTGTTTCGATCGATTTTGGCTGCTTTTTTCTGCGCATGAACACCCCACAACATAAATACAATAGGCGCATGCTGTTCGTTAATCCGAGCGATAATCGCATCAGTCAAGCGCTCCCATCCTCGCCCTCGATGAGAACCTGGCGCAGCTTCTCTCACCGTCAGAACAGCATTCAATAACAGTACACCCTGTGATGCCCAGCAACTCAGATCCCCCTCATTTGCAACAGGAATGCCTATATCGTCTGCCAACTCGCGATAAATATTTTTTAATGACGGCGGGAGAGGCTGCGAGCCTCGAATAGAAAAACTGAGACCATGTGCCTGTTCCTGACCGTGATAAGGGTCTTGACCTAATATGACAACGCGAATTTCAGAGATTGGTGATTGCCTGAGGGCATTAAAGACGTCCGTCTGAGACGGATAAACCGTGTGATGCTCAAGCTCTTCAGTTAAAAAATGCTCTAGCGAGACCATATGTGGTGATGTGAACTCGGCGCTAAGTGCACTTATCCAGTCATTCGCAAGACCCTCCTGCCAGACACTGATCAAACTCATCATCTCAGCCCTCAAATTCACCCAAATTGGCACAAGTCACTACAGCGCACTTTCAGCACTAATTTTGTAATACAGAGAAAAGCTCGCCGGCAGACCTAGCACTTTACATCGTATAGGGTAACAATAGATCCATGGGCAATAGGCAAGTGCTTCCGTTAGACTTGCTAAACACATTATCAGGGTGGAACTTCCAGTTATGAATGACGAGATCAACGCGAAGGCGGCGGGCGAGCCACGCATAGTTGAGCTCCGCAAATTTGTACACCAGGTTTTAGCGCCTCGACTGAACCTTATAGTCGAGGAGATAGCGGATCACTTGTTCGATTTATCGTCCAGCTCAAAATTATCTGCGGAAGAACGCTCGCGCTGCTTTGAATCCTTCTCGACAATAAGATTGCAAAAGAAGGCTATCACAACGGTGCTACAAGCAGGCGTCAGTGATGGGTTTGAACAGTTAATTGATGTCAAGCCAAAGGAAGTGGCACAGCCAGCGGAACTGAACCTCGTTGATATCGATGAATTTGAAGACAATCTCGCTATAGACAAAATCGTTACATCAGGTTCTGAGCGTCATTGGATAGCTCTTGAGTCGATGACCCTACGTATCGGTGAAATAATCGCTAACGACCCCACTCAAATTCGACTACCTTTTGGCCTTCTCAACTTGTGTGCCGCCTACAGATCAGCGTTTAAACCACTCGGTTTTGACAAGAAACTCATGTTCGAAATTGATCGTGCATTTGCACGCAATTTACTCTCTGAGTTGGGAGGTATCTACACCGAAATTAACAAACGACTCGCCGATCAAGGACTGCTGCCGCAGATTGAAACGACCATTAAGAACTCAGGCTCACAGTTGCACCGACCCAAGAATCAGCCATCGCCGTCACCTGCACAAGACCACAGCTCAAATCAACCCCCAGCAAGTGCTGCAGGCAGCGGACAAAAGAGCGTCCACAGGGAGGGCTTTCACGACGCGCTTGGGGCGCAGAATAGCCCAACGATTGCGAATAACAGCGAGCGCCGTCGTGACGCCAGTCACGGTGATGTCATCAGCCTTCTCAATAATTTAGTTGCCGCTTCTGAGACAACCGCAGCCATTGGGCAGGCACCGAAGAATGGTGATAATGGACTATTTTCAAGCGACGGTGGAGGTACGTTAATCAATCAAGCGGAGCGATTAGCCCCGGGGGATCAAGCGCCTGATCATTTAACCCATAACGACGCATTCAACGATCCAAATCTCATCGGTAAAGTTATTGGAAACCTCGCAACACTGGGCTCAAGCGCTCAGCAGAACGCACTTGACGCCGCCGCAAGTAAAGGCAACTTTCCTCATTATTTACCGGGACACGGCTCCCCGCTTCGAGGCATGCAGATCGCACCTGATCTTCTAAATCGACTCAAGCAAAGCCCAGATGGTATAAACCCCAGTCAACAGGTTGACCAAACACTGCTCGCAGCACAGGCTCAAGTACTATCCGATAATATTGCCCGCCTCCGAGCAGGTGGTGCCATAGCTTTCCGATCTGCAGGTCCACTCGTCGAGCAGCTCGCATTGACAGACCCATCTGATGGGGCCCTACCACTGCGCAGCAGCGTGCAAATGGTTGATGATCTGTATCAAACCATTCAGACCCGATTGCCTGTAGATTCTAAGCTAGGTGAGGCGATGGAGATTATTAAGCTACCCCTGGCTCAAATCTCACTCGTCGATCCCGCATTTTTTCTCAACAAAGAACATCCCGCACGCCTTCTCGTTGAGCGCTTAAATGAACTAGCCGTATTGTCACCGGCGCACAACCCCCAGATCGAACGGCGGGTGCACAGCGTTCTTAATGAGGTTAATGACAATTTTAACGGCGATTTAGATGTCTTCGACAAAGCGCTGGGACAAATCACCGAATTAGCGTTGAATATGCTTCGTCAGCAACAGCGTAATATTGCGCGCCAAATCGCTGCAGAAGAAGGACGTGAGCGTCGAATCGAAGCGCAAAAACAGACTGAGCTGCAGCTGATCAACGCCCTACCCGATGCCCAACTACCCAAGAGCTTAATCGACGTAATCAACTCACTTTGGCGAGATCACCTAATCCTTCAAACCGTCCGAAAAGATGTGGCCATTGAAGAAGGTTTAAAGCTTTTGTCAGAAGTGAATAGGCAGCTTTACCTACAGCACTCTTCCTCTGCAAGCACCGCGTCAACCGAGTTGGATAGATTGGTTCTCGGATTACGCGCCGCAGCCCAAGAATCCGCTTTCTTGACTTCAGAACAGGCAGACGATATTGCTCGCATTGAGCAAGAGCTATCGGGGCTGACTACAATAGCATTTATTAATTCGACCCTCGGTCAACGACAGAGTTTCGAAGAGCCACACTTTAGTGACCGACTCAAGTCTTTGCCGCGCCTGAACCGCTGGGTTAAAAGAGCACGAGAACTCAAAATACATACATGGCTAACCGAAACCACTGCTGATGGCAGCACACAAACTTTACAACTAACTTGGTCAAATCCATCGAAGACACGCTTCACTTTTTCTAATGAACAAGGGCAGAAAGCGCGTGATGTAAATCTGTTACAACTAGCACGATGGCTCAGACGGCGTTTACAACTACTTAGTCATTCGGAACAATTACCTATTATCGAACGGAGTGTCTTCTCTAATCTTGAGCGAAAACAGGAGCATTTAGCGGCGAAATTGCATCCGGTTTTAGTGAGCGAATTGAATCGCAACGAGCTTGTGGATGCCAGTCAATCACTACTAAGACGTGCTCGTCGACAGGGCGCAAGCCACACCGCAATTGCTATTCATGCAGGCAGTCTCGACGAGATCCAGCACTTACTAGCGATGTTCCAGCAAGCAAATATTACGATTGTGGCAGCGGGAGCATTATCTGACTCAACACGCGGCCTACTCGCAGAATCAAACTCTATACACTTAGTACAGGCTGTCTTTAATGAATGGCTAGACACGTCTATGTCCGTGGGTATAGGCGTCTCTGTGATCGATGCGGGACTCAATAGCGCAGAGGATATTTGGCAGACTACCGAGGATGCCGCAATTCGCGGTCTGGAGTTGTTTCCTAACACCTTGATCTCTGCTGATAGTGCGGCGAAATCTGCTGACCTTGCGGCGACGGTACAAAATACCTTCGCGCGACTGAGAGATGATGTGGCGCCTCGGTTATCACTTATTCGGATAGAGCGTTCCGCTGCAGCACAGCGCACCAAGACGGCCGAATTATTTCAGATCTTGCTCGATGGCATGCCTGATGCAGGCAGTGAAATATATGGTCAATCTGGCTATCACTCAGTGGCGCTTGAAATAGCTTTGGATTACCTAAAGGTACATAGCGCGTGCAAACTGGCCGAGCATTTAGCGGCAGAAGGCCGGGAAACGCCGGTATTTAATATCGTGTTGTCAACCGACTCAGCATTACACTACGACTTCCTAGAATTCGTCTTGAATGAGGTGTCTGAGAGTGGTGTCGGTACCAACCGACTGTGCTTTGAATTTCGCGATTCGAGGCGGCTGCGCGACGAAGCTATAGCAGGAGACTTCGCTCGTACTCTTCGCTCGATAGGCTGCTTGATCGTTGTCAGCGATGTTAATCCTTCGCGGGGTAGTACGGCGCAGCTGCAGTCACTCAGTCCTCATATTTTAGTACTGGACTCCAGCCTATGGCCGCCTGGAAACGATGCCGGCAATAACGATGCGCTCCATCAAGCTATCAGCGACCTACATCATTTAGTGGGTGAGCATGTTGTTTTGCGTGACGATACCGAATGCGAACGGGCGGCCGCGCTAGGCATCGACTTCATTGAAATCGTCGATGCGCGTGAAATGACGGCGGAAGAACTCTCGCTACATATGCCCCTACTACTCCGTTAATATCCAGGTTTCTTAGCTGGATATTAACGGGCATGTCCAAAAGTAACGACCATTTTTACGCGCTACTATGCATCAGAAGTTTGCGTATCGACTATGCAGAACCTCAGATAGCAGATTTCACTTTAAAAATTGCCGCGACATCGATCACTATTATCACAGCAAGGTCATTTATTTAGCTTTTTCCGAGCCCTACGTGCACGACGCATGGTTTTTAAGTTGTCCAACCAAATCACCAGCAATCCGAGCCAAACAACAATAAATGAAGCTAATGTTGTGCCATCAATTGTTTCACCCAACATAGTTTGTGCGACAACCAGCTGTAATGACGGCCCTAAATATGACAGCACGCCCAACGTCGATAGTGGCAGCATTCGAGCGGCCGCCACATGGGTTAACAACGGCATGGCGGTAAAGAGTCCAGCCGCAATCAAGAAGAAATCGACTCGCAAACCGTATTCTCCCAGACCTGCACCGTCATTGAGCACGATCCAAATGGCAGCAACAGGTGCTAAAAATAGTGATTCTAAAAACAACCCCTGAAAAGAATCCGCAATCACGGTTTTTCGAATCGCACCATAAGCTGCAAACGAACAACTCAACGCCAACGCGATGATCGGCAGACTACCGACCATTACCAACTGAATCCCCACTGCAATAACCGCCAATGCAACGGCGATCAACTGAGGGCGACTCAAGCGCTCATTAAAAAATACCACGCCGACCATAATGGTCAGTAGTGGCAGCATAAAATAGCCCAAACTCGCCTGCGTCGCCTTGCCCGTAGTCACAGCATACAAAAAGGTACCCCAGTTGATTGAAACTAGCGCAGCAGCAGCCGCCATGGCTGCCATCATCTTTAAATTGCCTAGTAACGCCAGAGCACCCCGTAGCCGACCCGATATAATTAAAATCAGGAGCGCCGCAGGGAGCGTCCACAGACCCCGATGGGCCAGAACATCCCAAGGCGCAACAGGCTTAGTCTGTATCCAATAAAGCGCGGCACCGCCCCAAATACTATTCGCTATCAACCCAAATGCGATGCCAAGCTGGCGTTCTGTTAGTTTTCCGATCACGCGCTTTGGCTCACAAATGTTAGAAGGATCATTCTCAGCGCCAGCAGGCTAATCAGCCAGCGAAAAATACGGGCAAAATTATGTTGCGGTACGAGATATCTTAGCCGAGTGCCCAAATAGGCGCCGGGTAGCGTCGCTAGTGTCATTACTAAAATTTCGCGCCACCAGGGTGCGAATGTGAACCCCATCAGTGTGAATGCGACCGTACGGGAGAGATGATTTAACACCATGTACATGCCGGTGTTAATGACCAGCCAATCACGCTCCGCATTAAAGCGTTGCATCACCGCCGCCCCTAAAGGTCCGGTCGCTCCCGCGAACATGCCAAGCCCTGTTTGATAGAACCCCAGCGCAATTAGTGCGCTTTTACCTTTCAAGTTGACGCGCGACATTGGCAACCAGGTCAACACAAGTATCAATAAACCAGCCACCGCAGGCAACCAGCTTAAGCTTATGAACTGCACACTATGGCTGCCCAAATAGGCGCCGATTACACTGCCTAACAATACAGGTGGTACAAGCGACCAATCCACATATCTAAGTGAAAATCCCACTCGCGCGCAATTCGAAATGGTTTGGACCAGAGCGTGTACCGGTATGATCGCGTAGCTCGGCAAAAGTCCTGGCATCAACAATATAAGTAGTACTCCACCGCCCAATCCAATAGCCGCTGTCATTAGCGAGGTCAAGAAAGCTGCGAATGTAAGTAGCACTAAATCCATGGTGGCTTCGCTTGCTTTAAATTGCGCCTACAGATACCAATTAGTACCAATCAATTGAGGCATTAAGTTCATGAGTCTACACTAGCGCCGCGCGGGCGCCCGATTACTACTTAGGAGTAGAAGTGAGTAAATTTGATTACGATGTTTTGGTCATTGGCAGCGGCCCGGCAGGAGAAAGTGCTGCATTGAATGCGTCAAAACATGGTATGCGTACCGCCGTTGTAGAGCGGCATAGCATGGTCGGGGGCGCATGTACCCACCAAGGCACTATCCCTTCAAAAGCCTTGCGTCACGCTGTTACTCAGCTGATGCGCTTTAATACCGGCACACTCTATCGAGAAATAGGTCACAGCCGTCAGATCCCCTACCCCAAAACACTTGCAGCAGCATCGAATGTCATTGCTCAGCAAGTAGAAATGCGTAGTAAATTTTATGTGCGTAACGGCATAGCAGTGATTCGTGGCGCCGCGCAGATGATTGACCAAAATACCGTCGAGGTCATTGAGCGCGATGGCAGTTCACACCAAGTCACTGCACAAGACATCATCATCGCCACAGGCTCAAGACCCTATCACCCAGAAGATGTGGATTTTACGCACCCTCGAGTTTACGACAGCGATAGTATTTTAGCGTTACAACACACTCCGCGCCGCCTGATCATTTACGGCGCGGGTGTCATTGGCTGTGAATACGCATCGATATTTAGCGGACTGGGTATCAAGGTCGAACTGGTCAATAGTTTTGACAACCTACTGCGATTCCTCGATGACGAAATTGCGATCGCCTTAGACTATCATCTGCGTGACAACGGCGTTTTGGTCAGGCATAGAGAAACTTATGACCGCGTTGTTGCCGATTCTGAAGGCGTATCTCTCTATTTGAAATCGGGCAAAAAACTGCGGGGCGACGCATTGCTGTGGTGCAACGGCAGAACCGGAAATACGGATTCATTGAACTTACCTGCGATAGGTATTGTGCCAGACAGTAGAGGTCAACTGACCGTTAACAATCACTACCAGACCGCTGTAAACAATATTTACGCCGTTGGCGATGTGATTGGATGGCCAAGTCTCGCTAGCGCCGCCTACGATCAAGGACGCTCTGCCGCTGCATTTTCGCGGGGCAAGGCTAACGCACGTTATGTCGATGATGTACCTACAGGGATCTATACCATCCCAGAAATCAGTTCCGTCGGTGCAACTGAACGCGAGCTGACTGAATCCTGTGTGCCCTTTGAAGTAGGCCGCGCATATTTTAAAGAGACAGCTCGCGGACAAATTTCTGGTGAAACCGTCGGCATGCTGAAAATTCTTTTTGACCCTGAAAGTTTGAAACTTCTCGGCATTCATTGCTTTGGTGCTGAAGCAACCGAGATCATCCATATTGGCCAAGCAATCTTAAAACAGGAGGGTGCAGGCAATACGCTGCGCTATTTCATTTCAACAACCTTTAATTATCCGACTATGGCCGAGGCTTATCGAATTGCCGCGCTCAACGGCATGAATCGACTGGCGGGTTAATGCAATCAACATCGGCGCAAGCCTATACTCGATCGGCACTAGCGATGCTGTTAGTAGCGCTCGTGTCGTTAGGTTACGGCAGCCTCATCGAAGCAGCTGATAACCGATTGACGGCTTCGGAAGAGCCCGCTATTTGGCAACAAGCGGTCGTAAAGCTCGCCATACCAGTGAGGCGATGGGAGAATGGGCGACGGAGCCACTTCATAGAGGATTGCACGGGCTCCTTGATTCAAGGTCCCAAAGGAGTGCTTATCCTCACCGCCTGGCATTGCGTCGAAGGCTTTAATGATCTGACAAAGGTCATCGTTGCGACAACGTCAGATGGAACGACTCTACACGCCCAGATCTCAACAATGGGAAATTCTATGGCCTCTGATTGGGCTCTGCTGAAGCTTAATCATGGAGTGCAGTCCAGCAAAAACATCATTTACCTTGAACTGGCGAAAACCACTCCAGCCGAGGGACAACGCGTATTGATGGCCGGTTTTAGCCGCGATCAAAAGCTCGGTAAAAATGGTAGTGCACTCACTTTTGATCCAAATTGTTATATCGGCAAAACGCCATTAGATGCCCGCGCGATCCATACCAACTGCACCGCGTTTAAGGGCGCTTCAGGCGGCCCTACATTGATCTTAGAGAATGACACGTACAGAGTCCTGGGGGTTATTTCAGCGGGTAATGAAGCGGGGCTAAGCCTCTTCACACCAATTGCACCCATCGCAAGATCGCTATGGTAACTGTTGTCGTGGCGGCGGTGCAGCTCCGACATGCTGTTCACCACGCGCATTAGCTAGCTCGATCTGACGCTGGCGCTCTGCAAATCGCGCATATTGATCCGGCGTCAGCGTATCAAAACAGCGCGGACAAGAAACACCTTTTTCAAATTTCTCCGATGCCTGATCTTCCTCGGTAATGGGATGGCGGCAGGCATAACACTGATCGTAACTGCCCTTTTCTAGCAAATGATTCACTGCGACACGGCTATCGAAAACAAAACATTCACCTTCCCAGCGGCTGCGCTCCTCAGGTATTTTTTCCAGGTACTTGAGCACACCACCCTCAAGATGGTAAACCGATTCGAATCCCTCTTTGAGCATGAATGCGGATGCTTTTTCGCAGCGTATGCCCCCGGTGCAAAACATCGCCACCTTACGATGCTTTAGCGGATCAAGATTCGCACGTACCCACTGAGGGAACTCTCGGAAGGAGATGGTGCCAGGATCGACAGCTCCTTTAAACGTGCCGATATCCACTTCATAGCCATTACGCGTATCGATCACGACAACTTCAGGATCATCCACGAGCGCATTCCATTCCTCGGGCGTCGCATAGGTGCCGACACATTCATTAGGATCAATGCCTGAGACACCCATTGTCACGATTTCTTTCTTAAGCTTGACCTTCATGCGCAAAAAAGGTGTATCGATATGATAGGACTCTTTCCAATCTAGATTTGCCAGACGTGAATCGCTTTTCAAATACGCCAGCACCGCATCAATGCCCGCACGATCACCTGCTATTGTGCCGTTTATACCCTCATGGGCCAGCAATAAAGTACCGTAGATGTTATGAGCTCGGCAGGCGTCTAACAGTGGCTCGCGCAGCGCGGCAAAGTTTTCTAGGGTGATAAAACGGTAGAGTGCGACGACGACAACCGGTTTGTCTTGTTCACGCATTTCCTTTCTCTCCCCCCAAACAGTTGGGCGACGGGGGAACTGCGCTTCGCTGTGCCCATTCACTTGGCGTGAACGTATGCAATGCGAGCGCATGGATAGGCCCTGACAATAGATCGTCAAGCACTTTGTAGATACGCTGGTGACGCTGTACCTGCCGCAGATTTGCAAAGCTTTCGGTGACAAGCGTGACTTTAAAATGCGTTTCAGAATTCACCGGCACATTATGACGATGGCTCTCATTGACAACCTCGCACCAGCGCGGATCGAATTCTTGCTTTAAACGCTCTGTTAACGTGATTTCAACCTGATTCATTGCTTCTCAACTCCAGCATGACATTATATCTCTATAATTCGTATAGGGCTTTTCTAGCACTATGGTAACTTTACCAGATCACTAGGTTCAGTGAGTTCAAAACTGTTTCAAGGAGGGGTGTTGTGGAAGCCTTATTCGATGTTTATTTTACCGCAGAAACTGATGGCAGCACCGAGCGCAATGTCGTCCGTGATGGCTTAGCTCGCCTTTTCAAAATTGACGCCAACGCCGCAACCAAACTCATGAATGGCGACCGTCATGGGATCAAGCGTGGCTGCGACAGGGCCACCGCCTTGCGTTATCGCGACGCCATGCTGAAGGTTGGCGCCAAGGTCATTATCGAACGCCAAACTCAAAATGTTTCAACAGTAGAGTCGACCCTAGATTCAAGCAAGACTTCGCTTGATACAACAGAACCTGCCGATAATAAGGCACCAAGTAGCGATGCGTTACGCGCCACTGATGGGCGCGATCCGGCGAGCTTTAATGCCACTGAAGCTGTTCGCGGGCAAGGGTCTGCCAAATTCGAGGCATATCCCATAAGCAATACCCCTGCCAAGTCTGAGGTCGTCGACGCTGAAAAATCAACATCTGCCCGTTTTAGTATCGACCCACTGGGAACACTCCTAAGCACGCCAATCGATCAGTCGGCGGCGAAGGTCATCGAGATTCCCGAGTATGGTTTAGCACCAGCGGGAGCACCCATACCTAATCTTCCCAAGGAGATCCCGCCAATCCCTCCCAATACTGATCAGTTATCACTCCAACCGATTGATTGAAAAAAAAAGAACACAATGGGCGACTCGCCTAGCACGTATCATGCCCCTTATGATAACCACTATTTCTGAAGAGCCGCTGCTCAGTGTGCGCAATCAAAGGCCTTATAAAACACACATCGCATACCTGATTTATTGCGTACATTAATACATCAGTGTTGAACGTCTGACCACTTCGTGGAGGCCAATTTTGAACAACAACCGTCCCGCTTTATGGCGCCATCTATTAGCCATGTTCTACGACACTTTTTTGATCATGCCTTTATTTATGGCCTGCAGCTTTGTGCTTGTTACATTCTTTGGGGCCAATGCCGACATCAGCGAGCCGACGGTGCCGATTGGGTTCACTCGAGCCACTTGGCCCGCGGTACTCGTTATTTTCTTCGGACTTTTTTGGCGCAAAAGTGGCCAAACTCTAGGTATGCAAGCGTGGCGAATTCAGTTGGTTAGCTTAAATGGCGAACCGATTTCTTGGTGGCACGTTGCCGTCCGCTGCTTGGGAGCGACTCTCTCGGTCGCAGCGCTTGGACTGGGGTATCTCTGGGTCTTTATCGATAAAGAGGGATACTACTGGCATGACCGCCTATCGAAAACAACGCTACTGCAGCTGCCTAAAGCGCCAAAACACTGACTAAACTCGGCGATTCAATAGCCAAAGCCCCGCTAGCCAGCATAAAAGAATGGGTAGCAGTGCCGCCAATATTGGCGCCAGACCAAAAATAAGGCTGGCGGGACCAAAGAAATCCTGACTAATACGGAAGGCTACACCCACTAACACCCCAGAAAAGATGCGGGCGCCCATACTACCTTCGCGCAGAGGACCAAAAATAAACGACATAGCAACCAGCACCAAACCAGCTACCGCAATAGGCTGCATTACCTTACGCCAAAACGCCAATTCAATATCTGCAGAGAGCAGTCCTTGGTTGCTTAGGTACTGGGCATAAGGCCATAGCTGCGTCACTGGTAAGTTTTCGGGCTCGACAACCTCTAGAACCAATAAGTTGGGTGTGATTTCAGTATCCCAGCGCCAAATAGTCAGCTTCTCAGTGCGGGTGCTCAGCGGTTCGAAACGGGTGCTGACGACACTCTCTAACACCCAGTGATCGCTTATATAGGTCCCTCTCTCTGCGTACAAACTCTCGCTAAGCTGCCTCTGAACATCAAATGTCAGCAGAGTTACGCCAAAAATAACACCGCCTCTTTGGACTGCATCGACATGAATGAAGGTGGATCCATCTCGATTCCAGGTGCCGTGACGCCCAGTAACCATCGACTCAGATCGCTGCGCTAAGGCCCGTTGGCTTATTGCCATCTGCTCAGAAATAGGCGCCACATACTCACCCACAACGAAACCCAGTAACGCGACCAATAGCGCCGGCTTCATCGCCGCATATGCCAGGTTACCCAACGACATACCCGCACTACGGGCAACGACTAGCTCGCTAGATGACGCCAGCCTGCCAAGGCCAATCAGCGCACCAATTAAGGCGGCAAAGGGTACAAACTCATAAAGCCGCCGAGGCAGCGTCAATCCGATATAAATCAGGATTGAGGTAAAGGTATAACTCTCAGAAATATGGGTCACTTCATCAATCAACGCGCTCAATGCATCGAGCCCAACGAGAATCACCAGCACGCCGACCGTTGCTGACAGTATCGCTCCGCCGATATAGCGATCTAGCTTAGCCATGAGGTGACACGCTAAAGCGCATGCGCAGACTCTCCCAGTTCAACAGGACAAACGCCAGGACAATAAACGTCAGATGTACACCACAAATCATCCACACAGATCCGCCCGCTTCAATTGCGCTGCGACTCTGGGTTAGCGCCACAAAATACACCAAAAACACAAGCAGGGCTGGGCCTAATCGCGCATAGCGTCCGCGACGCGCATCCGTGCGACTCAATGCCACGGCGATAATCGCAATCACGGGCACCAAAATTGGCAGCGATAATCGCCATGTCAACGCCGCCCGCGCAGCTGGTGTGTCACTGCGCCAAAGCGTCTGCGATGGAATCGCATCGATTCTAACCGTCGCGCGAAGACTGCCCTCAATTTCGGGTATCAACTCGCCATAGCGCTCAAAACTCACCGCTTCATAGCCGGGCTGGCCAGGAATGCCTCGATACTGTGTACCGTCTCGAAGCTCCAGATATCGTCGATCCACTTCTTGATCGTATAAAAACTGTCCTTCTTTCGCAAAGGTGACTAGCGCTGGCGTAGCGGAATTACCGGCTTTTCGTTGTGTAATAAAGACGTTATACATCACACCAGCATCATCGATACGTTCGGCGTAACTCACCAAATTTCCATCTCGCTGTTTTTTAAACCGCCCCTCAACAAGCTGATGCAGGGCGTCCGCCGCATGAGGTTGATCAAGTAATGCTTGGGCTCGGGCAGATCCCGCCGGAGCCAGTAACAGCGACAAGCTCGCCACTAATATCGTAATAGTGAGCGTCGGCAGCATCACGTAACTCACCAAACGCTCTGGACTTAAGCCACAGGCCTTCAGGACGACCATTTCATTATCGGCATACAATCGACCGAGAGACAGAAGCAAACCAACAAACAAACCCAACGGCAGAATCAACTCGAAGAAGCTGGGTAGTTTATAAAGCATTAACGGGAACAGAATCTCACTGGGGAGGTCACCCACCGCCGCCTCGGCGAGATACTTAATAAAGCGCCCGCTGAAGACGACCAAAAACAACACCACACTCACTGCGAGGGTGTGACTGAGAATATCGCCTGTTAAGTATCTAAGTACGCGCATGTGACCCAGCAAGGTAGAATTTCGGCCAAAGTTTACACAGCTGTTTTGTTGCTGCGCTTAGCATCATACACTAGGGCTTTATTCTGCATCGCCTTTTCAAGGAGCGAACTATGTCAACCCTGTCCCTGAGTGCTCGTCAAGTTAATCATTTAGCCGCACAAAAAACTGACTGTCTGGTCATCCCAATCTTTATGGATGGTTTAGTCAGTCAACCTGTTAGCGAAGTTGATCAAAATCTAGGCAGTCCAGTCCAGAAGCTTTGGGCGCTTGGAGATTTTAAAGGCAATACAGGCAGCTGCCATTGGTTAACCGGCGACACTACCGTGCGCCGTCTACTGCTAGTCGGCTGCGGTGATGCCCAAAAATTCGATCATGATGCTCAGCGCAAATTTGCAGAGACGACAGCGACGGCTCTAGCCTCCGCCCAAGCTAAAGACGCGTTGGTCCAACTTGCGGATCTATCTACTGATCATGCAGATATGCAAACTATTCTAGAAACGCTAGGTAAACAGTTAGCCCTGAGTCTGTACCGCTACACTGAAACGCTGACCACAGCCGCTCCTGTGATAAAGCTCAGAAAGGTGGCCGTAGCGGCAGGCAGTCTCATGAGTACTACAGCCGCCAAACGGGCACTAGAAACCGGCTACATCATTGGCGAAGGCGCGAATTTGAGCCGCGAACTGGGGAACCTGCCAGCGAATATTTGTACTCCCACCTACTTAAGCCGGCAAGCCCGTAAGCTTGCAAAGCGCCATGCAAGCATTAAAACCACGGTGTTGGGCGAGAAGCAGATGGCAGACCTGGGTATGGGTTCATTGTTATCCGTAGGTCATGGTAGTGACCAACCATCACAGTTAATCATCATGGAGTACGGCGGTGGTGCAGCTAACGCGGCACCCTACGCGTTAGTAGGCAAAGGTATCACCTTCGATACCGGCGGCATTTCACTCAAGCCCGGCCTAAAAATGGATGAAATGAAGTTCGATATGGGCGGTGCAGGCTCCGTATTCGGTGCAATACAAGCCGTGGCTGAAATGGGCCTACCTATTAATCTAGTGTGCATCGTCGCTGCAGCTGAAAACATGCCCAGCGGTCGCGCAACCAAACCTGGCGATGTCGTTAAAAGTATGTCTGGCAAGACTATTGAAATCCTTAACACCGATGCAGAAGGACGCTTGGTCTTATGTGATGCTTTGACGTATGTCGAGCGTTTTAATCCTGTCGAAGTCGTCGATATTGCCACCTTGACCGGCGCAATTATCATCGCACTGGGCAGCCAGGCGTCAGGGGTATTTGCCAACAATGATGACCTCGCTGATGCGCTTTTAGCTGCGGGCCAGCGGAGTAACGATCGCGGCTGGCGCATGCCTATCTGGAATGATTACCAAACACAACTCGATAGCAAATTCGCCGACGTGGCGAATATCGGCTCACCTGGCGCCAGTAGTGTGACAGCAGCCTGTTTCCTAGCCCGATTTGCCGAAAAGTACCCCTGGGCGCACCTAGATGTTGCAGGCACAGCTTTTTCGAGCGCACCCAAGGGTGCTACGGGTCGACCAGTGCCAATGCTAGTCGAGTACTTAAGGGCCCGCGCTGCCATTGCCGCTAATGGACAGAAGTCCCCCGCCACCCAAAAAGTAGCGGCCAAAAAGAAACCGGCTGTTGGTGTTAAAGCCAAGTCGAAAAAGTAATTGTAGACCGTGACGCGCATTGATTTTTATGTCGTATCCGAGGCGGGCGAAGAAGCCCGCCTAACGGTTGCTGCTCGACTAGTAGACAAGGCGCTCGGTCGAGGTCACCGAATATTCATCAATACCCAAAATGAACAACAAGCGCTTCAACTCGATAAGTTATTATGGACTTTTCGCCCAGAGAGTTTTATCCCGCATGCCCTCGCCTGCGATGATATGAGTGCTTCAGTCGTGCTGGGGTGGGGGCAGGAGCCCGTGAACCATGACGACGTTTTGATCAATCTCGAGTACACTGCACCGGTGTTTTTTTCACGATTCTTGCGCGTCGCTGAAGTGGTGACACAAGACGGGGAATCCCTCGATGCTCTGCGGACTGCATGGCGCTTTTATCGAGATCGTGGCTATCCGCTGCACAAACACGACCTATAAATAAAACCCTGGCGCAGCCTGAAGTCGCTACGCCAATGAATCTGCTATACACAGAGCCGAGCAATTGCCATGGATAAAACTTTTTCTCCTGCAGACATCGAAACCCGTTGGTATGAAACCTGGGAGAGCAACGGATACTTTGCGCCGCAAGGTGGTGACGAGAGCTATTGCATCCCTATCCCGCCGCCGAATGTCACCGGAAGTTTGCATATGGGCCACGGCTTTCAGCAAGCAATCATGGATGCACTGATTCGCTACCATCGTATGCGCGGTGAAAACACCTTATGGCAGGTCGGTACTGATCACGCAGGCATCGCCACTCAGATGGTGGTAGAACGCCAATTAGCGGCCGACGGTATTAGCCGCACGGATATTGGCCGAGATGCGTTTATTGACAAGGTCTGGGAGTGGAAGGCCGAATCAGGCGACACCATCACGCGCCAGCTCCGACGCTTGGGGACCTCGCCCGACTGGAGCCGTGAAAGATTCACCATGGACCCGGGCCTGTCGCACGCAGTGCAAACGGTCTTTATCAAATTATTCGAACAAGGCTTGATTTATCGCGGTCAGCGCCTTGTTAACTGGGATCCTAAATTCCATACGGCCATTTCTGATTTAGAAGTCGTTCAGGAAGAAGAAAAGGGTTCGATGTGGCACTTTCGGTATCCGTTAGCTGATGGCTCTGGTGACGTGGTGGTAGCAACTACTCGCCCCGAAACGATGCTAGGCGATACCGCCGTAGCCGTAAATCCGACCGATGAGCGCTACCAACACCTAATAGGTAAAATGGTTCGTCTGCCGCTTACCGATCGGCAAATACCCATCATCGGGGATGATTACGTCGATCCAGAGTTTGGCACAGGCTGTGTGAAGATCACCCCTGCCCACGATTTCAATGACTATGCCGTCGGACAGCGCCATAATCTACCGCTGATTAATATTTTGACCGATGATGCCGCAATTAACGATAACGCACCGGCATCATACCAAGGCCTTGATCGGTTCGACGCACGTGCGATGATTGTGGCTGACATGAATGCCCTAGGATTATTGGCTAAGGTTGAGGACCACACGCTTAAAGTGCCGCGAGGAGATCGCTCCGGCGCAATTATTGAGCCGTACTTAACGCCACAATGGTATGTCGATGCGAAGAAACTCGCCGGACCTGCGATCGCTGCCGTAGAAAAAGGCGACATCCAATTTGTACCCAAGCAATGGGAAAACACCTACTTCGCGTGGATGCGAGACATTCAGGACTGGTGTATCTCGCGACAGCTCTGGTGGGGACATCGCATACCCGCATGGTATGACGAATCGGGTAACGTTTACGTTGGCACCAATGAAGCGTCAGTGCGCCAAGCGCATAATTTAGCTGACGATATCATCCTCAAGCAAGACGACGATGTGCTCGATACCTGGTTCTCCTCCGCCTTGTGGACATTCTCAACACTGGGCTGGCCCGACCACAGCGAAGACTTAAAGCGTTTTCATCCAGCATCAGTTCTAGTTACTGGCTTTGACATCATTTTCTTCTGGGTGGCGCGCATGATTATGATGTCGCTACACTTTTTAGACGAAGTACCTTTCCATACAGTGTATGTGCACGGCTTGGTCCGCGACGGCGAAGGACAGAAGATGTCTAAGTCAAAGGGCAACGTGATTGACCCAATTGATTTAATCGACGGCATTAGCCTCGAGGATTTAGTCGCCAAACGCACTAGTGGCATGATGCAGCCGCAACTCGCAGAAAAAGTTGCTAAATCGACACGCAAACACTTTCCCGATGGCATTCCGGGCTACGGTACAGATGCACTGCGTTTCACCTTCTATTCACTGGCGTCAACCGGCCGTGATATTAAATTCGATATGAACCGAATGGAGGGCTATCGAAATTTCTGCAATAAACTGTGGAACGCTACGCGCTACGTATTGATGAACTGCGAAAACAAGGACTGCGGGCTCGACGGTGCAGTTGAACTTTCTTTAGCCGACCGATGGATTATCAGTCGGTTACAGCAAACCGCCGCTGATACCCAGACAGCAATCGATAGCTATCGCTTCGATCATGCAGCACAAGCGCTTTATGACTTCGTTTGGAATGAATATTGCGATTGGTATCTCGAACTATCTAAGCCGGTTCTCTGGGATGAACACGCTGACGAAGCCGTTCTCAAAGGCACTCGGCAAACCTTGATTGGGGTTCTCGAAACTATCCTTCGCCTACTACACCCCCTTATGCCATTTATCACAGAAGAAATTTGGCAGACGGTTGCTCCTATTGCAGGTCGCCCGGGGAAAACCATCATGCTCGCGCCCTGGCCACTTGGCGATGAACATAGGATCGATACTCAAGCGGAAGCTGAAATCGAATGGCTCAAAGGACTCGTTGTTGCGGTGCGGACCATTCGTAGTGAGTCCAACCTACCGCCTGGCTCAGCGCTCACTGTCTTACTACGCAATACCCAAGCAAGTGACGTAGCTCGTATCGAGCGTAATGGGCTTTTGCTGCGTAAACTGGCAAAACTTAATGCGCTGCGTATCTTACCAATAGATGAGGAGGCCCCCCCGTCACTGTCCGCACTGTGTGGCCATATGGAAGTATTGGTGCCGATGGCTGGTGTTATCGACTTTGATGCGGAGCTTGCACGTATCGACAAAGAAATGATCCGCCAGTCCCAAGAGATCAAAAAATTAGAGGGAAAACTCGGCAATGCCAGCTTCATACATCGTGCACCAGCAGAGGTTGTAGACAAAGAAAAAACTAAATTGGCCGCTGCAAAAGACGCCATAACCCAACTTAATGCGCAACGTGTGCGCATTAAAGAATTGCATTAGTCACATTAGCCTGATAAAAAAAGCACGTTATAAAAATAATAAGTTCGGAGAGGACAGCATGACAGACCGCCAGCAAGGCACGGTCAAGTGGTTTAATAACGCCAAAGGTTTTGGTTTTATTAATATACAAGACCGCGACGACGATATTTTCGTGCACTTTCGCGCCATAGAAGGTGAGGGGTATCGCTCGTTAAACGAAGGCCAACAAGTAGAATTTACGTTGGTCGAGGGCCCTAAAGGGCTGCAGGCAGAATCCGTCCAGATGCGCTGAGCGCGCGCAGCTAAATAACGACAAACGGAGCCCGCTCACTATCTTGCTCCTAAGTTCTTTTGCCCAATTCTAAAGCATCAACGCCACAGGTCTGTTAAGCTTGCGCAAACTTTAACTGGTATTTTTTATGTCCGCGTCGTCACCTCGTCTGACCACCACAGGCAAGTACGTTATTAACATTTTACTTGCTGTGCTCATATTCGCTTCGCTCATCTGGCTATCGGACTTTGACTTCAAATGGCTTCTCGGTCTACTTGAGTTAGCCGTTATAGGGACTTGGATTTCTACCCGCGATAGCACTTTAAGCAAACCGTCCACTAAGAGAGCTGCAGGGGCTAAGGGCCAAGAGGGGGAAGTAAAATGGTTCAATGGCACTAAGGGTTTTGGCTTTATAACTGGCGACAATGGCGATGAAGTCTTCGTGCATTTCCGTCATGTAGAAGATTTATCAAAGCGTGACATTAAACCTGGGCAACGCGTCCGCTATAACGTTGTTGCTAGTGACCGAGGGCCGCAGGCCGAAAACGTTAAACCCATATGAGCGGAGCGAAAGCCCGCCCGAAACTGGTAACAGAAAGGTCGTTTCGGGGCATTACTATGCCCACAGGATCCCACGCGGTGATCCGCAAGGTAAAGCGCGCCGGCCACGAGCCAAGTATCCACGGCACTAAGTTATGGAAGTCGAGCTTTTTGGCCATCGACTATCTAAATGAGCACCGCCCAGAAGCCGTTGGAACCGTCCTTGACGCCGGCTGCGGCTGGGGAATCACCGGTATCTGGTGCGCAAAAAAATGGGACTCTGCAGTCACATCAATGGATGCAGACGCAGCGGTTTTCCCCTTCCTAAATGCGATTGCAGCGTACAATAGTGTCAGCACAACACCATTGGTCCAGCGTTTTGAAAAGCTTACGGCACCACAACTCAATCGCATCGATCTCCTCGTCGCTGCTGACGTCTGTTTTTGGGATGAATTAGTGAAGCCCGTCGGCAAGATGATCGACAACGCAATCGATAACGGCGTAAAGCAAATATTGATTGCCGATCCAGAGCGGCCAACCTTTCATGAGATGTCTGAGCGCGCAATTCAACGTCATGGCGGAGAGCTCATTGAATGGAAAACCCAGGGCAGCATTGAATCGCGAGGGGCACTGCTACTCATTAATAACGCCTGACTGAGTTAATCTGATATCACTCACGCATCACAATCAAGGACAATGCAATGGAAGCCGCGACAAATTGCCCGTTAGTATCCATCGCAGGTCTGAAGCGCAATGTGCGAAAATGACGCAACCCCCTACTTTCCCAGTCTTTACCCTCCTCTCCGACGTAGGTGGCAACAACGCGTTTCGGCGTTCCACTGACCGACACTTCGGCAGAAAAATCTACTCTTGCACTATCTTCTGCTAAAGCAGGATCTCGCTTCAAGGTAGGCTCAGCCGGTAATGGCGTCGGCGTGCTAAATAACTGTGGTTCACGCTGATATAGCTCTGCGTATAGCCCCTTGGCTTTAGCCACATCACCCAAAAACCAATACCAATCGGCCAGCGCGAGTTCAATCATTAATTTTTCATTCGTTACAGACAAAGCATCTGTTAAGAAAACCGCACCTTTTGTTTTTAGGCTGTGCCGCATCATCTGTAAACGGTCCAGGACTGGGAATCGCTCTGCACTCTCCGCCGCACGCCAATCGGGAACGTCTCTGAAGCCTGAATCTACGGGTATATGCGCACTCGGTTTAACACGCCACTGAATGAGATATAGGGAAGCGATATGTCGTAAGGTCACCGCCGCACACCAATCGGCTGCAAAATCAGGACTCTGGCAAATCGACGCGATAAGTCGTTCGCCATCATCAACTAGAGCAATCGCCTCGCGCTCTTTGTCATCCCAGCTTTGATGACTGAGCTTCTCTTGCGTCCATTCCAGATACTTGAGTGACGCTTCAATTTTAGCTGTGTTCCAAGGTGGTTGCCCTGAGCCCATCAAGCGGTAAAAATAATCCACACGATGATCTAACGCCTCTAAATCTCCTGACAGCCTAAGTAGCGACATAATCGACTGTAAAAGAGATAACTGAGCCTCACTATACAGACCATTATTGACTCGCAAGTTGTATAGCGCTTGTCGATATAACATCAGTGCTTTGGCTGTATCACCTAATTCAAGCGCACGACTCCCCGCGGCTGTTAATAGTGGCGCTAACGCAGGGTTGTAGGGTCCCTCGTCGTTTTTGAGCGTCTCGATACGCAGCTCAGCATCCTGATTAGCGGCACTTATGCGCGTAGCTTTAATTGATTGAGGCACCGTATCAAGCACCCTTGGCGTCGCTAAGTAAACGCCGAATGGCTGCTCTGCCGCCGAGGCTGCGAATAAAGGATCGCTGATCAAGATTATCAAAATACTGCTCAGAACAGACCAGTACTGGCACATAGGGATCATAATTTTTGGCATCCAGTCACCACTGCGTTAAGCACATCGAGGTTGGCCCAATAGTAAACCACAACCCGCTTGAGACCGGCTAATTGCAGAGTGCATGAGAAAATGAACGCCAGCTATAGGTAAAAAGATAAGATTAACGATTAGATCCGTGCTGAAGATTGCCAATGCGCTAACAGCGCCGCTCAATAACTCTATACCATAGTGTTATAGGCGCGGGCTACGCATATGGCATATTGTGTGACACCGCAGCCCGCTAAACTGAATGTAAAAAAAACCCACCTCAAATGAGGCGGGCCTATAAAGTTTTACGGACCTAGCTAAGATAACAACGCATTACAGCTAAAATAAGTAACAGCTGCAGTCACTTGCGCTGCGATGGGGGCATAATGCACTTGGTAGAAATATAAACCAAATGTATTATTATCATAATTAGAATAACTACAGATTATTTTACTATGAATGTGAATCTCTTATCCAAAGTCGATCTGAATCTACTCGTTGCGCTCCAGGTATTGCTGGAGGAGCGCAGCGTATCCAATGCTGCCAAAAGGTTGTCTATTACGCAGCCGGCCATGTCAAAAACGCTCGCACGTCTGCGCGATACCTTTGACGACCCGCTTTTTACGCGCAGTAAGCGGGGTATTCAGCCGACGCCACGTGCCTTATCTCTTGCGACTGAGCTGCACAAGCTACTGAATAAAGTAGAGGGTTTACTTGATGCCGGGGAATTCTCGCCGATGATATTCCGAGGAGAAATCACCCTCGCTATTTCCGAATATGTGGGGTTTACACTACTTCCTCCTCTCACCGCTCGACTAGAAACAAGGGCGCCAAAACTTCGGTTAAAAACCATAACTCGTGCCGAGGGACAGTTAGATCAGCTGGCAAATGGCAGTTTAGATTTGGCGATACAAATAGCCCGTCCACACTACGCGCAAGAATACCGTTCGCAACCGCTAGCCAGCTCGCCTCTGGCAATCTTCGTACGAAGAGAGCATCCTATAATAGGTCGCGAACTCACCGAGGCCTTGCTCGCTGAATTCCCTTCAATCAGTCTCTATGTCGCAGATCGCAGCGAGGTAGGCCTGGAAATAGACACTCGGCTACTCAACCCCAATCTTGGAATGCTTGAAACCTCACATCTGCTGACTGCTTTTGAAGTTCTACGAGAAACAAATTACACACTGATCTGCCCCGCCTATCTTTCTCGAGACGACGGTGCCACCCGAGATGTCGTCGCACTCCCGCTCCCGCATGGCCAATCACAATCTGTAGATTACTCCATCGTTGCCCATGAACGTACTGCACGCTCGCCAATCCACCAATGGCTTTGGAACGAGATTATTGACACAGTACGCAATATGCGTATCCGAACTGTTCACCGAGGTTAGCCTCATAGGCGACAAACATCATTGGGTGTCGCAAGGCACTGTGCGATAATGACAACAAAGCGGTATAGAAAGTTATGAGTAAAAAACAACGCCCCCCAATTCCAAAATTTAACTGCCCTATTATCGAGACCCACTGTCATCTCGATTACTTAGGTACCGAGCAACTCACCAGTACGCTTGAAAAGGCCGCGGCCGTCGGAATTGAAAGAATAGTGACCATCGCGGTTTCTCCCGACAACCTGGTTTTAGTGCGTGACTTGGTAGCGTCATCTCCCATGATCTGGGGCACGCAAGGTATTCATCCGCATGAAGCAGAGCACTGGAACAGCGACGTCGCAGAAGAAGTTAAAGCCGGTGCAAAATACGAACGAATTGTCGCCATTGGTGAAATCGGTTTAGATTATTTTTACGACCATGCAGACCGAAAGGCTCAAACAAAAGCCTTTGAAGAACAGCTCGCAATGGCCGTGGAGCTGGACTTGCCCGTAGTCATCCATACCCGAGAAGCCGACGAAGACACACGAGCGATGCTCGCGAATTTCTCGGGAAAATTAAAGCGTGGTGGTGTCATTCACAGCTTTACCAGCGGAATACCTCTCGCAGAGTATTGTATTGAAGAGGGGTTCCACATTGGCTTTAACGGAATTACGACATTCAAAAACGCCGATAATGTCCGCGCTGTTGTGGAGATTACCCCTCTCGATCATTTAGTGCTAGAAACTGATGCGCCCTACTTAACCCCCATCCCTTATCGTGGCGTTGTTAACGCACCTTACTACCTCCCTTTTATTGCTGAGAAAGTTGCCGAAGTGAAAGATATTGCTGTAGAACCATTGTTACAACATGCTTATCAAAACAGTCTGAATTTGTTCTTCCCAAAATTATGAGTGAGTTTTCAGTCGGACAGAGATGGGTGAGTCATGCGGATACCGAACTGGGTCTTGGCATCGTCGTTGAGATAGATCCGCGTCGTGTCACGATGCATTTCCCGGCCGTGGGAGAAGACAGAACCTATGCGACACAGAGCGCCCCGCTCACACGCCTGGCTTTAAAAGCGGGTGATAGCTTATTACGTCGAGATGGCCATCCATTCAAAGTTGTCGCCGTCGAGGAGATGGATGGTGTACTCGCCTATACAGGTGTCAGCGACAGCGGTGAACAGGCGCGTATTTCGGAACTCGAGCTAGATGCACACGTCCAGCTCAGCGCACCTAAAGATCGTCTACTCAATAATCAGCTCGACAAGCTCATCGACTTCAAGCTGCGCTATGAGACGCTACAGCATATTGCCACCGCAGATGCAGGAACTACGAGGGGCCTGCTCGGCGCTCGAACATCGCTACTATCGCATCAAATGTATATCGCAGACGAAGTCGGCAGACGTTTTTCGCCGCGCGTGCTGTTGGCCGACGAAGTCGGTCTCGGTAAAACAATCGAAGCTGGTTTAATATTAAGCCAGCAGCTCCTATCCGGTCGGGCTCAGAGAATATTAATCTTAGTGCCCGATGCGCTGGTCCATCAATGGCTGGTGGAGATGATGCGACGTTTCAACCTCCACTTTTCGCTCTTTGACCACTCCAGGCTCACTGATTCAGGTGAGGATTCCCCTTTCGATAACGAACAGTTGGTACTCTGTCCGTTCTCGTTATTTAGCGGCGCAGCCGAGCCGAGAGCGCTCGCGCTCGAGGTTGACTGGGATATGCTTGTCGTTGATGAAGCACATCACCTCAGCCGTGAAAATGCTACAGAGAGCAATCTCTATACCTTCGTCGAACGAATGGCAGCGCAGAGCCGCGGGCTACTATTGCTCACCGCGACACCTGAGCAGGCAGGCATTGAAAGTCATTTTGCCCGACTCAAATTACTTGATCCAAATCGTTTCTCAAATATGGACGATTTCCTAGCGGAGCAGCGGCATTACGGCGAGTGGAATACGCTCATTGAGCAATTGCAGTCGGGCGATTTAACGCCACACCTACCCAAGGGAATCGATCCAGACGCAGAGCCAGCTAAGCAGATCCAGCAACTCTTAGACCGTTATGGAACCGGCCGGGTGCTGTTTCGCAATACCCGTGCATCAGTGCCGGGCTTCCCTAAACGCCATGTACAGAGCTATCCGCTCCCCTGCCCCGAAACCTATCAAGATTACATCGGAGAGCTATATCCAGAACAATTAAATAGTGAGACTAATTGGCTTGCGGATGATCCTAGGGTGCATTGGCTAGAACAACAACTGCGAAGCCTTAGACCTTTAAAAGTGCTCGTCATCTGCGCAAGCGCCGAAACTGCGCTTGCACTCGAACATCATTTACATATGCGAGCAGGTATTCGCTGCGCAGCGTTCCATGAGGACCTAACACTCATCGAACGGGATCGTGCTGCCGCATTTTTTGCCGATGAACTTGGCGGTGCACAGGCACTCATTTGCTCCGAAATAGGGAGCGAGGGTCGCAACTTTCAGTTTGCACATCACTTGATCTGCTTTGATTTACCTTTGAATCCCGATCTACTAGAGCAACGTATTGGCCGACTGGACCGCATCGGTCAAAGCAGCGATGTACACATTCACGTGCCTTACTTAGAGGGGACCGCTCAGCAGGTATTATTTCGCTGGATGGACCAAGGATTACAAGCCTTCACCCATCCCTGTGCAGTAGGGCATACAGTATTTCGGCGCTTTGCACAGTCACTCAAACTAGCCCTTCAGCAGCCGACCGCCAGTCTCGACGCGCTCTATAAAGATACCGCACAGTTCAGAACACAGCTTGAGGCGGAAATGCAGTGCGGTCGAGACCGACTCTTAGAGTTAAATTCTCATAATCCAGACCGCGGTAATGCCATCATCGAAGCTGTAGGTGCACAAGAAACACCAGAAGTTATCAATGAGTTCGCCGAGCTTCTTTTTGATCGCATTGGCGTGAATCAAGATTATCACTCCGAGACCTGTTTCGTACTGCGACCTTCCGAAATGCTCCTCACAGGACAGTTACCCTACCTCGATGAAGAAGGCATTACCGTTACCTTCGACCGAGCGGCAGCGCTGGCGAGAGATGATGTGCATTTCTTAACCTGGGAACATCCCTTAATACGTGAAGCTATGGCAGTTGTCGCCGGAAGCGAACTGGGCAATGCAGTGATCGGCAGACTCAAACACCCCCAAATTCGTCCTGGCAGCGTGTTGCTGGAAGCAATATTTTCTATCGACTGTATGGCTCCCAAGCATTTGGAACTAGGCCGATTTATCGATATGACACCCCTGCGTTTTGTACTGACACCAGATGTCAACGATGTTGCAGAAAAACTGTCACATCACGTTTTAAATCAATTATTGGAACCCATTCCGACGACCACATCCGCGGGAGTCATGCGTCAGATTAGGCCCGTACTTGAAAAACAACTGGCCGCCTTAGAGACACAAGCTGAGGGCAAGCTGGCGTCGCTCCGCAGCAATGCATTGCAAAGTATGTCTGAATTACTGGGCGCTGAAAAAGAACGGCTTATCTATTTACGCAGTGTCAATCCTAGTATTCGAGAAGAGGAAGTGTCCGCTATCGAAGATCGAATCGCCGATAGCGCACGTGCACTGAGTGCCGCACAAGCCAAGGCGCAGGCACTGCGGATTATTATTGCCACCTAATCAACTATGGGCTGTACCAGATAGATGAGGTGTAAGCCCGCTCTTGGATAACATCAGGCCGATTTGTATCTACGTCGCCACCCAGTGCTATTTTGTCGTACAGCGAGTGACGTGGGGTAGGGATTTGCAGCACACGCACATAGTAAAACGCCGCCAGTGTTGGATCGAACTCCGGGTCGCTCCAGCGAGATGTTAAACGGGGCGTCCCAATGGAATTGTCATAGCGGGCTGTCGCCAGGTCGACTGTATTTCCGACGGGCTTTAGAGTGCCATCGGAACTGAGTCTGTCATCCCCCCCCCAAGCGACGTCAAAAATTTTCTCATGACTTTGCCCATTACTATCCACCCAGCCTTTGATCACCTGTATTCGATCTAGGTTCGCCGTCATCGGGTCAGCCGTAGCGGCGATCAAGAACACTGGCGCACTCGCCTGGGGGTGTAATAATTCCCCTCCCATAGGGACCGCTCGAGCAACAATATTTTCGGGGAAATCTGCAGCAAGCAGATCATTTTCGGTGAGATCCCATCCCGCATAAAAGCGCACGCCGATTCGCGGACCCGTTGAGGCATATACCTCACGTCGCCGCATTGCGGCGACAATACTTTCACGCGTATTGTCTTCCGCCCAGACAGCAGCGAGGCCAGAAGCGCTCATCGCCCAGCCAAAAGGCCCACCATCTTCCTTGAGCAACCCGCCTTTATTTGCAGGTTTTGAGTCGGTGGCCATCTTGCCCTGAAAGTTATTCTCCTCAGCCGAGGCCAAAGCAGTATGTGCATCGGTCGAGCCAATAACGCCAAGCTGATAGGGATTGATACCAATTTGCTGTTCAATTTCTAAGCCCCGCTTGAGGGCTGACCGCACATAATCTCCCGCTTGTGGCTTAAAGGTTCCCACCTTCCGCTGAATATAAAAGGGGTAGTCTTCGAAGTCCGCGAAGGGATCCTCGGGCGAAAGATTCGGGTGGGCTTCTGAGTCACCCTTGATTTGCGTGATCTCTGCGATAGGTTCCCAGCGCCGTCGGATCTCTGCATATTCAGCCGTTAACGGTTCGCCGCGTAACGTTTTGGTATCAAACATCGCGCCTTTAGAAATATTTGAGTTATGTGGTATTGCAATAAAATTGCCACCCGTAGCTTCACTCGTCGTCGCCAACCAATCCCAGAGATCCTGTGGGTAAACGCTGCGATTGATGCCGAAGGGCTGGAAGGTCTGTGCCGTCTGCGCATCGATATCGGCAAGCACCACGCGATGTAAATTACCGCCACCCGGGATTGAACTAAACTCCCACCCGATCAATGCACTAAATTCGCCGGGCACATTATTCGCATCGGCGGTCTCAACAATCGTTTTCCAGGAATCGGCTTGAACATCCGGACTCGCGGGCAACCACCCTACATCCACAGTCCAGGATTTAGCCGCTTCGACAATATCCTCAACTGGCTCGGGTAAAAGCGTCACAAATAGCGCCAAACCCTCACCATCTTCGATCGCATTGCGTATCACCCAAGTCGCAATCCATGCCTTAACCGTATCGATAATACCTAGATCCGCCGTGTCAGGCCCTTCGAGTACTGTGTGCCGCACCACACCCAAAAATTCCGCATGATCCGATACAACTAGAAAATCAAGTGGCGTCTCGATCTGCACTCGCGCGCCATCGAGCGGATGCAGCACCGGCATACCCTTAGCCCAGCGATAGGCAGTTTCGGGCGTCGCGCCGAGATTGTTATTTACAAACGCATCACCAGAGTAGGCGGTGTGAAGATGAGTATCCCCCCACAGTAATTGCTTACCATTAGCTTGTGCACTGAGTGATAGCAAAGCTATCAATATCGTTACGATCGAAATTCTCATCGCTCTAGTCCTTGGATTGCCAGTTAACCAGCTCGGTACGAACTATTTTCCCTGCCACACAGGTTTACGTTTTTCGAAAAAGGCTATGACGCCTGTACGCGCATCTTCGCTGTCGATGCAGACTTTCTGCAGACGCGCTTCCTGTGTGATCGATTCAGCCAGCGTATGTTCGCTCGCATAGCGAACGAGTTCCTTGGTATAGCTCAGCGCCAACGGCGACTTATCGGCCAACTGTTGGGCCCACGCCATTGCGGATTCCGCCAGGTCATCGGCGGGCACCACACGGTTTACCATACCCAAAGCCAACGCATTTTCAGGCTGTAGTTTGTCGCCCATCATCATGAGTTCATAAGCGCGTTTACTCCCGACTAACTGCGGTAGCAACCAGGTACTGCCCCCATCAGGAACAAGCCCTATGGCCGCAAAAGGTTGATACAGAAATGCGTTGTCAGCCATGATGGCAAGATCACAGGCCATTGCATAAGAATAGCCAATGCCTGCACAAGGACCATTGATCGCTGCAATCCAAGGCTTGGGCGAATCGGCAATTGACAGTATGCCCGGCTTATACTCAAAATTGAGGACATCTTCAACCGCCTGTCCGCTTTCAAAACCACTGTTGTCTTCTGCCAAATCGGCACCGGCACTAAACGCGCGGCCGTGTGCGCCGAGCACGACAACTCGAACACTTTTATCAATATTGACCTCTCGCGCAGCCACAACAAATTCACGCCGCATCGCCGTATTAAAGCTGTTCATATTATCCACGCGATTAAAACAAATACGGGCTACGTGGCCCTCGCGCTCAACTGTCAAAGTTTCATAAGTAGACATTCAAAGATCCTGTTAACAAATTTATTACCGATACATTAATCTTGCGCTCAACTGAGTTCTAGCGTCTTTTTTAAGTCCGTTGCACAATCGCTCCGTTATTCAGAAGAGCCAAAATTTCTGACTCTTCGAATCCGGATTCCGACAAAATACTGACAGTATCAGCACCCAATGCACGGGTCGCATGTTTAACCTGAGACGGCGTCGCAGAAAAGCGAGGTGCCGGTGCAGCCTGCACCATACCATCCACCTCAATATAAACATCTCTGGTTTTATTTGCCGGATAATGGGGTGCTTCGCTCATTTTCAGAACAGGCGCAAAGCAAATATCGCTACCTTCCATCAAGACACACCACTCATCACGCGTTTTGGTCGCGAAAATCTCGGTCAGCTTCGCGTTCATCTTTGGCCATTCAGCCTGATTATGTTGATCGGCAAAATCCTCGGCCGACAAGTCCATTACTTGGCACAACAGTGCATAGAATTGTGGCTCAATTGAGCCAATACAAACATACTGACCATCCGCACAAGCATAGCTGTCATAGAAGTGCGCACCGCCATCGAGCAAGTTCACCCCGCGGTCATTATCATTCCAAAGGCCTTGCTGCTGTAAACCTTGCATCATCCACATGAGCTGTGCGGCACCGTCGACCATGGCCACATCAACAACCTGACCATGACCGCTGCGGCCAGCGGACAATAACGCCGCCAAGACACCGTTAACTAACAACATACCGCCGCCGCCCATATCACCGAATAAATTCAGCGGCACCGCAGGCTTTTCGCCGGGGCGCCCAACCGCATGTAAGGCACCTGTTAAAGCAATGTAATTGATATCGTGCCCCGCTGACTTAGCCAATGGGCCAGTTTGGCCCCAGCCGGTCATCCGCGCAAATACCAATTTAGGATTACGCGCCAAGCAGATATCAGGGCCGATCCCTAGCTTTTCGCAAACGCCTGGTCGATAGGGGTCAATCAGCACATCTGCACTATCGAGCAAGCGCAGCAATGTCTCCAATCCCTCAGCACTTTTAAGATTCACAACAACCGACTTCTTGCCACGGCCGCTAATCGGTTCCAGCACCGTCTGATCGCCGGCACCAGGGCGCTCGATACGAATGACCTCCGCCCCCATATCCGCTAAAATCATACCACCCATCGGAGCCGGTCCAATACCTGCCAGCTCGATGACTTTATAACCAGTTAATGCACTCATAGGGACTCTCCGACTTAGAAGTTTCGAGTATTGAAAGCTTGGTAGGCATCGTTTAGACAGTCACGACTGATAATCAACTTCATTATTTCTGAAGTACCTGCGTAAATCGTTGATATGCGTGCATCGGTAAACTGACGACTGATCGGATACTCATCCATGTAACCGGCACCTCCATGTAGCTGAACACCAAGATCCGCCGTCTTGACCTGTAACTCACTAGTGACCAACTTTGACTTAGCCGCATCAACAGCAGTCAAACAACCGGCGCTAAACGCCGCTACCTGCTGATCGACGTAGCATTGTGCAATATCTAACTCGGTTCGCAGCTCGGCCATTTTAAACTGTGTGTTCTGAAGTGCTGCTAAAGGTTTTCCGAAAGCCTTGCGCTCTTTAACAAATGCTGCTGTGAGATCCCAGCTAAGGTGGGCCGAAGCCAAATAACCCACCGCACCAATCAAACGCTCTTCTGCAAGCCCTTCCATCAAGTAGATAAATCCCTTACCCGGCTCACCCAATACATTGGCCTTTGGCACCTTAACATCAGTGAAAAACAGTTCAGCGGTGTCCTGAGCCTTCAAACCCATTTTATTGAGATTTCGCCCACGCTGGAAACCAGGCATGTCTGCTTCGACAATAAACAGCGTCATGTGATGCGGGTTGTTTGCTGCGTCGGTTTTGGCCGCAACAATGATGACATCGGCGTTAATACCATTTGAAATATAAGTCTTTTGCCCGTTAATCACCCAGTGATCATCATGTTCAACCGCGCTGCTACGCATGCCTGCTAAATCACTACCCGCATCAGGCTCGGTCATCGCAATAGCCAGTATTAGGTCGCCACTCACACACCTCGGTAGAAACCGCTGACACTGTTCTTCACTCCCAAAGCGTGTGAAATAAGGACCAACGAGGCGACTGTGTAAAGTCGAGAACCAATCCCCTGTTCGAGCATAAGCCGCCTCCTCCATAATCACTTGCTCGTAACGGAAGTCGTCGTCGCCCATACCGCCATACTTCTCATCAGGCCAGATCATCAGAAATCCGCGATCACCCGCCTTTTTAAATGCGGAACGATCGACAATACCCTGCTCACGCCACTGCTCCATATTGGGCACAATTTCTTCAGCCAGAAAACGCCGATAGGCGTCGCGAAACATGACTTGTTCTTCAGTAAAATTACGTGGCAGCATTGCAGATGGTCCTCGAAAATAAGTAAACGGTAAGCTTCAGACGCTAAAAACAGTGACAACCACTATTAACGCCCTCTGGGCAGCCTACGACAAGCCAGTTACTGGTCAGCACAACAGTAACTTGTGATTTTATCGTAAAAGCAGCCATTTATCTGTTTAAAATCGTGACGATGAACTCGCCAGCGAATTACACGTGATTATTCGACGTTGGCACACAACTTGCCGTCGCAAAAACGACAGCGATACACGGCACCCTTTAGGATGACTCGATTATGTCGTGTGGCGGAAAGTGCATGTTGACGACAATCACAGCGATAATCATATTGCCGCTGCTGGCGCCTAGGAATGGCTGATAAATCAGCTTTGAAGGTCGCTTTAGGCTGACCACCGAGCGCCACAACTAAACGCTGCCATTGCGGTCCATGCGGTTTAACCTGCCGGCGCTTATAGGCCATATATACGCCATAATGGGCGACTTCATGCGGTACTGTATCAAGCAAGTTAACTGCAAAATCCTGAGCGAAAATCCACGGGTTATAGCGAAACCACAGACGACTTTCGCGCGCACAAAACATACCGGCCGCCGCACCAGACAAGTCAAAATGTACTGGCAACATGGGTAATTCTATGGCGAGGATATTGGCAGCTTGCTCCGTACATGCCGCAGTGGCCGCTTCAACTAACTGCCGTTGCTCCGCCATGATGGGTTTAAGCGGAGGAACTGACTCAATCGGCGTCGGCAGGATTCAATACCTCACGCAACTCGCGTTTCAGAAATTTACCACTGGCATTGCGGGGCAGTGGCTCCGACAAGAACCACATATAACGGGGTATTTTAAATGCAGCCAGCTTTGTCGACATGTGCTCGCGGAGCCCCGCGCTATCGAGCAATGCACCGTCCTTAAGGTGAATTGCTGCACCCACTTCCTCGCCCAAACGATCATCTGGCACAGCAAATGCAACACATTCAAGCACAGCGGAATGATCAAAAATTGCGCTTTCTACCTCTGCGCCATAAATATTCTCACCACCGCGCAAAATCATATCTTTGGCGCGATCGACTAAATAGAGAAAACCATCCTCGTCAAAGTAACCAATATCACCCGTACTCAGCCAGCCATCTTGAATGGTTTCGGCAGTCGCTTCAGGTCGGTTGATATAGCCTTTGATTACCGCTGCGCCGCGAATGTGAATCTCACCCAAAGTACCAAATGGCAGCGATTGACCTGACGCATCAACACAGCGTCCTTCGAGAGTCGGAACAAGCGGGCCAGCACTCTCGGGCCGTTCTAAGAATATGTCTCCAGCGATATAGCTGATAATGCCGCTGACTTCGGTCATACCGTAACCCTGAGTCGGCTTAGCACGACGCGTCTCGGCCGCCACTTTTCTCACTAGATCAGGCTGCATCGCGGCACCACCGCCGCCCATATTAGACAGACTACTCGTATCGTAATCACCAAAGTCCGGATGCGCGAGTAGCTCACGGCTCATCATAGGCACCGCGCTCAATGTAGAGATGGCTTCTTTCTCAATCAGCTTTAGCGCTTCAGCTGGGTCCCATTTGTACATCAGCACAAATTTGCCACCCGCCACAGTCCCCGCCTGAAGTACGCAATTATTCGCCGTCACATGGAACAAAGGCGTGGCAATCAGACAAGTCGGCGTCGGCGGCGCCAATGACTCAGTCAGCTCTGCACCACGACTCAAACCTTGTGTCGTGGCAAAGATACGGCCCATCGCCGCGATATTCATAATATTAGTCACACAAGAACGGTGCGTCAGCTGTGCACCTTTAGGGCGACCCGTGGTGCCGGAGGTATAAAAAATGCACGCGTCACTATCGGGGTCGATGGTCACATCCGGTAGCGCAGCATCCTGAGCGATGGCTTCCTGCCAAGTTGTCGCGGGCACAGGCGAGTGAGACTCACGGACGGCGACAACCTCAATATCTGGAAATTGGTCATGTATCTGGGCAAAAACTGCCAATCTACGATCGTCGGCAATTAGTAATTTGGGCTGACTATCCTTTAAAGCATAGGCCATTTCGTCGCCAACCCACCAGGCATTCATGCCAACTACAACGGCACCGATGGCGTTAATAGCCCAGTGAGCGAGCATCCATTCGGGATAATTACGCATGGAGATAGCAACACGGTCGCCGGTACCAATACCCTGGCTTTGCAACCAAGCTGCAAAAGCCGCTACATCGCGCGCCGCCTGGCTGTAGGTCAAGCGTTCATCGAGATAAACAAGATAATCATTATCGCCATGTCCACAGGCTACCATCCAGAAATCGCGTAAGCTGTTAGGCGCATGCTTAAAAGCGAGTACCGGCGAGCCGCGCAGCTCAATTGTTTCAACTTCCAGCATGCCACCAGGCGTCAGAGTGAGTTCCCGTGCTTTTTTATAATGGTCAAATATGTTCATGAATTCCTCTTTAGCGCACCACATTCTTTTTTTCGTGTTAAAACCCAACGCGAGCAACCAGCGTATGCCGTCACGTTCAACCACGAGGAATCATAAAGTGCTGCGCAAGTTTGTGCTAACAGTTAATGGTATTGATTCTCTCAAAGGTTTGAATTCAATGACACTGTGCGTCTATGCTGCACCGGCGAAAAAACAATGATGGAGTCCCAAATGAGTACGCAAACACTAGACCTGACCCGATTAGATCCTTGGCTTCGTTCTTACATACCGCCATTTGATGGACCATTGATTGCCGAAAAATTCGTCGGCGGACAGTCCAATCCAACGTTTAAGCTGACAGCGGGTGAAAATCAATATGTATTGCGACGCAAGCCACCAGGCGAATTACTGGCCTCAGCCCATGCGGTTGATCGGGAATACAAAGTTATTTCCGCACTCTATGACACCGATGTGCCCGTACCACAGGCTATCGTTCTATGTGAAGACGAGACGATCATAGGCTCCATATTTTATGTCATGCAGTTTTTACACGGAAGAATATTTTGGGATCCTACTTTGCCGGAAGTGGATGACCAACAACGGCGTGCGATCTTCGATGAAATGAATCGCGTATTGGCAGTCATGCATTTGGTCGACATCGATGCGGTGGGCCTGAGTGATTACGGTAAGCCAGGTAATTACTTTGAGCGCCAAGTCAGTCGTTGGGGCAGGCAGTATCGGGCGTCAGAAACTGACCATATTCCAGCGATGGAAAAGCTAATGGCTTGGCTACCTGAAAACATGCCCGTTGACGATGGTCGAGTGGCACTGGTTCACGGTGACTATCGGCTAGATAACGTGATGTTCCATCCAACAGAACCCCGCATTATTGCCGTCTTGGATTGGGAACTGTCGACTCTGGGCAATCCCATCGCCGATATCGCCTATCAAGTTATGGCCTGGCAGTTTCCAAGGGATGGCGGAATCGCAGGGCTTGCCGGCGTTGATCGGGCGTCACTGAACATTCCCGACGATGCTAGCTACGTTGCGCAGTACTGCGCGCGCACTAATCGAGACAGCATTCCGCACTGGAACTTCTATATGGCATTTTGCTTCTTCCGCATTGCAGGGATTCTTCAGGGTGTCAAGAAGCGCGGACTGCAAGGGAACGCATCAAGCGCAGAAGCGGCAACCCGGGGTGACCAAGTTGCGCCGCTAGCAGCGCTAGGCCTCAGCTATATCAACGCATCCGACTGAGTCACTCCGCTCGCTAATTAATGCAATCGAGCCGCCTTGCTGGCTCTAGATTTCTTGGCAAGTGCTGGCACAGTTTTGCGCTTAGCGGCAGATTTAACTTTCGGCTTTTTTGGCGCCACATCAGGCCGATTACGCGCGGCCGCAGCATCCTGTCTGAGCTTTTCGAACTGCTCCGCGGTGGGGGGTGGACGTCGCCTAGAACTCCTTGGCCGCTGAAATTTAGTGGGGTCTACACGTAGATCACCGTATTCAAATCGATAAAGAATTTCTTCTAGCGTCCGAGAGATCATCGTACAACGACGAATCGCTTCCACCCTCGAATAGGCCGCACGTTCGCCTTCTCGAATGAGCACCAGTAGTTCCTCTTCATCTACATGAGACAGCAAACGTAACGGATTAGCGATTCTAAAATTGGGGACGATATTAATATCGCCTGTGTATTCCTGATCCAATAAGGCATGGGCACCGTGCAGCATCATGTTCAAGCGCGGCCAATTATCGCCGTTAGTCTGCGCAATACCTCGATAAAAATTCAGTACTTCGCGTCCCATACCCACGCCGAGTGTTCCGGCGGCTTTACGCAGTGGTGAGCGCTCGTCACCCTTGCTCAAGAACGCGGTGGCAATAGGATTCACCATGCTGACGATATAGTGATTGGTACTGTACAAACGCGACAAGCGCTTAGCAGGCAAATCCTCGGCAATCGAGCCATCAATCCAGCGGCGCCCAGGCAAATAAGGCTGCGGGTTGCCATGAACATTTTTCGCCATCAACATCACGGGCGGGAAAACGCCAGGTACCGCGCAAGACGCCATGGCCGCTGCCCGAATATAGACATTGGGTGATGTCCATGCATTCAAAAGACGCGAGCGCTGATGTGGCTCCGCAGGCGCGACAGTAATACTCACCTGACGCCCCGTCTTAGCGTAGGCTTCCTCAAACGTCATATTGGGTATCAAGCGCTCAACAATTCCCTCGACATCCTCCGTCGTTAACTGGGGACCCGTACCGAGAAAGAGCCGTCTAAGCAGGCTGGCATCCGCTTTAACTTCATGCTGTAGCAGCGCCGAATGCTCGAAATGCTGCATTTCGGTATCCGTGTTACAAGCGAGTACGCCTGCGACAATTGATCCAGCACTGGAACCCGATATCACCCGGGGTAGTAGATTTTGCTCCAGCAACATATTCACTACACCCATGTGCAAAAAGCCAAGTACACCGCCACCGCTCAACATCAGTGCAGAACGCCCAAAACAGACGTTACAGCGGTAGAAAAACTCAACTTTTTGTTGCACTGAAATCTCATCATCCGAGACCTCAGCGATCAGCCGCAGTGACTCATCAATTTCGCTTATATAGTCTTCAATGAGCCGCTTTGTGCCTAACTTAGCTTTGCGATAGAGAATGCTTTTACCCATTCCGCCCATGTTGCCGTGAATGCCCTCATTCAGGGCGAATAACAGTCCTTGATAGTCGTTGCGCGCGCGCAAACTGCGCAGCCGATCCAAGCGAAGCCGAATTTGCGCATAATCATATAAATCTGTGTGCTCAACTTCGCGCCAGTCGGCCATGCCAGAAAGTGCATCGTGCTCTTGGGCCAGGCTTTTCCAGTGCGGGTAGCTCTCGGCTTCGTCCATCGAGCGCTCTATTTTTTTTAGCTGTCTTCGATTCGCCAATGAACACACTCCATTACCACTTTATCTCTCAGAGCATATACTACTTTGTGCGGGCACGCCTATTGCAAGGACTTTCCAGACCGTCTATTGGCGGCCCTATCGTGTATGCCATACTCAGCGCTTATCATCGTCAAACTAACAATAAAGAGTGTCCAACTATGGCTGTCGTTAGTAGCTTAGGCCTAATCTGCAGCGTGGCCCTGCTTATCTGGTTAGCATTGCGTGGTGTCGATATTATTTTCGCCGCCCTACTAGCCTCACTAGTCGTCATCGTGACCAACCAACTCCCTCTCGCAGACTCGCTCTCGAATGCCTTTGCGCTGGGCAAACTGGGGGCATTTACTTTTGCGGGGAAATTTTTCCTGCTATTTGCGGCTGGCGCTATTTTTGGTCGGGTTATGGGTGATTCCGGCGCCGCCGCCAGCATTGCCATGGCAATGGTTCGCGTGCTTGGTGCAGAGCGCGCATTAGTGATCACCACGTTAGCGTGCGCAATTTTGACCTATGGCGGCGTAGTAGTCTTCGTTGTGATCTTCGCCATGTACCCACTGGGACTTCAATTACTCCGCGAAGCCAATATCCCCAAGCGACTATTTTGTGCGGCATTGGCGCTCGGTGCCGGTACGTTTACGCTCACCGCACTGCCCGGCACGCCGTCGGTACAAAATGTAATTTCGGCATCAGCGCTGGGCACCGATTTGTTTGCCGCTCCCATGCTCGGCCTCATTGGTGCAGGTGTTATGCTTATTGCTGGCCTCTGGTATCTGGAACGTCAGCGCAGAATTGCCAAGGCTAATGGTGAGGGCTTCGAGCCAGGGCCTAGAGATCAGTTAATCGACCTATCAACAGCTAAATTCCCCGATTGGCGGCTCGCAGCCACACCTATCGTCGTGGTCTTAGGCGCCATTTTAGCCCCGAGGCTAATCGCTATGTGCGGTGCGATTGAGGGTCTCACTGCACCCGGTATATTCAGTAGTTTGGTCAGCTTCGCTAACACCCAACCGATCATTTGGCCAAGTATTGCGCTGTTTGTCGGCAGCGTTATCGCAGCACTACTCTTTAGTAACATCCGTGGAAGAGCACTAAAAGTCATGGGTCACGGTACACAAGACGCCATATTACCCCTGATAAACACCGCTGCGGTGATTGGCTTTGGTGGGGTGGTGACGCAGACATCAGGCTTCCAGAATTTTTTGAATTTGGCTGTCAGCACCGACCTGCCGCCACTAATCTCGGTGTTCGGGTCAGTGAGCTTGATCTCAGCGATTACAGGGTCGGCCTCTGGCGGGCTACAGATCTTCATGCAGACACTGGCTCCCAGTTATTTGGCCATGGGGATTGAACCTGCGGTCTTGCATCGCGTGGCCACCATCGCCAGCGGTGGCTTTGACTCTCTGCCCCATTGTGGCGCCGTCGTTGCTATGCTGACAATTACTCAGCTTACGCACAAACAGGCCTACAAAGATGTCGGCGTGATCACCGTGGTGATCCCCGTCGCAGCGAGCATCGCCGTGTTAATTGCCGCATCCCTAGGTATTCAGTAAGGTATTTGAAAGATTTTTGATATTAACCGCCGCATTAAATGACTTTGGTAATCTCAGTTTACGCGTCGCGTTTTTTATAGGCTTCCATCAGGTGGCGCTTGTACAACTTCCCGTTATCCATCCGCGGTAGCTGTTCGTTGAAGTCGATGCTGCGCGGCATTTTTATAGGTGAAAGTCGACCGCGGAGCCACTCCATGATCTCAATAGCCGTCTCGTCGGTGGCATCAGCCCAATTGACGGGCTGAAGCACTGCTTTCACCTCCTCGCCAAACTCCTCATTGGGAATCCCAAAAACGGCAACATCAGCTACTTTTTCATGGGCGATTAATAGGTTCTCAATCTCCGCGGGATAAATATTGACGCCGCCACTAATGATGGTGAAGTTCTTTCGGTCCGTGAGGTATAAAAAGCCTTCATCATCCAAGTAGCCCATATCACCCGTAGTTGCCCAGCCTCGGTCATTGTAGGCATCGCGCGTTTTGTCTGGCTCATTGTAGTAGGTAAAGCCTCCAGCGGTTAATTCGAACCAAATCTCACCCACTTCATTGGCAGTCACCTCCGAACCCGCCTCATCTAACACATGAGGCACGCCAAATAGCGCTTTACCTACCGACCCGCGGTGGCTCAACCAGCTATTAGAATCGATGACCGTAAAACCGATGGCTTCACTGGCCGCATAGTATTCGTAAATCACCGGCCCCCACCATTCGATCATGGCGGCTTTGACATCGATCGGGCATGGTGCGGCAGCGTGAATGGCAACGTGCATACTAGATACATCGTACTGCTGGCGAACTTCCGTGGAAAGTTTGAGCATTCTGACGAACATGATGGGTACCCACTGAGAATGGGTAACCCGATGCGCCTCAATCAGTGCCAGCGCTCGTTCCGCATCAAACTTCTCCATGATGATGCAGGTCCCACCTGTAGCCAGTACCAGCATGTTGTAGCGCAAGGGCGCGGCGTGATACAGAGGTGCCGGTGATAAATAAGTGGTCTCTGGGCTGAAACCAAAGGCGGGACCTAGGGTCGACTCCATCGCGGTAGGCGCATCAAAAGCGTCTGCAAGGGGCGGAATAAACACTCCTTTTGGCTTACCTGTAGTACCCGAAGAATAGAGCATATCCGCACCCATGGCTTGATCACCGATCGGCGTGGTAGGCATCTGGTCGACCGCTTCTTCCCAGGATTCAAAACCCCCACGAACACCGTTGACCATATAAAAATGCTTTACGTTTGGCGCCTTTTCAATCATTGCTTTGGCAACCTGCGCATATTCAGCCGAGACGATAAAAAGCTCTGCCCCCGAGTTCTCTAAAATGTACGCTGTTTCATCCTGTAACAAATGCGTACTGATCGCGGTATAAATAATACCCGAGCGCTGGGCGGCACAGGCTATCTCGAGAAACTCTCGGCAATTGGGTAGCATTATCGCGATATGAGCACCCTTGTGTATACCGCACAATCGCATAAGCTGAGCACCTTGATTGCTGCGCTCGTCCAGTTCGCCATAGGTGACAACTTCACCGGAATTGGCCATGACAAAAGCCGCTTTTGATGGGGTTTCTGCGGCGGTCACTGAAAGGTGGGGCATGATGTAACTCCGTTATAGTTTTAACCTACTATACAAGAGCCGCGCAAAGCTTAAAGTAGTGAGGATCAGAATGACGATAAAAAATCCAGGGCACAGGGTGCGCGAACAAATTCGAGCCGGAAAATGGCGGCAGCCGACTAGCGGTCTTGCAGCGGGTTATGTGCAGTGCAACCTAGTTATTTTGCCAGAACAATACGCCGGCGATTTTTTACGCTTTTGCCATGCTAATCCAAAGCCTTGCCCACTATTGGCGGTAAGTGCGACTCCCGGGGATCCCACGCTACCCACACTTGGAAACGATATCGATGTGCGTACCGACTTACCCCGCTATCGGCGCTGGGTAAATGGTGTACTGACCGATGAATATGATGATTTATTGGGATTTTGGCAGGAAGACGCCGTCGCGTTTGCGCTCGGCTGCTCTTTTTCCTTTGAAGAAGCACTCCAAGCTGCCGACATCGACATCCGCAATATCAGCGAAGGTGTCAACGTCCCTATGTATCGCACAAATATAGGCTGCACTCCTGCTGGAGTTTTTAGCGCTGAGATGGTCGTGAGTATGCGTCCAATGATCCCTGCAGATGCGATTCGAGCCATTCAAATTTGTAGCCGATTCCCCGGTGTACATGGTGCTCCCGTGCACTTTGGTGAGCCGAAGCAAATTGGTATTAGCGATATCAATACGCCTGATTTTGGCGAGCCTGTAAGCTTCAAGCCCGGTGAAGTCCCGGTATTCTGGGCCTGTGGTGTCACACCACAAGTGGCGTTAGCGCAGGCCAGACTCCCCATCGCATTTACACACAGCCCTGGGTATATGCTAGTCACCGATAAACGTAATACAGAACTGGCAATATTTTGATGACACAGTCAACGACAAAGAGAAAGACATCCGCCCTCAACATTAATTGCGATTTAGGCGAGAGCTTTGGACATTGGCAACTTGGCTGTGATGACCAAGTAATGCCGTTGATTGACTGCGCCAACATTGCCTGTGGCTTTCACGGGGGCGATCCCAGCATTATCCGCCAAACACTCAGTCTCGCTAAACTCCATGAGGTTGAGATAGGCGCGCATGTATCCTATCCCGACCTCCAGGGTTTTGGTCGACGATCCATGGCTATACGTGGGCAGGCACTGATTGATCTTGTTCATTATCAGCTCAGCGCCCTAGACGGTATGGCACGAATGAATGGCGACCGCATTCGCTATATCAAGCCGCATGGCGCTCTATACAACGACATGATGGCAGCACCCGATCTGATGGCAGAGATCATGACCGCGGTGGCACAGTGGCACGATTCGATTGATCTTATGGTTCTAGCCACGCCCGACGCTATACAGTGCCAAGAGATGGCATCGACCATTGGCGTCACTTTACGATTTGAAGCCTTTGCCGATCGAGCCTACACCGAAGACGGTCACCTAGTCGCTCGCGATAAACCTGGTGCGCTGCTGACCATGTCGCAATCTATAGCGCAGGCAAAAGCCATCGCCATCGGGAATTTGACGAGTCCGCAGGGCACGCGATTAGACATCACCGCCGACAGTCTGTGTGTTCACGGCGACAATTTCGCCGCGGTACAGATCATCAAGGCTATTCGCGTGGCATTGAATGGACTGGACAATCGCAAGTTATGAGCACCGAGGCGCAAACGCTCATGACAAAGCTCGGATTTGATATCGGCATCGCCGGCGAAACCGGTTTTCTTCTGACATTTCACGACGAACCGAGTCGGGCGCTGACGGTTCTTATTATTCGGATTGCCGACAATTTATCAGCGCATTTTGGGGCGCTCATTACGGACTTGGCACCTGCTTATAAGACCCTAGCCATTTTCTATGACATGACACACCCCAATACCTCAGCGCTACATCCCTACCTCATAGCGCTATCTCAGAACGTCAGTCTTGAATTATCACGCGCAGTGAGCAGGCAGATAGATGTTCACGCTGGCGTTTTCGATAGCACCCCAGACAGCTCACCGGAGGGTTCGCCAGACAATTCTCGCAACAGCTCCGTCGACGCCCCTCTCAACACGACTATCGAAGGCTCTGGCATAACCCAGCGCGCACTGAACAATGTCTCCGAACAGCAGATCGCGCTTCCAGTTTACTATGATTCAGCGGTAGCACCCGATCTGTTAGCGCTTGCAACATATGCGGGATTATCTATTGAACAGTTGATTGCGCTGCATACCGGCACAAGCTATACCGCCTATGCCAATGGTTTCGCACCTGGATTCTGCTATCTAGGCCATGTTGATTCGGCCCTAGCGGTGCCGCGACACGCCTCACCCCGCGCGGCGGTTGCCGCCGGCTCGGTGGCTATCGCAGACCGACAGACCGCGGTTTATCCCCGACAGTCTCCAGGTGGCTGGCGTATCATTGGACGCTGCCCATTGCCCTTATTTGACGCCTACGAACAACCACCCAACAAGATTAATGTCGGTGATACGGTGCGTTTCTATGCGGTGGATCGCGAGTGCTTTTTATCTTTAGGTGGGATTTTATGAGTAGCCTATCGATCGTACAGCCGGGTTTACAGAGTACGGTACAAGATGGTGGCCGGATAGGCTATCAGCGTATTGGGATCACTCAAAGTGGTGCTATGGATGGATTCGCGTATCATCTAGGTCAGCGCTTAGTGGGTAACCATCCACAATGCGCAGCACTGGAAATCAGCTATGGTGGCATCTCAGTCCGCGCAGACACCGATTGCGATGTTGCACTGACAGGCGCACTGAGTCGAGCCTATATTCAAACGAATTCGCACACATCATCAGGCGCCGATTTACAGCACTTACCGAGTGCGCCTCGCTTAATTCCTTATGCCAGTACCGTGCGCCTGTGTGCAGGTGAGCTGTTAACCATTGATCGACCAGATACGGGTGTGTATAGCTATTTATCGATCAGCGGCGGCATCGTCATCTCGCCATTGTTTGAGAGTCGCAGCACGACTGTGCGTGAGGGGCTCGGGGGCCACGAAGGGCGCGTCCTGCAGGCCGGAGACCAGCTGCCGTTACATACCATCACGACCATCTCGGCACGTTATGGCTACCCGCCATTTAAGTCCGCATCAGAAGACGCCATCACTCTGCGTTTATTGCCCTGCTTTCAATTTGACCAGCTACCTGAGGACTGCCGAGCACACATCAGTCATACAACATTCACGCTATCACATCGCGTTAACAGAATGGCCGCTTGTCTGGAGGGGCCGCAATTGAACACCGGCATCGAACAACTTTATTCAGAGGCAACCTGTCTTGGCGCAGTACAAATTCCGCCGGATGGACAGCCCATTGTGCTGCTCAATGACAGGCAGACTTTAGGCGGCTACCCTAAAGCAGGGGCAATACTGTCAGTAGATTGCGCACGTCTCGCGCAGCGGCGCGCGGGAACAAAAATTCGCTTTCAACTCATTACGCAAACTGACGCTAATCGAGTAATCTGGCTCCATCAAAATTATAAACGCGAACTCAAGTTGTTGACGTTAAATAGTGACCATTCTTGAGCGCATTGGAGCGTAGCTTTATGTCTCAGTCATCGATTGACGCGAGTATCGCAGTTGAACAGGCACTTGTTGCGCGTAATCCGCGCGGCATGGCGACTGTTCGCGAAGCGCTAAAACCAGGGTATTTACTCCGAGCCGCTCAGATGCTGATCGATGCTGAGGCGCATGTCTTAATTTGTACCGGCTTCCCCGTTGCGAACACATTTGAAACCGATGGCCCTGCGGGTGCCATGGCGCTCTATCGATTGTGCAACGGCATGGGTAAGCAGCCGCGACTCTTGGCGGGAAAACCTTTGATTGACGCGCTTGGAGATGAGTTTGAAGCCGTTGTATTAGAAGCTTTTGATATGGATCAAGCGAGCTTAGATGCCACGGCTTTTTATAACGCCCATCCAGCCGACCTTTTAATTGTGATCGAGCGTCCAGGCCATGCCGCAGATGGTCGGTACTACAATATCCGTCGAGTTGACATCAGCGATGACGTCAGACCTTTTGAGCCCTATGTTGCACAAGCGCCCTGCCCCGTTATTGCGATCGGCGATGGCGGCAACGAGATCGGCATGGGCAGCGCCGGCATCGTATTAAATACGCTCAATATAGAACCCGCGGTATCCACCTGCGATGCGCTAATAGTCGCAGATGTATCAAACTGGGGTGCCTATGCCTTAATCGCGATGACGGAATGGCTTACCGGCGCGCAACCCCTTGCGACAATTCGGCCGCGAGAACTCCTTGAGCAACTGTCTCAGGCAGGCAGTGTCGATGGCGTCACTCATGAAAATACTGTCACCGAAGATGGACTTCCAAGCAGCGAATGTGAATCGTTACTCTCGGAAATTCGTTTAATTCTGTCAGAATACCCAGCCCCAACTCACCTAGAGATATAATCATGACCATCGCGTGGATTAATGATCAATGGCTGCCGCTCAGCGAAGCGCGTATCTCACCGATGGACCGTGGATTTCTATTTGGTGATGGTATCTATGAAGTTATCCCAAGCTATGGCGGCAAAATGGTTGGCTTCGACTGGCACATGCGGCGCTTACAAGACGGCCTAGATGCCATAGCGCTGACCAACCCTTTGGATACACAAACTTGGCGCCAGCAATTAAGTCGCCTCATAAGAGAAAATGGTGAAGGCAATCTTGGTATCTATCTGCAAGTGACTCGCGGCGTTGGCGAAAAACGGCAACACAAGTTTCCACAGAAAACGATACCCACTATTTTTGCATATACATTTGATATCCCTGCAACTAGTGATGGTAGTCTTAGAAATGCCAAAGGATTTACGGTCTCAACGGGCATAGATCGTCGCTGGCAACGATGCCACATTAAGTCAATTGCGCTATTAGGCAATGTGCTACATATGATGGAGGGGATTGATTCAGGGGCGGACGAAATTTTATTATTTAACGACAATGACGAACTTACCGAAGCGGCAGCCTGCAATGTATTTATCGTTAAACAAGGTGCGATACAAACACCCGCACTTGACACGCAAAAACTCCCAGGCATTACCCGCAACCTTTTATTAGACATGTTCAAGTCAGAGGGGGGCTGGCAAGTCATCGAGGGCATTATTACTAAAGCCGATGTCTTTGCAGCAGACGAGATATGGTTGACCAGCTCAACAAAAGAGATTGCAGCGGTGATCAGTGTCGACGGCGTACCGGTTTCAGAAGGCAGGCCTGGTCCTGTCTGGTCGCGGGCACAGCAACTGTTTCATAAGCACCGTTTCGATTACTGATGGCAAGACCTTCGCAACTACGTATCGATGTTGACGCGCTCATTCACAATGCGTCGATCACACGCCAGCTCGCCGGAGCTCAAAAAGTTATGGCCGCGGTCAAAGCCGAGGCTTATGGGCACGGCGCAGTGGCTTGCGCACGAGTTTTGATGCCCCATGTTGATGCATTCTCTGTCGCCTTTGTTGAAGAAGCTGTCATTTTACGAGCAGCGGGCATTAACATTCCAATACTTGTATTGGATGGACCATTTGATGCAGACGACGTGCAAAACATCATCGACCTTAACTTATGGACAGTGGTTCACAGCTTTAACCAAATCGATTTCCTGGGCAGCGCGAAGCCTACGAGGCTGCCTGCTATTTGGTTAAAGCTCGATACTGGCATGCATCGCTTGGGCTTCACGCCGCAAGAATTCGGACAAGCGTTAGCTGCGCTGCGCACCATAGGTGCCAGCGATATCACACTGATGTCGCACTTGGCGGCGGCTGAAACCACAGAAAATCCGCTTACTCAGCGTCAATTACAGCGTTGGCACGAGGCAGTTTCTATATTTGACGGACCCTCAAGCCTCGGTAACTCGGCAGCCCTAATCAACGCCACAGCACAAGATAATCAATGGATACGTCCCGGATATATGCTCTATGGAGGAATGCCGGGCGGTATCGGCGAAGCGTTAACACTCAAGCCAGTAATGTCCTTCGAATCCCGCGTTATGTCAGTAAGAGAGATTAGTACTGGGGAGACAGTTGGCTATGGGGGTCGATGGTGTGCGCAGCGAGATAGTCGGATCGCCACAGTTCCCGTGGGCTATGCGGATGGCTATCCGCGCCACGCTATCGACGGTACGCCAGTAGCTGTAAATGGCCAGTTAGCCGCGTTAGCAGGTCGTGTATCAATGGATATGCTCACTATCGACATCACTGACTTGGTTAATGTTCGTATTGGAGACCCGGTAACGCTCTGGGGCGACACACCGAGTCTCGATGTCGTTGCCGCGCATGCCGACACCATCGGTTATGAACTGACGAGCAGAATATCCAATAGAGTGCCCCGAGTTTTCGACGGCGATTATTAAGCGACGAGTTGAGCGAAGATTGGCTGCCTATAGATCGGATAAAACGCTCCGAAGCTCTTTGACACACAATAGCTCAGCGATAGGGTTCGTGCGCTTAATCGGGGAATGCTTTAAGCTGATTTGTATAAACGCTGAAGGAAATCGACATTGAAACCTCACCGTCCACCCCCTCTTGCCGAGGGTAGTTTGCTCGCAGCCATTGATCTTGGCAGCAACTCCTTTCATCTCATTATAACCCGACTCGACTGCGGTGAATTGCGGCCGATTGATATGCTGGCCGAACGTGTTCAACTGGGTGCCGGACTCAGCGACGGGCGTTTAAGTCAGGATGCGATTGAGCGCGGGCTCGCTTGCCTATCAAGATTTGCGCAGATGTTGAGTGGCAACCCACCCGAGCGGATTCGTGTCGTCGGCACCAACGCGCTGAGGAAAGCTAAAAATCGCCGGGAATTTACAGATCCCGCTGAAGCCATTTTAGGCGTGCCTGTCGATGTAGTGTATGGCCGTGAGGAGGCGCGATTAATCTACTTAGGCGTCGCACATACCTTAGCGGATGATGAAGTCTCGCGTTTAGTGGTCGATATCGGTGGGGGCAGCACTGAATTCATTATTGGTCAGCGCTTTGAACCTATCCGCCTAGAAAGCTTACAGCTCGGCTGTGTGAGCTATGCGAATCAATTTTTTGCAGACGGTCTACTAAACAAACAAAACTATCAAGCGGCTTATGAGCAAGCGATGATCGAAGTGTCCCATATTCGCAAAAACTTCCACGCCAAACACTGGGTGGAATGTGTGGGTTCTTCAGGGACATTGCAGGCCATTGAAGCCTTGATTCGCATCCATGGATGGCGTGAATGGGGTATTGATCGCGCCGCCATCGAAAAGCTCCGTAAACGGCTACTCAAGTTTGATCATGTTAACAACCTTAAGCTCGAAGGGCTCAATGACAAACGTCGTGATGTCATCACTGCAGGGGTTGCGATAACCGCCGCCATCTTCGATGGCCTCAACATCACAGAATTACGGACCTCAAATGGCGCTTTGCGCGAGGGCGTTATATACGACTTAGTCGGCCGAGCCTCTCACGAAGATGTTCGCGAGCGTTCGATCAATGCCATGGTCAATCGATACAATGTCGATGAAACTATTGCGAATCTCGTGACCCAACGCGTCAATTATTTAGCGACACAAGTGCAAACCGTATGGAATTTAAGCGATAGTGATATCGACTTAATGGCGTGGGCCGGACGCTGCCATGAGATAGGAGTGGCAATATCGCAAAGGCACTACAACCGACATTCGGCATATATGCTCGCGCACTCGGACCTTCCAGGATTCTCTCAGGGGGAGCAAGAAATGCTCGCCAGTCTAGTGCGTGGCCATCGAGGGCATTTACCCGACGACCTATTTCTTGATATCCCCGAGGGCAAGCGTCCTCAGGTATCTCGTATGATCGCTCTACTGCGATTAGCGGTTGTCTTTAAGCACGTCGAAGCACTCAAGACCTTGCCCGACTTTAGCGTTCTAGCAAAGGGTAATACATTGACCCTGGGCTTCCCTAAAGACTGGCGCCAAAGTCATCCTCTCACCGTCTGGGAGATAAACGCGAATAAAAGTACACTCGGCAAACTGGGCATCAAGCTTCGACTTGTCACACTCGATGCTATTCGTGAGATGAAAAACGAGACCGACAACCTATGACAAAGCAGTACGGCGCATCGCACCGAGGTAAGACTCTACACTCAGTGCGACGCGAACATCACTTAAAGATCGTAGCCACGTTCGTCGTGTAACACGAGATCAAGACCCACATTTTCTTCTTCTGCATCGACTCTTAAACCGATCAACACATCTACAATTTTAAACAGGACCCAACTCGCGACAGCGGTATAGATGAAAGTGGCGACCACACCGGTCATTTGAATCGATACCTGACCGGCGATATCGCTGACACCGTCAGAAAAACCGTTGCCACTAAAGATACCTAAGGCTGGCGAACAGAACACTCCTGCGAGTAATGTACCTAAAACACCGCCGACACCATGCACGGGAAACACATCAAGACTGTCGTCAATTTTGAGTTTATTCTTAAGGGTGATAGTAGCAAAGTAACAAACAACACCCGCGCTCAAACCGATTACGACCGCCGCGGCCGGACCCACCGAACCTGACGCCGGTGTAATCGTACCCAATCCCGCTACCATACCGGTCACAATGCCGAGCACCGAGGGCTTGCCATGACGCAACCACTCCATCGTCATCCAGGCTAATGAACCGCAGGCCGCTGACAAATGCGTAACCAGCATGGCCATCGCAGCACTGCTATCGGCAGCAACTGCAGAGCCAGCATTAAAGCCGAACCAACCGACCCAAAGCATACCTGCACCGGTCACTGTCATGGTCAGGTTGTGGGGTGGCATGGCAATCGTACCAAAGCCTCGACGCGGCCCAATCATTAGTGCTGCTACGAGTGCAGCCACGGCTGCGGTGATATGCACGACGGTGCCGCCGGCAAAATCCTGCAATCCCATATCTCCAAGCCAACCACCGCCCCACACCCAGTGGCAAACGGGGGCATAAACTAGCAGTAACCACGCAGAACTAAATATCAGCATGGCTGAAAAACGCATCCGCTCAGCGAAGGCACCTACAATCAGCACCGGTGTAATAATTGCAAAAGTCATTTGAAACATGACGAATAAAGTCTCTGGCACCGTCCCTCTTGTGCTATCCATGGATACGTTGGCCAAGAATAAATTACCAAGATCCCCGATCAAAGGACCCTGCTCCACACCTGAACTACCAAAAGCGATGGTGTAGCCCGCGACAAACCACAGCAGCGACATCAAAGCAGAGAGTGCAAAGCACTGCATCAAAACCGACAGGACATTACGTACCCTCACCAGGCCACCATAAAATAGTGATAGACCAGGCAAAGTCATGAACAAGACCAAAGCCGTAGCAGTGAGAATCCAAGCGGTATCTGCTGCGCTAGTGTCAGCGGCAGACGCAAAGGGTGAAAAAGCACAACACAACAAAGCCACCACAGCGGCAGCAGCAGGAATAAAATTATTCATTTATTAGGTCCGAGTCGGTTCAAAACGGTGTCTATGTTGCCACAAACTCCGATAATGCCCAAAACCAAAATCCGGCATGGCTATTCTTTTTCGAAGCCGCGTCGAAATGCTTGCGGCTATTTCTAGAGGAGGCTAGGCTCTAGTGCAAACATTTTCGGAGAAAATCATGGCCTATTACTCACGTCGACTCAGCCCAATTGCGGCCAGTTTGGCGCTAACCGGTGCGCTCGCTGCAAGTGCAGCAGCGAGCGAAGAAATGCGTAATGTCATCCTCATTATTGGTGACGGCTTTGACGACCAGCACGTCACCATGGCACGCAATTACTTATCAGGTAGTAACGGTTCGCTGTTGCTCGACGAGCAGCCCATCCGCGCAGCGGTGCAGATTGAAACCGTATCCACCGATGGTGTTGCGCTGTATGTCGCCGACTCAGCCAATACCGCGACGACGCTCGCCACCGGTGTCGTGACCCATATAGGGCGGGTTGGCACGGGTCCTGATGATAAAGACCTTGGCACAATCGCCGAAATGGCGACAACTGTAGGTTATCGGGCAGGCATTGTTAGCACCGCGTCCATCACTGATGCCACACCCGCGTCCTTTATGGCGCATGTCTCCAATCGCAGCTGTGAAAACCCAGAGATCATTCTCGGCGGCAAGGTCTATGGCAGTGAATTTCCGGGCTGTCCTCAAGATGCGTTGGATAACGGCGGTCCAGGTTCGATAGCCGAGCAGATAGCCAAATCTTCGATGTATGTCGTCTTGGGTGGCGGGATGAAGCACTTCGACAAGGAAATTTCTGGCGTCGAGCAAAGTGTATTGGCCGCTGCAAAAGCAAATGGCTTTTCTATCGCAACGTCGACACAGTCGTTAGCCGCAGCCGACACTGACAAGCGCTTACTTGGATTATTTTCCGACAGCCATCTGCCAGTGCGTATGCGCGGCACGGATGGCCGAAAGGCAGAATCTGCGCATACGAGCATGCTCAATGCGGTAAACGATAGGCTGGGAAGCGTTAGTCAACCAGATGTGATGGCTTGCGAGCCGAATCCCGACTACGCCGACACGCCACCACTTGCAGTCCTCACCGAGCGCGCAATAAAACATCTCGCAGCCGGCAATGACAAAGGCTTCTTCTTAATGGTGGAGTCAGCCTCAATCGACAAGCAAAGCCACGCGCGTAATCCCTGCGGCTCAATTGGCGAAGTTGAACAGCTCGAGGAGACACTTGCGGTGGCCTTAGCCTTCGCAGAGAAACACGCTAATACGCTAGTGATAGTGACAGCAGACCACGCACAAGCCGCGCAAATTGTCCCCGAACCCAGTCTTTTTGCAGCGTTTCCAATCCCTGTCTACTCACCTGGAAAAGTTGCTCGCATAAAAACACCCGAGGGCGGCATCATGCGTATCAACTACGCGACTAATAATATTCAGTCCACAGAGCACACTGGGGCTAATGTGCCTTTATTCGCCAATCACGTTGGCGGGGAGCTGATTAAACCCTTTATGCGGCAACGCGAGGTCTTCACACTTATGTTTAACTATTTAGAACTTAAACGCTAAATTCAGTGACAGGACCAGACAAAACATGAATATCAAAACAATTAACGGCATCGAAGTTTCTGAGATCTGCCTAGGCACGATGACTTGGGGGCAGCAAAATAGCGAGGCAGAAGCGCATCAGCAAATGGATTACGCAGCGGAACACGGTATCAATTTCATGGATACCGCCGAGATGTATCCGGTTCCCCCAAGCGCTGAAACTCAGGGGTTGACCGAAACCTACATCGGACATTGGCTCGCCAACAATGGGCAGCGTGAACAATGGGTGATCGCCACCAAGGCCTCAGGCCACAGCCCCGCCTTCACTCATATTCGTAACGGTCCCAAGCTCAATCGCGAGCATATTGTGGCCGCCTGTGATGACAGTTTGCGGCGCCTAAAAACTGACTACATAGACCTGTATCAAATGCATTGGCCGGACCGAGCGACCAATATATTTGGCCAGCTCGGCTATACCCATCGCGGCGAGCCCCTTACACCCATCGAAGAGACTCTGAGGGCCCTTGAAACACTCGTCAGTAGCGGCAAAATTCGAGCAATTGGCGTGTCTAATGAGACACCATGGGGCCTGATGCAATATTTGCAGCAAGCCGAGACCGCAGGTCTACCCCGCGTGCTCACCATTCAAAACGCCTACAGCTTAGTCAACCGCACTTTTGAGGTGGGATTATCAGAGATGGCGCAACGCGAGAACGTTGCCCTACTGGCCTACTCGCCACTTGGAAGTGGCACATTGACCGGCAAGTATCGTAACGGTGAGCGGCCAGAGGGCTCTAGATTACGCTTATTCAAGCGTTTTCCTCGTTATGAAAGCGAAGAGGCTATGCAAGCCTGTAGTGATTACGCCGATTTTGCTGAAGCCAATGACCTCGACCCCGCACAAATGGCGCTGGCATGGATCAAAACCCGACCCTTTGTGCTATCGACGATCATAGGGGCGACTAGCATGCAGCAACTCGCCACGAATATAGCGGCTTTTGATATTGAGTTACCCGAATCAGTGATGACAGGAATCGAGAAGATTCATCAAGGCCAGCCCAACCCAGCGCCATGAGCCAGACAGGGTTATCCAGATGAAATTAGCCGTGAAACCCGAGCCCCGGTTAACGGGCTTGGCGCTGCTTATAAATTGACCCAACTATTTAATGCACGCAGTCGGAAGTCAGTACTACCCCAAGATAAAATGGCACTGTCCGGTAAAATCTCTTTTACGGTAAAGCCCTGAGCACGCCCACCGACAGCAACACGTTGCCCGTTAATCACAATACTGTCGCCACCATTTTCATCGTATTGATGCACTGTGTAGAAAACCGACGGTATTGCATCCTTCGTTTGCTGTGACAAATTCTCAAGTAGCGGCGTGGCATGGGGCAAGAGCTGGCGCTCTCCTAACGCACGCTGCGCTCTCTCTAGCACTGATTGGACATCAATCGCCTCTTCATCACGTCGCGCCCCACGCGAAGCTGCGGATGCCGCCTCAATGCCGGGCGAAGGATGAGTACCTTGTGCTAAATCATTTGCGATCGATCCAGACGGCGCTACGTCCACAATAGTTGGGCTATCCGCGGACGACTCCAGCGCCTTTGGAAGCTGATCTATCCCCGCATAAAGCGCGGCTACCGACGGGTCCACCCCGGTTATTGTCTGTGTTGTAGCGCGTTGCTCGACCGTCTTGTTACTAGTAAAGGACGTCCTAGCCCTTGACTGCGCATCCGGGCCGAGCATCGATTTGACCCGCGTCGCGGACAAGCTAGATCCGTTCGAATCGCCGACCGCCGGCGCCTTAAGCGAGGACGTGACACGGTCGACCGGGGTCGCTGAATCAGCTTTTTCTGCAGGTTCTATCGCCGAGCGATCACTAGCCAGTAATACGAGAATCGCTATCAAACCCGCGACAAGGATAATCGCACCCATCGCCAGTAAATATGGTCGATGACTGACTGGCTCTGCCACAAAGTGCTGACTATCTACGTTCGGCATAACCGATTGTTCGCGCTGTTCGTCGCGTGAGCGTTTGATGGCATCAAGAATCATCGACATCGCTAACGGCTCCCCAATAGCTCATAGGCACGACTTAAAGCGCGCTCGGGGTTGAGCCCAACACCCAGTTGATCGTTCAGGCGCAGCAGCGTTCGCTCGCCCACCACACCGTCTGCCGCCAAACCCATTTCGCGCTGAAAAATCTTAACTCTTTGCTCTAACTTAATATTATAAGATGCTGATGTTAATGGATTTTCTTGGCCATCAATTTGAGCAAAAAGCCTGGCTACCTGCACGACCGCTGGACTTTGATCACCGAGTGCTATCGGCCTTTCCCAGCGACTCGGCGCTCGCCAAAGATAACGGTAAGCACCCGTCCAGTGATCGGACAACTGCACGAGGGGTACCAATACAAGCCCTGCAGGCTGCATAAGCCAAGCCGCGTTGCCTTCAAAAGCCACGATCAAAACGGAGGCCGCAAATCGCTCCGGGGTTCGAACAGCAATGATCAGGGGACGCTGAAAAGACATCAGCTCATCCCACACCAGCACATCACCTTCAGCGCAACGTAAATCAGAGGAAGCTAATGGCGCGCATAAATCGACCCCCATTGGCACATCACTGTTTAATCGCCACAAGAGCGACTCAGCCGATGGAACAGGAAGCATCCAGCTCGGTGCGGCAGACGTCTTTACAGCACTCACTGTGCCTATGGATTTACCTGGCGATAACGCCGAGGCGTTGTTAACACCAGCAGAGACTGGCAGCTCGCTCCACCAATACCGCCCTGCGGCAAGCGCAGCCAGTAACAGAATCAACCCTACGCCCATCTGCACAAACCGTCTTTTGAACGGGTTTACTACTTCAGCCCCGAAGACCTCAGTAGCCGCTACACGCACCATAACGCGACTAATTTGCGCGCTCTGGCGTCCATAGGCACCCAGCAAAGTGCGATCGCAAAGCAGATTGATCAAACGGGGAATACCCCGGGTTCTGCGATGAATATCTCTAACTACAGAAGCGGGAAACAACAACTGACCGCCCTTGAGACCCGCGACTTCTAAACGATGTCGTATATAAGCGTGGGTTTCTTCTAGGCTGAGCGGCTGAAGATGGTAGCGCGCGGTTATCCTCTGGTTTAACTGGCGTAACTCAGGTCGCGCCAACTTCTCCACTAACTCGGGCTGTCCGATCAATATGATCTGCAGTAGCTTTTGTTCATTGGTTTCAAGATTAGTTAACAGTCGGATCTGTTCGAGTACGTCGAAATCAAGATGCTGCGCCTCATCGATCATCAGGACTGTACGTCTACCCGCTTCGTGATTATCCAGTAGGAACCGATGCAGCGCGTCAGTGAGGACTTTTAGGCTGCCAATACCTTGTTGATAGTCGATTCCCAGCTCATCACAGGCAGTTGCCAAAAGCTCTACCGCGCTCAGCGCCGGATTGAGGATGATCGCTAAATCAGTGGTATCAGGAAGTTGCTCCAGCAGGCAGCGATTCACCGTTGTCTTACCCGTCCCAACCTCACCGGTCAACAGAATAAAACCACCACCGCTGCCTACACCATATAACAAGTGCGCCAAGGCGTCGCGGTGCCGCGGGCTCATGAACAGGTACCGAGGATTCACCGAAATCGAAAATGGCGCCTCGTTTAGACCAAAATATTGATGATACATATATCTACTAATGGCTAAGCGACACCTGCATTATGCACTGAGGCTGTTAGCACCGCCATCGCAAGAACCCCATTGCCACTGGAAATCAATAGGCTAAATACGCCTTAAAATGTCTTAGCAATACTGGCGTTTTTAAAAAACATACTTGAGCGCACAAAAAACATACTGTATGTTCAAACGCATTGTTTTTGCGCGTGAAACATTAAAGGCGCCCACTTTCGTTTGATCAGGAGAACCTGTACATGGCATTGCCACCTATTCTTAAAGATACGCTTCGCCTACCCCTCATTGCTTCACCACTATTTATTATTTCAAATCCTGATTTAGTGATTGCGCAATGCAAAGCGGGTATTGTCGGCTCATTTCCCTCGTTGAATGCGCGTCCGGAGTCCGCACTCGATGACTGGTTGAAGCGAATAACCGAAGAACTTGATGCGTACAATCAAGCCAATCCCGACAAGCCAGCAGCACCCTATGCCGTCAATCAGATCGTGCATGGCTCTAATGGCCGCTTGCAGCACGATTTAGATATGTGCGTGAAGTACAAGGTCCCTATTGTTATCACCTCACTGGGCGCGAAAGAGTTCGTCAACGAGGCTGTACACAGCTATGGTGGCATCGTGTTGCACGACATCATTAACAATAAGTTCGCTAAGAAAGCGATTGAGAAAGGTGCCGATGGCTTAATCGCCGTGGCTACAGGTGCCGGCGGCCATGCTGGCACGCAATCGCCCTTCGCATTAGTGCAAGAAATCCGCGAGTGGTTTGATGGCCCACTGCTACTTGCCGGTTCAATTGGGAACGGCAGTGCCATACTCGCTGCGCAAGCTATGGGCGCCGATTTGGCCTACATTGGCTCGGCATTTATCGCGACCGACGAAGCCAATGCAGATGAAGCTTATAAGCAGGCGATTGTCGATTGTAGCGCGGAAGATATTATTTACAGCAACTTGTTTACCGGTATACATGGTAACTATTTGAAGCCCTCGATTGAGGCGGCGGGTTTAGACCCTTACAACCTGCCAGTCAGCGATCCCACCAAGATGGACTTTGGCTCAGGCGGCAATCAAGATGCAAAAGCCTGGAAGGATATTTGGGGCGCAGGACAAGGCGTTGGCGCGGTAAAGAAAATCGGTCCGACAGGAGACTACGTCGCGAAACTGCAAGAGGAATACAACGCGGCTCGCGCAAGGTTGATGGCACTATGAGTGACCAGCGACGTATTCCGCGCGACTCGGCAGACGACTATAGTCCCGAAATCATCAAAGCTCGGCAGGACTTTATTGAGTCAAAAACCGGTGTAACACTGAATCACAGCAAGCAGTTCTCCTACGACCCGCACGTTATGGATGGCAACATCGAGAACATTTGGGGCGTCGCCCAGGTGCCGGTTGGTGTTGCCGGTCCACTGCTGGTTAACGGCGAACATGCTCAAGGGGAATTTTACGTGCCCATGGCTACGGTCGAGGGCACTATGCTGGCAAGTTATAATCGCGGCATGAAAGTGATTCGCGAGTCCGGCGGCGTTACGACTACGGTGTCAGCGGAGTCTATGCAGCGCGCGCCGCTGTTTATTTTCGCCGATGCCAGAGATGCCCGTGACTTTCAAATTTGGCTGCGAGAGAACTTCGAAGCGATCAAAGCGCAAGCCGAAAGCACCACTTCGGTGGGCAAATTGCTCGAGATTGAGAACTACCACGCACACAACTTCATCGCCACACGTTTTGACTACTCAACAGGCGACGCCGCCGGTCAAAACATGACCAGCCGCGCGACCTTCTTTGCCTGCGAGTGGATTCAAGCTAACTACCCAGGCAAGCTGCGCAACTATATGTTGTCAGGCAACTTCGATACCGAGAAAAAAACCTCCTCGGTGAATCTACTCAAAGGTCGTGGGCGACGCGTGACTGCGGAGTTGACAATTCCGCGGCAGGTATTGATCGACCATTTGCGTATCACCCCAGAGCAAATGCAATACGGTTATCAGATCTCAACACTATCGGCGTTTATGACCAACAGTTCGAACAACGCTAGCCATCCTGCTAATGGTCTGGCAGCGTTATACCTAGCGACGGGCCAGGACATTGCTAATATTGGCGAGTCGAACCAATGCACTACCTACCAGCGTGCGACGCGCGATGGCGACTTGTACTATTCGATCACCCTGCCTTCGATCATCATGGCCAGCTATGGTGGTGGTACTAACCTACCCACCCAAAGTGAGTGCTTGAAAATGATGGATTGTTTGGGCAAAGGCAAGGCGTTGAAGCTCTGCGAAATTGCGGCAGGCTTGGTGGTAGCGGGTGAGTTGTCATTGGCGGCAGCAACGCGTATTGATAAGGACACGCGGGTGAACGAATGGGTCGATGCCCACGAGCGTCTGGGCAGGAATCGCTAGCGCCGCACACCAAACACTAATCGTCACTTCCATTAAAAGCCGGCTGAGGCCGGTTTTTTTGGGGTACCCGTTTATTTTGCAGCCAAACTATTTTGTCGCAACATAGCCGTCAAATTCAGGTGCGACTCACAAAAAATTTGTCCCGTAAAATTAGAACTGATTAAAAATTCTGTACTGACCTCATTGCATACCGCAGAAACATTCCATACTGCCGCAATACGCAATAGCGCTTTAACGTCAGGATCTTGTGGCAGCGGCGCGAAAGGGTTCCAAAAGAAAACCAGTATATCGATCTCGCCCGAACACATTTTTGCGCCTATTTGTTGATCGCATCCGAGTGGACCACTGAGCATTAATTCGATGGCTGGTGTTGATGCGGGTACTGCGCCCCAGCAACCACTCCAGAGGCACAATCTTCTGCCCAAAAAACCTGAGATGGCCGCACAACTGCGGTGCGTGAGCTTAATCCACCGCTCGCATCACCACAGATATCTCGATATCTATATTTCAAAATTCGTAGGATGATGAAATCTTTCCCCTACGCAGACCCAATCAACCCGCAGCTGCGTAGAGACTAACAACTGCAATATCGAGATGCTCATGACCTTAACGATGCGCAATAAACTCCCTTTACTCGGCGAAGTGCCCTGCGACTCAATCCGTATGGCGGGGAGTCAGGGCGCCGGCATAAGAATTTCTCTCTTCAAGCGAGCCATCGCAGCGTTACTCGCTGGTATTTTTAGCTTAATGGCAGCCCCAGCAATGTCAGCAATGTCAGCAATAAACACAGATGTGGAAATGACTGGGGTTATCGCAGCACCCGATTTTGACTTGCCCATCATCGCCAACGGTCAGGGCAGAACGACACTCGCCGACCTCAAAGGCAAGGTCACCTATATCGACTTTTGGGCCAGCTGGTGCGGGCCCTGCCGTATCTCACTGCCGGCACTCAACACTTTAAAGCAAAGCTTTGCAGACGAGAACGTCGCCATTATTGCGATCAGTGTGGATGTGGTTGAAGAAGACGCTTTAGACTTCCTCGCGCGCTACCCCGTTAGCTATCCGGTACTAATTGATACGCAAGGCAGCGTCGGCAAGGCGTTTGCCGTTAATGGCATGCCATCGGGATATCTGCTGGATGTCGAGGGTCGAGTACGTGAAGTGCATGTGGGCTTTCAACGCGGCGACGAAGCATCAATAGAAGCCTCGATCCGCGCGCTACTTGGCCCGCGTGCTGAGAAAGAGTAAGAACAATGATCATCCAACAGATGGATACTCTGTACTTTGATGGCGCATGCCCGCTTTGCAATAAAGAAATGGCACACCTGGCTCGCCTGAAAGACGAGCTACTGACACTGGTGGACATCCATTCTCTACCTGATACACAAGCATCTCCCAATAAAGCCACCCTGCTCGAAGTACTGCATCTCAAACGCGGTGATACTTGGTTAACGGGTGTCGAAGCCAATGTCGCCGCCTGGCGTCATACCCGAATTGGCGTAATGTGGCAGATACTCCGCTGGCCGCTAATTCGCGCTCTTGTCGACTGGGTATATAAGCACTGGGCCCGCCGACGTTTTGTGCGTTTATACGGTACCGGCATTCCCTGCGCCGTAGATTGCTGTGAGCCGACGCAATCAAGTAGTCAATAGATGCATACCCCTCAGATTCAATGATCCCTGGCGATAGATCAACGCCACCGGGAATCATGGCATTAGATGACTTATAGGATCGCCAGATAATACTGACCATCGATACGATCGATTCAAAACCGCAATCAGCGAACAGGAATAACCGTGTACATTAATCGAGATGATCTCAGCAAACTGCCGCAGCGCTATCGCGCTAACCTCGTCAACGGCATCGCCGGATTTAAGCCAGTGAACCTCATCGGTACCGCCGATGCTCAAGGCAGGGTCAATCTCGCTATTTTTAGCTCAGTTTTTCACATAGGCGCATCCCCCGCCCTGCTGGGCATGATTATCCGTCCAGCGCCAAATGGGACAGAACGGCATACCCTTGATAACATCAACCAAAACCCGCACTTCACCATCAATAGTCTGGGCACCGAGATGATCGCTGCGGCACATCAAACCTCCGCACGCTATGCCCAAACTGTTTCGGAATTTGATGCCGTAGGCCTCACACCATTATGGCAGGCAGATTTCGCCGCACCCTTTGTTGCTGAATCCGCCATACAGCTGGGCATGAATGTTCGCCAAATCACGCCCATCCGACTGAACGAGACATTGATGGTCATTGGTGAGATCGCCACGCTGTCAATTGCCGATGAATGGGTGGCCGAAGACGGCAGTGTTGATCTTCATTCTGCCGGCGCCATCGTTGTCACAGGCCTCGACCGCTACCACCAAGTCGACACAGGGCAGCGATATGCCTACGCCAAGCCCGAATATTCCGCCAGAAAACTCGACTAAGACTCGCCAGCGCTGCGTTGTTTGGGTAATCTCATTATCAAGCTAAACACCGAGTTCACCGCAGGGATGCGGCGTGAACGTTGTTTGCAAAAACATACTGTCGATCTAAAAAGGACTTGATAATGAATTTGAATACCTCATTGCAAAAAACCGTTATTGCAGCAGCGCTATCCATCGGCATGAGCGGTGCTGTTAGCGCAGCTGACGTGCCCGAGCGCGCAGACATACCGACAGAGTACCAGTGGGATCTTAGCGCCATGTATGTCAACGCCGATGCTTGGGAGGCCGACAAACAGCGCTTTCAAGGGATGCTGCCTGAAATAGAGGCGTTCAGAGGACGTCTGGCCAGTAGCGGTAGCACCCTACTCGAGGCGTTTAAAACCCGTGAACGCATCGAGTCGGTTATTGGCAGTATGTACGTCTATGCTGGCATGAAATCTTTTGAAGATACCCGTATTAGCGAAAATGCTGCGCGCTTTTCGGAGGCTCAAACGCTCTACTCTGAGTATGGTCAAACACTGTCCTTCTTTTCTCCCGAGTTATTGGCCATACCGGCCGAGCAACTTGAATCAATGATTCAGGAGACCGAGGGACTGGATATTTACCGCCATTACTTGGACGAAGAATCACGTATGCGCGCGTATACTCTGAGTGAACAGGAGGAACGCATATTGGCCATGGCCGCAGATCCCCTGAGTAAATTCGGCAACGTATTCAGTGCTGCCGACAATGCTGATCTGACGTTTGGCAGCATGCAAGATGAAAACGGCGAAACGGTAGAGTTAACTAAATCGCGTTATGGCGCTTTCTTGCATTCGACCAACCGACAAGTGCGTGAAGATGCTTGGAAAGGCCTGTTTAAATCCTATGCCAACATCAATCATACGCTAGCAGCCAATTATGAGGGGCATGTCAAAGGTCGCGCCTTCTTAGCCAAAGCCAGAGGCTTTGATTCGGCGCTGCAAGCCGCCACCTATGGCAATGCGATTCCCGAAGCTGTTTATCACAATTTGATCACAGCGGCCCGCGATGGTGCAGCGCCGTTGCAGCGCTATTTAAAACTGCGCCAAAAAGTTCTAGGACTAGAGACCTTAGAGGTCTGGGATCTGTACGCGCCACTCCTCGAGCCCACGGTCAAAGACGTAGACTTTGAAGACGCGAAGCAGATCGTCGCCGATGCCCTGACACCACTAGGAGAGGATTACCTCAATGTCTATTGGAAGGGCTTCGACGATGGCTGGGTAGACGCCTTTGAAAATCGCGGCAAACGCGGCGGTGCATACAGCTGGGGTACCTACGATTCAAAACCCTATTTGTCGATGAACTATGAAGGTACGTTGAGCGATGTCTCAACGTTAGCGCACGAGTACGGGCACTCGATCCACAGTTATCTTGCACGCTCTACTCAGCCGCGCGTCTATGGTGACTACCGCACCTTCATCGCCGAAATTGCCTCGATGACCAACGAAGCGATACTCATGCAAAAAATGTTACAAGAAGCTGAAACCGCAGCTGAGCGTGCATATTTGTTGCAAAGTTATCTCGATGAGTTCCGCAGCGGATTTTATCGACAGGCATCTTTTGCCGATTTCGAAATGCAGGCCCATGAAAAAGTTGAGCGTGGCGAGGCGCTAACTGCCGATACATTAAATGGTATCTATGCAGATGTCTTCAATGCCTATTACGGTGATGCAGTAAACGTCGACGAGCTCAATAAGACCGAGTGGAGCCGTATCCCGCACTTTATGCGTAGCGACAATTTCTACGTCTATCAGTATTCCACTTCATTCGTTGCAGCCACTGCGCTTGCGAAGATGATTCTGGAAGAGGGTGAACCCGCGCGTGTCCGCTATCTCGATATGCTGCGTGCGGGTAGTAGTGACTACCCCATTGAATTACTTAAAAAAGCGGGCATCGACATGACTACTTCGGCACCGGTCTATGCCACCATCGAGGTATTTGACGCATTAGTGACGCAACTCGAAGCGGCACTAGCTGATATGGAAACACAGTAGATCAATAAGCCTAAGCAAAACGTAATGCGCTCCTGCTGGATCATCAGTTGTGATTCAGCAGGGACTAACTATTAGACAGTGAACATTTTGATTGTTAGTGGGTCAAAGAAATCTCAATGCTTAATAAGTTGCAGACTCAACTTGTTGTGACCTTAGAATTCGTCATACCCTAATCCATCGGCCTGCGGAGTACATAGCATGACCATAACCGAGCAAACACCTCATGACGCGCAAACCGCCACACCCATTAGTGCAGAGCAGCATGACGAAGCACGGCAACCGGCCACCAAAGTAACCGCAAGCAATCGTACAGGCCTCATTCTTGGCATCATTGGTATCGCCTTAGTTGGTGGGGCTATTGTGTGGGGATTCTTTCAAGACGAACCCTTCGGTGGCGGTGCAGGCAAAGCCACCTCAGTCTCACCCGTAGCTGCGCCCTATGTCAGCCAACCGACCCTAGCGCTTGAGTCGGTACCAGCGACGATAAAAGCACCTATTGAAGCACCAGAGCCTGAGACAGTCCCACCCGAACCAACACTCACATTAGAGGATAGTGATCCTGTCATTCGCGGAGTCGCCAGCACCATCAATGGTGGGAAGATTGTTAACCAGTTTGTCGCCGGGGACTTTATCATGGACCGCGCTGTTGCGGTGCTGGACAACCTCCAGCGTGGGCAGGTCCCCTATAAACTTCTGCCCATCGCGCGGCCAATCCAGAAGTTCCAAGTGATCGAAACCGATCAGGGATTCATTGCGGCACCTAGCAACACTGCACGCTATGACAGCTTGGCTAAGTGGATAAACGCGGTCGATACGCAAAACCTGGCATTGCTGATCGTTCGCTTTATGCCGGTGGCAAAAGAGGCGTATGCACTGCTGGGCTACCCCCGGGAAGATTTAGAAACAGCGCTCCAAGTTGCCATCAATCAAATAGCCACAACACCCGAGTCCTATCCTGAAGCAATACTATCGGTTAAAGAGTCGGTTTATATTTATGTCGACGAATCGCTCGAAGCGCTCCCTGCCCTGCAAAAGCAAATCATGCGTATGGGTGACAAGAACATGGCCATGGTGCGTAACAAAGCGTTAGCGTTGCAGAGCGAGCTGCAACAAAGCGAATGAGCTAGGCCGGCGTTGCCACTACCCTGAAGCCTCAGGTGGTGGCACTTTTGGCATTTTGGATATAGCAATTCGTACAAGACTCGAGACCCGATTCAAAGCACTCAGCCGCAGCGAATCTTTGCGCGCGGAATAAGTGCCAAACCACCCCTAAACTACTGGATTAGCCATTTGGCAAAGCCACCTTCAGCGACGCCAAGCGCCCGCCGAAACGCCGGTATAACCGCGCTGTTGATAACAGGCATTAATCAGCGACTGTCCACGCGTATTGACTAGCATACCGCTCCCCTGTTGATTCATTACATAGGCTGCGGTAATGCCCGCCTCTGGATCACAGAAACCAAAAGAGCCACCGTGACCTACGTGGCCAAATCCCGATTCGCCAATGACGAAACTATCGGCCCTTGGATCGCTGCGATTATCCATAGACTTCATGAGTCCCAGGGAAAATCGAGTCTTCGTGAGTAAGGTCGCATCCTCATGGGTGGCGCTTGCCACTGACTGCAGCCGTTGCCGTGTCAAGTCGCTCAATCCAACTGCTGAGCACATCTCCGGAATATTAAATATTGCTAATAATACTGCCAGCGACCGAGCGTTACCGACGCCGGTGGCGGCGGGAATTTCGGCTGCTAATCCCTCAGCACTGTTGATGGCGTCGAGGGACCAACCACCGGCGTTAAAGAGCCATAGATTCTGAATAGATCCGATACGTCGCGAGGCATTTCTAACATGACTTATCGGATCTCCAGCGACTGGACGATATGCGGAAATAGGCGCAACACGCGAGAACGCTGACGCTGGTAGGCCAATATAAAGGTCTAGGTCCAACGGAACCGCAAAGTCCTCTTTGAACATTTGCCCCAAAGTACGCCCATCGACTCGCCGGACGAGCTCACCAAGTAGGTAGCCGAAGGTAATTGGGTGGTAGCCAACGCGGCTACCTGGCTTCCAGAATGGTGCTTGCTTTGCCAATTGTGATGCCATGTAGGCATGATCGTTATAGGCACCTGCCCGTAGCTTACTGTCTAGCGCCGGCAGCCCCAGCGTGTGCCCTAGCAGCATGCGTAACGTCCCACCCTGACGTCCCGCCTGGAGCTCTGGCCATATATCACTCAGCGGAGCATCTAGGTTTAGTTTGCCTTGCTCCAGTAGGCGGTGAATAACGAGCACTGAAAGTATTTTTGAGCAGGAATAAAAAACTGCGAGCGTCGCTTCGGTCCATGGTATATCGTCAACAGCAAGGCCTCCGCAGAGATCCACGACACGCTTATCGCCTACTGTCAGGCAAAAGCTAGCACCACACTCTGCGCCCCTGAAATTATCAGCAAATGCGTCAACAACGCCTTCATAACCAGGGGCTGCATACCCGATTATCTGCGCATCACCTGCCGTCTGGTTAACCGAGGTTGATTGAGCATGTAAGTCAATCAGCGTCGCTTTGGTAGCTATTTTATTCTGGTTTTTGTTCTGTTTTTTAGTCATGGCGATCAATCATCGGTAGGACTACCGTCCATAAGATCCATAAAATGCTCAGAAGCGAAACCCCGATATTGCATGAAACGCATACGCTTGTGCAGCGCTTTCTGCCGATCATCTCGAGCGTTGGGAAGCGATGTCTGGACATATTTCTTGGTGAATACAGCTTTTGCATGTTCAAGCCAATCTATCTCAATGGTTGCAGAGTACATGATCGACGTTAATGAATCCGCGATACCTTTTAACTGAAGTTCTTGCGCGATCCGACGGGGTCCTAAACCGCGGCGGATACAATGACGCACCAAAGACGCCGCGTAGCGATCATCGCTCAGTAAACCCTGGTCCGCCAATCGCGCCAAAACCGCATCAATGATGCCTTGCGGGTCGCTACGAACATGAAACCGCTTGCGCAATTTCTGCGCAAGCTCTTCAGTGGCGTGGTCACGACGGGCGAGCAAATCCATAGCTGAACGGCGCAGCAACGCTGGGTCAACATGCTGCGCATCATCTGCGAACAGATCAGACACATCCCCGTCCATGCACCTGGCCTTACTCATAGTTACTCGCTAGCGCATTGAAGCAACTAGACCGCTGCAGCCTCATCCATCTTCACCACAACCGGTGTCGATTCGACACCAGCGAGTGGAACACCCATTGTCTGATGGCGAATTTGATTTTCTATTTCGGCAGCAATGTCAGGATGCTCCTCTAAAAAGCGCGCGGCGTTAGCTTTTCCTTGGCCGATCTTGTCGCCTTTATACGCATACCAAGCGCCCGACTTATCGACCAAATCTAACTTAACACCCCAATCAATGACTTCACCCATGTGGTATATACCGGAGCCGTACATAATCTGGAATTCGGCCTGCTTAAAGGGTGGCGACACCTTGTTCTTGACGACCTTTACTCGCGTTTCGTTACCCACGACTTCGTCACCCTCCTTCACAGCACCAATCCGACGAATATCCAAACGTACAGAAGCATAAAACTTGAGCGCATTACCACCGGTGGTGGTTTCTGGACTACCAAACATGACGCCAATTTTCATACGGATCTGATTGATGAAGATCACCAAGCAATTGGTCTGCTTGATCGCGGCGGTAAGCTTGCGCATGGCCTGACTCAGCAAACGTGCCTGCAGACCTACGTGGTGATCACCCATATCACCTTCGATTTCAGCCTTAGGCGTCAAAGCGGCTACCGAGTCGATTACAAGCACATCAATTGCCCCGGAACGCACTAGCATCTCGGCGACGTCTAAAGCCTGTTCGCCGGTGTCGGGCTGCGACATGATCAAATCATCAACCTGCACACCCAACTTTTCAGCGTACAGGGGATCTAAAGCATGTTCTGCATCGATAAAGGCAGCGGTACCACCCATTTTCTGGGATTCTGCAATCACTTGAAGCGTCAAGGTTGTCTTGCCCGACGATTCCGGACCATAGATCTCAACGATACGACCCTTCGGGAGTCCACCGATGCCCAGTGCAATATCTAACCCCAGTGAACCGGTAGAAATAGACGGCAGGGCAACACGCTCATGGTCACCCATGCGCATAACCGTACCTTTGCCAAACTGGCGCTCAATTTGTGAAAAGGCGGCGTCTAAGGCTTTCTGCTTATTCGGATCCATGCTATCTCCTTCCGGTGTGCTGCTGCCGTTATCAGGCACCAGGCACGAACTTATTAGGTTGACACATTTGCTATCTGCAACACGCGCTGCAAGTCGCACTCTAAAAACTACTGTATGTATAATCAGTAATTTTGCTGGCGATTGCAAGCATTGTAATGACCAAATGCGATTAAATGCAGCCAGTCACTAACGATACGTAGCTAAAGGCGACACGTAATATGGCATGCACCCAAGTGGCGAATGCAGGGTGGTAAACGCGGCAACGGTTCAATCGGGCCACCGTAAAACAGCCCGCGACGATATCTCTCAGGACAAAGAATCAGCAGCGAGCAGCTCAACGCCAGCGCTTAAGGCAACGCCAACAGCTGCACCTGAAACGGGAAGTAATGCATAGGTAATTGTCGAACATAGCAACCAGAGCTGGGTGCCCAAGCTAATGACCCTGTTTTTCAGTTACCGTCATTTGCGCTGCTTCTCGTCACTGAGGACGCCGGCACCGTGCGCTTTGTGGGTGATGAAAAGCGGGAGGTATAATTGGCCACCACCTTTTGGTGGTGCCCAATTGAGCGTAATTTACTTCAGTTGAGATCACTCACTGGACATCAATATTTTCGACTCTATAGACCTCTGTTTTAATGGGATCCGCTTGCACATTGATGATAACTGGGTCGAATCCTTGACACCCAATACAGATAGTAACCACATCGTCGGTAATCTCTCCCTCGCCGCAACCATTCGGACAAGCGCTATTCCCCGATGACAAATCTACCGTAACAATAATGGGGGGAATAGGAATACCTACGCCAAACACATTGCCGTCATCAGCAGATAATTCTGGCCTAAACAGCGGAATAGAATAAGCCTTTGACGAACCTAGATTAGAACATAGTCCCGATTGGCCGCCTGCAGCCTGGAAACTATTAAAGAATACATACCCACCGCCAATTGCTGCCTGATTAACGATTTGCTCTCCAGTATCAGAGAGGTCGAGGTACCAACCTGTAAAATCAGTGATTGTCGCGCCATCGGCAAGACCAACTTCAACATCGATCAAACCTGCGCTAGCGCCTCCATCGAGATTGACTGCGTCCCAAATCAAAATTTGTTCGTCGCCACTTATGCTGCCGCTGCTGTCTGCATCCCGCGGATACGGGCGATCGATTATTGCGTAGAATCGATTTTGAATGTCATCGGTGTAGGGATAATTGACTTTGAGCGGCTTCTCACGGTCACCACTCCCAAGCGTTACAAAGACAAGATTTCCCAGTCCTGCAATCTCGGGCGTATTCAGAAAACGTCGTTCTGAGCCTGACGTACTGGCAATCTCGCGAATATACCAATTAGAACAAGCACTACCATAAGTGCATTCTATTTCAGATGGAGCCAAACTTGATTCAGATTCAAGTTCCGATACAGAGATGCGATAAATCTTACCCGAAGCGTCTGCCGCATATAGAAAATCTACATGCCCATCGGCATCTATATCGAGCGGAGCTAAGTCAGCGACAACCGGGCCATCGGTTGGGAATTCTTTCAAAAGAACGCCAGAAACGGCATCAATAGCATATATCGAATTGCCCTTAGAAGCGGCGCTGCAACTGTAGACGTTGTCATCCGTATCGAGGCATGAATCCCATCCTCCCCCCATGAATAAAACAGGTGCTGGGATACCATTGTTTCGATAGCCTTTTACGGTTTGAATAACCGGTGTAGACCATGTCTGACCTATATTCTCAAAATTTGAGGTACACCCAGCATCATCAATTGACGGACAACCTAACTTCCACAATATACCTCGCGGGATACTGGGTGGCTCGCCTAGCGTAGTAGGGCTCATATCAAAAGCATAGATTTCTCGACCACCGCGGCGCATGGTTGGGTAAATATAGGCAGTCTCTATTTGATTAGATCCGTTATAAATCAGGTAAACACCCGTAGAACCATCAAAGAAATAATCCTTAGCAGTGGCGTTAATATCAGATGATAGGGATGTGGGTAGTCCCGCGTAGGCAATTGTCGGCGTGTTTCGATAAAGTCGCTCAATCTTACTTAGATGACTTGCGGCAACAAAAGCCCATTGCTCTTCACCCGTTGATGGATCCACCGCACGATAAAATCCATCGTTAGCCCCATACAAGACCAAGGAGCTATCGTCATCGTAGGATAGCGTTAAGGGACGCGAGTGAACCACATCGCCGTGAATGGTTGCGCGAAGCCCATTATCCGGCATGATTTCACCCACACCTAAATTGGCATTTGTCACAAGGTTACCATCCGCGTTTTCAACAAGAAAATCGCCACCTTTTAAGCCAGGGTTAGTTCCAACAAAATACTGATCGATAACGTCATCTACTGAAAAGAGCGAGAGTGATGCGTCGCCTGCTTCGTAAATAGTTCGATTAACCGTGCTGCCTGTCTTTTGTTTTCTGAGTTGTTGCGCCGCACCGCCTTTCTCGACAAAAGGACCATCTGGCGAGTCGGACAGTACGTCCCGACCATTGCGATTTTCAACACTACATTCGCTAACCGGGTTGGGATCGAGGCCTAGGCCATCAAAATAAGCCTGATTTCCAGGTGCATTGGGATCGACATCAGATGAATCCTCGGTCCAAAAACTTGTAGCGCACGTTTGCGCAAAGCCAGTTTGCGGGTTGATAGCGCGGTTTAAGTCAATATCCGCCAGCTCAACTTGCCCATTGAACATCGCAAGTTGGTATTGCTTCAAGTTACCCATCCAGCGCGGCTTTCGATCAGCAGCGGGACGAAACATGCCAATAAAAACCTTGTTCTGCGCTTGCGCCCGGTTGTTGGCGCTTAACGGCAAGGTCACAGCGGCAAAAGAACTATTTACATCAATAATATCGCCAAAAATTTTATCCATAGCCGCACTCAGCTCATCAACCGTATTGGCTTGAAGCCGATACCCCCCACCTTGCTCAGCAGCAGAATCAAGAAGTGATGAGTAAAGTTCAACGCCGTCACCCTCTGGGAAGACATCGATCGTATAGGTGGTCACAGGAATCCGTACGCTGTAGGGGTCTTCGCCACCATCCCCAGGGATTATCAAAGGGATGCCAAACTCGTGCATGAACTTGGTCCAGTCATCTAAGTTGTAGGCTTTGCCATCTACGGTAGCCTGGGTAGAACCATAGTCGGTAACTGTTGCTGGCCCAAACACTAAGTGTGTGTAGGTTTTCCTCGGACAATCGCCTCGCTCTCGGTCACTATTGCTAGCTGAGCACACACACGACCCACCTGAGGGACAGCTTTCAATAATAAGCTGCGCCTCACCACCATTACCGTTGATGTTGTCAGTGCAATCAGTGCTACTTGCATAGCATTGCTGTGACTGAGCTATCTCCTCTTGCGCATTATTATTACCACCCGAACTGCCCTCATAAACGGGCATAAGTAGGCCCTGATCACTGTCACCAGAGAGCCCAAAAGGTACGGTAAGTCCCAGTTCAGCGTAACGCGCTTTTAATGCATCGGTACTCGGATTCGCTGACCCAACGCTATCTGTTTTAGGGAAATTCCCAGTTGGGTTAGCCACAAAAATCACGTAGGTTTCCGAACAGACGTCACCCGAAGCGAGTGGCGATTCAAATAGCGAATACTCAGTAACATACGCATTACTGTCTGCTAGGCTATCGGTATTATTCGTTAGCCCCGCTGCATCCATACTGTGGTTAATACCAGCAAGGTAGTTATACACATCGGATATCAAATTACCGTAGGCTTCCTGATTGATCTTTTGAGAGGTAAGCGCAGACGAGGTTTTCATACTGTCTAATAAAGCATTCAGAGCACCTTGAGTCGTGGCGTCATAAGGCTGCAGATCCCAACGCACAAAGCCGCCATTGCTATTGCCCGCACTACCTATTCCAAACTCCATGATTCCGACATTAACAGAACCGATTTCCAAGTTACCTAAGGCTTCTTGAATAGCTTCTATCTCAGCCTCGCCATATTTTTTACCTAGCTCAAAGGTGCGCGACCAGTTCGAGGTATTATCCAAAACAAAAACTACATTAGGCAGCGAATCAGCTGCTGCTTGCGAGCTGTATCCGCTAGCAAAAAGATCAATATCCTCAGCGTGAATCTGTCCTGCCGTAATAAGCAGTATTAACGCAACCAGTATTTTTGAATAATAGTTATTCATATCGGCCTCTCAGGCTCATGGTTAGGGGATCAAAATAGCACAAGCGGACACAAGTAAATTCGTAGATGTACGAGAGGCAATACCTTGCCGAAGTTCTATTCTAGTGCCTGTGATTAAATCCAATGCCGTCACTGTTGTCTCCCAAATTGCATCCGCACACTGCGAGTATAGACCGGGTTGATAACAGCTTGCATCGTTGGCGTTTGTCATTACATCGAGCTCAGTATTTCTGAGAATTCTTGTAGATATGCAGGCTGGCTGCGACAACGTCACTGTCAGATCGTTGGCAACGCCATCGCCGATTAAATCGACCCCTACTGTATAGCCGCCCCCGCCCAAAAATGAAGGGTCAGTCAACGCCTGTTGAATAGCACTTAAAGCGGCAGCACGGGCGGCATTTCGTGCTTCTATATTTTGAACAACCGTCAAGTTACTTCTTATCAAATTCGCAGTTACAATCCCTGTAATGGTGACCAGCGTCAGCATAATAAGGGCAACCACCAAGACAACGCCACGCTCGGAGCTATTGGCACCCATGAGCTTGATCACCGGCGCGGCCCTCCGATATTCGCCAGTTCAATAACCTTGCTCTGTACGACTCTACGATAAGAGACATTAGCGGCGGGCACTGACCAGCTATTACCTGCAATCGTATATGTGTTGCTGTCCGTGTACCCCGGCTCTGACGTCAAATCTCTTGCGACAACCCAGACTTTCACGGCAACTACGTCTTCCCAATTTTCGTTCGAGGGCGTTGTTGTTACCAAGTCATATTTGCCATCCCCCGGACTAGCGGGAATGTTATCGACGAACCACTCAAAACGGATAAGCTCAATCCCTTGCGCTAGATTCTCGGCTGCGTAAATGAACGACCCATCGCTTACGTCAAGAAAGAGCCTCACAAGGTCATCATTTTGATCCGCGTAATAAATATTGGATACGTATCGATAGATTGGCGCGGCAGCCGAACAATTAAAGTCCGTATAATTTAGTATAGACGTATAGTTAGACGTGTTTACGCGATACAGCTTCACTGTGCCACCAATAGACCCCACGGTGCTATTACATCCATTTACCTGTAGGTGAAAAAAATCATCAAGCGCTCGACATCTATCGGAACCGATAGCACACGTGGACGCTCTGCGCACAGCGACAAATTCAGATGTGTCGTTAGGGTCTACAGCGGGCGAATAACCACCACAATGACCTGCATCAATTTCGGCTCCTAAGGAAGAACCCGCCTGCGCAAGCAACGGGTAGGCCATCGCATAGCCAAGCTCTGTCTTCGCCCCACTATTTCCGGTACCAACGCAGGCATTGGGCGGCAGTGAAACACCAGCGGGTGGCGCAGAGATATCTTCACCTACGAAAAAAACTTTCGATGCGAGGTCAGCTACAGTCAGGGAGCCCATCTCCCCCCAGTATCCAGATTGCGCGATATCGCTACTGATCATTTCTAGTGCGTACATGGCACTTTCCATTTTCTGAGAAGCTCTCGACACATCGGACAATGTTCGGCTGGTATCAGTAAATAAGGTTGAAACTCCGAGCGTAATTGCGATGCCCAAAGCTAACGCAATGAGTAACTCAATAAGCCCAAATCCTCTCTGAGCCAGGCCGTTTAAGCGCCATTTCATATTTGGCGTATGAGACGAAGCACTTCGCATAACCATTACCTTACTACAATATCGCGAAATACAGCGCGCCGATAAGCTTCTTCGCCGTACTGGTTCGCTCCGCAATCAAGAATAGGCGCTAGTGATTTGGAGAAACCTTGCCATGCAATAGCCACTCGAATCGTCCAGACACTGCCGCTGCTTGCTACGCTGTAAATACAGCCTAGCGCACCCACTGGAGCCGCAACATTACTGCCATCTGTAGTGACTACACCGGCACCAAGAATAGCGTTGTTCCATTCACATAAATCCAAAGCGGCACCAGCAACTTTCGAAGCACAATCGATTGCCGCTTGCCCGTAATCGCTGCCCGCCGTATAGCTGCCGGCTTTGACGTCGCTCGGATTGGTACGGATACGCGCCGCTAGCTCCTCAATAAGACCGGTGACCTGCGACCTTTGAATAGATTCGAACTGATCGTTCATGGTCTGTATTTGCAAGCTAGCCAAACCGAGTAAACCTATGGCGGTTATCAGCAATGTGACTAACACCTCGATCAATGTGAAACCAAATTGTTTACGTACAATATTCATAATCAACCACAGCTTTCAAGCCACGAAGTACCGTCGCTCGTGGTTTGACACCCATTTTGACAGGCGCCCGGCAAGCTAACTATAGCGCCAGTATTCGACACATAGACGCAGATCGTGCAGGTTTCATCTCCAGCGCTTGTTTCCAGCTGAAAGGTTGGGCAATTTTCAGTGCGACCCCAAGCATTGAAAGACACACTGGTCACGCTGCTCTGGCCCTCCATACTCACTGAATCACTCAATGCATAGTCCGAGATCGAAACGCCTGAGGCGCTACAATTATTAACAGTGACGGGATTGCCCGACGCATCTGTGGTCGCTTTAACGCACCAACCATCATCCCAGTTGCCCGCAGTACTGGGGAGTAATCGCGTTGCATAATTTCGTTTTATCGCTTCTGATCTAGCTAAAGACACTGACATTCGTAGCTCATTACTCGCCTGCCGCAGGCGCTGCTCAGCCATCATCCGCGTATAAGAAGGAACCGCTAACGACACTAAAACACTCAATACAACAAGCGCTATCATCAACTCTATCATTGAGAAGCCAGCTTGACCTGGTAGTTTATTCACCAAGGCTCCTCACCGGTCGCATCGCAGAACCGAACACGGCGTCCAGTGTTAGAGAGACACAGGGTGCCATCATCTGACTGCATCCCCGCTTTGGGTGTCAATGTCAGTGTAAATGCAGGGGGTGGCCCAGCGACTACTCCCAAAGTTGATCCTATTCCGTAATAGGCATCAACATCATTCGGTATGGTGATACCCAAATCTATAAGCGCCGTCGCGTAGGTCCGATTATTTATCAGTTGATTCTGCTGCCGCTGAGCCACATTCATCATGAAGGCCTGCGCTGCAGCTCGGTTGCCTTTGCGGACGTTATCCCTGTAAGACGGATATGCGACGGCCGCCAAAATGCCTACAATCGCTACGACAACCATGAGCTCGATCAACGTAAAACCTCGAGCACTGCGCGCGCGCAGAATCTGCATTCTAGGCTGCTGCTGTTTTCGCGACTCACCCATGAAATACCTCCGTTGGCGTTAAACACCACAGACTTCTGTTAACTGCCTCCGCGTTTCAAAATGAATTGCGAGGTACACTGCAATCATAAATATTACGCCCCCTAGGCGTAATTACCAGCCTAGTTGGTGTGAAATTTTCGCCTTGAAAAGGCACTCAATAAGCCATTATCAATGCGCGCTATGCCGCTAACGTAGCCAATGCGAGCGCTAATTCATAGCCACTTAAAGAGTCTAGGATAGCCATAAGGAGCAAAACAGCGGCAACTGCTATGCCCCCTTTCATTACCCCGGCTCAATCGATCCAGCTACTAAAAAGTCGCTTGTTGCATCATGGACTTAATAATGAACGCTATAGCGACTCGATCATCGGCTCATGCATGAGGGCCATCATAAACTTTACTTTCTGCCGGACGACGTTACCCAAGCTCGGCTCTAGATAGCGCTGCTCCCACGGGGTCAATGTTCCCGCTGTGTCGTGGTTTACTCATGCGGGACACTCCGCTAGAGGGTATGGACTGACATCCGCTCACCATCCGCTTTTGGCCTGTCGGGTGCATAGCCAATGCTGAACGCCTTGAGCTTTACGTACTATTTTTAGCCATATCAACAAGGTGAATCCGCATTGGATACGCTGCATCTCAAACCAGTATACTCACCGCTGCCAGCTATTTCTGTGTCAGCCATAGAGCGGCTCACAGTCAGTGCTGTCATAATCTTTACTTCGGTGATTAGTGTATGCCTTAAAGTGAAATCTAGACAGGCAACACCCAAAACATACACCGCAACATGCTAATGATGATATTTAATGTATACCAATAATTCTTAATGATACTTAGAGCAAAGATAGGTACACATTGAAATAAACTAGGATTTACAAGGGATACAGCCTGAAAGCCTTATGAGTAAAGGAACTGACAAAAGCGTACACACACCCATGATGCAGCAATATTTTGGCATCAAGCGCGACCATCCCGATTCGCTATTGTTTTATCGGATGGGCGATTTCTATGAATTGTTCTATGACGACGCAAAAACAGCGGCAAAAGTACTCGACATCACGTTGACCGCAAGGGGTAAATCCGACGGCGAGCCCATCCCTATGGCGGGAGTGCCCTACCATGCTGCAGAGAACTACTTAGCCCGACTGGTCCGTGCTGGCTATTCCATTGCCATTGCCGAACAGCAAGGTGACCCGGCTACCAGCAAAGGGCCGGTAGATCGCAAAGTTGTTCGTATTGTTACACCCGGCACACTCACCGACGAATCACTCTTAGATGCACGCAGCGATGCGCTACTACTTGCAATTCACCGACAACAGGCGAGCTACGGTCTGGCCTGGGTCGACATCAGTAGCGGCCGCTTCGTGATCACAGAACTGCAAGGGACTGAAGCGCTTGCCGCTGAAGTTGAGCGATTAAACCCCGCTGAAGTCTTAATTGCCGATGGCGAAACTTATGCATGCCTAGCACAACGTCCCGGATTGCGTCACCAAGCGCCTTGGTTATTCGACGAAGACGCGGCGCGCAGATCCCTTAATCAACAGTTTCAAACCAAGGACTTACGTGGCTTTGACTGCGAGAATTTGTCCAAGGCCATTTGTGCCGCGGGTGCGCTGCTAGAGTACGTCAAAGACACACAGCGAAACGATCTCCCCCATCTACGCAGCATACGCCGCGAACGATTCGATGATGCGCTAGTCCTTGACGCCACAACACGACGCAACCTGGAGATTGATAAGAATCTAAATGGCGGTGAAGAATACACCCTGTTTGCTGTCCTCGACAGTACTGTAACCGCCATGGGCGCTCGCCATTTACGCCGCTGCTTGCATCGACCTGTTAATGACCGTGCTGTTCTAGAAGAGCGATTAGATGCCGTCTCTGACTTACAAAAGAATTACGCGTTCGAAGGTTTGCGGGGGCATTTAAAGTCAGTCGCTGACGTTGAGCGAATTTTGGCAAGAGTCGCACTCGGCTCAGCACGACCTCGAGATTTAACTCGCCTCGCTGATACTTTGGCGAGCCTACCCCTTATCCGAAGCGCTATACCGCAGACTGCATTGCAACTGCAGACAGTCAATGCACAGCTCACCGACCTACCCGCCCTACTCGATTTATTACAGCGAGCATTAATAGAAAACCCGCCCGTATTAATACGCGATGGTGGTGTCATTGCCCAAGGCTACGATGCAGACCTCGATGAGCTGCGTGGAATTAGTCAAAACGCCGGCGAATTTCTTCTGGCGATAGAAACGAAAGAACGCGCCGAGACCGGCATTACCAGCCTTAAAGTCGGCTATAACCGCGTCCATGGTTACTACATCGAGATGAGTCGCAGCCACTCGGAGTCCGTACCCGCACATTACATTCGTCGACAAACTCTAAAAAATGCTGAGCGCTTTATTACACCTGAATTAAAGGTATTTGAAGACAAAGCGCTGTCAGCTAAAAGTCGCTCACTGGCGCGGGAAAAATCGCTTTATGAAGAACTCATTCAGCGCGTGGCCGAGCAACTACAGCCGCTACAAGCGATCGCGCAAGCATTAATGGACATAGATTTACTGGCCTGTTTCGCCGAGCGCGCCACCACGCTCAGTTTATGCCGTCCGAGGTTTAGCGAGGCGCCGTTATTGGAGATTGACTCCGGTAGGCATTTAGTCGTGGAACAAGTCAGCGAGCATCCGTTTATCGCCAACAATACCCGTCTGGATACCCAACGACGCATGCTGCTGATCACCGGCCCCAATATGGGCGGTAAATCAACTTATATGCGCCAGAATGCCCTCATCGCACTCATGGCACACGTCGGCGCTTTTGTGCCTGCCGCAAGCGCTCACCTTTCACTGCTCGATCGAATATTCACCCGTATTGGCTCCTCCGACGATCTCGCCTCCGGACGCTCGACTTTTATGGTCGAAATGACTGAAACGGCCAATATTTTGCACAATGCCACCGAGCGTAGTCTTATTTTAATGGATGAAATTGGTCGTGGCACCAGTACCTTTGACGGACTGAGCATTGCTTGGGCTACCGCGCTCACGCTCGCTAATCAGATCAAAGCATTCACCTTTTTCGCCACCCACTACTTCGAACTCACCGCGCTTCCCGAGCATTGTGAGGGTATGGCTAATGTTCATCTGGATGCGACCGAGCACGAGGAGCACGTGGTGTTTATGCACAATATTCAAGAGGGGCCTGCGAATAGAAGTTTTGGTATTCAGGTCGCTAAACTTGCAGGTGTACCGACACCGGTTTTACAGCTCGCGCGCGAGAAGTTACGCCTGTTAGAAATGGGCGCAATCGACACCGTGTTACCATCACTGAAACAGGTCGATTTGTTCCAGCTCAGCGCAGCCAACCCCGCACTGGAATTACTCGCCAGTATTGATCCGGATGAACTTAGTCCGCGAGAGGCATTACAGCTGATCTACGCACTCAAAAAGCAGGCGGACGCCTAGTGATCCTGATATGCATTGCACTTGCATCATGTACATATAGCAGCCCTAAGGCCGCCAGATATCCCATTACCATTAAGCAAGACAAATAAAAGCCGGCCAAAATCTTGCCTCAGCCCCCAAAATGGCACAGAAAGATATAAGCTTAGCCCGCTCTCACCGTTTTTTTTCGTGCCATTGCGGAGTATCCTTCGCAGCTGAATTTTTAAAGGAAGTTACCTATGACTTTTGTTGTTGGCGAAGACTGCATTAAGTGCAAACACACGGACTGTGTTGAAGTTTGCCCGGTGGACTGCTTCTATGAGGGGCCTAACTTTCTCGTCATCCATCCAGATGAATGTATCGATTGCGCGTTGTGTGAGCCCGAGTGTCCTATAGATGCCATTTTCTCTGAGGATGAGCTGCCCGAAGGTCAGGAATTTTTCCTGCAGCTAAACACAGATCTGGCCGACATTTGGCCGAACATCACCGAGAAAAAAGCCGCGCTCGAGGACGCAAAAGACTGGGCGGGTAAACCCAACAAAATCGAATTACTCGAGCGATAAATTCAACACCGACGCAAGCCGGTGTCTTACTGCCCGACTCTTTACCCTGAATTCTTCCTAGCTACCCTATCAGCGTGTCGGCAGCAGCTTCAGGGGATCAACCGGTTTACCATTACGTCTAATCTCGAAATGTAATTTTACTGTGTCCGTGCCGCTACTACCCACACGTGCGATTTGCTGCCCTGCCTTAACATAGGCACCCTCTTTCACGAGCATAGCGTCATTGTGACCATAGGCACTTAAGTATTGATCATTGTGTTTAATGATCAGCAGTGCGCCATAGCCGGTAACTCCTGTGCCGGCATAAACCACAACCCCCGCAGCTACTGCCTTCACCGAATCGCCCCGCCGACCACCAATATCAATGCCCTTGTGGAGATTCGTTGAGTAACTCCGAACCACCTTACCCGTAGTTGGCCAGAGCCATGTACGTACTGGTCCCAAAGATTTAGTGCTACTTGAAGTAGACGTTGATGCGGTAGTTTTTGTTTGTGACTTGGCGTTTTGCACCGCGGGCTGACTGGCAGCACCCGCTGTGGTATTGCTTTTACCAGAGGGACTGTTGGTTTTCGGCACTGAACTAGACTGTGTAGTCTTGCCCAACGACATAGACTTTACAGTCTTTAGTGTCTGACCGGGTTTAATAACGTAGGGTTTCTGAATACCATTGATTGCCGCCAACGCTTGGAAATCCATGCCTAGTCGAAACGCGATGGCATAGAGCGTATCCCCGCGCTGGACGCGATAATTCGGGCCAACCTGAAGCCGCGCACCGTAATCAGGTTTTGCTACAGCACTCGAGGCGCTGGGCACTGGTCGCCGACCTGCCGAGCGCTCTTCGATGGGCGCCTGTGGATTATCCGCGCATGCTGCTAACACGAGCAACAGCGTTAATCCAGCAGCGCGGCGGATCATGTCACCGCCGCACTCGATGAGGAACCAAAACGATGGGCTAGCACAATCAACAAGCCCCCTAAGAGACTCGCCAAACAACAGTTCAGCAGCATCGGATCTGCAACCTCAGCGAGGTATTGCGCAGGCAACACGGGCAAGGTCTGCACTACTCTCAACTCACCATGACGGTCAATGACCGATTCAAGCACAATCCGCCAGGGCCACAGCGCGGTTAATGAGCCCAATAAGAAACCTGTTAATAACGCCATGGTCATGGCGCGTCGGTATTGAATGAGATAGTTGAGCAGCTTAGAGAACGCTAGCAGCCCTGTCACACAGCCGGTGATAAAGAGCATGAGTGGCACTAATTCTGGCGTGACGAGCGCGCGCATCACTGGCCCGTACATACCGAGCAACAATAGAATAAAGCTGCCAGAAATACCTGGCAAAATCATTGCGCAGATAGCCAAGCTGCCGGCGAGAAAAAACCCCAGATTGCCGCTTACAAATCCGGTGCTTGGTGCAAGTGCTATCACCACAGCCATGGTTGCACCAATGAACATAAGCAAGAGCCGAGCAAGACTCTGTGCCACTGCCTCACTGCGTATTAAATAGACCGCTGAAACCAATACCAGCCCATAGAAAAAAGACCACAATGGCAGCGGATAATGTGCCATCAACCCGTTAAGGAGCCCCGCCAGAGTCACCACGGCCACTGCAATGCCAGCGAATAGTGGCAGTAAAAAGCCGCCGTCGAAGCGATGCCAAAGCGCGCTAAAGTGACCACTGAATAGCGCGCTAACGGCGCGCATGTCGGCCGCTGAAATAGCCGCAAGCAATCGGTCATAAATACCAGTGATCAGCGCCACTGTCCCACCTGAAATCCCGGGTACGATATCGGCGGCACCCATAGCAAAGCCTCGCCAGAATATGGCCAAACGGCTCAGCTCCGATGCAGACTTCTGCTCACCTGTCATCGCTGGGTGCCTGGTAGCATAGGCACGAAATTAACCGCTTCTACACTGGTTTGTTCAGGCCCTTCAGGCGTCATTTCAACCAGTATGAGCTGTTGCTGCACACCCCCAATCGGCATAACTAAGCGACCGCCTGGCGCCAGCTGATCTAACAACACTTCGGGAATATATTCGGCCGCTGCGCAGCCAATAATCGCATCAAAGGGGCCCTTGTCGCGCCATCCATCGAGTCCATCCGCATGACGCAGCTGCACATTACGCAGTCGCAAGTCACGCATTCTTTGGCGTGATTTATCGAGTAGTCCTTTGATTCGCTCCATACCATAGACTTCTCCCACCAATGATGCCAGGACAGCAGTTTGGTAACCGGAGCCACTACCAATTTCCAGTACTTTATTCGGCTTGCCGCCGGCCAGTACCAATTCAGTCATGCGCGCAACGATGTAAGGCTGCGACAGTGTTTGTCCAAAGCCGATCGGCAGCGAGCTATCTTCATACGCCCGAGTGGCTAATGCCTCATCGAGAAAGATATGTCGTGGCGTATTGCGTATGGCATTTAGCACCGCATAATTGCTAATGCCTTGATCCATGAGTCGCTGAATTAAACGCTCACGAGTACGCATCGACGTCATGCCAATACCTGTACGATCCATCATAAATCGCAGGCCTCAGAGAGCAACACTACCGCATGGCTAGCAATTCCCTCTTCCCGACCGATGTATCCGAGTTTTTCTGTTGTGGTCGCCTTCACATTTATCGCTCTAATGTTCACCTGCAAGTCCTCTGCAATAAGCGTGCGCATCGCATCAATATGAAGTGCGAGCCGCGGCTTCTGGGCAACAACAGTGATGTCAGCGTTGCCAACCCGCCAGCCTTCTGCGAGCAAGAGCGCAACGACATGGCGAACCAAGGCGCGACTATCAATACCCGCATAGCGAGGATCAGTATCGGGAAAGTGTTTGCCAATGTCGCCGAGTGCTGCCGCACCCAATAAAGCATCGCATAACGCATGAAGTACAACGTCACCATCTGAATGCGCCACTAAGCTCGCATCGCAGGGAATAACCACGCCGCCCAGAGCAACACTATCACCTACGCCAAAACGATGAACGTCATAGCCATGTCCGATCCGCATACTCATTGCCCCAGATCTAGCGATTTCAAGTAAATTTCAGCGTGCTTTAGGTCTTCAGGTACCGTCACCTTTAAATTACATGAGGGACCTTCGACAATTTGCACCGCATAACCTGCAAGCGACATGGCGGCAGCCTCATCTGTGATCTGCTCATCCGCGGCAACCGCCGCCGCAAGGGCTGTACGCAATTCATGAAAACGAAACATTTGCGGTGTTTGAGCACGCCAGAGCGTGTTGCGGTCCAAAGTTTCTAGCACCATGCCTGACTCAGAACACCGTTTGATCGTATCGGTAACCGGTTGCGCCAAAATCGCTCCCTGGTCACTATTAATGACATGATCAACCAAGCGTGTCAGAACGGCAATAGGGAGGCATGGACGTGCTGCATCATGGACCAGCACCCAGTCATCGTCATCTGCTACACCGCGTAAAAACTGCAAACCTGCCAACACCGAATCGGCCCGCTCATGGCCGCCAGCGGCAGTCAGTACCCGAGGATCTGAAAGGCTCGCGACTTGGTCGGCACGCCGATCACTAGGGTCAATAACCACAACAACACCGCGAATTTGCGACGATGCAAGCAACGCACGCATCGTATGTTCGAGTAAACTAGTACCTGCCACAGTAAGGTATTGCTTGGGAATTTCTGCGGCCATTCTACGACCACTGCCGGCAGCCGGCACCACCGCCCAAATGCTAGTCATTGCCTTTATCTCGCGGTTCAGGTTTTGCAGTAGGGTCTACAAACTGGAAGTAGACTTCGTCTTCTCGAACTAAGCCCAACTGCTCCCGCGCCCGCTGTTCGATAACCTTCCGGCCCGTCTGCAATTCCAATACTTGACGCTCGAGGAGCCCGTTGCGCACCTCTAACTCAGCATTAAGCGCCTGCTCTCTGCTAATTCTATCGCGCAGGCGCAGCGCCTCAGCAATACCACCCTCGGCAAGCCACAGCCGGTATTGTAAGAATACCAGCAAGATCAGCAGACCAGAGAGGACCCAGCGCATAATCAGTCCCGCTTGAACTCAGCGCGCCCACGATACGGCGCGGTCAAACCCAGCTCTGCCTCAATCCGCAACAGACGGTTGTACTTAGCAACCCTGTCAGAGCGACACAAAGAACCTGTCTTGATCTGGCCTGCCGCCGTACCTACCGCCAAATCGGCGATAGTCGCATCTTCGGTTTCGCCAGATCGATGCGAAATAACCGCTGTGAAGCCTGCGGCTTTCGCCATGGCAATCGCATCTAAAGTTTCGGATAAAGAACCAATCTGATTAAATTTAATCAAAATAGAATTGCCGATACCCTCGTCGATCCCACGCTTAAGAATCTTCGTATTGGTCACAAATAAATCATCACCCACCAACTGAATTTTATGACCCAGCTTTTCGGTCAGAATCGCCCAGCCCGCCCAATCAGACTCATCCAAGCCGTCTTCAATCGAAATAATTGGGTGATTGGCGGCAAGGTCTGCTAGGTAATCAGCAAAACCCGAACTATCAAACTGGCGATTCTCGCCTTTTAAATCATAAACACCATCGCGATAAAATTCCGACGCGGCGCAGTCGAGCGCTAAAGTAATATCTTCACCCAAAACATAGCCTGCAGCCGAAACAGCCTCGGCAATAATGTCTAACGCCGCAGCATTTGAAGGCAGGTTTGGCGCAAAACCGCCTTCATCACCCACTGCAGTAGATAATCCGCGTGCACTGAGCTGTTTTTTCAAATGGTGAAAAATCTCGGCACCAATGCGCAGCGCTTCAGCGAAACTCGGTGCAGATACGGGTTGAATCATGAACTCTTGAATATCGACATTATTGTCAGCGTGCTCACCACCGTTCAAGATATTCATCATCGGCACGGGCATGGTCAGCTTCGTATTGCCAGCCAAATTTGCAATATGCTGATACAAAGGGATATTAGCTGACTGAGCGGCAGCCTTGGCATTAGCTAAAGACACAGCAAGAATGGCATTGGCGCCAAACTTCGCTTTGTTTTCGGTGCCATCTGCGTCGATCATGCGCTGATCTACACCCCGTTGATCCAGTGCATCATGGCCGATCAATAAATCACGAATTGGGCCATTGATATGTCCCACCGCCTTGGTGACACCCTTCCCCAAATAACGCGCAGGATCCCCGTCACGTAACTCCAGAGCTTCTCGTGTACCGGTGCTTGCGCCAGAGGGTGCGCAGGCACTACCAAAAGTGCTATCTGCAAGGGTCACTTCAGCCATGACAGTCGGATTACCGCGACTGTCTAACACCTCAAATGCACGTATATCAACGATCTCACTCACTACTCTTTTCTCCAGTCTAACGAGCCAAAGCTCAAGGGATATCCAAAATAGGCAACTGCTTAATCAACTCATCACAGGCTTTCACCTGCGCCAAGAAAGGTTCAAGCAATGCCAATGGCAAGGCGCTAGGTCCGTCACACAGCGCTTTATCCGGATCGGGGTGTGTCTCAAGGAATAAGCCGGCAATACCCGTCGCGATACCTGCTCGTGCGAGCTCAAGTACCTGACTGCGTCTTCCACCCGAGGCAGTATCGCCCGGATGACGCCGCTGCAGTGCATGAGTAACGTCAAAAATCAAAGGGCGATCGCCCGTAACTCGCCGCATCACACCAAAGCCGAGCATATCGACAACCAGATTATCGTAACCAAAATTACTGCCACGCTCGCAAATCATCAGCTGATCATTACCACACTCAACGAACTTGTCGACGACGTTGGCCATCTGCTGGGGACTTAGAAACTGTGGTTTTTTGATATTAATCACCGCGCCGGTAGCTGCCATCGCAGCGACTAAATCAGTTTGGCGTGCAAGAAATGCCGGAAGCTGGATCACCTCGCAAACCGCCGCGGCGGGCGCCGCCTCTTCGGGCGCGTGCACATCAGTGATCACCGGCACGTCATAGTGCGCTTTGACATCGGCTAAGATTGACAGGCCTTCGTCAATGCCTGGGCCACGGTAAGAGTGCATAGAAGAGCGATTAGCTTTGTCATAGGACGCTTTGAATATCAGCGGTATCGACAGTCGTTTGCAGACGTCCACGTAGACTCCCGCAACATCGATCGCAAATTGCCGACCTTCCAAAACATTAACACCACCTACCAAAACCATCGGCATATGATTACCAATTCGGATATCGGCTACTTCGACTATACGCTGCTCATTACTCATGCTGTTCTATCCAATTCGTCGACGATGACTGCCAAAGACATAACACATTCCGGGCATATGATTTAGGTACCACCTTTGGGTGCCGTCGCGTAAGCAAATGCGGCATTAATGTAACCCGTGAACAAAGGATGACCACCGCGCGGGCGGGAGGTGAATTCTGGATGGAACTGGCACGCCAAGAACCAAGGGTGCTCCGGCAGTTCAATCATTTCTACCAGTTCACGCTCAGCTGACCAGCCGGTAAAGCGTAGGCCCGCGTCTTCGAGTTGCGCAACGTAATTATTATTCACTTCGTAGCGGTGACGATGCCGCTCACTCACCTCTGCGGCGCAGTAGACTTCGCGCGCCAAGCTATTCTCAGTCAAATAACAGGTTTGCGCACCCAAGCGCATTGTGCCGCCCTTATCTGAGTTTTCATCTCGCACTTCTACCGCACCCTCAGCGGTCTGCCATTCGGTGATCAGCGCAACAATGGGATGCGGCGTGTTCGGTGCCATTTCAGTTGAATGTGCTTGTGTAAGCCCAACAACATTACGCGCGTATTCAATGAGCGCGACGTGCATACCCAAACAAATTCCCAAGAAAGGTATATTGTTTTCCCTTGCGTAGCGGACAGCCGCTATTTTGCCGTCGACACCCCGATCACCAAAGCCACCGGGCACCAAAATGGCGTCCAAATGGGCGAGTAAAACAGTGCCCTGCGTCTCGATATCTTCAGCATCAATATAGTTGATCTCTACTTTACATCGGGTCTGTAAACCCGCATGACTGAGCGCCTCATTGAGCGACTTATACGCATCTACAAGGTCGACGTATTTACCCACCATACCTACAACTACAGTCCCACGCCGCTCTCCAAACTCGCGAGCGACCACCTCCTCCCATTCAGAGAGGTCAGCTTCGGGACAGTCAAGCCCGAAACGCTCCAAAATAAAGCTATCGAGGCCATTGGCTTTTAAGCTGCCCGGAATGCTATAAATCGAGTCGGCGTCCAATACCGGTATCACCGCTCGCTCTTCAACGCTGGTGAACAAAGAGATCTTGCGGCGCGCACCATCGTCGATTTCAACGGAGCAGCGGCACAGCAGCACGTCGGGTTGCAGACCGATTGAACGCAATTCTTTAACCGAGTGCTGTGTTGGCTTGGTTTTGATTTCACCTGCAGTAGGGATGTAAGGAACGAGTGTTAGATGTATAAGCAGCACATTGCTCAGTCCGAGTTCCAATCTAAGCTGACGTGCTGCTTCTAAGAACGGCTGACTTTCGATATCACCTACCGTACCACCCACTTCAACCACAGCGACATCGACGCCAGCCGCACCTTTGATCACCCGACGTTTTATCTCATCGGTAATGTGCGGAATCACCTGTACCGTACCACCAAGATAATCCCCACGACGCTCTTTGCGCAGCACGGTATCGTAGACGCGGCCGGTGGTAAAATTATTACTGCGCTTCATGGTTGTACGTGTAAAACGTTCGTAGTGGCCCAAATCCAAGTCAGTTTCCGCACCATCCTCGGTAACGAATACCTCACCATGCTGAAACGGACTCATGGTGCCGGGGTCGACATTAATATAAGGATCTAGCTTCAGTAGCGTAACTTTTAAACCGCGCGCTTCAAGCACCGCCGCGAGGGATGCTGCTGCAATACCTTTACCAAGAGAAGAAACTACGCCACCAGTAACAAATACGTATCGAGTCATGCCGACCACCAAGCTTTATATTATGCCGGGGCGTCTTGACCCCGATGGTCGCCATCCGCACTCCGATGGGCGGTCAGTTTACCAGCAACCAGCCCCATCACTCAATTGTTAGGGACAACAAACGGGATATATCTGGGTTCATAACCCAAATTAGTCACATTGACAGGGTCACAGCTCCCCTCAGCCAGCAAACCGATCCCTAAAATCGCAACTGGTAGCCCCTCATGACATACAATCAAGGGGCTGTCTCGCCACCAGGGCGGTATGCCTCGTTCCTGGCATAATTGTTTGAACGTCTTACGAGCAGCGCGAGGCATAGAGAAACGCTCACCGGCCACAGAAGATCGTAATGTGACTCGCGTCCCAGCTTGAAGACGGCTTGCTGGACTCTTACACCAGTGCACTTCACCCCAATCACCTGCGACATCCTCCGCCACAGACAGTTCAGAAAATGGAAAAGTGTGCCGCGGCTCACTTAGTGGAGTTGGCTCCGCCCCCTGCGAGCGTCTGTGTTGCGCAGCGGAAACCTGATAGACGGCCGCATTCCAGCGTTTTAATACCATAGAGCCCAAAATTAGTTCGGGCTGACGATCAGATCTTGCCGTTAATAATTGCCGGGTAAACTCATGCAGCCTTGCCCATGAAGGTACCGGAACGCCTGATCGGGTTAGCCAAGCGTGTAGCGATTGCTTCAGTTGCACCGAAGTCGGCCATTCACCCGTATCGCGCATCAAACGCATTCCCGGATCTCCGAAAATAGAGTTGCACATGGGCAAGGCGATCCGCTGAAGTACCTCCGCCGACTCCATTTGTAATGCCGCAGCCCTTGCAAATGTTTGTCGGTATCCGGGCCAACGCTGCGCCAAAAGTGGCATAACCTGTTGCCTCAGGAAGTTACGGTCAAAACGCGAATCATGGTTAGACGGGTCAGTTACCCAAGACAACCGATGGCTACTCGCCCAAGCCTCGAGCTGCTGTTTGGAAACGTCCAAAAAGGGCCTTGAAAGCAACCCACTCCCCAGCGAGCGCTGGGCAGGAATGCCCGCAAGCCCGTGAGGTCCTGCACCACGTAATAGTCGCAGCAATATCGTCTCGGCCTGATCATCGAGATGATGCGCCTGAAAAAGCACCTCGTTGTCACCCAATATCGTTTCAAAAACACTATAGCGCGCCGCTCTTGCGGCAGCCTCTACCCCATGAGACGTCGCATCGGTTACCGTGACTCGCTCGATACGTAGGGGGATTTCGCGCTGATCACAAGCACTTTGGCACTGCGCAGCCCAATCATCAGCCGCAGCTTGCAGACCATGATGTACATGAATCGCCGCAAGGGATGGCCCATTATTTTGCTGCAACCAGCCGTGGAGGATATCAAGCAGCACTATGCTGTCGACGCCACCAGAGAGCGCAACCCACCAACGAGCCGCATGGGCATGCGCAGCGAGACGTTGATTGAGCAACGCATCCATCAAATTGTGGCTCGTGTTAGTTGCCGTAAGACATCAAACGCTGATAACGCAGCTCTAACATGTCACCAACCTCCATTGCCGTCAGTCGATCCAGCTCGGTGATTAAATGCGCTTGAATCCGCTCGGCCATTAAATCAGCGTTGCGATGTGCACCACCAAGTGGTTCAGGGATTGTCGCATCGACAATACCAAGCTCTTGCAATGTCGAAGAAGTGACCCCCATAGCTGCCGCAGCCTGAGGCGCAAACTCCGAGCTTTTCCAAATGATATTGGCGCAACCTTCGGGTGAAATAACAAAATACGTTGAATACTGCAGCATCACTAAGTGGTCGCCGACACCGATCCCCAGCGCACCACCAGAAGAACCTTCACCAATCACAACACATACAATTGGCGTTCGCAGGCGAGACATTACCGCCAAATTTTGTGCGATCGCCTCTGAGATACCACGCTCCTCTGAATCGATACCAGGATAAGCTCCAGGTGTGTCAATTAGCGTTATAACAGGCATTTTGAAACGCTCGGCCATATGCATTAAACGCAACGCTTTGCGGTAACCCTCGGGCTTAGGCATACCGAAATTACGCGCCACTTTATCTTTGACTGTACGACCCTTTTCTTGACCGATCACCATAACTGGCCTGTCATTGAGACGCGCAACGCCGCCGACAATGGCCTTGTCGTCGCCAAAGTGGCGATCACCGTGAAGTTCATCAAACTCAGTAAATAACTTGGGTATGTAGTCGAGCGAATAAGGACGTTGCGGATGACGCGCTACCCGGACGATATCCCAGGGACTCAATTGCGCATAAATATTCTCAGTCAGTTTTAAACTCTTTGCTTGCAGGCGCTGAATTTCGTCACCGAGACTAAGCTCTGCATCGGTACCAACCAGCTTCAGCTCATCAATCTTCACCTGAAGTTCGGCGATAGGCTGTTCGAAATCGAGATAATTCGGATTCATTGTCGAGTATCTGCCCCGCAGTTATTAATAAACAGGTACGCAGTCTACAAAAGCAGCGCCCGCTTAGCTATGGGGCAAAAACACGAGGTATTCGAAGATCCGTATGCAAGCCCTATATTTTTTGCGCGCGTGTATCTCGTTAATTACTATTACCTGCTCACCACGACTGGGTTACCCTTAGCACCCATGCAACCAACAAAAAACAACTCGATCCGCCTCATTCTTGCGCCCATGGAAGGCGTGGTGGACAGCCTCATGCGCAGTATGCTGACACAAATCGGGGGCTATGATCGCTGCGTAACTGAGTTCGTTCGAGTATCACAAACTGTGTTACCACCACGCGTTTTTTATCGTTTGTGTCCCGAACTTAAGCACGGAGGCTTAACCCCTGCGGGCGTTCCTGTCTATGTACAACTATTGGGTTCTGACCCCGAGCTCATGGCCGCCAATGCGGCGGTCCTCGCCAAGTTGAACGCACCGGGCATAGACCTCAACTTTGGGTGCCCCGCAAAAACCGTCAATAAATCTGAAGGCGGCGCCGTTATGCTCCGTCACCCAGATCGCATTGCCGCAATCTGCGGATCAGTCCGCGATGCGGTACCCAGAAATATTCCAGTGACTGCTAAAATTCGATTGGGATTCGATGATGACCACAACTTTGAAAAGATAGTCGATGCCGCAATCGGCAGCGGTATCAATGAACTAATTATTCACGCACGCACCCGTCAGCAGGCGTATCGTCCCCCCGCACATTGGCATCGATTAGCAGATGCAGTCGCGCGCTCCCCTATCCCTATTATTGCCAACGGTGAACTGTGGAGTGCCAGCGATGTGCAGACGTGCGGCGGGATCAGCGGCTGCGACACCTTTATGCTGGCCCGCGGCGCTTTATGCCGTCCCGATTTAGGATTGGCCGTTCGCGCGCATCTCGCTGATGAAAGTCATCCCGCATTGGCATGGCGCGATGTGCAACCACTACTGAGCCAATTCATGGCGGCGAATGCTGCCGCCTATGATCTCAAATATGCTGTCAATCCTATCAAGCAATGGCTGATGTATCTGAAATGCTATTACCCTCAGGCAGCAGTATTGTTTGCGCAAGTTAAGCGCATCAACGACGCTGGCCTCATGGCGGAGGCGCTCTCAGAGATCGTTTTTTCTGATGCGGCGTGACGTAAACTGCCTACGCACTGCTATTATTAGGGTTGTAAACATGCTTTATTACTGCAAATTAAGGACATAATAAAGACTCACCAAGTGCGTTTGGCGTTTCAACCGAGTGATAACGCCGCTGCTATACCCAATAATGATAAGAACCAATACAGACTCCTTTTTAGTCAAAACGGAAATGCTTATGGCCACCACTCCAGCTGCTAGTGCCGAATCTTCGGTGACACGAGATTTCTTGGGGCATCCCAAAGGTCTATATATTTGTTTCGGCACCGAACTCTGGGAGCGCTTCTCCTTTTACGGTATGAAGTACCTGCTTTTACTGTACCTCACCAAATACCACCTATTCAGTGATGCAGCGGGCCTTGGCGTTTTAGGCAGCTATGCGGCCTTGGTTTATGCCATGCCAGTTGTTGGCGGCCTCATTGCCGACCGCTTTATCGGGATGCGCCGGGCCGTAGTGTTTGGCGGAATACTATTAGTTGCAGGTCATTTCGGTATGGCCTTTGAAGGCAGCGCAGCGCAGCTCGGCGCGAACGGCGTTGTGCGTGATGAGCAAGCACTACAAGTCTTCTACTTCTCTCTCGCCTTAATCGTTATGGGCGTCGGCTTCCTAAAACCCAACATATCGACGGTAGTCGGCAAGCTATATTCAGAGAACGACCCACGTCGCGATGCAGGGTTTACGATTTTCTACATGGGCATTAATCTCGGCGCCTTTACTGCAACACTGCTGTGCGGCTGGCTCGGCGAAGTCTACGGCTGGGCCTATGGCTTCGGCGCGGCAGGGATCGGTATGTCATTCGGATTAGGCTTGTTCCTATGGGGGCAGCCACTGCTGGAAGGACATGGAGAGGCGAGTGATACTGTCCGAATCCAACGCCGCCATGGACCACTGTCGCTGGAAGCTTGGCTCTACGTCGCGTCGCTCGCAGGTGTTGTTCTGGTTTGGCAACTGATCCAATTTACAGCTGTTGTAGGACAAGTGCTAAACGTCGTATCCCTGGCAGTATTAGCGGGGCTCGGTTGGTTCATCTTCGCTCGCTGTAATAGTGTCGAGCGGGGCCGCATGATGGTTCTTGTCGTGCTGATATTATCGACCGTGGTGTTTTGGTCACTATTTGAGCAGGCTGCGGGCTCAATGACCTTGTTTGCAGATCGCGTGACTGATCGTACGTTGCTTGGCATACAGCTGAACGCATCACAATTTGGTGCCGCAAACTCGTTTTTTATCTTCCTGCTAGCACCTGTATTCGCCCTGCTATGGACCTTTTTAGGAAGACGCGGTTTAGAACCTTCGACACCGGTAAAATTCGCGCTGGGTATAGCGCAGGCCGGGCTCGGTTTTGGCGCATTGGTTTTGGGTGCACAGTTTCCTGACAGTAGCGGTATGATTTCTGCATGGTGGCTAATACTCGCCTACCTTCTGCACACTATGGGTGAGCTTTGCTTAAGTCCCGTTGGTCTATCTGCCGTCACCAAACTAGCGGTACCGAGTGTGGTAGGGGTGATGATGGGCACCTGGTTTTTGGCGACGGCCTATTCGAATTTTGTTGCTGCGCAAATAGCCTCTATCGTGGCAAGACCCGAAGTCGGCCAGGCAGTGACGGCCGTTGCCGATGCGGTTAGCGGCTACACTGCACTATTTGATCAGCTGTTTTGGATCGGACTTGCAGGGGCCGCTGTTTTACTCCTCATTACGCCGATTCTGAAGCGTCTGATGGCGGGGGTTCACTAAGGGAAATCGGCGCAATTTCGCGGCCTAGCAAGGCCGCAAATTTACTTTTCCAGTCGTAACCGATCAGATACAACGCGGGAACCAGTAACAGACTGACAAATAAAGCAAAAAGCACACCGAAGGCCAACGATAAAACCGCGGGCTTTAGAAATTCTGCCGATGTTGAACGCTCAGCCATTATCGGTATGAGACCCACAAACGTAGTGACAGTCGTTAAAAAAATCGGCCGGAAACGTTTTACGCCAGCGTCGATCACTGCCTCTAAAGGCGCTAAACCATCCGATTCTCGACGGCGAATGTAATCGACCAATACCAAGTTATCGTTGATCACAACACCCGCAGCAGCACCGATGCCAAAGTATGAAAACAACGCCATCGGCATATCAAATAATAGGTGCCCAAAAACCGCGCCCATAAAGCCAAAGGGAATTGCCGTCATGATCAGCAGTGGCAAACTATATGATCTGAACGCCACTGCGATCAATGCGTAAATCACAAAGAGTGCTACGGTGTAGAGGGCAGTGATTTCGGAGAAAAAATCTTCCTCTGCTTCCTGGCTACCACCTTTTAAAATGCTTAAGCCAGGAAATTGCTGGCGCAGCTGTGGGAGAAACGTATCTTGCACGGCAGTACTGATCAGTTTCACTGAGTCGGGGTCGACCGTCGCCACAACGGTCACAACACGCTGGCCATTACGCCGATTAATCCGCTGCACGCCCTCTGCCGCTTCAATATCAGCAACAGACATCAAAGGTACTGAGCGCCCATCAGGCGTGCGTATCATAAAATCATCCAATGAACTCAATTCACTGCGCGTAGTAAGCGGATAACGCACCATGACCCGAACGTCGCCAAACTCGCGGGGTAAGCGCTGCACCTCTTCGCCGTAGTAAGCTTGCCGCACTTGCTGCGAAACATCAGAAAGCGTGATGCCGAGCGTCTCGACGCCAGCTTTCAACGCGATCCGTAGCTCACTCACTTCACCGCGTTGGTTGTCGCGTACATAGAAGGCCTTATCAAAAGTCCGTAAATGTAGCTGCAGTGCTTCGCTGGCGTCCTTCAACGTATCTAAATCTTGATGTTGCAAAAGGAATGTAACCGTCGCCTGGCTGTCATTCAAAGTATAATTAACCTTGATTTCCTCAGCGTCGGGAATATCGCCAACCAACGCCTGAAAACGCTCCGCCGCTTGTTGTGCACTCATGGCTCTGACTTCAGGGGGAGCCAACTTTACAATGGCAACAATGTTGTCACGCCGCGAACGTGTATACCAACCTTCAATCAGTTTGACCCCAGTCTGCCCGTTTTCAGCGGCCATCTGTTCGACTTCGGCGACTAATTGACGTTCGGCATCCTGAAGGCGCTCCAGAATTTCCAGTGACCGACTAAACGGTGTTCCGCTGGGCATTGCCACATCGATATAAATTTGTTCGCCTTCTACTTGCGGCATGAAATAAAACTTTACCCAGCCACTAGAAAATAAGCCCAACGACACAATAAAGCCCGCCAAAAACAGCATGGCCGTGGTGTAGCGTCTGCTCGTCGCCCAAACGAGTACCGGGCGATAATAGCGGTCAGAAAAGGTTACCAGCGAGTGCGCGAATTTTTGCTGCCACAGCGATAAGCCCTTCAGGTTTTTCCGAGGCTCTACATGCCGTAGGTGTGAAGGTAAAATCAAGAATGCTTCAATTAAAGAAATAACCAAGGCCAAACTAATGACGATCGATAGCTCGCGTGTTACCTGAGCTTCGGTGCCCGAAATAAACAGCCAGGGTGCAAAAGCAACAATTGTCGTGAGCACTGCAAATATTACCGGCCGCGCTACCAACATGGTGCCGACGATGGCGGCTTGCTCGCCCAGCAATCCCATTTGTGAATGATGGTGAATACTCTCGCCAACAACAATCGCGTCGTCAACCACGATACCCAGCACCAGTAAGAAGGCAAAAGTTGAGATGACGTTAAGCGATACATCATTCGCTGGGAGCAACGCGAACGTACCGATAAATGCTACGCCAATTCCTGCGGTTACCCAAAAAGCCACTTTAGGTCGCAACGTTAGTATCAATACCAAAAAAACAAGTACTAAGCCCATCATGGATGAATCGGCTATCAAGTCCATACGCGAGGAATAGATATCCGCAGTATCAAACCAAAGATCAAGCTCAATACCCTCTGGCATTGTGGGCTGTTTCTCTAATAACCACTGCTTAACAGCATCACTGGCTTTAACAACTTGCATTGTGTCGGTCGATTGCACTTGCAACAGTACGGCCGGCGTACCATTTAGCGTTGCCAGTATTCTATCTTCTTCAAAACCATCGATAACCCTAGCGACATCCCCTACTCTAATCAAACCACCGGCAGTACTTTGGCGCACAACAATGCTGCGGAAATCGCTCTCAGTGTCGGCAAGGTTTAATGCGCGAAGCTGTATATCGCCTGTAGGTGTGCGCACCTCACCGGATGAAACATTGAGAGAACTTCTACGTATAGCCGACGAAACTTCTCCGAAGGTCAGACCAAAACGACGGAGTGCAGCTTCAGATACCTCAATCGTCACCTCTTCAGCTCGCGCCCCGAACAACTCAACCTGAGAGATGTATGGCAGTGCTGCCACTTCGCGGCGCAAGTCTTGTGCCAGCCGGGTCAATGCTCTCTCGCCAACATCACCGATCACCGCCACTCGAATCATCTCTTGACGCCATTCTGTGCGTCTAACCCTCGGATTTTCAATATCGCGAGGCAGCGAAGTAATCGAATCGACCGCACTCTTGATGTCATTTAGAAATTCATTGAGGTCTACATTTGGGTAGGCTTGAACTTGAACAAAGCCAAAACTTTCCGATGACTGTGAGGTCACTCGATAAACATTACTGACGTTTTTAATGGACTCTTCAATACGCTGGACAATTTGCTGCTCAACCTCTTGAGGAGAAGCGCCACGCCATGCAACCTCAACCTGCACTAAATCAGGCTGCAAAGAGGGAAACGCCTCTTTTTGGATATTTGATAAGCCCAACCAACCAGCAATTAATATGCCGACCATCAGCAAATTAGCGGCGACTGGATTACGAACCCACCATGCGATTAAACCTTGCATAGCCTACTCCTCTAATTCGCAACCATATCTGATGAGACGCCAACTTCGTTGGATTGGGCGTCAATCGACTCGAGGCGCATGCCTGGGATCGGATTGCGAATCGCAGACACCACCACCTGCTCACCTGCGCGGACACCCGAGGCAAGTACTACCCGTTCCCGGTTGCGATGAATCAAATCAATATCGCGAATTTCTAACAGCCCCGACTCGCCGATGACAAATACCTGGTTGCCCGCACGCAATGCTGAATTGGGAATACTAATAGCGTTATCAACCATCCGACCTGACACCTTGGCATCAACATATAAGCCAACCGCCAGTGGCATGCCATCACCCTCATAGGGGTCTATAACTTCGACTGTGCCAAATATCGTCCGTGTCGTAGGTTCAATAGCTGCGTCTAAGCGATTTAAGCGGCCAACCCAGTGGTTAATCTCGCCCCCCACAGTGGCTGTGAGGTCAACAGGCAAGCCCTCTCCAGTATTGGCGCTAAAGCCAATCGGCACGCCCAAAGCAGCTAATTGACCGTCATTTAAAGGTAGTCTGACCTCGACGACATCTGTACCAAAAGCCCGCCCAACAACCTTTCCAGGGCTGACAAACTGCCCAAGATTCACCGCTATCGACGATATACGCCCCATAAATGGCAAGCTAATCTGCGTTCGTTCTAATTTTGTTTGCGCCAAGGCTGTATTCGCTTCTGCGGCTTGTATAGCAGCTCGCGCACGAGCAACCTGAGGTTTTTTTAGCGCGAGTGGCGAGGGGTTTTTTTGACCCGCCAACTGCTTACGGGCTACATCAGCATCGGCCAAGGCTTGCTCTAACTCAACCTGAGATGCCGCCAGGCGCGCCTCTGCCTCGTTTAAAGCTGAACGGTAATCGGTATCTTCAATGCTCAACAAAGGTGTATTTGGGAGTATCCTGCCGCCTTCAATAAATTCTGGTGATACCGCGACAATTGTACCGCCCACTTGAGCGACGATATCCGTGTCGATTCGCGCTCGCACCTCACCTTGGACATCAACCGATAACTGCGTAGACGCGATGATCGCAGCTTGAGTGTATACGCGGGTCGGCCGAGGAATCTCGACACTGGAATCGGGTTGAGGTTTTGTCGCTTGAAGTAATACATAGATCGCTATACCGCCCGCGAGGATCGCGAATGGTACGGAAGCTCTTTTTAAGCGCGTAAGCATAACTACTCCTTGTCATTATTACGTCTGGTTTGATCGGCTACAGCATTTCTCTTCCATGAGATCAAATGCCCCGCCACCTGCGTATGCAGAATACCAGTCTTTTTAACGAATGCATGTTTTATGTCTGACTGATAACCTTGTCGGTAATATTTCGTAGTATTTTAAACCTCACTGCGGCATCGGACCAACTTAGAGAGCTACCCATGAATTTGACTAACAGCGAACCAGATTTTCAACAGGCTCTCGACGGCGACCGAGACTTCGATTTAATTGTCTTTGGCGCGACCGGATTTACCGGGAAATTGGTCGCCGAATATCTTGCTCAGGTGGCTGACGATACCCGCTGGGCGATTGCGGGACGTGATAAAAGCAAATTAGAAGCTGTCCGCAGAGCGGTCGGCAAACCTGAACTTGCCATTATCGTGGCTGATAGTAGCGATCGGCAGAGCCTAGATAATATGGCGCAAGCCACCCGGGTCATTTGTAGCACCGTTGGGCCCTACGCCCGCTATGGCACACCGCTGGTGGAGGCCTGCGCAGAAGCTGGCACCCATTACTGTGACCTAACAGGCGAATCGCAGTGGATGGCTGAGATATTTGAGCGAATCACGCCTATTGCCGAAGAAACCGGTGCGCGAATTGTTCATTGCTGCGGTTTTGATTCGATACCTTTTGACCTGGGCGTATTCGTTGCTCAACAGACAATGCAGAAACGCCATGGTGTCTATGCACAAGAAGTTGTCGGTCGAATGGCGGCATCTCATGGCGGTATCAGCGGCGGAACCGTCGCCAGTATGATGCTGCTGCTTGAGCAGGCTAGCGCAGATCCACGAATTCGAGAGATTGTCGCGGACCCCTATTGCTTGTATCCGAAAGAACTCTCACCCGGCCTTGATACAGCTGATCAAATGGGCGTGGTCTGGGACGACACGTTTTCCAGCTGGACAGGGCCGTTTTTAATGGCCGGTGTTAACACCCGTGTCGTGCGGCGTTCGAACGCGTTAGCCAGCCTAATGTATGGCGCTGACTTTCAATACAATGAAGCCCAACTCTGCGCCAATCGTGGGAAGGCGCTATTGCTCACGGCCAGCCTTGGATTAGGAATGGGTGTATTAAGCTTGAGCCCGAGCCGCAACCTACTAAAACGATGGTTACCTAAGCCGGGCGAAGGGCCTGATGCCAAAACTCGAGAGCGCGGCTTTTTTGAGCTATTTACCCACGCTAAACATCCTGAGGATGCATCAAAAGATGTGCGCATTCGGGTTTCTGGGAAGCGAGATCCTGGCTACGGTGCCACATCGCGTATGCTCGCTGAATCTGCACTGTGTTTAGCCCATGACCCGCTCAAGGTTGAAGGCGGTATTTGGACACCTGCCAGCGCGCTTGGAGAGTCGCTGGTAGATCGACTGAAACGCGTTGATATTACCTTCGAGCCAGTCGACGCATAATCGGTTGGTCGTAGGTTCAAGTCCTTCTGGGCCCACCATTTTTACTATAAATCATAGAGTTATAGCTTCTTAGAGCATCCGACTATCGGTATTGACTCACAGACGGGAGTCGGTGGGTGTGACCAGATCTGCTCGAATATAACCAAGCGGTTGGATACGTCGGATGTTCCCCGCCAAGGCTCACGGCCCCACTGTGTTTGA
>CAWUVW010000017.1:0-82090 GCA_963926105.1 uncultured Luminiphilus sp. | reverse complement strand
TGCGCGCCGGGATTTCTTCGTCTGTTAGGCTTTTTATTGTTGACTTGAGCGGTTTTGGCGCCTTTGTTTTGGTGACCTCGGCCTTTTGGGTGACTAAATTGGCAATTTTCCTCAAACATCGGGGCCTTATTAAATAAATAGCATTGTGTGTTGACAGGTCCCTGAATCACCCATAGAATTCGCCCTCTTTTTCACGGGTCCCCATGCGGTGGCCCGGCTTTTTATCAGGAGATGTAGCGTGCAAAACCAGCGTATTCGTATTCGTTTGAAGGCTTTTGATCACAAGTTGATTGATGCTTCGACACAGGAAATCGTTGAAACTGCTCGTCGCACTGGCGCCCAGGTCCGCGGTCCAATTCCGCTGCCCACCAAGAAAGAAAAGTTTACGGTGTTGATTTCACCACACGTAAACAAGGATGCCCGCGACCAGTATGAAATACGCACGCACAAGCGTCTTTTGGACATCGTTGAGCCGACAGAAAAAACTGTTGACGCATTGATGAAGCTTGATCTGGCTGCTGGTGTTGAAGTTCAAATCAGCCTGGGTTAAGAACAATTTAGCAAGGCCTGCTCAGCTCGGGTGAGTTGAGTGTGTAACGTCCGTAACGAGAGATGCCTTAGGCAGTCACGTTGTGGGCGGCCATAGAGGGTATTAGCCCCGTACACTGTGAGGTTAGAAGTATGACTATTGGATTAGTCGGCCGTAAGTCAGGTATGACTCGTGTCTTTACCGAAGACGGCGTATCAGTTCCAGTGACCGTAGTGGAGGTAGCTCCAAACCGAGTCACTCAAATCAAAGAGCTCGAAACCGATGGGTATCGTGCAATTCAGGTTACTGCGGGCAACCGCAAGGCCTCTAAAGTAAGCAAGCCAGAAGCTGGGCATTTTGCCAAAGCGGGAGTGACTGCGGGCAATGGTCTGTGGGAATTCCGTTTGGATGGTATCGAAGAAGTTTTCGAGATCGGTGCTGAGTTGACAGTTACACGATTTGAGCCAGGTCAAAAGGTCGATGTCGCGGGTCAGTCAAAAGGTAAGGGTTTCCAGGGTGCTGTAAAGCGCTGGAACTTCCGCACCCAAGACGCAACCCACGGTAACTCGCTGTCGCATCGCGCGCCGGGTTCTATCGGTCAGTGCCAGACGCCCGGCCGTGTTTTCAAAGGCAAAAAGATGGCAGGCCATATGGGTGCTGAACGCGTGACCACGCAAGGTCTCGAAGTTGTGCGCGTGGACGTTGAACGTAACCTACTGCTCATTAAAGGGGCGGTACCGGGTGCGCCGGGCGGTGAAGTTATCGTCCGACCAACGGCTAAGGGTTAAGGGGGCGTATTGTGGAATTAAGTGTTGTAAAACAAGGCAATGCTGCCGCTGGGACTGTTTCTGTCTCTGAGGCAACTTTTGCGCGTGAGTACAACGAGGCGCTGGTTCATCAGGTAGTGACTGCGTATCTCGCAGGCGGCCGCCAGGGAACCCGTGCGCAGAAGACGCGCTCTGATGTTGCTGGTGGCGGCAAGAAGCCCTGGCGTCAAAAGGGTACCGGTCGTGCAAGAGCGGGCACAATCCGTTCGCCAATCTGGCGCTCTGGTGGTGTGACATTTGCTGCTCGTCCGCAGGATCATTCGCACAAAGTGAACAAGAAGATGTATCGCGCTGCGATGCAGTCAATCTTGTCGGAGCTTGCGCGTACTGATCGTCTGATGGTCGTTGAGAGTTTTGATGTCGAGGCGCCTAAGACTAAGTTGTTAGTCAAAGCGCTCGAGAGCTACGGTCTAGATAATGTGCTGATCATTGGCACTGAAGTTGACAAGAATTTGTATCTTGCTGCACGCAATTTGCACAAAGTTGAAGTGCTGGATGTCGACGGTGTTGACCCAGTGAGCTTAGTTGCATACGACAAGGTGCTCGTCACCGTCGATGCTGTGAAGAAATTTGAGGAGGCATTGGCGTGAACCAGGAAAGAGTTTTTCAGATTCTACTCGGCCCCCATGTTTCCGAGAAGGCAGCCCTAGTGGCTGACAGCAATAACCAGTACGTGTTTAAAGTTTCGCTTGATGCATCTAAAGATGAAATCAAGACATCGGTGGAGCAGTTGTTTAAAGTTAAAGTCGGTAATGTGCAGACGCTGCGCGTTAAAGGCAAGACCAAGCGAAATAAGTTCGGTGTCAGTGCGCGCTCGTCTTGGAAAAAAGCTTACGTTCGTCTCGAGCAAGGTCAAGAAATTGACTTCGCTACGGTTAGTTAAGGGGTCGATTGATCATGGCAGTCGTTAAGAGTAAACCCACATCACCGGGCCGTCGTCACCAAGTACGTGTGGTAAACAATGACCTGTACAAGGGCGGCCCACATGCGCCGCTGTTGGAGAAGCAGTCCAAGACGGGTGGCCGTAACAACGCGGGTCGTATCACAACACGTCATATCGGTGGTGGTCACAAGCAGCATTACCGAGTGATTGATTTCAAGCGCAATAAAGATGGCATTCCAGCCACTGTTGAGCGCTTAGAATACGATCCGAACCGTACCGCGCACATTGCATTATTATTGTTCGCAGACGGTGAGCGTCGTTACATTATTGCGCCTAAAGGCGTGAAGGCCGGTGAGATACTGTACTCGGGTGCGGCAGCCCCGATCAAGGCAGGTAACTGCTTGCCTATCCGCAACATTCCTGTTGGTACAGTTATTCACTGTATCGAAATGAAGCCTGGGAAAGGTGCGCAGTTGGCGCGCTCAGCGGGTGCGGCGGTGCAGCTGGTGGCTCGTGAAGGACAGTATGCAACGCTTCGTTTGCGTTCAGGTGAGATGCGAAGAATACCAGTAGATTGTCGCGCGACCTTGGGCGAAGTCTCTAACTCTGAGCACAGCTTGCGCAAGTTAGGTAAGGCGGGAGCGTCGCGTTGGCGAGGCGTTCGTCCGACTGTTCGTGGTGTTGCCATGAACCCAGTCGATCACCCCCATGGTGGTGGTGAAGGTCGTACATCAGGTGGTCGTCATCCGGTTAGTCCGTGGGGCGTACCGACCAAGGGTTATAAAACCCGTAAGAATAAGCGCACCGATGACTTTATTGTTCGTCGTCGTGGCAAGAAGTAACCGGAGGATTCACCAGTGCCCCGTTCACTCAAAAAAGGTCCATTTATCGACTTACACCTTCTAAAGAAGGTGGAAGTAGCGATTGAAAATAACGATCGTCGTCCAATTAAAACTTGGTCGCGCCGTTCAATGATCTCGCCGGATATGGTTGGTTTGACCATAGCAGTACATAACGGTCGTCAGCATGTGCCGGTCCTCGTTAACGAGGATATGGTAGGTCACAAGCTGGGTGAGTTCGCGGCTACGCGAACTTTTAGAGGCCATATTGTTGACAAGAAAGCCAAGCGCTGAGACCAGGCGGAGAGAGACCATGGAAGTAGCAGCAAAACTTCGCGGCGCACGCATTTCGGCGCAAAAAGCCCGATTGGTCGCAGACCAAGTGCGTGGAAAACCGGTAGGCGAAGCACTAAATGTTTTAGAGTTCAGCACAAAGAAGGCGGCGCAAATGCTGCGTAAGGTGCTCAACTCTGCGATTGCTAACGCGGAAAACAACGAAGGCGCAGATGTTGACGAATTGCGTGTTTCGACTGTTTTTGTCGACGAAGGCATGACAATGAAGCGTATGCGTCCGCGAGCTAAAGGTCGCGGCGATCGAATTATGAAGCGTTCCTGTCACATTACTGTGAAGGTCGCGGATAGCGAAGGCTAAGGGGAAGACCGCATGGGTCAGAAGGTACATCCGACTGGTATTCGTCTGGGCGTGGTTAAAGACCACAACTCAGTTTGGTACGCGGACAGCAAAAACTACGCGAAGAACTTGATCAGTGATCTTGAGACGCGTGAGTACATCCTAAAGAAACTCGACGCCGCTTCGGTGAGTCGGGTGGTTATCGAGCGACCTGCTCAGACAGCGCGTGTGATTATCCACACCGCACGTCCTGGCATCGTCATCGGTAAGAAGGGTGAAGATGTTGAAGTGCTGCGCAAGGAATTAACTGCGCGTATGGGTGTGCCCGTGCACATCAGCATCGAGGAAATACGTAAGCCTGATCTAGATGCGCGACTCGTTGCGCAGAATGTGGCTCAGCAACTAGAGCGTCGCGTAATGTTCCGTCGTGCCATGAAGCGCGTCGTTCAGAACGCAATGCGTCAGGGTGCTGAGGGCATTAAAGTTCAGGTAGGTGGTCGACTTGGTGGTGCTGAGATTGCACGTTCTGAGTGGTATCGCGAAGGTCGGGTGCCGCTACACACATTGCGCGCCGATATCGACTACGCGACTTTTGAGGCGAAGACGACCTACGGCATTATTGGTGTCAAGGTATGGATCTTTAAGGGTGAAGTGATTGGCGGTGACGACGAAGCGCAAGATGCGCCACGTCGGTCAGCGACCAACTGAGCTCGGGCAGAGGACTGAATAATGCTGCAACCGAAACGTACCAAGTTCCGCAAGATGATGAAGGGCCGCAATCGCGGTCTGGCAGATCGTGGCAGTAAGGTCAGCTTTGGCGAGTTTGGTCTGAAGGCCATTGGCCGCGGACGTGTAACTGCTCGTCAAATCGAAGCCGCGCGTCGTGCAATGACACGCCATATCAAACGTGGCGGAAAAATTTGGATTCGAGTATTTCCTGACAAGCCGATTACAGGCAAGCCTCTTGAAGTTCGTCAGGGCAAAGGTAAGGGTAATGTTGAGTACTGGGTAGCTCAGGTTCAGCCTGGCAAAGTACTTTACGAAGTTGAAGGTGTGCCTGAAGCACTGGCGCGCGAGGCTTTTCTGCTCGCGTCGGCTAAGATTCCAGTGCAAACCGCATTTGTTAAACGGTCGGTGATGTGATGAAAGCGAGCGAATTGCGAGATAAGTCAGTGGAAGAGCTGAGTGCGACGTTGCTTGAAGTGCGTGAAGCGCAATTTAAGTTACGTATGGCTAAGGCTACAGGTCAGCTGGGTCAGTCTCATCTGCTCAAGCAAGCCAAGCGTGATGTTGCGCGGGTAAAGACTGTACTTGGACAGAAGGTAGAAGGCTAATGGTAGCGACAGAGAATCGTACCCGTACTGTTTCTGGTCGCGTAGTCAGCGACAAGATGGATAAAACAATCACAGTATTGATCGAGCGCCAGGTGAAGCACCCCGTTTACGGCAAATATATTCGCCGTTCTTCGAAGGTACATGCCCACGATGAGAATAACACCGCAGGTATGGGTGATACCGTTTTAGTCGCTGAGTCGCGTCCTTTGTCAAAGACTAAGACGTGGACTTTAGTTGAAGTTATTGAGGCAGCTACACAGATCTAACGATCGATGTAGTTACTTGCGGCATGAGCTGCTAAGTGGAGTAGAGAGATGATTCAGACCGAATCGTATTTAGAAGTCGCTGATAACAGCGGAGCACGACGCGTAATGTGTATCAAGGTGCTTGGTGGTTCGAAGCGTCGTTACGCGCGCATCGGTGATCTGATTAAAGTGACCGTCAAGGAAGCTATCCCGCGTGGGAAAGTGAAGAAAGGCCAGGTCATGACCGCAGTGGTCGTTCGTACCCGTAAAGGTGTGCGCCGTCCCGATGGTTCGTTGATCAAGTTCGACGAAAACGCAGCAGTGCTGTTGAACGCTCAGCAGGCGCCGATTGGCACTCGCATCTTTGGTCCGGTGACTCGTGAACTTCGCGGTGAGAAGTTCATGAAGATTATTTCCCTGGCGCCAGAAGTCATCTGAGCGGCTGGTAGAGAGGAAGAGATAATGGCGAAGATCAAGCGCGAAGATGAAGTTATTGTGTTAGCCGGCAAGGATAAGGGCAAGCGCGGTACTGTAAGACAAGTTATCGACGACCAGCGGGTTGTTGTGGCGGGTGTCAACATGATCAAGAAGCACACTAAAGCAAATCCCCAGGCGGGTGTTGCCGGTGGCATTATTGAGAAAGAGGCGCCGATTAGAATTTCCAACGTTGCGATTTTTAATGCGAGCAGCAGTAAAGCTGACCGAGTTGGATATCGTGTTGAAGATGGTAAGAAAGTGCGGATTTACAAATCCAGCGGAGAATTGATTGACGCCTAAGCTTAGGCTTGGGTTGATTGAGGCAGCGAATGATGGCAACGCTTAAGGAAAAATACCGCAGCGAGATTGTACCAGCACTTAAAGAAGAGCTGGGTTTTGCTAACGTAATGGAAGTACCTCGCATTACTAAGATCACCTTGAATATGGGTGTTGGTGAAGCGGTAGGGGACAAGAAGGTGCTGGATAACGCACTGGCAGACATGACTAAAATTGCTGGCCAAAAGCCGGTAGTGACTAAGTCACGCAAGTCGATAGCGGGTTTTAAAATTCGCGATGGCTGGCCAATTGGCTGCAAAGTGACGCTGCGTGATGAGCGTATGTACGAGTTCTTGGAGCGCTTAATCAGTATTGCGATTCCACGAATTCGTGACTTTCGCGGCATCAGTCCTAAGTCATTTGACGGTCGCGGTAACTTCGCGATGGGCGTGACTGAGCAGATCATCTTCCCGGAAATTAACTACGACGAAGTAGATACGTTACGTGGTATGGATATCGTCATTACCACGACGGCAGCAAACGATGACCAAGGTCGTGCTCTGTTGCGCGCGTTCAACTTTCCGTTTAAGAGCTGAGGGTATACACATGGCTAAGAAGTCGATGATTGCACGCGAACACAAGCGTACAGCCACGGTAGCTAAGTTCGCAGCAAGGCGTGCTGAGTTGAAGAGCATCATCAATAACCTGTCGGCCTCTGATGAGGATCGCTGGGAAGCACAAGTCGCGCTGCAGAAGTTACCGCGTGATTCGAGCCCGGTCCGTCAGCGTCGTCGTTGTCAGATCACGGGTCGGCCACATGGTGTGTACCGCAAATTTGGATTGTGCCGCAACAAGCTGCGTGAAGCAGCGATGCGTGGCGATGTGCCTGGCTTGGTTAAGTCAAGCTGGTAACGGAGTAGATAGCTTATGAGTATGCAAGATCCACTCAGCGATATGCTGACCCGCCTGCGCAATGCGCAAATGGCTGGTAAAAAATCCGTTGAAATGCCCGGGTCCAAGATGAAGGCTGCAGTTGCCCAAGTCTTGACTGACGAGGGTTATGTAGCGGGTTTCGTGGTCGATGACAGCAGTGGTAAGTCGCGCTTGTCCGTAGACCTTAAATATTTTGAAGGCAAGCCAGTTATTGCTGAGATTGCGCGCGTTAGCAAGCCATCGCTACGTCGTTATTCTGGCAAAGGTGATTTGCCGTCGGTTCGTGGTGGCCTTGGTGTCGCTATTGTATCGACTTCACGCGGTGTTATGACCGACCGTGCTGCTCGCGCAGCAGGTGTCGGCGGCGAAGTGCTCTGCACCGTATTCTGATTCGACGTACCTGAAGAGCAGACCGAGATATGTCAAGAGTCGCAAAAAGTCCAGTTACATTGCCACAAGGCGTTGATGTCACAATCGACGGCAGCAATGTTTCAGTAAAGGGCGCCAAAGGCACCATGGGAATGTCTATTGTTGAGGGTATCAGTATTGAACTCAACGATGGCGTAGCTCAGGTGAATTTCGCGCAAGATAAAGATCGAGCCATGGCGGGTACTACCCGTGCACTGCTCAACAACATTGTTGTTGGTGTCAGTACTGGCTGGGAAAAGAAGTTAGTGCTTAATGGCGTGGGCTATCGTGCTAAGGCTACCGGTAATGTGGTCAGTCTGACCATCGGTTTGTCGCACCCCGTTGATTACGAGCTAGCTGAGGGACTCTCTGTTGAGACACCCACCCAGACGGAAGTGGTGATCACAGGTATAGACAAGCAGGCTGTGGGCCAGGCAGCAGCGGAGATCCGCAGCTTCCGTCCGCCCGAGCCCTACAAGGGCAAAGGTATTCGCTACGCCGACGAAGTTGTACGGCGTAAAGAAGCCAAGAAGAAGTAGGTAAGACAATGAACGATAAAACCGAATCACGTTTGCGTCGCGCTAAGAAGACTCGCGTTCGTCTGCGCACTGCGGGTACTACGCGTCTTACCGTACATAGGACGCCCCGCCATATCTACGCTCAGGTTATTACCCCTGAAGGCAATAAGGTATTGGCAAGTGCATCTACATTAGATAAGGCGTTGCGCTCAGGTAGCACTGGCAACATTGAAGCAGCGGCGGCGGTGGGTAAGTTAATTGCCGAGCGTGCGAAGGCTGCAGGTGTGGCTTCGGTGGCGTTTGACCGCTCTGGATTTAAGTATCATGGCCGTGTCAAAGCGTTGGCTGATGCCGCGCGAGAAAGCGGACTGGAATTCTAGGATTTATTATGGCGTTTAACGATCAGAAGAAACATGGACAGCAAACCGAAGGCGATCTTCAGGAAAAGCTGGTTCAAGTTAACCGTGTAGCCAAGACCGTCAAGGGTGGCCGCATCATGAGTTTTACAGCGCTGACAGTTGTTGGTGACGGTAAGGGTCGTGTCGGTTACGGACGTGGCAAGGCGCGTGAAGTGCCGGTTGCGATCCAGAAAGCGATGGAATCAGCCCGCCGTAACATGATTAAGGTGGAATTGGTTAACGGCACGTTGCAGTACCCTGTGAAGGCCAACCATGGCGCTTCTAAAGTGTACATGCAGCCTGCTTCTCAAGGTACGGGCGTTATTGCAGGCGGCGCGATGCGGGCTGTTCTGGAAATCGCCGGCGTACATAACGTATTAGCAAAATGCTACGGCTCGACAAACCCCGTTAACGTTGTCCGCGCTACTTATAACGGTCTACGTGATATGTGTTCTCCCGATTCAGTCGCTGCGAAGCGTGGCAAGACTGTTGAAGAGATCCTGAGCTGAGGCTGGAGATAGACATCATGAACAAACCGATGATCAGAGTTACGCAGGTTAAAAGCAGCGCCCATCGTCTTAAGAATCACCGGGCGTGTGTTGCTGGGCTTGGCCTACGCCGTATTGGCCAAACCGTTGAGGTAGAAGATACCCCGTCAGTTCGAGGCATGATCAACAAAGTGAACTATATAGTTCGCGTAGAGGGCAGTACTAATGTCTGATGAGATGCGTTTGAATTCACTGAGCCCAGCGCCAGGCGCCAAGAAAGACGCGAAGCGTGTAGGTCGTGGTATCGGTTCTGGCACGGGTAAGACCGCGGGTCGTGGTCATAAAGGATTGAAGTCGCGCTCTGGTGGTAGTGTTAAGCCAGGTTTTGAAGGCGGCCAGATGCCGTTACAGAAGCGTCTACCTAAGTATGGCTTTACATCGCGTATTGGTCGTACAACAGCGCAGGTACGCCTGCATGAACTCAGTCTGGTTGAGGGTGATGTGATCGACTTGGAGGCTTTAAAGAAAGCTGACTTGGTCAATGAAGACGTGTTGCGTGTACGTGTGTTTTTATCAGGGACCATAGGCAAGGCAGTGAGTCTGAAGGGTTTGGCGGTTACCAAAGGTGCTCGCGAGGCGATTGAGCAAGCTGGCGGGAGCGTCGAGGCTTAATTCATGGCGAATGGAATGCCATCGGTGAGTGGAGCGGGTATGGGCGAGTTGTTTTCACGCCTTCGCTTTGTCTTGCTCGCTTTGCTGATCTACCGGATCGGAACACATATTCCTGTTCCTGGTATTGATCCAGAGCAGCTAGCGGCACTGTTTGACCAAAATCAGGGCACGATTCTGGGCTTGGCTAACGTGTTTTCCGGTGGCGCTTTGAGCCGGATGAGTATTTTAGCGCTGGGCATTTTGCCGTACATTTCAGCGTCTATTATTGTTCAGCTCATGACGGCGGTTACGCCCTCGTTGGAGCAGCTTAAGAAGGAAGGCGAGTCTGGTCGTCGTAAGATCAGCCAGTACACTCGTTACCTCACGGTGCTGTTAGCGCTTGTGCAGGGCACGGGTATGACTGTCGGCCTAGCGAACCAGGGTTTGGCGTTAGACCCCACAGTGAGCTTCTATGTGATCGCTATTACGTCACTGGTCACTGGTGCAGTGTTTATGATGTGGCTCGGTGAGCAGATTACAGAGAGAGGTATTGGCAACGGAATTTCACTGTTGATCTTTGCCGGTATTGTCGCAGGTTTGCCCAGCGCACTGGGTCAGTCTTTAGAGCAGGCCCGTCAGGGTGAGCTTAATATTTTAGTGTTATTGGCCATTATTGCTTTGGCTGTCGTAGTGATTTACTTGGTGATCTTTATTGAGCGTGGGCAGCGTCGCGTCACTGTGAACTATGCCAAGCGCCAGCAAGGTCGTCAGATGTACCAAGCCCAGGCATCGCATCTGCCGCTGAAAGTCAACATGGCAGGCGTGATACCCGCTATTTTTGCCAGCTCGATATTGCTTTTCCCCGCGTCTATCGCGCAGTGGTTCGGCAGTGGTGATAGCTCAGACTGGCTGCAGGACTTAGCGGTAGCGATTGGCCCAGGGCAGCCGTTGAACATTATTTTGTTCTCGGGATTTATTATTTTCTTCTGTTTCTTCTATACGGCATTGATGTTTAATCCGGTCGAAGTGGCAGATAACCTGAAGCGCTCTGGAGCTTTTGTTCCTGGAATACGCCCAGGACAGCAGACGGCGAACTATATCGACGGCGTGCTTACCCGGTTGACTGTTTTTGGCTCGGTGTACATTGCTTTGATTTGTTTGATGCCGCAGTTTTTAGTGGTCATGTTCAATGTGCCGTTCTACTTAGGCGGTACATCGATGTTGATTGTTGTAGTAGTGGTCATGGATTTCATGGCCCAGGTGCAGAGTCACCTCATGTCACATCAGTATGACGGTGTGATGAAGAAAGCCAACCTGGCCAATACCGGTCCCGCCGGCCGGCTGCGGTAGGTTCTAGGAGTTGAGAGATGAAAGTTAGAGCTTCTGTCAAAAAGGTATGTCGAAATTGCAAAGTTGTGCGACGCAAAGGTGTTGTGCGTGTAATTTGCTCCAGTGATCCACGACATAAACAGCGTCAGGGTTAAATCATTGAATTTAATTCGATAAATCAGTAATATGCGCGCCCCTTCCTTAAAGGAAGTGGTCGCAGTAGCGGCGCAGGGTTGCGTCGCTGGTAACGTTTGGAGATAAATCGATGGCGCGTATCGCCGGTGTCAACATCCCTGACAACAAGCACGCAGTGATTTCACTGACGTACATATTCGGTATCGGCCGCACACGGGCAAAGCGCCTGTGCGAGGTGAGTGGCGTAGGTGAGCACACTAATATTGGTGAGCTGACTGAAGGCCAACTTGACCAGCTGCGTAATCTGGTTAGCGAATTGGGCGTCGAGGGTGACCTACGTCGTGAAGTGTCGATGAACATCAAGCGCTTGATGGACCTCGGATGTAATCGTGGTCTGCGTCATCGTAGGGGTTTGCCCTTGCGTGGACAGCGCACAAAAACTAACGCACGTACTCGCAAAGGTCCGCGTAAGCCGATCCGCAAGTAATTGTATTCATTCAGTGTAGCTACATTTTTTGTGGCGTTGATATTGAAACAGGAAAAACATGGCTAAGCAGAGTGCCAAGGGAAAGCAGACGACAAAGCGAAAGATTACCAAGCAGGTAGTCGACGGTGTCGCGCATATTCACGCATCCTTTAATAACACGATCGTCACCATCACCGACCGCCAAGGTAATACCCTGAGCTGGGCGACATCTGGTGGTTCAGGCTTCCGTGGTTCGCGTAAGTCCACTCCCTTTGCGGCGCAAGTAGCTGCTGAGCGTGCTGGTGAAGCGGCAAAAGAGTACGGTCTTAAGAATCTTGACGTTCAAGTTAAGGGCCCTGGCCCGGGCCGCGAATCAGCGGTACGTGCTTTGAACAGCTGTGGTTACAAGATCACTAACATTACCGACGTGACACCGATTCCCCATAACGGTTGTCGTCCGCCGAAGAAGCGTCGCGTTTAACGCCGTTAGCGCTGAGGATTTAATAGTATGGCTCGATATATTGGACCCAAGTGTAAGCTCTCACGTCGTGAGGGCACCGATCTTCAACTGAAGAGCGGCGTTCGTGCGCTGGACAGCAAATGTAAAATTGAAACTGCTCCTGGCCAACATGGCGCCCGTCGTGGCCGCCTGTCGGATTACGGTGTACAGCTGCGTGAAAAGCAGAAGGTACGTCGTATCTATGGTGTGCTTGAGAAGCAGTTCCGCAACTACTACAAACAGGCAGCTCGACTAAAGGGTGCTACAGGTGAAAACCTGCTGCAACTTCTCGAGGCACGTTTAGATAATGTCGTTTATCGTATGGGTTTCGGCTCAACACGTGCAGAGTCTCGTCAGTTGGTCGCACACAAAGGTATTTTGGTGAATGGTACGGTGGTTAATATACCTTCTTACCAGGTTCAGCCAGGAGATGTGGTTTCGGTTCGTGAGAAAGCTAAAAAGCAACTGCGTATTCAGTCAGCAATGTCGTTGGCAGAGCAGCGTGGCGAGTCAGTTTGGATTGAAGTGAGCAGTGAAAAGCTGGAAGGCACTTTTAAGTCCAAGCCAGAGCGTCAGGATCTCTCGAGCGAAATCAACGAAAACCTGATTGTGGAGCTGTACTCGAAGTAAGCCGCTTTTTGTGCTTACGAGGTTATACCGCTTTTCAAATCCGTTAATTCAGCAGGTGATATATGTCTAGTTCGGTAAATGAGTTTCTTACCCCCCGTGTTATTAAGGTTGACGAAAAATCAGCGACGCGGGCGCAGGTTACCTTAGAGCCGCTTGAGCGGGGCTTTGGTCATACTCTTGGCAATGCGCTTCGTCGTATTTTGCTGTCTTCCATGCCCGGATGCGCTGTGACCGAGGTCGAAATCGACGGCGTTCAACATGAATACTCAACGATTGAGGGTGTGCAGGAAGATGTGATTGAGATTCTATTGAACCTCAAAGGCGTCGCTTTGACGATGGAAGGTAAGGATTCTGCGGAACTTGTTTTGTCCGCCAAGGGACCTTGTACTGTGACCGCCGGTGATATTCAGGTAGATCATGATATCGAGATTCATAATCCCGAGCATGTTATCTGCACACTGACGGCCAAGCAGGACCTTACGCTGCGTTTGACGGCTGCACGTGGGCGCGGTTACTCGCCCGCTGATTCCCGAGAAGACCCTGAAGACGAAACACGCACAATCGGCCGCCTGCAGTTAGATGCATCGTTTTCGCCGATTCGACGCGTGTCTTACGTTGTCGACTCAGCGCGAGTTGAACAGCGCACCGACCTCGACAAGCTGATTATTGATTTAGAGACTAACGGCACTATCGATCCTGAGGAAGCGATTCGTCGCGCGGCTACCATCCTGCAGCAGCAGCTGTCGGTATTTGTTGACCTTGAAAGCGAAGCACAGGCATCCGCAAGCGTTGCGGACGAAGAAGTCGATCCAATCCTGTTGCGACCTGTGGATGATCTTGAGTTAACGGTTCGCTCTGCAAACTGTTTGAAGGCTGAGAATATTTACTACATTGGTGATCTCGTACAGCGCACCGAAGTAGAGCTGCTGAAGACCCCGAATTTGGGTAAGAAGTCGTTAACTGAAATCAAGGATGTACTTGCGTCACGTGGCCTGTCTTTGGGCATGCGTCTTGAGAACTGGCCGCCGGCGAGCCTTAAGCATGACGAGCGGTTGCTCAGCGCGTAATTATTGATATCGAACGGTATGCCGTGAAGGCAGCCTTATTAAAGGAATAGGACAATGCGTCATCGTCATAGCGGTAGACAGCTTAACCGCAACAGCTCCCATCGAAAGGCCATGTTCCGTAACATGAGCGTCTCGCTGGTTGAGCACGAGTTAATTAGAACAACACTTGCTAAAGCCAAGGAACTACGTGGCTATGCAGAGCCGTTAATCACGCTCGCTAAGCAAGACAGTCTGGCCAACCGTCGCTTGGCGTTTGATCGTACGCGTAGCAAAGACGCTGTCGGCAAGTTATTTGACGAGTTAGGTCCGCGTTACCAAGCGCGTCCCGGCGGCTATATCCGCATTTTAAAGTGCGGTTATCGCACTGGCGATAAAGCGCCAATGGCGTTTGTTGAACTCGTTGATCGTCCGCTTGATGTGGCTCATGAAGAGGTTGAAGCCTTAAACACTGACGAGGATTGATCTGTCAGTGCAGGCCCCTATGGCATAGGGGCCGATGTCTAGGTGGTATGAAAGTTGTGTAATTGCGTTGTGTATTAACCGGGCTAAACTGCGAATACAACATCGCAGTTAACGCCTAAGGGCCTTACATAGTTATCGCGCAGATGTTTTGTTTTGACAATCTAGCGAATAGTTACAGCACCAACAAAAACCCGGCGATAGCCGGGTTTTTTGTGTTACATGTTTGCCGAAAGTGTGTCGATCTAACGGTGTTTATTGAGCAAAGGTTTTAAGAAACGTCCCGTATGAGATTGGACTTGCTCCGCTACTTGTTCTGGGGTGCCAGTTGCGATAATTTGTCCACCGCCTGACCCTCCCTCAGGCCCGAGATCAATAAGCCAGTCGGCTGTCTTGATAACATCCAAGTTGTGCTCGATGATCACAACGGTATTGCCACCATCGCGTAGGCGATGCAGTACCGTCAACAGCTGACGAATATCCTCAAAGTGCAAGCCGGTCGTAGGTTCGTCTAAGATATATAAGGTATTCCCTGTATCTCGCTTAGATAGCTCTTTTGACAGCTTGACTCGCTGCGCTTCACCGCCAGACAAAGTGGTGGCGGCTTGGCCTAGACGCACGTAAGAAAGACCAACATCCATTAGCGTCTGGAGCTTTCTATGTATGGCAGGGACCGCCTCGAAGAAGCTGAGTGCGTCCTCGACCGTCATGTTAAGTACCTCAGAGATATTACAGTTTTTGTATCGTATCTCCAGCGTTTCGCGGTTATAGCGCTTGCCTTTACAGACGTCACAGGGGACATAAATATCCGGCAGAAAGTGCATTTCTACTTTGGTCACGCCGTCCCCTTGGCAGGCCTCACAGCGTCCACCTCGAACGTTAAAGCTGAATCTGCCTGGCTTATAGCCCCGTGACCGTGCCTCCTGGGTGCCCGCAAATAGGTCCCGAACCGGCGTGAAAATGCCAGTGTAGGTGGCGGGATTTGATCGAGGGGTACGGCCGATGGGGCTTTGATTAATATCAATACACTTGTCGAAGTGTTCGAGCCCTTGGACATCATCATGAGGTGCTGCTTCGAGTGTCGTCGCGCCATTGAGTACGGTAGCTGCTAGCGGGTACAAAGTGCCATTGATCAGTGTCGACTTGCCCGATCCAGAAACCCCGGTTACACAGGTAAGTAGGCCGATTGGTAAGCACAGATCGACGCTGCACAAATTGTTGCCACGGGCCCCATTGATGATGAGCTGGCGTGCTGGATTGGGCTTGTGGCGCTTTGTTGGTAATGAAATTTCGCGACGACCGGATAAATAATCACCCGTTAATGAGGCGGGATTGTTAAGTACCGCATCTACAGTCCCTTGAGCGACAATCCTGCCTCCATGAATGCCTGCGCCGGGTCCAATATCGATGATATGGTCGGCGGCGCGAATGGCTTCCTCGTCATGCTCAACGACAATGACGGTGTTGCCCAGATCACGCAGGTGAACAAGTGTACGCAGCAGGCGGGCGTTATCCCGTTGGTGAAGGCCAATCGATGGCTCATCGAGGATATACATGACACCAACTAAGCCTGCACCAATCTGTGACGCTAAGCGAATACGTTGTGCTTCACCACCAGAAAGGGTCTCAGCGCTGCGATCTAGTGACAGATAATTGAGTCCAACGTCGACCAAGAATCGATATCGAGCGCGCAGTTCCTTAAGAATTTTGTCTGCTATCTCACCTTTACGCCCCTCGAGTTGTAGGGCATCGAAATAGGCTTGCGCTTCTCCGACCGGCATTTTGGTGATGCTCGGTAGCGTCCGTTCGTCGACAAATACGCTGCGCGCGTCTTCGCAAAGTCTCGCGCCCCCGCAGTCGTGACAAGGCGCTGCTGCAACATACTTGGCGAGCTCCTCTCGGACCGAAGAGGAGTCGGTTTCCTTATAGCGCCGCTCCATGTTGGGTAAAACCCCCTCGAAGGCATGACGCCTTTTGAAAACGGTTCCGCGGTCATTTACATAAGCGAACTCAATTTCTTCAGCACCACTGCCTTTAAGAATCACCTGTTGCTGCATCTGGGTAAGCGCATCAAAGGGTGTGTCAATATCAAACCCGTAGTGTTCGGCGAGGGATGTCAGTAAGTGGAAGTAATAGACATTCCGTCTATCCCAGCCGCGAATAGCGCCTGCGGCAAGACTGGCGTCAGGGTGTGCCACGATCCGTGCTTGGTCAAAATATTGGGTGACGCCTAGCCCGTCGCAAGTCGGGCAGGCACCCGCTGGATTGTTGAAGGAAAATAGCCGCGGCTCAAGTTCATCGATACTGTGTCCGCAGCTTGGGCACGCATAGCGGGCAGAAAAAAGCGTTTCGGCGCCCTCGCCGGACATCGGCGCTACCGCGGCGAGGCCGTCGGTAAGCTCAAGCGCTGTTTCGAAGGATTCGGCAAGGCGTAACCCTAGATCATCACGCACTTTGAAGCGGTCAACGACGACTTCAATCGTGTGCTTTTTCTTTTTATCGAGTTCGGGGACATCATCTAAGTCGACCACTAAACCATCGACGCGAACGCGAATAAATCCGGACGCACGCATTTGTTCAAAAATATGTAAATGCTCACCTTTACGATCTCGCACTACTGGGGCCAACAGCATGAGTCGCTCACCTTCCGGCATCGCCATAACGGCATCTACCATTTGGCTAACGGTTTGTGCTTGAAGCGTTACGCCATGAGTCGGGCAGCGAGGATCGCCGACCCGCGCAAACAACAGGCGCAAATAATCGTAAATTTCGGTGATAGTGCCCACGGTTGAGCGTGGATTGTGCGACGTGGATTTTTGTTCGATAGAAATTGCTGGCGACAGTCCTTCGATGTGATCGATATCGGGCTTTTCCATGATGGACAGGAACTGTCTTGCATAGGTAGATAGCGACTCAACGTAGCGACGCTGACCCTCTGCATAGAGGGTATCAAAGGCGAGGGATGACTTGCCGGATCCCGAAAGCCCCGTAATCACCACTAACTTGTCGCGGGGAATGTCTAAGTCAATATTCTTGAGATTATGGGTGCGCGCACCGCGTACCTGAATGGTATCCATGAGCCGATCCTAAAACCCGTTGGGCAAGCCGGCCAGTATACGCACTTATGAATTTTCCGCGGGAAATTCCCTACGACAAAATCCACTTTGTCACAGTCGTGTTAAACTTGTCTTTTGAATTAAAGCTAACCTAAGTGATATCTCGAGAACCTTTTACCCCGACTGAGCGCCGAGCGGTGCTATCACTGGCCAGCCTGTATAGCGTTCGCATGCTCGGTCTGTTCATGGTTTTGCCGCTCATTGTCGTGTATGCGGCGGACCTGCCCGGTGCTACCGCAGCCACACTGGGCTTGGCGCTGGGTGCTTATGGACTGACTCAGGCGTGCCTACAAATTCCCATGGGTTGGTTGTCAGACAGAATAGGTCGCAAGCCTGTGGTATTGCTCGGTTTGTCGATCTTTATTCTGGGGAGTGCTGTCGCGGCATTGGCAGAGACCATGACGGGCATGATCGTTGGCCGTTTGTTGCAAGGCGGAGGCGCTATTGCCGCCGCGCTTCTCGCCTTAGCGGCTGATTACACCCGCGATGATCAAAGAACGAAGGCTATGGCCATCATCGGCGGGAGTATTGGGGCGTCTTTTATTATCGCTTTGGTACTTGGGCCGGGTCTCGCTGCAATCGGTGGCCTATCACTGGTGTTTTGGGTGACCGCAGGGCTGGGCATTTGTGGCGTATTGTTGGTTGTTTTCGCGCTACCCCCGGCGACATACAGTGCTCCGGGTTTGAATGGCCATGGATTGAAGTTTGCTGAGCTCGGTGCTGCTATTGAAGGCCGAGGCCTGCGCATATTATATCTCAGCGTTTTTTTGTTACACCTGATGCTGATGGCCGTTTTCGTTGCGGTGCCTCGGCGACTCTCAGACACGATAGGCTTACCCCCAGACCATCATTGGGCGGTCTATTTGGCCGCAGTCATACTGTCCTTACCCGGTGTTATACTGCTTCTGCGCGGCAAAAAACGCAGTGGCGATAATCCTCGCGTCATTTTAATAATATCTTTGGTATTCGTTGTGGCGGGTCTGCTGATGGCCATTAATTTGCCTGGTTTATGGGCTTTGGGCATTGGCTTGGCGGTTTTTTTTACAGGGTTCAATACCATGGAGGCTTCACTGCCAGCTTTTGTTTCGCAGCTCGCGCCCACAGAATTTCGAGGTACGGCGATGGGTTTGTTTTCAACGAGCCAATTCTTAGGCGCATTCGTCGGCGGCAGTGCGGGTGGCTTGGCATTACAGTTCGGTGGGGTAGTAGTGCTTACGGGTCTGCTCGGCCTATTGGCGCTCCTCTGGCTGGGGTTGATGCTGCGCTGGGAACTGAATCCCTCCTAAAGCATTAATTTCTATCAATCGCGATCTATGGGTTAGCTTTGCTCAAGGTCGATTGTTATAGTCAAGACATTAGAATGTTCTATCGGTCCGCTCGTAGGTGGCGGCGTCGGCAACAGTCAGTAAGGGAGAGTTTTATGGCATCACGTGGTATTAATAAAGTCATTATTGTGGGCAACTTGGGGAATGATCCCGAGCATCGCGTATTGCCTTCTGGCGGCGCTGTGACCAACTTAAGTATCGCGACTTCCGAATCTTGGAAGGACAAGCAGACGGGACAGCCACAAGAGCGAACCGAATGGCATCGCGTTGTGTTTTTTAACCGTTTAGCTGAGATTGCGGCAGAGTATCTGCGTAAAGGTTCCAAAGTTTATGTCGAGGGCGCGCTGCGGACGCGCAAATGGAAGGATCAGTCTGGCCAAGACCGCTACTCAACAGAAATTGTAGCGAGTGAGATGCAGATGCTCGATAGCCGTGGCGGTAACGAGGGCGGTAAGGGCGGTGATTATGGCGGTGGCAATAATAATCAGGGCGGCGGCAGCAACCCATACAGCGACGAAAGCCAAGGTGGCGGTTATGGTAGTGAACCATCAGGTTTCCAGTCAGCGCCGAGTGACGGCGGCTTGGCTGATGACGACATTCCTTTCTAAAAAATCCGTTCTAAAATAACTGCTCTCGTGTGGCGCTTCGCACAACGCCACATTTAATGACCGCTGAAGACATCATGCATTGAGACCATATTGATATGGCCGCTTCCCTGCCATTGGCGGGCCGTATAGACACTATCCCCACTAGCGGTTGCTTTATGATCCTTGGTCGCCTTATTCTGGCAGGGATTGTTTGCAATGAGTGTATCTTTATTAACTATTCGTAAAGAGATTTGTAGCGGTATGGGAAGTCCTGTTGATCGGCAATTAACCCGAGAAAATAGCACCCGGTTTGGCCGTGCTAGGCACTGTTGGTTTGAGTCTGCGCCGCCATTTTCGTCTGTTAATTCTGCATCGCTTTTGCCGAATTGCGCAGGCTGAAGCCGTATGCGAATCCTTTTACTTGGTAGCGATACACCCATAGGGTACTCGCTGCGCGCGTTTATGACGCCGTTGCAGCGACATGAATTGATATCAGTGCCCCTTGAAGCAACCCGTTGGAGACGCGAGCGGCAGGTAAAAAAGCTGCTTCGCCTACATGATTGCGACTTGGTACTTGATGTGCGCATTATCTCGCTCATTGAGGGCAGTGATCGGGTGGGTCAGCCAGATATTGAGCGAACCCAATGGCTGGCTAATCTCTGTGGCAAATTGAACGTAAAGCATTTTCAAATCTCAAGCGCGAGAGTGTTTTCTGGACAGCTGCAACGGACCTACAAAGAGACCGATCCAGCCGACGCGACGGATACAGTCGGTGAGTTGTTAATCGCGACTGAAAATCTGCTGCAGTCGCAGCTTGATGACAGTTTCATTCTGCGTATTGGTAAAGTGTTTGCCGGTCGCCGCCCATCGAGCATGACACGGATGCTCGACAAATGGCGCAAGGGTGAGAATTTGGTGATGAGCGATCGGTCTCGCGATAGCCCTGTACATAGCGCCGAGGTAGCCCGTGTCGTTGCGGGTATTATTGATCAAATTAGCGTTGGCGCGCCGAGCCGTGGTATTTACCATTATTGTAGTCAGGGCGAGACAGGGTATTACGCGTTCGCTGAAGCCTTGGTGGCTCATGCATCGCAATTTGAGACTTTTGCACACGCGCGCGATTTTTTAAAGAAAAGTGATGACGAGGCGTATGCAGGCTTCAATCGCTCGCTAGATTGCACTGCTATTCGGCATGAATTTGGTATTCAGCAATTACCTTGGCGAGATTTTATTGAGCGCGCAGTGCGTCGCTATATTGAATTAGAAGTTCAGGAGAGCATGAAATGAGTGCAGGGGAAGCGCAAGCCTTAGGTGTGGCTGTTCTGACGATAAGCGATACCCGCAACTTGGAAAGTGATACATCGGGCCAGTTTTTGGTCGATGCATTAACCGAGTCTGGCCATCGATTATTAGCCAGAGAGATCGTGCGCGATGATATTTATCAGATTCGCGCGGTGATGTCCGCTTGGATTGCTGAGGGTGAGATTGATGCGGTCGTCACGACCGGTGGCACCGGATTTTCAGGCCGCGATTCGACGCCTGAAGCCATTTTGCCACTGTTTGATAAGTCGATCGAAGGCTTTGGCGAGGTGTTTCGGGCGCTTTCTTACGATGAAATTGGTTCTTCTACCATTCAATCAAGGGCTTTGGCGGGCTTTGCTAATCAGACGGTGATCTTTTGTGTGCCGGGTTCTACGGGGGCCTGTAAAACCGCTTGGAATGGGCTGATTCGCGATCAGTTAGATGGTGGCTATCGGCCTTGTAATTTTGTCGGTGTATTGCGGCGAGACTGAAAATGGCGCTGACGTCCCTCACTGATGCATTAGCGATGGTGCTCTCTGCAGCACCGATGCCGCCGGCTGTCGAGGTAGTTAATCTCGATGAGTCCCTCGGTCGCGTGCTGGGCATTACCATAACGAGTGACATCGATGTGCCTGCGGCTGATAACAGTGCGATGGACGGCTATGCAGTGTGCGCAGCTGATGTGCCTGCTGAGCTGCTTGTCTCTCAGCGTATTGCTGCGGGCCATGCTCCGGCGTCATTAGCGAAAGGTACGGCTGCGCGTATTTTCACCGGGGCAATCTTGCCCGATGGCGCCGATACCGTGGTTATCCAAGAGGAGGCTATTGAGCGTGATGGCAAGGTGTCGATCTTGGCTTCTACCACGATCGGTCAGCATGTGCGCCGACGGGGCAGTGATATTGCCGCTGGGGCTGAAGTACTTGCCGCGGGTAAGGTCTTAACACCCCAAGACATCGGGCTGCTCGCGGCTGTTGGTCTCGCATCGGTGACCGTTTACCGCCGTTTGAGAGTTGCGGTCATGTCTACAGGCGATGAATTACTGTCTCCTGGCGAGCCGATTCGCGGGCCTTGGCAGGTTTATAACAGCAACCAATACCAATTATCCGCGCAGCTTAGCGCTTTGGGTATGACGCCCGTTGTGGTCGAGTCATTAGTGGATGATCCCAAGGTCATTGGCGATGCCTTAGAGCGGGCGACAGAAATTGCCGATGTTTTGCTGACTACCGGTGGCGTCTCAGTTGGAGAGGAGGATCACGTTCGCGGTCAGATCGAGGCCCGCGGCAAATTAGCGCTGTGGAAACTGGCAATTAAGCCGGGTAAACCTTTGAGTTTTGGTCGTATTGGCGACACCCCCATATTTGGCTTGCCGGGCAATCCCGTCTCGGCTTGGGTGACTTTTGCGTTGATTGTGAAACCCTGGTTATTGAAAGCCCAGGGTATTGCGCCGCAAGCGATGCATGCGGTCGCTGCGCGCGCTGATTTTGAAGTGCTTCGTGCCGGTACACGAGAGGAGTATCTGCGGGTCAAATTGAGGTCTGTAGAGGGCGTGTTACGGGCCGAGTCGGCTGGCAGTCAAAGCTCAGGTGTATTGAGTAGTGTCTCCGCGGCCGACGCGTTGGCGGTGATTCCCATCGGCACCACCGTGGCCTTAGACGACACAGTGCGGGTCTTTATGATGTCGGAGCTCTTAGCGGCGTCTTATGCCTGAATCCTGAGGCGATGAAATAAAGCACAAGACGCTTGAACACTCCGCAAACGCTGGGCCCGAGTTTAGTCGTTATAGCGCTGGAAAATCAGCGTGGCGTTGGTGCCGCCAAAGCCAAAGCTATTGGACATAACACGACTGAGGCCGGCGTTGTCGACACGCTGCTGCACAATACGCATGCCATCTGCTTGCGCGTCTAGCTCGTCGATATTGGCAGAGGCGGCGATGAAGTTGCTTTCCATCATCAGCAGCGAGTAAATAGCCTCTTGAACACCCGCCGCACCCAATGAGTGGCCGGACAGTGATTTCGTAGAGCCGACCCAAGGACTTTCGTTCGCATCGCTGCCGAAAACAGCGCGCACCGCATTGAGCTCTTGGATATCGCCCGCAGGCGTACTGGTACCGTGCGCATTGATGTAATCGATGTCGCCATCGACACTCGCCATTGCCTGTTGCATACAGCGCACCGCGCCCTCGCCCGAGGGTGCTACCATATCGTAGCCATCGGAAGTCGCGCCAAAACCTACCAGCTCTGCGTAGATTTTTGCGCCGCGTGCCAGCGCATGATCGAGCGACTCAACCACTACCATACCGCCACCACCGGCGATCACAAAGCCATCGCGCTGGGCATCATAGGCGCGGGAAGCACGCTCAGGAGTGTCGTTGTATTGGGTAGATAGCGCGCCCATCGCATCGAACAAGCAGCTCATGGTCCAGTGCAGTTCTTCGCCACCACCGGCGAATACGATGTCTTGCTTACCCAATTGAATTTGCTCTGCGGCGTTGCCAATACAGTGTGCACTGGTCGAGCAAGCAGATGAAATAGAGTAGTTAACGCCTTTGATTTTGAACGGCGTTGCCAGACAGGCCGAGACGGTACTGCCCATGGTTTGGGTGACCCGGTAGGGGCCGACGCGCCGTAAACCTTTATCGCGCATGATATCTGCCGCTTCTACTTGGCTCGCAGACGCGGCGCCACCTGAGCCGGCGATGATTCCGGTACGCGGGTTGGACACTTGTTCCTCTGTCAGGCCAGCATCGGCGATCGCCTGCTGCATACTGAGATACGAATAGCCTGCTGCATCGCCCATAAAACGCCACTGCTTACGGTCGATATGTGCTGCTAAATCGATATCCGGCGCACCGGCAATATGGGAGCGCATGCCAATGTCGATATGCTCTTGACGCGTGCTAATGCCTGATTTGCCTTCGTATAATGATTGGCGCACTGCAGCTGCGTCGTTGCCAAGGCATGAAATAATGCCGAGACCTGTGATCACTACCCGTTTAGTCATTAGAAAGAATCCGTCGATGTAAAGAGGCCTACGCGCAGGTCTTTGGCGGTGTAAATAACTTTACCATCCACCGCTACGGTACCATCGGCAATACCCATGACCAGTTTGCGTTCGATAACGCGCTTTATCTGAATACTATAAGTCACTTTGTTGTGCTTGGGCAAAATTTGGCCAGTGAACTTCACCTCACCTGAGCCTAGGGCACGCCCCTTGCCGGGGTTGCCGCGCCAGCCGAGGAAGAACCCCACCAACTGCCACATGGCGTCTAGACCAAGACAGCCTGGCATTACAGGGTCGCCGGGGAAGTGGCAGCTGAAGAACCAGAGATCTGGGTCAATATCTAATTCGGCAATGATCTCACCTTTGTTGAATTTCCCTCCTTCAGAGCTAATGTGTGTGACGCGATCAAGCATCAACATATTGCCAACGGGAAGCTGGGCGTTCCCCGACCCAAATAATTGCCCATGGCCACAGGCAATCAGTTCGTCCTTGTTGTAGGCGGGCTGGGGCGTATACGAAGTCATAATATGTCACTGCGCTAAAATGAGCGGGAGTACGACCAAGGTTATGGCTGATGCGTACCGAGATGCCGAGGTAGCCACTGATGGCTGCCTCACCAATGGAGTATTTTAAAGCATGCCTCAGTCTTGTCCAGCACTAGTGTTCTGTCGTGTTGTTGCGGTATGGCCGTTATTGGAATAACACGGCTCTATCTGAGGCAAAGCAGGTGAACCTGTCGGCTTTATCCGCTAGGATCAAACCATCTTAGGTGCCTCTGGAAAAGCGATATGTTAATTCCTGTTATCTTGTCAGGTGGCGTTGGTAGCCGCTTGTGGCCCCTTTCCCGTGAAGGCCGTCCAAAACAGTTCTTACCCTTGGCGGATCAACGCTCAATGCTACAGGCGACCAGCCGGCGATTGGCGACCCTCGATGTGGCCGCCCCCGTGATCGTCTGCAATGAGGAACACCGATTTCTAGTTGCTGAGCAGATGCGCGAAATTGGTATTACGCCAGCGGCGATTATTTTGGAGCCTGCAGGGCGTAACACCGCACCTGCGATTGCTTTAGCGGCGCTACATATTGCTAAGACCCAGCCCGACGCACAGATGTTGGTGCTACCTGCAGATCATTACATTAAGCATCCCAATGCGTTTGCCGCGGCGGTTGTCGCGGCCATGCCATCAGCTGCAGAGGGTCGATTGGTCACCTTTGGTGTGATACCCAACCAGCCCGAGACCGGATACGGCTATATTCGCTGCGGCGCCGAATTACGCCCTGGTGTTGCTGAGCTGGCTGAATTTGTCGAGAAACCTGACGCCGAGACGGCAGCGGGCTATGTGGCGGACGGTCAGTATGTGTGGAATAGCGGCATGTTTTTATTCCGCGCCGATGCCTACCTTGAGGCGCTTGAGCGCTGGGCGGCGGATATTGATCAAGCCTGCCGATTGGCGATGGATGTGGCGCATCGAGATCTTGATTTTATCCGTCCCGATGAACAGGCGTTCTTGGCGTGTCCAGCAGACAGCATCGACTATGCGGTGATGGAGCACACTGACACCGGTATTGTCGTGTCCCTCGATTGCGGTTGGAGCGATATCGGTGCCTGGTCTGCGCTCTGGGAAGTCGGGTCACCAGACAAGCACGGCAACGTCGCCGAGGGGGATACGCTGCTGCAAGACACCCGCAACAGTTATGTGCGCAGCGAGAGTCGGTTGGTGACCACCACGGGTGTCGACAATTTAGTCATTGTTGAAACCGCTGACGCGGTGATGGTCGCCAGTCGTGACACCGTGCAAAACGTCAAAGGCATTGTCGCCGCGCTAAAAGCCAGTGGCCGAAGCGAGGCCTCAGTGCATCAACAGGTGTTTCGCCCCTGGGGGTTCTACGAAGCGCTGATTGTATCCGACCGATTTCAGGTCAAACGTATTATGGTGAATCCTGGCGGACAATTGTCCCTGCAAATGCATCACCATCGCGCCGAACATTGGATTGTGGTGCAAGGCACGGCGGAGGTGACACGCGCTGATGAGGTATTTACCTTGCGTGAAGACCAATCGACCTATATTCCTTTAGGAATGAAACACCGCCTTGCTAATCTGGGCGCCGTTCCGCTAGAAGTAATTGAAGTACAATCGGGCGCTTACTTAGGCGAAGACGATATTATACGCTTTGAAGATGTGTATGGGCGTTAGTGCAGCGCCCATAGCGGTCTCACCATGATCTAGGGCATACCCAGCGAACATCCAATCCATAGAGGATCTAACATTATGATTCGCAAGTGTCTGTTTCCCGTGGCCGGTTACGGCTCTCGATTTTTGCCGGCGACCAAAAGCATGCCCAAAGAAATGCTGCCGATAGTGAATAAGCCTTTGGTCCAATATGGGGTAGAAGAGGCCTTGGCGGCGGGTATGTCCCACTGTGCGCTGGTAACGGGGCGGGGCAAGCGCGCCATTGCCGACCATTTTGATATCAGCTACGAGCTGGAACACCAAATTGCGGGTTCGTCCAAAGAAGGTCTGCTCACCGGAATTCGTAGCATCATCAATCGCGGCACCTTTACCATGGTACGTCAGCGCGAAATGCTCGGCTTGGGGCACGCGATCCTGACCGGCGGCGATGCGCTGATAGGCAATGAGCCTTTTGGTGTGGTGCTGTCAGATGACCTGTGTATTAATAATGGGCCGGGTGTCATGGCGCAAATGGTTGAACTGTTTAATGAGTTTCAGTGCTCGATCGTAGCGGTGCAGGAAGTACCCGACGACGACGTCCACCAATACGGTGTGATTGCGGGTGAGCGCCTGCGCGACGGGTTGTATCGAGTCGACAAAATGGTTGAAAAACCGAGCAAAGAAGACGCTCCCTCGAATTTAGCCATTATTGGCCGCTATATTTTGACCCCCGATATCTTTGAGATCTTGCGCCATACGCCCCCCGGTGCCAATGGCGAAATACAAATTACCGATGCCCTGCAAACCCAGGCTCAAAATGGCCGTGTGATGGCCTATAAATTTAAAGGGCGACGCTTTGATTGCGGCTCGGTGCCGGGCTTTGTTGCAGCCACTAATTTTGTCTACGAAAACCTCTATTTAAAGGGCGAGCAATGAGCGAAACCATTAGCTGCTTTAAGGCCTACGATGTTCGAGGCCGAATTCCGGATCAACTCAATGAAGATATTGCCTATCGTATTGGGCGCGCCTATGCGGATGTCATTCAGCCAGGGTCAGTCGTAGTCGGACATGACATTCGTTTAACCAGTGAGTCGATCAAGGGCGCGTTGGTCAAAGGTTTGCGTGATCAAGGTGTCGATGTCTTGGATGTCGGTCTGTGTGGTACCGAAGAAATTTATTTTGCGACCTCCCATTTAGGTGTGGGGGGTGGTATTGCGGTGACTGCCAGTCACAACCCTAAAGATTATAACGGCATGAAGTTTGTGCGGGCTGAGTCTCGGCCTATTTCAGGCGACTCGGGTCTCAAAGATATCCGGGCATTGGCAGAGGCGAACGCGTTTATCCCTGCAGCAATTGCGGGTAGTTATGAGCAGGTGTCGACGTTGGCGCCGTATATCGACCACCTGCTGAGCTATGTGGATGTGGATGCCTTGCAGCCGCTGAAAATTGTCTGCAATGCGGGCAACGGTGGCGCTGGTCGTGTGATCGATGCACTGGAATCACGCCTGCCGTTTACGTTTATTAAAGTGCATCACGAGGCCGATGGCCATTTCCCCAATGGCGTACCCAATCCGTTGCTGGTGGAGAATCGTATTGCCACGGCTGAGGCGGTGCGTGCCGAGTCTGCCGATTTAGGGATTGCTTGGGATGGCGATTTTGATCGCTGTTTTTTCTTTGATCACAACGGTGAATTCATTGAGGGTTATTATATTGTCGGTCTTCTCGCCGCGGCATTCTTGGCTCGTGAGGGTGCTCAGCGAATCGTCCACGACCCACGACTGACGTGGAATACCCAGGCGATCTGCGTTGAAGGTGATGGCGAGGCGGTGCAGAGTAAAACCGGGCACGCTTTTATCAAAGAAAAAATGCGCGAAGTCGATGCCATCTACGGCGGTGAGATGAGCGCCCATCACTACTTCCGTGATTTTGCCTACTGCGACAGTGGCATGATTCCGTGGCTGCTGGTGGCGGCGTTGATGGCCAGCAAGCAATCATCGATGGCGGGCCTAGTTGCTGAGCGGACTGCGGCGTTCCCTTGTAGCGGTGAAATAAATCGTGAAGTAGCGGACCCCCGTGCATTACTGCGCACTACGGAAGCGTATTACGGGCTCGGCGCAAACCGCTTAGAGCACGTTGATGGTTTGAGTGTTGAGTTCGACGACTGGCGCTTCAATCTGCGCCTGTCCAATACCGAGCCGGTTGTAAGATTGAACGTCGAAACTCGGGGTGATCACGCGCTGATGCTGCAAAAAACCGAAGAGCTGCTGGCGATTATCGATGGCTAGCGGTTCTGTTGCTCGCTAAGTGAGCAGCTACCGGCGCACCCGCCTTTATGCTCGATTGGCGGTTATCCACGCGCGCGCAGCGGCGGCGGTTGACGGATCTAACGCGTCGATTCCGTCGCCTGTTTCCAAAATACCGCGTATTTGGCGGCCGATCACTTTACCTAGCTCCACACCCCATTGATCAAAAGCATTGACGTTCAGGAGTCGACTTAAGAAAAACGTTTTGTGTTCATAGGCGGCGATTAATGCGCCCAGCGTGGCTGGCGTTATCGCGTCGCACCAGAGTAATGAATGGGGATGACTGCCTGGCATCTCAAAATGTGGCGCCAGCTCGGGTTGTTGGCGTGACGCGGCGAGGGCTTGCGCGTCTTCTGTGCTGCGGCCGATCATAAAGGCCCGACTTTGGGCGAAGGCGTTGGCGGCGAGTTTGCGATGGGCATCTAAATCCACATCGCCATTGGTGAGCGGCATAATGAGGTCCGCACTAAATTCGCGATTGCCCTGGTGAAGTAACTGATAGTAGGAGTGCTGGCCAATGGTGCCGGCAGAGCCCCAGAGCACCGGCGCTGTGGGTGCTGAAATCGTCTGCCCTTCCAAATTGACCCGCTTGCCGTTGCTTTCCATGGTCAGCTGTTGAAGAAATTCGGCTAATTTTTCCAGCCGTTGGGAGTAGGGTAGTACCACGTGGGTCTCGGCGCCCAGGTAATGGGTATTCCACAGCTCAAACAGTGCGAGCAGCATCGGCATGTTGTCGGCGTAAGGTGTGCTCAGCGCGTGTTCATCCATGGCGTTGGCGCCGGCGAGTAGCGCTTCGAATGCTCCCCAGCCACTGTGCAGTGCAATGATGAGGCCGATCGCAGACCACAGCGAATAGCGTCCGCCAACCCAGTCCCACATGGGGTAGCACTGATCAATATCGATACCAAATTCCGCTGCGGCATCGAGATTTGTCGTCACTGCGAGTACATGCTGAGCAAGGGCTGCGTGGCTAACACCGCCGGCGGTCAGCCACTGTCGCGCGCGCAGCGCATTGGTCAGCGTCTCTTCAGTGGTGAAGGTTTTTGAGCACACAATGATCAGTGTCGTTGCCGGATTTAAGTCCGCTAATACCGTGTCGAGATCGTGTGGGTCTACGTTGGAAATAAAGTGCGCGCGCAGCCGCCGGTGTTCATTATCCAACGCGCGGCAGACCATGCGGGGTCCCAGATCAGAGCCGCCAATACCAATATTAACGACGTCGCTAAACAGGCTGCCACTGTGGCCCCGTCGACCTCCGCTATGGACGGCATCAACCAGTAACCGCATACGGGCCAGGCAGTCGCGTACGTCGCTGTATTGAGTGGCGAGCGTCTCTGCTGCGGTGCCGCGCAGCAATGTGTGTAGAGCCGCACGCCGTTCCGTGATATTGAGTGGCGCGCCCTCGGTGAGCTGTTTAAAGGCGCCGCTTAAGTCGAACTGCTTAGCGACACCCAGTAGTGTGTTGAGTGCGTCCTGATCGAGTCGCTGCTTCGAAAAGTCCAGATGCAAACCCGCCGCTTTGCGGCTAAAGGCCGCGACACGCGTTGCATCTTGTTCGAAGAGGTCGCTGACGGTCATCGCTTGCAGGCGTGATGCTGCGGCTGTTAAGGCAACAGCAGCTTCGGAACCAATCTCGGTCATGTTAACCCTCGCGGTCTACAGAAAGGTGGGCAAGATTTTTGAGTGCGGTTAAGGCGGGGCTGTTGTTGAGCGTGCGCAAGCTGGCAATAGCTTCATCACGGTGGGCGCAGGCGCGCTGATAGGTAGCGTCGATACCACCGCTGCGATGTACTGCGGCAATCACTAGGCCGATGTCTATTGCTGATTTGTTGCGCAGTGCTTGGGTAACGAGTTGTGCATCGGCCGCTGAGCCACTGCGTATGACGTGTAATAGCGGCAATGTTGTCTTGCCCTCATTGAGGTCATCGCCCACATTTTTACCGGTTTTTGCCGGGTCGCCTTGGTAGTCCAAAATATCGTCGATCATTTGAAAAGCGATGCCTAAATTCAGTCCAAAACTAGCAATTTGATCAGCGGTTTCGTTATCTGCGCCATTGAGTAGCGCCGAGCCCCGACAGGCCGCGGCAAACAGCACCGCGGTTTTGCGGGTAATCACATCGAGATATTGACCCTCGCTGATTGAAGGGTCGCCAGCGTATACCAGCTGTAAAACCTCGCCCTCGGCAATGGTATTGGTCGTGTTCGCCATATGCCTTAACAGCGCCATATTGTCGAGCTGAACCATCAACTGAAATGCGCGGGTGTACAGAAAATCACCGACTAGGACACTGGGTGCATTACCAAATTTTTCGTTGGCGGTGGGACGTCCACGCCTGAGCGACGAAATATCCACCACGTCATCGTGCAGGAGCGTGGCTGTGTGAATAAATTCTACAGCCGCGGCAAATTTAATATGTGCAACATTACATTCGCCTAGCGCCGCTGCACTGAGCAGCACCAGTAGGGGCCGCAGGCGTTTACCGCCCGCATCAACAATGTATTGGCCAATGCTTTCGACCATGTCGACATCTGAGTGGAGCTGTTCCACGATCAGTTTGTCGACAAGGTCGAACTCATCCGACACGCAAGTGCGGATTGAATCAATCACGGGTATCTCCAAGGTGAGAGACGATGCTAGGTCGCGTCCTCGCTTATGTCAATTGCAACAGTAAAGCACCGCTAAGCTACTCGGGGGCGCTTGCAGATAATGCTAAGGCATATTGGACCCACCAAAAGGCGCCGGCAGCGCTAAATCAGAGGATTGGCAGCTGATGCCGCACGCACAGCTGAGTCCTTCGCCTGTATTAATACCGGCTTGCGTTTTACCGTTGTACCGCCTATCATCCGCGCCCTTGATTCTGTGCTATGGGTTTTGGCCTAATGCACACTATATTGGTGCCTAGCTCTGCCCCGCCCGACGGCGGATTCACATTGCGAGTAGGCTAACTAGCTGGAGAGAACGATGTACGCAGTAATTGTTAGCGGTGGTAAGCAACACCGCGTAAAAGAAGGCGAGTGGCTAAAACTCGAGAAAATCGACGTGGCTACTGGTGATACCATCGAATTTGATCAGGTGTTGATGGTTGGCGCGGGTGCCGACGTCAAAATTGGCGCGCCACTTGTCCAAGGCAGTAAAGTCACTGCTGAAGTGCTGTCGCACGGTCGTCATGACAAAGTTAAAATCGTTAAGTTTAACCGTCGTAAGCATTACCGTAATGAAACGGGCCATCGGCAGTGGTTTACGGAAGTTAAAATTACTAGCATTACAGGCTGATTAGGAGACCGACATGGCACACAAGAAAGCAGGTGGTAGTACTCGCAATGGTCGCGATTCGGAAAGCAAACGTCTTGGTGTAAAAGTTTTTGGCGGCCAGACGGTCACAGCAGGCAGCATCATTATTCGCCAGCGCGGGACCAAGGTTCACCCCGGAGCCAATGTACGTTGCGGCAGAGATCACACGTTATTTGCGACTGCAGCTGGCATAGTTGAGTTCCATAAAGGTGGTCCACAAAATCGCAAGTACGTGCGTATTGTTAACGCCTAAGTCAGGCGGCGTAGGTCCAGATAGCCTCGTCAAAGGACGGGGCTTTTTTGTATTTGGATACTGCCTCGTACACGGCTTTGGTTGAATTTTTTAACCCGCTTTGCCCGCTAGGCTTTGTACCTCAGGTAAGATGCAACTATGAAATTCGTCGATGAAGTATCCATTGAAGTTTACGCGGGCAAAGGCGGCAACGGCTGTCTGAGTTTCCGCCGTGAAAAATTCATTCCCCGCGGTGGTCCCGATGGTGGCGATGGCGGCGATGGCGGCAGTGTCATCCTGGTGGGGGATAACAATCTCAACACCATGGTCGACTACCGCTACACACGAAAATTCCGCGCAGAAAATGGCGAGCAGGGCCGCGGTCAAAACTGCAGTGGTAAAGCGGGCGTTGATATGGAACTGCTTGTTCCGCTGGGCACCACCGTGCTTGACGAGGACACGGGTGAGATTCTCGGCGATGTGCAAATGCAGGGTCAGCGTCTGCTGGTGGCGCAGGGTGGGTTTCATGGGCTGGGTAATACCCGATTTAAATCGAGTGTTAATCGTGCCCCTCGAAAAACGACTCTGGGTACCGAAGGTGAAATTCGCAGCCTCAAACTCGAGCTAAAAGTGTTGGCAGATGTGGGTCTTTTGGGTTTACCAAATGCGGGAAAATCGACATTTATACGCGCAGTTTCCGCGGCGACGCCCAAGGTGGCGGATTACCCCTTTACAACGCTGATACCTAATCTTGGTGTGGTCAAGGTCGATGCCTATCGTTCCTTTGTGGTCGCTGATATCCCCGGTTTGATCGAGGGTGCATCTGAGGGTGCGGGCTTAGGCATCCGTTTTTTAAAACACCTGACGCGCAACAGAATCTTACTACACATTGTTGATTTAGCGCCGCTTGATGACAGCGATCCGGTGGCCGCCGCCCAATCCATAGTCCGCGAGCTTGAGCGGTTTAGTCCGACGCTCGCGGCACGTCCGCGTTGGCTGGTGCTGAATAAAATCGATCTAATAGATGAGGAAACGCGCGCTGAGCGCAAAGCGGCAATACTGCAAGCTTTGAACTGGCAGGGACCTGTTTATGAAATCGCTGCGATTGGTAAACAGGGTACGAGCGAGCTCTCTGGTGACATGATGACTTACATCGAGAAGATGAATGCCAGCGAACGCGCTGATGAAGAATTGGCAGTGCAAGAACGCGATATCCAGAACCGTATGCAACAAGAAGCTCGAGAGCGCATTGATACATTGCGTACGGCTTATACCGACGCGCGTCGTGCGGCCAAAGAAACTGAGCAGCTTGACGAAGTCGAGGTGGAGTACCGCCAGTGACCACCAGCCGGTCCGCGATTGCCTCAGCCCGCCGTTGGGTGGTGAAAATTGGCAGCGCACTACTGACTGATGAAGGCCGACTGCTTGATCGGGACGTGATCGACCGTTTGGTTGTTGATTTAGCTGCCCTGAGACAGCGAGGCTGTGAAGTTGTATTAGTCTCTAGCGGTGCGGTGGCTGCCGGCATTGTTCGCCTGGGCATGACAGCCCGTCCTCACGATCTTCACACGCTGCAAGCGGCGGCAGCTGTCGGCCAGACAGCCTTGGTCCGCGCCTACGAGGATGCGCTAGCGCCCCATAATATTCTCTCGGCCCAAGTGCTGTTAAGCCATGCGGATGTACTCGCGCGCGATCGTTATCTGAATGCGCGTGGCACTTTGAATACTTTATTGTCGATGGGTGTACTGCCCATCGTGAATGAAAACGATACCGTGGTCACGGATGAGATTAGGCTGGGCGATAACGACACATTGGCGGCACTGGTCGTTAATTTGATCGACGCCGATGCCCTACTGATTCTGACTGATCAACAGGGGCTATATGATCGCAATCCTCGGGAACATGGTGACGCGGCGCTAATTACTGAGGCCGACGTATCCGATAAGCAGCTCGACACCATGGTGGCTGGCAGCGGTGCCTTTGGTCGCGGCGGTATGCTCACTAAGTTGCGCGCCGCTCGTCTGGCTGCGCGCTCGGGTGCCATGACGGTGATCGCTCATGGCCGTACACCCGAGGTGGTGACGGCGGTATCTCGCGGCGATTTGATAGGCACGCTGTTATCCACGGATCGCAGGCCCCAAAGCGCGCGAAAACAATGGCTGGCCAGCTTAATGCATCCAAAGGGCGCTTTAGTACTTGATGCCGGCGCTATTACTGGGATTAGTCAGATGGGCCGTTCGTTGTTACCTATTGGTGTGGTCGCGGTGCAGGGTGAGTTTGAGCGTGGCGATTTAGTGCGATGCGTCGATGAACACGGTCATGAGATTGCCCGTGGACTCGTGAATTATCGCGCTGCTGAGGCGCGATTGTTGACAAAAGTGACTTCGAGCGAAATCGAAGTGCGACTGGGTTATGGTGGGGATGTCGAAATGATTCACCGCGATAATCTCGTACAGGTATAAGCATCATGGCCACTTCATTACTCATGTTTTATTGCTTTGCGGTATTTGCTGCGGGGATTTTAGGCGGCTGGATTGCTCGCCGCTTACACATGACCCACACCCGAACCCAGATGATGATGAGTCTAGTGGCGGGTTTGATGCTCGGCGTTGCCGTTTATCACATGATTCCACACAGCGTCGCGGGCGCGGGCGGTGATGTTGATTTTAGTGTGCAGTGGGTGATGGCGGGGCTAGTGTTTATGTTGCTGATGTTGCGCTTATTTCATTTTCATCAACACGACTTTCCCGATCCTGCCGGCGGTTGCGATGCGGGTCATCAGCATGGGCATCAGGCTGAGGATCAGCAGGCGCAGAGTGACGATGCTGCCTATAGCCACAGTGTCACCGAGGCATCGATTGCGGTGGATGCGCATCATCATCCACAGACTTTGGACGCGCTAGTCGACTCGTCATTGATCGATCACAGCCATGATCATCTGCATCCTGCGCCCAAGCGAGGTCGGTTTAGTGGGTTGGGACTGGCTTTGGGTTTGGGTATTCACACGGTGATCGATGGCGTTGCGCTGGGCGCGGTTATGCAATCCGGTCATGGAGCCGGTGCGCTTTTGGGTATTGGGGTGTTTTTGGCCGTATTGCTACATAAACCATTAGATTCACTATCGATCGAAACCGTGATGGCAGCATCGGGCTGGTCTTTAGCGCATCGCCGATGGACTAATTTTGTTTTCGCGCTCCTGTGTCCTTTGGCGGCAGTGCTCTTTTATGCCGGCGTCGATGTCATGAGCGGCGATTCCATGCTGTTACCTGCAGCGCTGGCTTTCTCGGCAGGGGCATTTATGTGTATTGCCCTGGGTGATTTGCTGCCTGAAGTGCAGTTTCACAGTCACGACAGGTTCAAGCTTACGGCGCTATTTTTGATGGGCATCGGCTTGGCATTTGCCATTGGCTCGGTGGAGCCTACGCAATTTCACTAGCTTTGCGGGTCGCCACTGAATTGGCACTAATCCTCCAGCATTGCCATGGCCAAACGTCCGGTCAGCGCCGCATCATATTTTACCGATGCCCAGCCCGACAGCTCACGCTCAATCAAATGGCTGAGCAGGTCAATATGCGCCGCATCGGAATTCAAGCAGGGAATGTATTCGTATCGCTCGCCGCCCGCCGCTAAAAAGTAGTCGCGATTCTCAATACCAATTTCTTCGATCGTCTCAAGACAGTCAGCGGAGAACCCTGGACAAATCACCTGCAGCGACTTCACGCCCTCGCAGGGCAGCGCCTTCAGAGTGTCATCAGTGTAGGGCCTCAGCCATTCGGCGGTGCCGACGCGGCTCTGGAAGGTGCTCATGAATTCATGGGGCTCCAGGCCTAGCGCCTCGGTGACTAAGCGCGTGGTTTTGTGGCATTGGCAATGATACGGATCGCCTTTGAGCAAGTAATCCTTGGGTGTGCCGTGGTAGGAAAAAACCAGTTTGTCTGTCCGTCCGTGGGCCTGCCAGTGATGCTGTATCGACTGGACGAGGGCGTTGATGTAGCCCGGATCGTCGTGATAGCAGCTAATAAACCGTAAGTCAGGCAGCCATCGTCTGTGCTTAAAGTCCTGCGCGATCGCATCAAAAGTCGATGCGGTGGTCGGCGCTGCGTATTGTGGATAGAGCGGCAATACCACGAGGCGCTGCACGCCTGCATCTGCAAGCGCTTGCAATACTGATGGAATCGATGGATTGCCGTAACGCATCGCGCCGCGAATGATGACAGTGTCACCCCAATGGGGTTTGAGTTTGGCGGCAACGCCCTTCACTTGATCTTCTAAGTGCAGTAATAGGGGTGAGCCGCGCTCGGTCCATACTTGTTGATAGGCCTTGGCTGAACGAGAGGGCCGCAGATTTAAGATGATGACATTCAATATGAACCACCAAATGATCCGCGGCACTTCTATCACGCGTGGATCCGCCAAAAATTGCTTTAGATAAGGTTTGAGCGCTTTGCGGGTTGGCGCATCAGGCGTGCCCAGATTGGTGAGCAATACACCTACCTTAGGGGCGGTGGCGTGATCGTAGTCGGGTGAGCCGCGATACTTCATGAACTGTCCTTGCCTGAGTAGATAATGACTTGCGCGATAATGGGTTAGCGCCTATACGGTGATGATGCAATTACGCGCAAAGTCGCTGTCTGGATTCTACGGTGCGCAGATCGTATTAGCGATGGCTGGAATCGGTTATTACGACAGCGTGTAAGGCGTGGTTGCTCAAATTTCAATACGGTGTGTTGTGTTATCCAAAAGTTTGCGCTTTCTCATACGGATAGCTGACGCAGTGTGTTAGCTTCGTTAAACTTTGAGTATATAAACATACTAACGATTCAAATAACGTCGACACCAGCGGAGTGATACATGTCGCTAGACTTTGATAGTGCGCGATTGCTTAATCCTCATCTCACTGAAGAGCACCATGCATGGCGCATACAGCTGCGCCGATTTATCGACACTGAGATCATGCCCTTTGCCGAAGCTTGGGACGAGGCAGGTCATATTCCGATCGAGCTCTGGTCAAAAGCGGCGGCGGTGGGTCTGCTGGGTCTAGGTTACCCCACGCAATACGGCGGTGTTCCGGCAGATAGCTGGCTGGCGTGGATCACACAAGAAGAGATGTCGCGAATTGGTGCCGGTGGGATTCCCGCGAGCCTACTGGTACACGGCATCGGTTTGCCGCCCGTGGTTAACTGGGGTAGCGAGGCGATGAAGGCCACGGTAGCGCCGCCAGTGATCGCGGGGGAAAAGTGGATTTCACTGGGGATCACTGAGCCCGGTGGCGGCTCTGATGTTGCCAACTTGCAGACGACTGCGGTGCGTGACGGCGATCATTACCTCGTCAACGGTTCAAAGACGTACATCACCGGTGGCATGCGGGCGAGCTGGGTATCTACCGCGGTGCGTACGGGTGGTGCCGGTGCCGGTGGCGTGTCGATGCTACTAATCCCGACCGATGCGCCAGGTTTTTCTCGAACAGCCTTAAACAAGAAGCAAGGTTGGTGGGCATCGGATACCGCGACGTTGTACTTCGACGATGTCCGCGTGCCTGTTGAGAATCTGATTGGCCCAGAAAACCACGGCTTTAAAGTCATCATGACCAACTTCAACAGCGAGCGAATGGGCATGGCCGCTTCGATGGAAGCGCTGGCACGGGTCTGCTTGGAAGACGCCGTACAATGGGCGACTGAGCGCACTACCTTTGGCAAGCGCCTTGCAGATCATCAGGTTATCCGCCATAAAATTGCTACGATGAAACAAAAAATCAACGCGACGCAGGCCTATATCCGAATGTGCTATGAAGCGATCGAGGCGGGGCAGTCTAATGCGGGTGATATTGCCCTGCTGAAAGTGCAGGCGTCTGAAACGATGGAGTTCTGCGCTCGCGAAGCCATGCAGATTTTAGGGGGTATGGGTTATATGCGTGGCAATCGTGTCGAACGCATTTATAGAGAGGTTCGTGTCAATGCGATTGGCGGTGGATCTGAAGAAATCATGCGCGACTTAGCTGCGCGTCAATACGGTTTATAACAAAGCGCGCTTTACTGGAGATAACAACAATGAGTGTACCTGCGTCAGAACTCAAAGCCTTCAGGGCCGACGTATCGGCTTGGATGGTGGACAACAAACCCGCCGACCCCGGGTTTTTACTACCCCAATCATTTATGGAGGTCGGCAGCGAGCAACAGCTCGATTTCCTGCGTGAGTGGCAGCACAAGCTGTGGTCTGCGGGTTATTTGGGTATGGCCTGGCCGAAAGAATACGGTGGCCAAGGTGTGGCGGGTGCGTTCCAGAAAGTCGCCGACCAAGAAATGGCGCGCCACAATGTGCCCATTTGCTTCAACACCATTGGCCTCAACTGGGTCGGGCCGATGATTCTTGATATCGGCAGCGATACTGAGCGAGACCAGTATCTCAAGGGTATTCTGTCGGGTGAAGATATTTGGTGTCAGGGTTTTTCTGAACCCGACCACGGCTCTGACTTAGGGAGCGCCCAAACCCGTGCCGTCCGCGACGGTGACGATTACGTGGTCAATGGCTCTAAGATTTGGACAACGTTGGGCAATTTTGCCAAGTACATGATTCTATTGGCGCGCACCACACCGAACACCGAACGCAAGTACGACGGCTTGTCGTTTTTCTTGGCGCCTATGCAGATCGATGGTGTCGACGCCCAACCGATTCGGAAAATTACCGGTGAGTACGGCTTTAACCAAATGTTCTTCACCGATGCACGTATTCCCGCCGATTGCATGATGGGCGTGGAAGGGGATGGCTGGCGTATTGCCATGAAAACGCTTGAATATGAGCGCGGCGTCTCTGCAGGTCAGGCGGGTGGCTTATGGATGATTCGGGTACTGGCTGACGATGCGATCATGCAGTTACAGGGACATACCCGCGACGGCGAGCCGGTCCTTGCAGACCCTATAGTTCGCGATCGATTGGTGCAACTCGCCATGGAAGAAAAGGCGCTACAACTCGGTCAAAAGCGCGCGGGGATTTCAGCGCTGACGACGGATTACCCCTTCTCGCTACAGATTTCGGGTAAGTACCGCGGTACGGAATATACGCGTCGCCTGCGGCAGTTGGCCGTCGCACTGCAGGGGGCCGATGGTGCGCTTTATGTCGGTGACAGTGATGTGCGTGATGGCGGCTTTTGGCAGCGAGCGTATTTCAATGCGTTTTCAGCAACGATTGGCGGCGGCACAACGCAAGTTCAGGCGAATATTATCGGCGAGCATGTGCTCGGCCTACCGAAGTAAGGGGAATTCAGATGATGAAATCAGTAATGGGTAGTCTCGCTATGACCTTTAGCGACGAGCAGGCGATGTTATTAGACGTGGCCCGCGAGTTCTGCCGTGATAAATCCCCCATGGACGTGGTGCGTTCAAATCTAGAAAGCGATATCGGCTATGACGCGAGCGTCTGGCAGGAGATGGTCGACTTAGGTTGGGCGGGCATTGCACTGCCTGAGTCGGTGGGTGGTACTGGCTTGGGGGTCGGTGCGGTTGTACCTGTGATGGAAGCCATGGGACGTGCGCTCTTGGGAACGCCGTTGTTAAGTACAACCTTGGCGGGGCAGTTGTTGGCCCGAGCTGGCGGCGTGCAGGCGGAACCTTGGCTGAATAAAATTGCGGCGGGGAGTGTGGCGACAGTGGCGCACCTGGAGAGCGCAGATTGGGGGCGCGAATCCTGCTTTGCGACAATCGATCACCATGGTTTGATCGATGGCCAGAAAATGTTTATTGGCGATGCCGGTGTGGCGGAAATATTTGTCGTGGTTGTCAGTGCCCAAGGCGGCCCAGCGCTTGCGGTGGTAACACGCGAACAACTCGCGGCTGACGCGGTGCAGATGAATACGCTAATCGACCTCACAAAACGGTCGGGTAAGGTCGACTTTAGTGGTGTGACAGTACCCGCTAACGCGTTGATCACCGGCCCTGCAGTGACAGCGGCGCTGCGCGACTTCCGGTTGCTCGGCGCATTGTTGGTGGCTGCAGAGGCGACCGGTGCTGCGGCAACTTGCCTCGATACCGTGGTCGATTATCTGAAAACGCGTCAGCAATTTGGCAAGCTAATCGGTTCCTATCAGGCGCTTAAGCATCCAATGGTCGATATCTTATGCGGTGTTGATACTGCCCGTAGTTTTGTCTATCACGCAGCGACTTTAGTGGCTGACGAGACGCTGTCGGAAGACGCCGAAGTGGCCTGCCGTATGGCTAAAGCGCAGGCGACCGATACCATCGAGTATGCGGGGGATCGCGCTGTCCAGTTTCATGGTGGCATGGGTTTTACCTGGGATTGCGACGCCCAGCTGTATATTCGGCGCGCGCAGTGGGTGCGTCAAGCCTATGGCGATGCGATGCATCATCGCAAGCGGCTGGCAAATAGCCTATTGGATCAGTTCCTGTGAACGATTCCCCCCGCGGCATAGCCTGAATTTATCGGCGCTGCAACGGTCTGAATAAACCGCAGCCTCGTATCAATGTCACTATGACAAAACGCCCACCTATTCGCCGCGGCGCCTTCGGCCGCGGCCTCGCGCTGTCCCTTGCCGGTGTGCGCGCTGGTGGGGCGCTCGCTGTCGATGGTGCGTTGCGTCGTTTGCGCGGCGATGATGGCGAGGGCTCGGTAGTTTTGGCTCGAGAAGCGCAGCGTTTCGCGACGCGTCTTGGCGAGCTCAAAGGGAGTTACGTTAAAGTCGGTCAGATGCTGGCACTGCTCGGCGAGCACTTCTTGCCGCCGGAGGTCACTCAAGCATTGCGCGGTTTGGCTGCGAACACACAGCCACTCGATTGGTCAGATATTGAGCCTGTGATCGCAGAGGCGTTGGGGTCTCGAATGATAGAGCTCGATATTGAGCCCGAGGCCATCGCCGCGGCGTCATTGGCGCAGGTGCATTGCGCTCGGGTGAAGAAAACGGGCCAGATTATCGCGCTTAAAGTACAGTACCCCGATCTCCGGGATATGATCGATGACGATTTCGATGCCGCGATCCGTATGCTAAAACTAACCCGTTGGTTACCGGCCGGCCGTGAAGTGGATCGCTGGCTTGAAACTATGCGCATAGAACTTCATAGGGAAGTCGACTATCCGCGAGAATTAGAAATGGCCAGCCGGTTTAGCGAGGTCTTAGCTGACACAGATCGCTGTAAGGTAGCCGGCATGCAGCCGCTTATCCCAACCTATCATCGCCGCTGGTGTGTCGATAACGTCCTGGCAATGGATTTCGTTGCAGGATTGCCAATCACCGACCCCGCGGTATCCGCGCTGCCACAAGCTGTACGCAATGATCTGGGACGCGCCATGCTCGACCTCTTCTTCAAAGAGGTTTTTAGTTGGGGTTTGATGCAAACGGACCCGAATTTTGGCAATTACTTGATCGCTGAGGACGGCCTGAGTTTGACTCTTTTAGACTTTGGTTCTGTGATGGTGTTAGAGCCCGCGTTCCGACAAGCACTGGCGGATGCCATGATCGCGGGTTTGGCACAAGATCACGTTGCACTGCTCGATGCACTCATACGCTTGGGGTGCTTGCGTCAGCATAGCGGCGCCGAGGCGCGGGATACCTTCGTGAAATTTATCGAGCATATTATGGAGCCGCTTCAGCCGCCGCAGCGGCTTCCGAGTGATTATTTAAACGCTGAAGGTGAATATCTTTGGGGCGCGTCTCGGCTGATGGCGCGTGCGGGTAAGCGCGCTGCAGGGTCTGCGGCCAGCCGCCAATTTGTGCTGCCTTCTGAGGAGTTTGCGCTTATTGTGCGTAAGCTCACCGGCGTGTTTACGTTCATCACAGTGCTCGATGCCCAGTTTAACGCGTGGCCGTTGTTACAGCCCTACTTAAATCAGCATAAAGCTGCAACACGAAGATCAGTGGGTGCTATAGGTGATTGATAAGTCAAAGGCAGTGCCGAAAACGCGCCTGGGTCGCCTGGCCAAGATCGCTAAGTTAGCCGGTGGTGTTGCAGGAGGTGTATTAGCCGAGGGTGCACGCCAATGGCGAGCGGGCAATCGGCTGCGGGCGAGTGATTTACTGCTGACACCTGCCAATGCCCGCCGGGTCACTCGTCAACTCTCTGAAATGCGCGGTGCTGCGATGAAGCTCGGGCAAATTTTGTCGATGGATAGTGGCGATTTTTTACCTAAAGAATTAGCCGATATTCTCGCGCAATTGCGGGACGGCGCCTATGCAATGCCCGACGCGCAATTATACGAGATGCTGCGTGATGCTTACGGCGATAATTGGCAGAGCAAGTTGCGCAATTTTGAGTCCACACCATTTGCAGCGGCATCGATTGGCCAGGTGCACCGTTTGTCTGCCCGTGATGGCCGCGATGCTGTACTTAAAATCCAATATCCTGGCGTCGCCGAAAGCATTGACTCGGATGTCGATAATCTGGCGACGTTGCTGCGCCTGTCGGGATTGCTACCCAAGCACATTGATATCCAACCACTTCTGTTGGACGTGAAGCTGCAACTGCGCGATGAGGCAAACTATGTGCAAGAGGCGCGTTACTTAAATAGTTTTATCCGCGCACTGGGAGAGGACGAGCGATTTTTATTGCCACGAGTGATTCCATCGCTCACCAGTGAACGAATATTGGCGATGACGTTTGTACCCGGCGAGCCGATTGAATCATTGATTGATGCCCGTCAAGTGGAGCGCGATCGTGTGATGTCGCTGTTGATTGAGTTGTTGCTCGTTGAGCTGTTCGATCTACGCCTAGTGCAGACAGATCCCAATTTTGCGAACTATCGTTACAACGCCGAGACGGGTCAGCTGGTGTTGTTAGATTTTGGTGCATCGCGGCGATTTAAGGCGCGTTTCGTGCATGCCTATCGCGATTTACTGGCGGCACAGCTGAGTGGAGACCGCGAGGCGGTGACCGATGCAGCCAACCGTGTTGGTTATGGATTGGGTCAAGGTGATACAACAGATGAAGCCTATCGCGATTTACTACTCGATTTATTCGATATCGTGCTAGATCCGATCAGTTGCGATGGGCCCTATGATTTTGGTTCGTCGACTATCCCCGCACAAACCATGGCACTCTCGGCGCGGCTGCAAGATCACAAGGCAGCTTGGCAGGCCCCCCCCATCGATGCGGCGTATATTCATCGCAAGATCGGTGGTCTGTTTATGCTGGCAAGTCGCCTCAAGGCCCGCGTAGATGTTCGCGCATTGTTAAACCCTTATCTGACCTAAAGGGTTTGTTGGCTGAAATAAAGTGCTCGGTACTATTCTACGACGGCATCCGCTATCGGCAAGTGCATCTGTAAGAAGCGCAGCATATTGCCACCCATCACCGCGCGTATCTCTTCGTCGCTAAAGCCGGCGTTGCGCATGGCGTGGGTGAGTCTTACTGCGTCGGCAGCATCAATGGGTGTATTGACCGAGCCATCCCAGTCGGAACCCAGTGCAACGTGTGACATGCCGACTAAATCAATTCCATAGCGAATACTCCCAACGATGGCCTCGACGCTTTCACCGCAGACGGCTTCCGACCAAAAGCCCACACCGATCAGCCCGCCATGTGCCGCGATTAGCTGCATCGTTTCATCGGAGATGTTGCGCTTGCGATCGCAGTGGCCTTTAAACCCTGAATGGCTGACGATGAGCGGTGCGCCAGTACGCGCAATAACATCTTTTACCACTTGCTCTGAAGAGTGGGCAACATCAATCATGATGCCCTGCGCTAGCATTTCGTCCACCGCGGCTTCGCCAAAAGGCGTGAGTCCCGCATTAGATTCGCCATGTAACGATCCGCCGAGCTTGTTATCAAAAAAGTGCTGCAGGCTCATCATACGAAAGCCCGCCGCATACAATCGATCGATGCTCGTGAGCTTGCCATCTAAGGCGTGGGAGCCTTCGGTGCCCAGTAGACCGCCAACAATTTGCTCACCCGCTTGGCGACGCGCCATCAAGTCAGTGAGATCATTTTGACTGCGAATCAGTAGGAATTGGTCGCTGCGCGCCGCCAGTGCGTGAATCTTTTCACCTTGAAACAACGCCCGCGCCAGCAGCGAGTTGCGCGTTGTCGCTGGCCATCGTTGGGCTAATGCCAGCAGGGAAATATTGTCGGGTGCATCGGCAGTATTCTGATCGTAGTTTTGTCCGCGCGGCGATTTGGTGACCGTAGTGAACATTTGCAGCGCAAAGTTACCCTCCAGTAGCCGCGGCAGATCAACTTGGCCATATTCGCCCCGCATCAGTAGGTCGCGGTTCCACAGCGCTGAGTCTGCGTGTAGGTCACCGATAATCAACGTGTCGTGCAGGGCAATCGACGCTGAACTGGGCGCCTCGCCTTTATCACCTGTCACTTGATTCGACATGCTGCCAATGATGCTAGGTCCGAGCGTAAAAAAGCATGCAACGCCCACTGCGGCGACTGCGGCGACGATGGTTAAACTGATGCGAATTGCTTTCATTGTTATATTCTCTGGGCATTTGCGCCGCTAATTACGTGCGCTGACTTTTATCATTTGTGTGCTGGCCAGCTATTCTTTGGCGCTAAGCCCAGTGTGGCGCGGCGAAGTCTGTTGCGCAACTTGATCCGTAAGTAACGTCGTTTAAAACCGCCTTATCATTCTTGGGTCACCGTCACTTGAGCCACTATTTTTACTTGAGCAGACGATTGGGCTTGGAATAAAAGTTTTGGATGGTCTAAATATCGGCAAGGCCCGTAAACCTGCCATGATAAATGAATACATAAACTTAGCTGATGAGGCTCGCCCAGCTGACACCCAATATCGACAGCTTATCTTAGTGCTGGCGGATCAGCTCAGTGATAACAATCCTGTACTCGCTGATGCGGATCCTCAGCGCGATGTCATCGTCATGGCTGAAGTGGCTGAGGAGGCGAGCTATGTGCGCCACAATCGCCATAAGATCGTATTGCTGTTTGCTGCAATGCGACACTATGCCGAGCGCTTAAGAAGCCGTGGTTTTACTGTGTTTTATATTGAGTTTGGCGAAGGTGTGTCCAGTCTTGAATCTGCCTGCGCACAGGCCTTACAACAGTTTCCGGCGGTGGCTCTCAGCGTGTGTGCCCCTGGCGAATATCGCTTGTGGCAGGCAATCGCGGATTGGCCTGCGGTGTTAGGTATTCCGGTTGATATGGTTGAGGATAGCCGGTTTTTGAGCCCGCTAGAGGACTTTCGGTTGTGGGCTCAGGGGCGCAAGCAGCTGCGCATGGAGTATTTTTATCGCGATATGCGCAAGCGCTACGGGATCCTGTTAGATGAAGGTCAGCCCGCCGGTGGCAAGTGGAATTACGATGTGGATAATCGCGTGGGCTGGCGCGGTCAGGTAGATATTCCCCCGCGTCCCGATGTGCGTCCCGACGCCATCACTGAAGTGGTCATGGCGCTAGTGCAGGAACACTTTCCCGAGAACCCGGGTGACTTAAGTGCCTTTCGTCTGGCGGTGACCCATGCTGATGCTGATGCGCAGTTTGAGTGGTTTTGTCAGTATGCCCTCGGCAACTTTGGGACGTATCAAGACGCGTTGCCCGAAGAATCACCCTGGGTATTTCACAGCCTCATTTCTATGTATCTGAACTGTGGTTTGTTAGAGCCTTTAGCGATTTGCCGCCGGGTGGAACAGCAGTGGCGTGATGGTCACTGCTCGCTCGCGGCCGCTGAAGGATTCATTCGACAGGTGCTTGGCTGGCGGGAATATGTGCGCGGTATTTATTGGCTGATGATGCCCGAGTATAAAATCCGCAACACCTTTGGCGCGACCCGCGCACTACCTGATTTCTTCTGGACCGCTAAAACCGAGATGCGCTGCCTGGAGCGCGCCATTACCCAGTCGCTAGACCTAGGTTATGCGCACCACATTCAGCGTTTGATGGTGATCGGCAATTTCGCGTTATTAGCGGGTCTTGACGTCGCACAGGTCTGTGACTGGTATCTCGCGGTGTACGTCGACGCCTATGAGTGGGTTGAATTGCCCAACACCTTAGGTATGGCGCTACATGGTGACAATGGTGCTATGGCTTCTAAGCCCTATGCCGCCAGTGGTAAGTATATTCAGAAACAGGGCAATCACTGCAAACAGTGTCGTTACAACCCGGCGCAGATGACCGGCGCTACCGCCTGCCCTTACAACAGTTTGTACTGGCGTTTCATTGATAATCACGCGGAATATCTCGCCAAAAACCCTAGAATGAGCTTGATTATGGCTAATTGGCGCAAGCGACCTGCTGCTGATAAAACTGCAATTCTAGCGTGGGCAGACCAGCTGTTGGTGACGTTGGCGCCTTAATATCTAGCACAGTCCGCTTGCAACGCAGCCTCTTTAAGGATTGCCACGATCCCTCGATCACAAGGATGCGGCAATTCCATGCGTCTGCTTAACGTGCAATATCTTCAAATAACCTGCCGAAGTTCCACCTACGCCCATCAGCACCACGACACAGCCAGCAATCGCGTATCGCAGACGTCGCCAACCTAAGGCCCACGCAATTTATAGCGCCGGCTACTGCATTTGCGAGAGCAGTAAATTACCGCGTCCCAGTTGTGCTTCCAGCGTGCCCGCCAGCTAAAGGAACGCTCGCACACAGGGCAAGTCTTAGTGGGTAAATCTACTTTTTTACGCATCGCCATGTGTGATCAGCCAATTGGCCAGTCGGCGGCATCGGTTGCAAACTCGGGCTGACTCGGTCGTATGCCGCCCCATTTGGCGATAAATAATCCGTCGGGATCATGTTCGCGAGTTTGTTTTTCAAGATTGAAATGCCGACCACCGCGCGGATCGCTACCGACGCCTGCGATGTACTGCCAGTTGCCATAGTTGCTGCCAACATCGTAGTCGATCAAGTGCTTTTCGAAGAATGCCGCACCAAAGCGCCAGTCGATGCCCAGTTCGCGGATAAGACAGCTGGCGGTGATTTGACGACCGCGGTTGCTCATCCAGCCGGTAGCAGTGAGTTGGCGCATCAGTGCATTGACGAGCGGATAAGATGTGTCACCCGCGCACCACCGGGCAAACGCGCGTGGCTCGAAGGTGCAGTGCTTACCGTTGCCGGATTTTCCCCCGAGTTGAAAGAGTTTGTAGTCATCAGCAACCGCTCGCCAGTAGAAGAATTCGCGCCATAACAGTTCGAAGTAAAGCCAATAAGTGGATTCGTTTTTGGTTTGTTCGCGTTCAAAAGTGGAGATTGTATGCGCGACCTCGCGCACCGATAAGCCGCCATTCGCCAGCCATGGCGACAGTGTGCTCGAACCGCTGAACCCATCGAGACCGTTGCGTGTTGTCTTGTATTGGACGATATCTTGTTGATCAAAGGTGAACTGCCGTAAGCGACTTAAACCTGCTGCGCGGCCACCTCGGATGGCGAGGGCAGGGTTTGCAGATGCTGCCGCTTTTGGGATCGCATCGAACTGTCCCGCCGGTGGTGGCGGTAGCTGCGATAGCATCGCCACGGGAGCAAATTTTCTGTCGGTATGTGCAGCTTCTACCTGTTTGCGAAAAGGTGTGAAGGTTGCAGGCAATGCCTCAAGGGCAAAAGGTAGTGTATCGATATCTAATAGTGAATTTCCGCGATGAACCTTAAGCGGTACGCTGAGGTGCCTTTCTAAGTGTTCAATAGTTTTTCTTTCATAGTAGCCAGGCGCGAAATGAGTGCTCACCTCGGTGATATGAAATTGCCGAACGAGGTCGGGCAAGACCAGTTCAGGCGCGCCCTCAAGAACCATTAAGTCTTGCCCGAACGCCTGCAGCTCATCCTTTAATGCTTGAAGTGATTCGCGCAGAAAACGGTCCCGTTGCCCACCTAAACCGGTCAGATTGCACCAGGGTCGCGGATTAGGGATCAGATATACGCACAATAACGAGTCGACAGCTGCATGGCTGGCTAGCGCAAGATTTCCCGCAAGACGCAGCTCATTGCGAAACCAGTGTAAGTGTCGGTGCCCGGAGGTAAATTGATGTGCCTTGTTAGTCGCGCTTGTCATGGTGATGAGGTACGCTCTGCGCTGCTGGCTGGATTCATCTGCCGCGCTTAACTTTATCGTTTAATGCAAATAAAAAAGGAGTTCCAGTGTCCTCTAACGAGAGCCTGTTTAAGTCGTTTGAACTTAAATCGCTGCGCAGCAGCAACCGGATTGTTATGGCGCCCATGACGCGTAATCAGTCCCCTGGCAATGTACCCCGTGAAGATAATGTCGAGTATTACCGCCGGCGTGCAGCGGGTGGTACGGGTTTGATCGTGACCGAGGGCACATGCGTGAATCACATCGCCGCTAGTGGCTATCCGGACGTGCCGTATTTTCATGGAGAAGAGCGGTTAGCGGGATGGAAGAAGGTTGTTGATGCAGTGCATGCAGAGGGTGGCACGATTGCACCGCAATTATGGCACTGCGGTGGTATGCGCAAGGCGGGTACGCTCCCAGAGGGCGATGTCGAGGGTTACACCCCATCGGGTATGAATGTGCCGGGTAGAGTTAACCGTCACATTATGACCAAGCAAGATATCGACGATGTGATTAGAGCCTTTGCTGAGGGCGCGCGTGATGCCAAGGCGCTCGGTTTTGATGCGGTTGAGATTCACGGTGCCCACGGGTATTTACTCGACCAGTTCTTTTGGGAAGGCACTAATCAGCGCGATGACGAATACGGTGGTTCTCTGGAAAACCGTGGCCGTTTTGTCAAAGAGATCGTCGAAGCCTGTCGTGCGGAAGTGGGGCCAGATTACACGTTGATGTTGCGTTGGTCACAGTGGAAGCAGCAGGACTACGCCGCGCGTCTGGTGAATTCCGAAAGCGAGCTCGCGGAATTTTTGGCGCCTTTGGTGGCTGCGGGTGTCGATATTTTTCACTGCAGTCAGCGCCGCTTCTGGGAGCCTGAATTTGAAGGTAGTGACTTGAATTTGGCCGGCTGGGTGAAGAAGTTGACCGGCAAGCCCACGATTACGGTAGGGAGCATTAGTCTCGATGCTGACTTTATTCCTGAGCCCGGTCAGCATGTGTTCCGCGAAGGTAAACCAGCATCAATCGATCGCTTGATCGAGATGCTCGACCGGGGCGATTTTGACATGGTGGCGGTTGGCCGCGCATTAATTGCCAATCCCGATTGGGCGAAACTTGTTTCAAAGGGGGGGGTGAGCGACCTGAAGGCCTTTGAAAAAGAGATGCTGATGTCATTGTAAGTTTTTGTGGCAGTCTGTAATTGCCGATACTTAGCCATACTGCTTTGCGTAGTAACATCCCGAGAGGCCCACGTAATACATTGGGCCTTGTTATGCGTTTTGATCCCCGTGATTAAAGAAGCTGGGTCGCGCGCACAACGCAGTATCAGCTGATAAGTCGTTACTCCAGCGCGGGTGTGCCTATTCGTGAACTGTCAGCGAGGGAGCAATCGTTAGTCTTGTTAACGAACATATAATTTTTGCTCGCGTTAAAAATGGTTTTACAACTTTCGCTGTTAGCCCCGGTGCGTGGCGAGTAGCTCCAGAAGAGTCTTCGCTATTTCCAGCGCACATTGTGTGAGTGCTATTGACGGGCGGTGGAATGACAGTCAATCCTGAGCACTAAACTGGGAGTATTAAATAAAGGTGATGTATGAATTTTGCGTCTGATAACACTGCGCCTGTAGCGCCCGCGATCATGGATGCTTTGATCAAAACGAACAGCGACGCCGCTCCCGCCTATGGTGTCGATGCAGAATGTGATCGGGCGCGACAGCAGATCTGCGAATTATTTGAAACGGATTGTGCTGTTTATTTTGTGGCCTCGGGCACCGCCGCTAATAGCTTGGGCCTGGCGGCAGCGACCCCATCGCACGGTGCTATGTTATGCGCCGATGTCGCGCATATTCATCTCGATGAATGTGGTGCACCAGAGTTTTTTACCGGCGGTGCTAAGTTGCAACCGTTGGTTTCCTGCGCAGGTAAGTTATCTCCCGATATTGTCGCGCAGCATTTGAGCGAGCGTCCGATGTTAGGACCCCATCGCGCACCTTACAAAGTGCTGTCGCTGACACAGGCTACCGAAGCGGGAACTGTCTACTCGGTTGCTGAGATTGCAGCACTTAGTGCCTTAGCTCGTCAGCATCAGTTAATGCTGCAGATGGATGGCGCCCGATTCGCCAATGCCATCGTCGCTAGCGGCGTTTCTGCCGCGGACATGAGCTGGCGTGCTGGCGTTGATTTACTGTCTTTTGGCGGCACGAAAAATGGCTGTCTCGCGGCAGAGGCGCTCGTCGTTTTTAATCAAAATCTCGTCGATGACATTGAGTTTCTTCGCAAGCGCGCGGGGCATCTGTGGTCTAAGGGACGTTACTTGGGCGCGCAGTTCAACGCTTATCTGAACGACGGTTATTGGCTGGGACTTGCGGGTCATGCCAATGCCATGGCCCGATGTTTATCTGCGGGTTTGGCAGCCATTGAGGGGCTGAAGGTGGTCTATCCCACAGAGATCAACGAGGTGTTTGTTCAAATGCCCGATACTTTGGTTGCCAAACTGCAAGCAGCCGACGCGCATTTTTACCCGTGGATTTGTCCTGGCCTGCCCGCGGAAGCGAAGGTATATCGGCTGATTACCAGCTGGAGCACACGTCAGGAAGAGGTCGAACAATTTATCGAGTTAGCCAATAGCCATCGCGCACGGCAATAGCTGGTTGTTAACGACCTGGCGAATGACTCAGTGTTGTCTCAAGCAGGTGCGCAAGATTGAGTGCTGCTTGCCTTAAACGCAGCAAGGCCTGCGGATAATTTTGCTCCAGATATTGAAGGTTGAGTGCGGAGAGTCGATGCTCACTGGCGTAGCGAAGTTCAGGTTGGTTCAGTAGTGCCAGACTATCGTTGGCCCAGTCAGTGATTGCGCCTGTGGCGGTGGTGTTGAGCTCAGATGTCAGAGCCGAGAGGGAGCGATGCTGCCGTTTGGTGGCATAAATGAGTAGATAGCCGTCCCATAGCGTGTGCATATTGATCGAGGTCAGCTTAGGTGCGCCGATAGCCTCCCGTAGTGCGCTATCGATGGTTAGCCGATATTTATTACCGCCCCGGTCCGATTGATAGCCCACATGCATCGGCTGATGCAAATCGCCCACGAGATGTCCCACCCAGCGCAGCGCCTCAGCGCGTTGCACCGAATCTGCTTGTCTATCGGCCAGGATTGCGAGCTGCGCATCGAGTGCGATCAAAAGGTCGTCCTTCGCTGGGTGTTGTTCGTCTCTGACGTCTGTCATACCAGGCGGCAAGTTAATGTAATGCCATGCTGAACTTTCGGGCCGTTTGCTCCGTACCCGATCTGCCCAGCCGCAAGCACGGCCAAACTCTTCGCCATCGAGTAGCCCCTCAATATCGGTTCTAATATCTGCCGAGACTGCTGATAGTGCTTGTTCACAGATCACAGCATGACCTAGGTCCCACCAGGCATGACTCGGAAGCGATAAGCTTAAGAGTGCGGCGAGCAGCGCGATTCTCACACCGGTGTAGAGGTGCTTAGTGGTCTGCATCATGATAGGTAAGCGTATTGTCCGCATAAGAATTTTTTTAGGCCTCAACAGAGTAAAACGATACGATCTACAGCGGTTTTGCTAGGATGCACCACAATAAATAAAAAGATAAGTGCTATGTCATCTGAGAAAGCTCAGCGCCGCTGGCTGGTTGTTTTGACGGTCATTGCAGTTTACATCTGCTTTATCGACCGCATTGCCATTTCCGTAGCCATTATTCCGATGTCGGCAGAGAACGGCTGGTCTCCTGCCACACAGGGTATGGTTATGTCGTCGTTTTTTGTCGGTTATTTAATACTGCAAATCCCCGCGGGCTTTTTGGCGGATAAATTCGGTGGCAAGTGGGTGTTGGGTATTGGCGTACTGCTGTGGTCTTTATTCACCTTGCTAACACCCTCGGCAGCCTCGCTTGGGTTGACGGCTTTGTTGATTTGTCGGGTATTGATGGGCATGTCCGAAGCGGTGACCTGGCCCTCGATCTACAGTATCTATGCCGTATGGATTCCGATTGAGGCGCGTGGTAGTGCCGTGGGTTGGATGAATTCGGGGGTTGCTGGGGGCAGCGTCATAGCGTTGCTATTAACCCCGCTAATCGTTGAGCATTTTGATTGGCAGATGGCCTTTTATCTATACGGTAGCTTGGGCTTGTTATGGTTTTTAGTATGGGCATCCAGCGTACCCGCAGGCCCCCCCATGCCACCAGCCTCGCAGGAAAAACCATTGGCAAGCGTAGCGGTTGGTCGCCAGCAGTCGTTATCGGTATCTGCATTATTAAGCTCCAAAGGTGTGTGGGCGATTGCTGTGTCACATATCTGCGCCAACTGGGTGATTGTTCTCAGTTTGTCCTGGTTGCCGACTTATTTTTCCTCAGGCTTAGGGGTCGATTTGCAAAGTGTCGGTTTGATGGCTGTGGTGCCGGCGGCGGCAGCAATGCTGGCTACACCGATGGCGGGGCGCTGGTGCGATAAGTTAATTGCCCGTGGTCTTCCTCGCCTCAAAGTAAGAAAGGCCATGCAAAGTATGGCGCTGGGTACTATGGCGTTTTGCCTGACGGTAGTGGGCTATACCGATGCCCCCATCGTTGCGCTGATGCTCTTTACGATTGGTAACATGATGATGGCGCTGTGTATTGGCGGGTTCGCTACGAATCATATGGACATCGCGCCGGAGGATTCGGGTACGCTCATGGGGATTACCAATACACTGGGTGCGCTAAGTAGTGCCGTCGCGGTCTTTGTCGCCGGGTGGGTACTGGAGTGGACAGACTCCTGGTTGCTAGTATTTCAGCTTGCTGCGGCAGTTGCGGTATTTGGTATGCTTTTCTATCTCCGCTATGCCAGTGTTGAGCGAGAGTTCTAATAGTTCACTCACTGCCCACTAGCGATCTAAGAGAATCGCTAGTGGGCTTTTTGCGTCGAGATATTGACTGGTTAAATGTTTTCCAGTCTCACTAAAGCCATCTTAAAGCGCTATATTCTAGTTTGACGAATGAGATATTTTTAAAGAAAAATAATTTCAATACGCCCTGAGTCAATGGCTCTACACAAAGGCTATGACGGCGATCCGGCGACGAATACCGCCACAAGACCTGCTTAACAGGCGACATCATTCACTTTTAATGATACCCAGCATGGTGCTGATCTATTCAAGTTGGCGGTGCTGGGGAACATATCTTCGCGCATACTTTCCCTGGTTAGGGTATCGAAGTCCGTATGACCAAGGCTGGCGTTCAGCAGGCATTGCACGCAAGCCAAAGCTGCAATTAATAAGGATGGGGTGGCTTCATGCTGCCGACCAGATGGCGCCCTCACGATATAGAGCGCCGTTTTTTGTCGTACTTGCCTTGTCCTGCAATCCCGTCTCAGTAGGGCTTAGGCACATCAGGCTGAAGTTCGAAATAGCACTGGAAGACGCAGAGTAGGCCCTAGAGGCTCTACGAAGTGGGGCGCTAAGCACTGTGATTTAGGATCATCCTGTAGGCTATAATCGATAAATATTCTAAAATTTAATTAATAAATTTATAAACATAATTAAAAGTAATATTAAAAGCTTTTAGTAAGAACGGCATCTCAGTATTTATAGTTAAGACTAGATTTTTGCTAAAATGCCCTAAAATTTGAGGCTATAGCTAAGATAATGCAATTTTCAAACTAATACACACGAGGAATGTATTAATTAATAAGTATTCATTTTTGTTATTATTTGGTGTTACCTGGAGACTCGTTTTTGTTACTATATGTACCAACCTGTAACATAAGGCTGGCCCGCGTTGGGCAGAGCGATGTCAACGGTAAGGACGTCGTATGTTCAATCAAATCTTTCGTCCCCTTAATACCATCGGCATATACATGATCGGTGGTGTTGCGGCCTGGGTCATGGCGTACTCGCTGATCACTTTGGCTTGATATGGGCAGTCTTGGATAGAGGCTGATTTCCTCTGACTATGCTACAGGCGCGATTAAAAGAGCGTTTATGGCGTGGTGGAGTCGTTAAGGCAGATGGCGATGTAACGATGCGTTGTTACACGTCAGTTAAAGAGGGCGCCACCGTTGAGGTGGCGCCTTTTTTTGTATTCTTTTTTGCGGTTTGGCCCTCGCGCAAGGTATGGTCACGCTTTCTCCGCAGAGATCCGTAAATCTATGACCAGCCTTATCGGAATTCTTCTCCTCCCCCTACTGGCTGTCGCGTTATCCTCAAATCGCCGCGCCATCAAACTGAGAACAGTGGGTGTGGCTTTTGCCTTACAGGCGGGAATCGGCGGCATTGCATTGTTTACCGAAAGTGGCTATGCGGCGCTGAAAACACTTTCCGACTATGTGTCTACGCTACTGGGTTACAGTCAAACGGGCATTCAATTTATGTTCGGTCAACTTGTGGGCAATGACAGCCTTGGCTTCATATTCGCCTTTAATGTGTTGCCAGTAGTGATTTTCATTAGCGCACTGATTGCGGTGCTCTATCATCTCGGCATTATGCAGTGGGTCATTCGGGTAATTGGCGGTGCGCTTCGCAAACTGCTCGGGACGAGTCATGCTGAATCGCTGTCGGCTGCCGCTAATGTATTTGTAGGGCAGGCAGAGGCCCCCTTGGTCGCAAAACCCTATATAGCAGGCATGACGCGCTCTGAGCTTTTCGCTGTAATGGTGGGTGGTATGGCGTCAATTGCCGGCTCGGTCATGGCCGGATATGTCGCCTTGGGTATCCCGCTGGAGTATTTGCTGGCGGCCAGTTTTATGGCGGCGCCGGGCGGTCTAATGATGGCGAAGATTCTAGAACCCGAGACGCATATACCGATGGAGCCTAAAAGAGATGATCCAATGGTCAGCGACGGCTATGTCAACGTTGTGGATGCGGCGGCCAGTGGTGCGATGAATGGCCTGAGAATGGTTGCGGCTATCGCGGCTATGTTGTTAGCTTTTATCGCACTGATTGCAATGCTCAATGGGTTCTTTGCATGGATGGGCAATTTAGTTGGCATCGGTGGGCTGAGTCTTGAGGGTGTATTGGGTAGTCTCTTTAAGCCCCTGGCCTGGGCATTGGGCGTGAGTTGGGATGAAGCCGCTCAAGCGGGCAGCTTGATCGGACAAAAGTTAGTGCTGAACGAATTTGTAGCCTACGTAGCCTATATCGAAATTGCCGAGCAATTTTCACCAACCACACAAATCATCATTATTTTTGCGCTCTGTGGTTTTGCAAACTTTTCGTCGATTGCAATTCTATTGGGTGGTCTGGGTGCACTCGCGCCCATGCGTCGGGATGAAATCTCGCGCTTTGGCTTTAGGGCACTATTCGCAGCGACTTTATCGAACCTGATGAGCGCAGCCCTCGCGGGCTTCTTTGTTTCGCTAGCCACCTAAAAAGTGGCCAGTATGGAGGGCTGAGGTGGCGGTGAAGGCCTTACCCGTCATGTCCTCTCGCAGCCCTGATTGTGAGCGTCAGTTTGTGGCGTCTCTGCGAACTTTGGATTTGCAGCACTGGTTGATCATCCGTTAGATAGGGATCGTGTGGCGCGGATATATCGCCGATGGCACCGGTATTTTAGCGCAGGCGTGCCCGCTGAATTTTTGTATGATGAAAGAGGACAAGACGGTTATTTCTCGGTCTACGATGCTGAACACGCCAAAGGCTATCGCCGGCGGGATTTCAAAGAATATTTTCAGTACTACGTCTGTGGCCGATGCCCTGAGCGCCTTGCTGACAATCTGCGCGAACACTTTATGCAGTCGCTGGCTTTCGCAACGACGCTACTTACGTATTTTAGGAACTCACTCTCAGACGAAGTGAGTGCACGCTTCAGTGAGTCATTGAGCGACATAATTGCCGGCAGCGAGCAGTCAATGCTGCGCGTTCTGCATTATCCACCCGTCCCGGAGAATCAACAGATATTTCGTGCGGCTCCCCATGAGGACATCAATCTATTAACGATTTTACCTGCGGCTAACGGGCCGGGACTGGAGATCCTTGGGCGTGATGGAGACTGGATCGCAGTGCCCAACCGACCTGACCAAGTGGTGGTCAATGTGGGCGACATGCTACAGGAGTTGTCTGGTGGTCTTTTCCTCTCTGCGACGCATCGGGTTGCCATGCCGAGTGCGGTATCTCTCTGCGCGAGTAGAATGTCGCTGCCGTTATTCTTGCACCCACGGCCTGAGGTAGTGTTATCTTCTCGCTACACAGCCGCGTCCTACCTGAGTCAGCGCTTGCGCGAGTTGGGTGTCGTATAGTTTTTATAGGCGCGCGATTATCCTCGCCGTTGCACCCCTTGGGGCTAGACAGTGACACCAATTGAGGTAGGCTGTCGGCGACAGGATCTTAAGCATTAATAAGCGCCAAAGCGATGAAAGATAAGCGGCCAGTGGGACTGTATGATCTGTATCAGGATGATCCCATTGCAGTCAATTTAAAGGTGTTTGGTCGTCGCCAATCCGTTAACACAGTGGAGATTTTTGAGGGGCTTAAACAGCTTGACGGCTATTTTAGCTGCAGACTGAGCGTTTTCCCGGTTAATGCCCGTAGCATTGATTCCTGCGGCGCTAGCGCAAGAGCAGGCGCCATTAAGCTTGCCCCGCAAAAATCGTAAGCTACTTAGAAAAGACGACGCACCGACCGCTTTTGGCCGCCGACAGCCGCTACCTGACAATCACATGCCAGCGGATTAGCACGGGGTATTCACTACAATTTCTTACTTTGGAGTATTTAGGTATGGCTGATCTCTCAAATCGCGACGCTGCGCACGGTGTTGATGCGTTGTTTGTTGAGCGCAGGTCACCTCGCGCTTTTACCAAAACGGAGATTCAGATCGCGACGCTTACCTGTATTATTGACGCGGCGCGATGGAGCCCCTCTTGTTTTAATGATCAGCCCTGGCGTTTCTATACCAGTAATCCTGATACCTTCGACGCCTTTTTGGGCCTGCTAGTCGACGCCAATCAGGCGTGGGCTGTTAATGCCGGTGTGTTGGGGTTTATTACGGCACGCAGGCAGTTTACGCATAACGGTGAGCCAAACGAGTTTGCCGGCCTCGATGCGGGTGCCGCCTGGATGGCGATGACCTTACAAGCGCGTAAATTGGGTTTGTATACCCATGGTATGGGGGGCATACATCGCGATGCCGCCGCTGCATATTTGGGGGTTAATATTGAGCAAGAGCAGGTGCTAATGGGTTTTGCAATTGGCACTGCAGAAAACGTCACGCAGCTATCTGATGCGCAGCGCGAGCGCGAAACACCCAATGGACGACGTCCACTCGATGAAATCTGGATTAAGCGTTAAAGCGATGCATGGACTTTACCATCTGAGAGGCTGCGGTATTGAGTGCACCAAAAACACATTCGCTAAGGTGATCTATGGCAGGTTCTAGCGGTTCATTTGGGGCATGTATCAGCCAAGTGCGACGCCCTCGTCGCGGCGTGCTCGGATTGCTCATGGTGCTTGCTGTTGCCATCCTCATACCGCAGTGCAGCGCTGCGCAACCGGCACACAATGCCCAAGCTGCGCGGACTGAAGCGCTCCAGACTCATGCGCAATCAGTGGCGGTAATGCAGCCGGCGATGCGCAGAGCGCCGTCGACTAAGACAGCGGATGAAGTTACGGACCTACTGTCCGGTGACATCACGCTCGCTGTTGCGGCAAATTTCTTGACCCCTGCACGTCGATTTGCCGCTGCATTTAAAAGACAAAGCGGGCATGGCGTGACGGTGGTCTCAGGGTCGACAGGGAAGCTGTACGCGCAAATTCGACAAGGTGCGCCTTTTGATATCTTTTTGGCGGCTGATACAGCCCGGCCTCAACTGCTCATTGATGCGGGCTATGCAGTCTCTGGATCCCAGTTTGTCTATGCCAAAGGGCAGCTTGCGCTGTGGCAGCCAAATGCGGACATTGTTGACGCCAATAGCTTGTGGCGATATCCCGTGCGACACATCGCGGTTGCCAATCCTGCACTAGCGCCGTATGGCATTGCCGCTTTAAAGGTTCTCTCCAAGCTGTCCGAAGACAGGCCGCTGGAAATGCAGCCAGTATTGTCTGATAGCGTATCGGGTGCCTTTTCGCTGGTTGCTAGCGGCAACGCGCAGGCGGGATTGGTTGCTTTATCGCATCTGCGCGCTGCGAATATTGATACGCGGCAGTATTGGGTGGTACCGACCGATCTATACGCGCCGATCGCACAGATGGCGGTCTTACTAAATCGCGCCGAGCATAATGCTACCGCTAAGCGCTTTCTCAACTTTTTGAAAAGCGCTCAGGTACAGGCGCAGCTGCCTAGGCTAGGGTATGCTTTAACACACACTCAAGAATAACTAACACACATGAGTAAATCGTAGTGGTTGGCGTGAATTTACTGAGAGGCAGTTTCCGTTGAATTTGAATCCCGTGTGGATAACGCTGCAGCTGGCGACGGTGACAACGGTGATATTGTTGCTATTAGGCACGCCCATCGCCTGGTGGCTCGCCTGGTCGCGGGCCCGGGTACGCCCGGTAATCGAAGCCGTTGTAGCCCTGCCACTGGTGCTGCCACCGACCGTGCTCGGGTTTTATTTGCTGATCATGTTGAGCCCAGATGCCTGGTTGGGTGGTCTATGGCTAAAGGCATCTGGGAGTCCGCTGACTTTTTCATTTACAGGATTAGTGGTGGGGTCGGTGTTGTATTCACTGCCTTTCACTGTGCAGCCGCTGCAAAGTGCCTTTATGAACGTTGGCCGTCCGACACTTGAAATGGGTGCAACATTAGGCGCATCTCCAATCGATCGTTTTTTAAATATTGTGTTGCCCCTTTCGTTGCGCGGTTATCTGGTCGCTGCCGTGTTGACCTTTGCACATACCGTCGGAGAGTTTGGCATTGTGCTGATGATTGGCGGCAACATACCGGGTAAAACTCAGGTGTTATCTATCGCGATTTATGAACACGTTGAAACGATTCAATATGCCAATGCGCACTGGCTGTCAGCGGGGTTGTTGGCATTCTCTTTTGCGGTATTGCTCTTGGTATATACATTAAATGGGCGTCGTGGTTTTAGGGTGTCCTCATGATGACGCTCTCTGTTCAGATTGTCCGCGCGCTGCCCGCTTTTACGCTCGATATCGATGCGCAGTTCGCACTATCGGGCGTAACCGGCATATTAGGTCCCAGTGGTGCCGGTAAAACGACATTGCTGCGCGCTATTGCTGGCCTCGATACGCGGCAAACAGGACGTATCCAGTTTGGCGACTCGCTCTGGTTTGATAGCGATCATCACATTGATATGCCTACGCATAAGCGCGGTGTGGGCTATGTGTTTCAGGATGCGCGCTTGCTACCGTTCACGGATGTTGCGGGGAATCTACGTTTTGCTGATCAGCGGAGCCGTCACCGTTCTGGGTCGGTTACATGGGACGACGTTGTTGCCGCACTCGATTTACGTCCGCTACTTGAACGTATGCCCGCGATGTTGTCAGGCGGAGAGCGGCAGCGGGTGGCGTTGGCTCGTGCGCTGTTGACACGACCGCAGCTTTTGTTACTCGACGAGCCGCTATCGGCAAACGATATTCAGCGTAAAAAAGATGTATTACCCTATATTCGTAGGCTCAGTACGCACTTTTCGGTGCCGATGATTTACGTCTCACACGCCCTCGATGAAATGGTGGCGCTGAGTGACCGACTGCTCGTATTGCGCGATGGTCGGCCGGTTGTCCACGATACTACCGAGGTCGTGCTGCGGCGCCTAGATCTGCCCGAAGTGAGTGCGCCAAGAGATGCCGGTGCTATTTTTGTAGGGCAGGTGGTCGCACATGACAAGGCACTGCAGCTGAGCACGCTAAGCCTTGGAAGCCAACACATTTTTGTGCCGGGCTTGTCGGAGTCGATTAATACCGAAGTGCGTCTACAGATTCACAGTCACGATGTCGCTATTGCCCTAGAAGCCCCGAAAGCGTTGTCGATTCGCAATATTCTAGCGGGGCGTGTTGTTGATATCGATGCAGATCCCGAGAGTCCCTATGCAGAGGTGCTTATCGATATTAACGATGGGCTGCTGCGTTCGCGTATCACTCGAGCCTCTTGCCTTGAACTTGGTTTGTCCGCAGGCGATAACGTTTACGCCTTGATTAAGACCGTATCGGTGAATAACACGGCAGCTTTCTAGCTAAAATCGACAGCGCCTACCTCGGCTACCCAGGGATTGTTTTTTTCTAGTGCGGCGACATGCGCAGGATGTGATTGGTAACTGCTGAGTTCATCCATACTGCCGAGCACGACATGCAGGGCCAAATCCCAACTTCGCGGTGATTTGAGCTGATCGCTGCCAACGGTAACCGATAGGACTTCAGGGATGTCATCCCGGAGCGCCATAACGGCGTTACAAAATTGCGCTGGGATCTCTGCAGGCGTGTTGGGTTTGTATTTGATCATAACGATGTGATGCAGCATAGTTTCCTCATGGAGTTCGTTCGATATAGATGTTCAGAGTCTCGTGCCGCTCGGTCGCTATGGTCTCGCTAGATGGCTTTCAAACGGTGGAGCGTTAATGCTCGATACTTATCTTCTAGATAAAAGTCTTAGTTGTTTTCAGTCACGGCCCGGCGCAAGTCAGCGATGTGTTGCAGCGCCAGCCCCGTCAGTATTAAAGCTAAACCGACTAGGGTCGAGCTCAAAATTGGCTCATTTAAAATGAACCCTATAAAAACTAATGAAATGGGCGGTGCTAAAAATATCAAACTCGATACTGCGAGCGTATTACTGGCATAGCGCATGGCCTGTAACCAAAGTACGAAACTCAAACCCATTTCAAAAAACCCGATATAAGTGGCACCGAGCAGCCCCGGCCAAGGCACCGTTTTTAGCTCTCCGGTGAACCAGCACCACGCAAATAATGCAGGTAATGCGCCACTAAAATTAAGGAAAAGATTGAGCTGTGGGTCTAAGTCTTGCCGGCTATTAAATAACCAGTACAGCGCCCAAAGCAGGGTGCTGCCAAGCGCGAGCAGTACGCCGCCGGGGTTGGCGAATTCCATGGATAGCCACTGGCCTTCTGTAGCAATGCCAAAAACGCCCAAATAGCTGATCAGTGCAGCCAACAGACTCCGCCATGCGAGTTTTTGTCCCAGTACCGGTATCGCTAATAAGCCGAGCGTCAGTGCCCAGGTGTAATTAATCGCCATCGCTGCCTGAGCGGGCATAAGTTGATAGGCAGCGAACAACATTAGGTAATACGCCGTCGGATTAATTAAGCCAAGCAGTAAAGCCCGTATCAACGTAACGCGCGGCAGTGTAAGCAGTGTGTGCCAGCGTTTATACCAAGTGAGTAATAAACCGAAGAATAGCCATGACACTATGCTGGCGATTAGCACCAGTTGGATGGGGCTAAGATAGTTGAGGGTTAACTTAAATGCCGTGGCAACGGTGCTCCACAGCAGTACTGCGCCGGTGCCAAATAGCAATGCCGTTTGTTGTGCTGATCGGATACTCATGGAGTGTTATTCATACGCAATAGACCGTTAATATAGTGTCACTGAGCACTGCTGTGTTGGTGGATACTCTTTGTAGAGAGACTGTTATTTTTGCCGATTCAGTGCCGTCTAGGCAGGCACTCATGTAGATATTAAACCCATACTGCCTCAATGAAGGCCTTAAACGTGTACCGCGGTAGTTTATTGAATCTGCCGATAATTGTCGGGATTGATCAAGCCGCCAATAAGCGGCTGCAAAATGCGCGGGCATCGCCAAGATAAGTCATGCACAACATTGATCAACGTCAACAGATAAGCCATGAAAACCCTATTAAAACTGATCTATAGCCACGAGAGGCCGCTCAAGTCTTCTGCAGTGTGCCTCTGAGCGTCGTGTTGCGTCGAGTGGCTCGCTGTGTCGTCGTTCACCAATCTGTCTGAAATCTGGCGCTGAACTGGGTGATATTGATTGTCTGCCGCATTTGATAACTTTTTAATATAAGCTTATATTATTTATGGTCGACTTGCGTTTGAGCTATTTGCTGCCGTTCCGTTTACAAAGATTTGGTTAAGTGTTGCGGCATGATCATACCAAGGAAACTGCGAGCGCTGTTTTGGCGAGTTTGATGATCATTGATATGGATGGTGTTTTGCCCCTCGTCAGTGGATAGGCAGAATGAATAATAACGATTAAAGGAATGCCCTAATGACAAAGTTTAAGCCTCTCGTCGTACTCATGGTTTTATCGCTTTTATCCCTTGGGAGTATCGCGGAGGACCGACTCAAGCCTTTCGTGCTGGCAGCTAGCTCGGCAGGTGATTTTGATGTCATCGCACAGGATACTCAGGGTGCTATCGCCGCTGCGGGCTATGACATCATTGGAACCTATGTACCTTATGCTGGTGCGATGGTCATAGTGTTCACCTCGGACAGATTGCAGCAGGCCGCCGGCAAAACTGAATTAGGTGCCTTTGGGAGCGTATTACGCGCGTCTGTCACTGCGATCGATGGTGAGGTGCAAGTTGGCTTTGTCAATCCCGTTTATCTCGCCAATGCCTATCGACTTGAAGATGACCTTGCAGATGAACGCGAAAAGCTCATTGCTGCACTCGGCTTTAACATCGATTTCGGTTCCAAGCGTGGCAAGACAGCCAAGTCATTGAGGCGCTACAACTACATGTTGGGTATGGAGCATTTTGACGACGTTTATGCGCTGGGCAGCTATGACTCACAAGCCGCAGCCGTAGCGGGTGTTGACGCTGCATTAGCCGCTAATGCGGTGGGTGTTAAGCCGGTCTACCGTCTCGAATTACCCGACATCGATGCGGTAATTTATGGTGTTTCGATGCAAGCTGTGAGCGAAGATAATACGTTTTATGACGACGCTTATCAGATGTCAGTGGTCGACTTTAAAGCGCTGCGCAGTACCGCATATTTGCCCTATGAGATTTTAGTGCAGAACGGCGAGGTACAAGCACTGCACATGCGCTTTCGTATGGCAGTGCACTTTCCAGACCTCAGTATGATGGGTAAGCACAGCTTCATGACGCTGATGGCCAGTCCGAAGGCTATCCAAAAAGCCTTAGCGGCCGCGGTCAGCCCAGAATCCTAGACGTGAGAGATGGACGTCAGTATGCATGGCCTGTGGCGCGTTGCTTGTCGATTGATCGACCATAAGCTTTCGGTCACTGATCTGACTTATGCCATCCGGCCAGCAAACGGTTCAGCGCTGATTTTTAACGTTTAGAGCGCCGCGCGTCACAACCTGTACCCTCAATCATTTGGTGGATGCACAGCTTATCCGTATCCAACAGGGCACTAAATTCCCGGGGGAGGTTAACGCGACATTTCTTTTGGTACGGGCACGATTGCTGCAGCCACTGCGCACCGGCAATTTTTGCACGCCATGCTTCTTCAGCAGTGGCGGCTGCTTGCGCGTTGGCCCGCAAAGGTGGCACATAGGTTTCGCCAATTTCACGCTGCAGCGCGGTTCGCAAGTTGGGGGATGTTTGCAGGTGCTGCCCATCATCTTCGGGGACTGCTATACCCCTTTGATCTGTCATAACACAATACTCCCCAGTATTTAGGGTTAGACTCATGCCCTGATACTATTGCTCTGCTGCCATGGCACGATAGCGAGCCGCTAGAGTGAATTAACTAGCTAACAATAAAATGGAGCGAATCTAAGTGAGTGACCCCAATGCGGTAGATGTTTATTGGTCTTTTAGATCGCCTTATTCTTACCTGGCTACTCCGCGATTGCGCGCTGCAGCGGAGGCTTGGGGGGTGGCCGTCCGGCCTCGTCCGGTTTATCCCTTAGCCATCCGTACACCTGAGTTTTTTGTTCAGGCACACCCGCATTGGGCGCCCTACCTACTCAAGGACATTGTTAGAGTGTCTGAGTTTCTGGCTTTACCGCTGGCCTGGCCTAAGCCTGACCCTGTCGCACAAGATGCGGTTACTCGCCGTATCGCCGCTGACCAGCCCTATATCCATCGATTGACCCGCATGGGTCTACTTGCCTGCGAACAGGGCAATGAAGAGGGTTGGGCTTTTTTAGATGAGGTGAGTCGGTTGATTTGGTCGGGCACTCCCTGGAATGAAGGCGATGTGTTTGCCCAAGCAGTGGCTCGAGCAGGTTTTGATTTGGCCGACCTTGATGCGCGCCAAAATAACGACGTGGAGCGATTATCGGCACTAATTGACCGCAACCAAGCTGCGCAGGCAGAGCATCACTGGGGGGTGCCACTTATGGTGTTTAGGGATGAGGCATTTTTTGGTCAAGATCGCATCGACTTACTGGAATGGCGAGTGAAAACGGCATTGGCTGATCAAAATTAACCCTTAAATCGCTGGGCTGTGTGTTTGCGAATGCCTTGCCCATTGATTCTTAATGGTAAGTACTAGTTACAAAAATAAAATCAATCCGCACTTATTAGGATTTTTATGAGGAGAGCACTGTGTTTAATCGGCTATTTATTGTCTGCTTAACTGCGCTGATCGGCGGCTGCGCAGCCGCGCCATCGGACTCGCATTTGGCATCAAGCGGAAGTCATGCAGCTGTCGATCCGGCGGCTGCGGCCCAAGCATCTACGGCGTCAGCACTCAGAGATTTGAGCGCGCGTATGACCTCTGGCGAAGCGCCCCAAAATCCATTGTTTCTCAGCCAAGAAGATCGACGCCTGGCATTTGCACATACTGAAAAATTTATGCCTGCACGGGTGGTGAAAACTGCCGATCATGCCTACCCATTAACCCCGGCCCCCGCAGATTTTTCTGCACTGCGTTACGAAGTTGATGGCCAGCGTTTCAGCGTCGCTGATTTCTTAGCCATGCCTTCGGCGATGGGTTATATGGTTGTCAAAGACGATCAGGTTTTGCTTGAACATTATGCCGATGGCAATGATGCCGATTCGATTTGGGTTTCGTTCTCTGTCACCAAATCGGTGACCTCGATGTTGATTGGTGCAGCGATACAAGAAGGCTATATACAAAGCGTCGACGACACGGTTGATATGTATTTGCCAAGACTCCGCGGCACCCCCTATGGCGCGGCTCGTATTGAAGATATTTTGCATATGGCCTCGGGTATGGCGTGGAACGAAGATTATGAAGACCCGAAGTCGGATGTGGCGATTGCGGGTACCTACAATGGCGTGCCGCTGACAGACTATTTTGCGCAGCTACCGCGCGAGCATACGGCGGGAGAGGTGTTTAATTACAACACGGGTGAGGCAAATTTAGCCGGCGAGCTCTTACGCGCCGCCATAGGCAACAATGCGGCGACCTTTTTAAGTCAACAAATTTGGCAGCCCTTTGGCATGAGCCGCGATGCAACCTGGCTGATCGATATGCCCGGCGGTGGTGAGGCGGGTGGATGCTGTATCAGCGCGACCCTTGGTGATTATGCGCGACTTGGTTTGTTTGCCATGCATGACGGTGTCCTGCCCAATGGCAAGCGGGTTCTACCTGAGGGCTGGATGTCGGCATCGACAACGCCCTTCGAAGGTCGGGACGACTACGGCTATATGTGGTGGTTAAGTGATGATGGTAGCTACCGAGCGGGTGGCATTTTTGCGCAGATGATTTTTGTCGATCCGGCCAATAATTTAGTGATCAGCGCCCACGGTAACGCACCGACGGCGGTTAATAGCGCGTATCACAAGCATTTAGCTGCGGTGACCGGCGTGCTTAGCCAGCACATAGCTAAGCAGAGCCAGTGAAATATGCATTTTTAGGGCGGGTCGGCGCGCGCGCGTTACTGGGCAGATCGCGAGGCTTTGGCTCGCAGGTGGCTTGAGGGTTTAAAGCGGTTTTTCTACGCCGTACTTCTTTGCCAGCGCCAAAAATACCGGGTGATCTTTTTTAAGCGCGGCACCGCAGGGATCTGATTCGCTCAAGAAGCGATCGAAAAAGGTAGTCGCGAGTATCGATAACCCTCCAGTTGCTACTGCCGCACTGCCGGTGATCAGCGACTGCTCAGGATTAAGCGTTAGATACGGGTGTGCAAGCGTACCGCCAATACCGATAAACGGATTGATTAAATTACTGACGCTTATCCCTAAACCTTTTTGGGGTATTGTCTTAAAAGTAATAGCTATTTTTTCTGTTTTGAAGTCGACCTTCGCGCTTGCAAAAATATTCAGCCGTTTACTGTTTAAAACCAACAGCGGATTGCCATTCAATTCACCTTGCTCGAGTTTTGCGATGACCACCGAGCAATTGACGTCAAGATAGTGCCCCCGCTTGCGAAATGGATTTAGCTTATTCAGCAACTCGTCGATAAACGAATTGGTCAGCAACTGAATATTCCCTGCAGGATATTGTCCTTTGCCCCCTTCAATGCGGGCAAAGCCGTCGCTATTGGCGAACATCTCACGAACAGTATTGCCATGGCTGACAGCAGCCAACTGCACTTGATAGCGCGGCATCTTGGCCAACTGCTCTTCAGACTGAGCGAAAATCCCGAAGTGAATATCGCGCCCTTGCAGACGCAGGGCAAGCTGATGTTCATCTTCTTTTGCCGCTAACGACCCGCTCGCTAAAAGTGTCCCATCTAGCGCATTGGTTAACGCGGCATGGCTGATATGAACGGCACCTTCGGCAACAAGGGCCGCTAAGCTGACATCGCTTAATAAACGATTGGTAACGTGCAATGCCTTAACGTGCAGATCAATATCAGCGTCAAACTTTTTAAGAATACTGATATCAATCGCTGAATCAGGGATTAACCGAGTTTTCTTAGGCTTGGTCTCTTTGGTCGCGGCCTTAGCTTTAGGCGACGTCTTCGCCGAGCTCGGCGCCTTTCCTGCCACCGCTGTACTCGCCTCCTCAGGCAGCGCTACTAGGAATGGTCTGATATCAATAAGCTCTGAGGTTAGTACGAGTTGAAGTTTTGGATGGTGGGGCTGAGTGATGCTGGCTGAGCCGGTCAAATCAGAAACACCGCTTTTTAGATTAAACGTATGAACGTCTAATACACTTGGACTGCCTGTGGCGGCGGCAGTGAGCGTTAACGCTTGTGCTGGCAGTGTTTGGCCTAGCAGGGGGCTGAACTTGCTAAGGTCGCTAATGTCGAGCGTGAGTTGTATGTCGCTGCCATCAAAATGCGGCAGGCCGCGCAGGTTACCCGAGCCGCTTGCGGTGACGGCCGGCGAGTCGATGCTTAACCCGTTGAGTGTTAGCAAGCCCGCGTTCCAGTCGGCATCTAAACTAAAGTCCAAAGGGATTTTATCGGCTGCCTCGTCTAATTGCTGCAGAGGCGCCCAGCGCAGAATGTCGGTGCTATGGCCTGTAAGCTTTGCAGCTAACTGGCCGCTGTCCACATTGAAATCGATACTGCCCGTGATGTTATTGCCACCAATCTCACCGTTGAAGTCATGTAGCTTTACCTCGGTAGTGGTAATGTCCAGCGAGGTACTTAGGGTGAAGCTTTGATGTAACGCAGCAGGCGCATCGAGCAATCGTAAACTTGTCGCCAGATCTTCGCCTTTGAGGTCTGCGACGAACTCGGCAATAGTGGCGTTTGCCGCAGTGCCTTTACGGTCACTTAGTTGTATGTTCCCCGTGAAATCACCGGTGTGACTGCCCACACGAAGCTTGCCTCCACTAAAGACCAGCGCTTGAGTGTTTATCTGTAGATCGCTCTGTAGATGCAGTGGTTCTAGGTGAGGCAAATCGGCACCAAGCGCAGTGGCGAGTATATTCGGGGTGTCGGTGTCAAACACCAAGTGCAGGGTGCTGCCGCTCAGGTCTTGTGTGGCACTAAGCGTGCCTTGTGCATCAAGTTGCCCATAATCAGTGGCGATCTTCGCATCGAAAATGGCCTGCTTGACGCGCGTATTTACAGCGTTTTTTTCGTTGCTTTGAGTGTTAACACTAAGTTGAACTGAGGCGGGTCCCGCCAGTCCAGATGGGAAGTCAAACATGTTGCCGACAATGCCTATATTAGGCGCCTGAGCGAACGTCTTGATATTGGCTTGGCCGGGAGTGCGGATATCTGGGATATTTCCCTCGGCTTTGATTACCAGCCGCCCAACGGTTAACTGGGAGGCATCAATAAGTAATTGATTACCCATTTTACTGAGTTTTATATCGGCGCCAAAAGGCACGTTGGGCAGCTTGCTCAGTCCGGGTAGAAAATTTAATTGCTTTGCATTTGGGCCGCTGGCGGATACGGACAAGTCGATGTCGTTCATTGCCTGCAAACTGTCGAACTTGCCCGTTGAGAGTACGAGCAATTCTCCGAATTGCCCGTCGATATTGAATTGCATCTTGTCGAGCAGTGGCGCGACGCTGATATTGAGCTTCAGCGGGCCACGACTGAGTGTCTGTAGGCCCAGAAGATCGGTCAGATATTCTAAGCTGGGGCCCATTAGCTGCAGTGAAAGTTCGGGTTTGCCGGGTTGCAATAGGTCGTCAAGGTGGGCGTTACCAGTAAATGCGATTTCACCTAACTGGCCGTTAGCCTTAAATTCTGTTGTTTTGAGTTGCAGTAGATTGTTCAGGGGTTGCGCACTTAACTGCAGATTTATAGAGGTTTTATTAACTTCACCGTCTACCCTGACGACCACATTGCCACTGTGGCTATCACCTTGTAATTGTTGATCAATACTACTGAGGTGTACATGCCAGGGCTCGATTCGAGTAGGGTCATCATGGCGCCAGTTCACGTTAGTGATGCGTAGCTTGCGCACAAATACAGGCAGATACTCTGGACGTTGAACTAGGTCATCGGGATCATCCAAACGGCTGTCGATGTCGGCAGCCGCGCTGTTATCAGCGGTGCTTGTCTTTACGTCGACGTCACTGATACGAACGGTGTTAATAATAATCGGCCGGCTAAACAGCGCTTCGAATGGCAGATTGAGTGTTATCTGCCGGATGTGGAGCATGTCTTGTCGTGGGACTGGCGCGGCGCTGTCGATTCCCTCCTGGCGCGTATCGGCGACGACAGTGCTGGCGGCCAAGCGCATGTCATGCGCCTCGATATGTATTGTTTTACCTATACGGATGGTCAGCGGACCATCGATCGCGAAGGGTCTTCCAATAGCTTGGCTCACTGCACTGCTAAGTGGCTCGCGGATGAATCCAAAATCCAATGTCAAGAGCACTGTGGTCGCAAGCGTGAGCATGATGACGCCGATAAGCGCGGTTATTTTTAATGTTCGTGACACCATAGCGACATCTTATTTTGGGTTCTCGCCGCGGTGACGGTCGAGCAGTGTTAACACTTGAGCATCCTATGGCAAGATAGTGGCAGTTCCCAGTGCTATCTATGGTGTGTTTGCGCCACTATTTGTAATGTACACGCTGAAGTTTGGCTGTGTTGTTTTGCTGTCCGAGTGTTTTGTGCCACTGGGTCCCTGCTGTACCCTAATAGCTCAGCCCAGTTAGACTCAGTGTTTGCCGAGGAAATTCTATGTCACAGACCTATCTGTCGCCCACCGATTACGTGACTGCGCAGAAGTGTGGTGCCGCACTTACACTGACTTTAAACCGACCAGAGGCACTCAACGCACTCCGTCCAGAGATGCTCGGGGCTTTGGCGGATCTTTTGCAGCTTGCCGGGCAGGATGAATCATTAGCGGTGGTGGTATTGACGGGTGCTGGACGCGCATTTTCGGCGGGGGTTGACCTTAAGATACTGCAGGGCATTGAACCTGAGGATGGCATTATTGGCGATCTGTTCGATGAGCCGGCGCATCGTATGACGCAAACCATACGCGATTTGGCGCTGCCGGTGATTGCACGAGTCCACGGCGCATGTTTTACCGGCGCCCTAGAACTTGCTTTGCATTGCGATTTTATTTACACCACCTGCGATACTAAGTTTGGTGATACCCATGCAAAATTTGGTTTGCGCCCAACGTGGGGGATGGCGCAAACACTGTCACGGGCCATCGGTATGCGACGTGCGCGCGAACTGTCTTTTACCGCGCAAACCTTCTCGGGTGCGCAAGCGGCAGCGTGGGGTTTGGCCAACGCTGCTTTTGCATCTGTTGACGAGCTGGATGCCGCCTTAGCGGCGACCTGTGAGCGTATTGCCGGCAATAGTCGAGGTGGTGTTGCGGTTATGAAAGATCTTTACGCCATAGCGGGTGCTGAGCTGGGCTTGGAGACATCGCTGGCAACCGAAGCTGCCCACACCAGCCCGGCGATTACCGATACTAACGAACGATTAGCTGTCTTTAAATAATGATGCAATGGCGTTTTGACGTCTGTGCAGGCATCGTTGTTGCAGGCTATGAGGTGTTGGTAGATTAAATATTTAAAATGTAAAACACCAATAAGTACGAGAGATGATCGTGCTGCATACACCAATGAATCAGAAGAGGGCAGGCAAATGAGTCGGAGCAAGCAATTAACTTGGCGCAGCATCGGGCTGCTCGGTGTGTCATTGACACTAATGACATCACTGAACATCGCCCCGTTACATGCTGCCGAGACAGCCGCTGCCGTGACTGACGAAACTGCGCAGGCTTCAGAGGAGGGCTTGCCGACAGTATCTGCCTTGGTAAGTAAGACCGATCCTATCCCCGGGTTTTTGCCCTTGTATTGGCGAGCGGATAAAGGCCAATTATTAGCGCGTTTAGACAGCTTTAATAAGCCGTTTATTTATTATAGTGGTCTTTCCAATGGTATCGGCTCTAACGATTTGGGTTTAGATCGCGCACAGCTAGGCGGTACTCAGCTGGTGCATTTTGAACGTATTGGGCCGCGGGTATTACTGGTGGCAGAAAATACCAAATATCGCGCCGACTCGTCGAATCCGCGGGAGCGGCTGGCGGTTGATGAAGCATTTGCATCGTCGGTTTTGTGGGGTTTTGACGTTGTCGCACAGCACGGTGATGAAACCGCCGAAGCGCTGGCCACATCGACGGTAGCGGATGAAGATTTTGGTCCTGGTGCTGTGCTCATCGATGTCACTGAGTTTGCATTGCGAGATACCCATAATGTGGCGCGTCGCTTGGCGGGGGCAGAGGAGGGTAGTTACAGTGTTGATGTGACGCGCTCAGGTATTTACTTGCCACGCACTAAAGGTTTTCCAGATAACAGCGACATTGATGCTGTGATCACCTTAGTGGGTGAGCCCAAGGGCGACACCTTGGCAACCGTCAGTCCAGATGCGAGTGCGGTAACCGTGCATATGCATCACGCTTTTGTCCGCCTGCCCGACGACGGTTATACCCCGCTACCCTATGACCCCCGTGCGGGCTTTATCGATGACGACGAAGGTTTTTACGATTACGCTGTGCCGCTCGATCAGCCCGTTCAGCGCAGCTATGCGTGGCGTCATCGCCTTAGCAAGCAAGATCCAAGCGCAGCACGCAGTCCTGCGGTTGATCCGATCGTTTACTACGTTGATCCCGGTGTCCCGGAGCCGATTCGCAGTGCCTTGATTGAGGGTGCTAGTTGGTGGAATCAAGCCTTTGAAGCGGCGGGTTATATCGATGCCTTTCAGGTGAAGTTGCTGCCTGCAGGGGCAGATCCCATGGATATCCGTTACAACGTAATCAATTGGGTGCATCGCTCTACCCGCGGATGGTCCTATGGCTACAGTATTCGCGATCCGCGTACGCAGGAAATCCTCAAAGGTCAGGTCACCCTCGGGTCTTTGCGGGTGCGACAAGATTACCTGATCGCCGAAGGTCTATTGGCGCCCTACACCCGTGAAGGCGAGGCGAGCGAGGCGAACCAACAGGTACTCAACGAGTTTGCATTGTCTCGTATTCGACAGCTCGCGGCGCATGAAGTCGGGCATACAATTGGTTTAGAGCACAACTTCGCCGCCAGCGCCGATGATCGTGCCTCTGTTATGGACTATCCCTATCCTTATGTTGCGCTCAATGCTCAGGGTCAGGTGGATCTTTCAAACGCCTATGCCGTGGGGATTGGTGCTTGGGACAAAAGAGCGATTACCTGGGGCTATCAAGATTTCGCACCGGGAATAGATGCGGCTATAGCGCGCGAAGCGCTGATCCGAGAAACCATTGCTGGCGGGCTACATTTTATTGGCGACCGCCATGCGCGTGCCAATCCGTCCTCCGTGGATGCGGGACCTTGTCACAGTCGCGGCAGCTTGTGGGATAACGGTGCTGATCCGGTCGCCGAGTTAAATCGACTGATGGCGCTGCGCAACGTGGTATTGGGGAATTTCTCCGAAGCGGTGATTCGTAATGGACAGTCTTATTCGCGCATTGAAGAAGTTTTGGTGCCCGCGTATTTGATGCACCGCTATCAGTTACAGGCTGCGGGCACAGTGCTCGGTGGTCGCGATTTTAGCTACGCCCTGCGCGGCGATGGTCAGCAGCCAACATGGGGCGTTGGGGCGCAGCGGCAACGCGATGCGCTACAGGCGCTGTTAGCGACGTTGCAACCGAGTGTACTGGCGCTGTCGCCAGAATTGGTGCGACTCATTTCGCCGCGCCCGCCGGGATCTCCCACCAGTCGTGAGTTGTTCCCCCGCGAGACAGGTTATTTATTTGATCCACTCTCCGCTGCAGATAGCGCAGTGACATTGAGTTTGAGGGTCTTACTTGATCCAACTCGTGCGGCGCGCCTCAATATGCAGCATGCGCAAGATCCCGCCATGCCTAATTTTGCGGAGTTGCTCCATCAACTGATGTCGACAACCTGGTTCGCCGCTGGCCAGACTGATTTGTCGCCAGCGCAAGCGGCTTTGCAGCGCCGGGAGCAGGTGTCGGTGCTCGAGCACCTGTTGAAATTAGTCAGTAATACGCACGTCTCGGTACAAGTTCGCGCTGACGCTCTAGATACCTTGCTCAACCTTGATGAATGGCTGGCTAGGCAAAGTACAGGCTCGCAAGCCTGGCGGGCGCATTATCGCTATGCCGCAGCGCGGTTGACAGCGTTGCAAGAGGGTGAGGGCTTAGAGGGGACGCAAACCACGATGCCGCCGCCGGGATCGCCTATTTAATAAGCGCCGTATCCGGCTACATGGCTATTGCACTGGTGATACCCAGTTGATTTGAGACGCATTGATTTAAAGCCCATTGATTCGAGGGGTTTTTAATTATTGTGAGTCGCTGGGCGCTGCCCTTGACGGTTTAGCAATGTCAGTAAGGTCGTTTTGCTGTGTGGCGAATGTTATGACACATGCCGCGTCGGACGCTGTTTTAATAACGGCTATTCTTGACCCTGTTACCGATTGATCGCGGGGTTTTAAATCAACTCAGCTTGCGCTGGGGGCTGACTCAAACTCGCGTCAGATTCAGCTGCATTGTCGACTCTAATGCTATCGCCAAGGCGTATGTCGCCGCCTTTTAGGATCCGGGCGCACAAACCACCGTGACCCATCATCGCTGCGACGCCGCCTTTGCCTAAGGCCATCTCCATTCGCGCACAAGGGTGGCAGAGCTGGGTGGCTTCAAATAGTGCATTGCCGACATAAAACCGTTGACGCCTAAGGGCGTTGAGATTGATGCCCTGCACCACGATATTGCGTCTCAACGTACCCGGCTCGATTTTTTCATGACCGGTGAACTGCGCGATTTGATCGATGAACTCCTGCGAAATAATGGTGACCTGGCGACCGGAGCCAGGTGTTTTCGTCATCCTATGATCGCCAGTAAGGCCCAGGCCCGCGACGGCTTCAACTGCTGCCACTGCATTAAGGTCCGCCTTGCGCTCAGGTCGCACACCTATCCATTGCACGTGCCCCTCGGGTAGGTCTGCGGCGTATCGATCTAAAGGGTTTTTATGCTTCATAGGGTTCTCTTTGTGTAAGTCGGCGCTGACGACGTTCTTCAGGTTGACTGCTACTGATTGGCACTGGCGGTTTGCAGGCGCAGTAGATCCTCATAGCCACCTGCGTTGCTAACCCGGCTAAATCCGGCTGCCTCGAGGCTGGCCTTGGCGATACGTGAGCGATTGCCACTGCGACAGTAGACGACGATTTCGCTGCTCTGGCTTAAGCCGGCTTGTGTCGCCAGGTCGACGATCGATGCGACAGGCATATTGATGGCACCCGCTAAATGGCCGTTTTGAAATTCGCTGTCAGTGCGCACATCGATCAAGATTGCGCCTTGCTCAACAGTCGCAAGCGCGGCGATTTTTTCAGACTCGGAGGCGTTATTACAGCCTGCCATCAAGCCAGTTATTCCCAATATCACGATGAAGGTTAGAAATTGTTTGCTCGTCAGTCGTCGTAACATATGAAAATCCCTAAAACGTAGCTTTGAATAGCCGATGACATCCAGCCACTCGCAGTCTTTATTTAAACATCGATAATTACCGAGGGGTCATGGTAATGGGTAAGCCGTCTCGAGGTCTTGGAATAGGGAACATCGCCATGCTGGGCGCGTAACCCGGTGCCACCGACACTTGTCGTTGACTCAAGAGTTCGTGCAGGAATATTTTAGCCTGCATATAGGCAAAATGTAGCCCTAAACACATATGCGCGCCGCCCCCAAAGGGTACATAGGCGTAGCGGTGTCGGTCCTTGCTATTTTCTAGGCTAAAACGCGTTGGATCGTAGCGCTCTGGGTCTGGCCAGAGTTCGGGTAGCCGATGTACCAGCATCGGATTGATGCTGACGAGTGTGCCCGCCGGTATGGTGTAGCCATTAAAGCTGAAATCGGCGGTCGCTCGACGCGGGATTACGGGAACCGGTGGATTCAGACGCATCGCCTCTTTAAACGCCATTTCGATGCGCTCGAAATTATTCAAATTGTCATAGCCAATCGTAGGGTTAGCGGTGACTTCCTCAAGTACCCAATCCTGCCACTCGGGGTTTGCCGCTAAAAAATAGACAGTTGAGGTGAGCGATGAAGTGAGCGTGTCGTGGGCCGCCATCATCAGGAAGTTCATGTGATCGATGACTTCTTGGTCGCTAAGATGCTCACCGTGCTCATCACGAGCGTTGCAAAACTGACTGAAAAAATCTTCACCGCTACCACCGCGACGTTTGGGAATTTCCTGCTCAAAAAAGCGACATAGGAATTCACGGCCTTTGACGCCGCGCCACATCGGCGTACCGGGTATCGGTGTACGGATTGCCGAGACCGATGCCTGAACCATATGCATAAAGGCTTTATTGATTTTGTCTGACTCGGGCCCCCACGGTAACCCCAGAAATGCATCCGCGGCCAAGTCTAAGGTCAGGGCCTTGACTGCCGGATACAGCTTAAAGCGCTCTGGCCATTGCCTAATTCCGCGCTCAACGCCACGCTTTAGCCCATCACAGTAAAATCGCATGGGTTCGGTTTTGAACGCAACCGAGAGCGTACGGCGATGACTACGGTGTCCAGGGTTGTCCATCAACATCAGGCCGCGTGGAAATAGTTGTGCCAAGACGATATGCCAGCCCTGCTCGGAGGAGTAAATACCATCCCGATTGACGAGTATTAATTCGTTGGCGTCTGCGCCGATCAAGCTTACCGCCCAGCCGGTAAAGTTGGCGCCGCGCATAATGGGCCCGTATTGCGCATAGCGCGTGCGACTGTAGTAAAGCGGCTCACGCATTACTTTGATGGTGTGCCATAAGCCGCGTTCGCTTTTTGGCGGTCCTGGCAAATGCGCTAAGTCTTCAAAGCTTGGGTTATTCAAGCGTTGGTAGCGTTGACTTGGGGTATCTGTGGCAGGACTGACTGCTGATGTGTTGCTCATGACTAAATCACTTTTATTAATATTACCCATACTCTAGCGCGCTTTTTCGTTACTGCCAGCACTATCTGCATTGATTATTTTCCCGCTTGCGGGCAGCTTAGGGTTTGAACCGGTGTGACAATCGCTCGCTTCGCGTAAACTCCTCGGCTATGACTGAGCGACAGCGTTACATTAAGCGGGGCATATTGGGCGCCATACCGCTATTTATCCCGGTGATTCCATTTGCGCTGGCCTTTGGGATTGCGGTAGACGCTTCGGGTATTGCGCCATTGCTGGGCTGGAGCTCGACACCCCTCATGTTTGGTGGCGCCGCACAAATCACATTATTGAGTTTGTTAGGCGAGGGCGCATCAGTGGCAGCGGCCGTCACAGCGGCGCTGATCGTCGGTGCGCGGCACCTTTTGTACTCGTTGACTATGGCGCCCTATTTTCGGCACCAGCCACAATGGTTTCGTTGGGTTGGGCCTTACGTCTTGATTGATCAGGTGTTTGTGGTGGCGACCACCTTCGAGGAGCGCCATGACCCGGATAGCTTTCGATGGTTTTATTTAAGTGCCGGCTTTACGTTTTGGTTTTTGTGGATGTCATTTACCGGTATGGGTTTGTTCATAGGGCCGATTGTGCCCGACGCATGGCAGCTATCATTCGCAGTGCCAATACTCTTTGTTGGCCTATTAGCCGCCGGTGTCGATAACTGGCAGAAAATTGTCGTGGCGGCGGTGGCGGCGGGGATCACGGCAGCTCTAGCAACCATGCCCAATCGCAGCGGTTTGTTAATCGGTGCGACGCTTGGCATTTTCCTGGGTTTTTTATTCGAGCGTTTTCGCCGATGAATGTCTTTTTCGCCATCTTTATCACAGGAGTCGGCACCTATTTGATGCGCGGCAGCTTTATTTTCTTACTGGCGGAGCGGCAGTTCCCGCCGCTCGCTGTGCGCACCCTCACTTATGTGGCGCCGGCGGTCATGGGGGCATTAGTCATGTCGATGCTAACGACGCCCGAGGGTAGTATTCAGATTGGTATACCTGAGTTTGCAGGTTTAGCTGCCGCCGCAATTTTAGCAGGTATGACACGCAATCATATTGTGACATTGACCGGTGGATTATCCATTTTTTGGTTAGGTTTGTGGCTAGTCTAGTGCTGATCTAGCGCTAGTTGTGTGCTTTATGAGTAATCTAGCGGTTCTGAAAAAGTGGACCGAGTACGCGGAAGATACGCTGAGGGTAAATGTAATGACGGGTTCAATAACACAAAACTTTATACGCTTGCTGACAAATATTACCAGACAGACTAACGCCAGGTATCTGGCACTTACCCCACTGGTAACGACGGTTTTTTTAGTGAATTTTTCCGCGAGCATTGCAGCTGACGAAGCGACGGCATATCCGCCTGCAGTGCGTCCCGCGCAAGCGCTGCCTTTTGATGGTGTGGCGTTTGATATTTTGGCGCACACCCTCCCGATGGAAACAGTGAAAGGCGCCGGTAATGTGCCGGCGATGGCCGAGTACTTGCAAGGCTTGTTTGTCGAGACCGGCTTCCCGGCGGCAGATGTTCGCATTATCCCGTACGAGACATCTGACGAAGTGACGTCGGTATTATTGGTGCGGTATCGCGGCGACGGTCGCAGCGGACGCAAACCAATTTTATTTGCATCACATATGGATGTGGTGCCGGCTAAACCCAGCGACTGGGTGCGCGATCCGTTTCTTCTAACTGAGGACGATGTGTTTTATTACGGTCGAGGCGTACTGGATAACAAGTTTGATATTGCGATTTTAAGCGCCACTTTTTTACGCTTGAAAGCGGAGGGCTTCGTGCCCAGTCGCGACCTGATTCTCGCGTTTACGGGGGATGAAGAAACCGCCCAAAAAACAGCACTGATGCTGACGACACAATACCGCGATGAAATTGATGCGGAATATGCGTTTGTCGTTGATGGGGGTGGCGGCCAACTCGATGATGACGGTGGCGCTTTTCAATTTTTAGTGGGTAGTGCAGAAAAAACCTATGCGACGTTTACAGTGACCGCACGCAATCCCGGTGGTCATAGCTCGCTGCCGCGCAGCGATAATGCAATTTTTGATATCGCCGATGCCATTGCGGCGATTCAGTCGTATCAGTTTCCCGTGCGCACCAGTGAATTAACGCGCACCTATTTCGCGCGCACGGCTAATTTATTAACGGGTGACATCGCTGACGCCATGGCGCGTTTTGCTGCAGACCCGTCTGATAACGCAGCAATTGCGATACTGCGTAGCCGCCCCGATACCGTTGGCACCTTAAGCACTACGTGTGTGCCGACCTTAATCGAGGGCGGCCATGCAGAGAACGCCTTACCTCAGTCGGCGACTGTAACGGTCAACTGCCGTATTTATCCGGGTATTTCTGTTCCCGATACCTTGCTGGTGTTGCAATCGGTGGTAGCGAACCCGGCGCTCGAATGGGGGGTGCTGGATGAGCCGGTGTGGAGTGACGCATCGCCACTCAATAATGAGGTGTTTGAGGCTATTAGCGTGGCGCTTGAGCCTGCGTACCCTGGGGTGCCGGTGATTCCCCAAATGCTATCGGGGGCGACCGATGGCGTGCATTTTCGAGCGGCGGGTATTCCCAGTTACAGTATGACCGGTATCTTCTTAAATTCTGCGGATGACTATGCCCATGGTTTAAATGAGCGAGTGACCAAGTTCAGCTTGCCTCAGTCTATGGCGTTCTGGGGGCGCATGATCGACCAGCTGGCGAATTGATGCTGCACCGTAGATGTCTAAAGAATGGATTTAAAAAGGCGCCACTCAAACCTCATCACAGTGGCGCGTCTCAAAAAAGATTGCTGAAATACTTATCGGCCTACAATACACAGGCTGCTGTTTTTTTAATTAACACCTATCAGAAGTCTGCAGATTTAAACCACCCTGCGTCAATGCGGGACCCACTAGACTGCATTGCTTCGCTATTTCTGGAGTTGCGCCAACTAATGTTTGTCCCTAAAGAGAACTCGTTATGCGTAGCATGAGCGCCGGCGATGAAAGGCCGGATGATACCAAGCGCGTGTTGCTCCAGCTTTGGCGCCGACTTAAGCCGGTATTGCACGAGCATCGGGTTCGCGTAGGGTTTGCGTTCACCTTTTTACTCGCTGCAAAGGGTGGCTTGCTGACAATTCCCTTTGTGCTCAAAGCCTTGGTTGATCGATTAGATACGGGTGCTGAGGTAATCCAGTCGCAAGCAGCTGGGCAGGGGTTGCAGCAGGGTTTAGCTCACGACCCTATATTTCAAGGTGCCACCGCATTAGTGCTGGCACTTGTGCTCGCCTATGGTGCGGCGCGATTAGCCAATACGCTATTTGGTGAGCTGCGCGATATGTTATTCGGCCGCGTCACCGAGGGCGCCATGCGCCGTATTGGCTTGCAGGTATTTAGGCACGTGCATCAACTCGATTTAGATTTTCATTTGAATCGTCGCACGGGCGGCTTGGCCCGAGAGATAGAGCGCGGGACGAGCGGTATCAGCTTTTTGTTACGTATTTTCATTTTTAATATTGCCCCTACCCTGTTCGAGATAGGTATGGTGGCGGGCATTTTACTGTTCAATTACGGTGGCCAGTATGCCTTGGTGGTGGTTATTGCGGTGCTCGTTTATGCCTTCTGGTCCTTTAAGGCAACTCGCTGGCGAACGCGTTTTGTGCGCGCAGAGAATGAGGCGGACTCCACCAGTAATAGCCGCGCAGTAGATAGCCTACTCAATTACGAGACCGTGAAGTACTTCACCAATGAGGATTTCGAGGCGAATCGCTACGATTCTGCCCTCGCTCAGTGGGAGTCTGCTCGGCGTAGCAATCGTTTGTCTTTGTTCACACTCAACGGCGTGCAGGCGCTGATTATTGCAACCTCGCAAACCGTGATGTTGGCGATGGCGGCGATACAGGTACAGGAGGGGGTTCTGTCGCTAGGTGACTTTGTTCTCATCAACCAGTTTATGTTGCAGTTATTTATGCCGCTAGGGTTTTTGGGTTTTGTTTACCGCGAGATAAAAGCGTCGCTGGCGAACATCGAGCGTTTAGTCGCGCTACTCGATCGCACCCCGGCGGTACAAGATGTCGAGCAGGCGCCCGAGATGGTTGTTGCACAAGGGGAGGTATGTTTCGAATCGGTGCGGTTTGCCTATCACGCAGATCGGGAAATTCTCAATGACGTGAGCTTCACATTGTATGGTGGTGAAACCGTGGCGGTTGTGGGGGCGAGTGGCGCCGGCAAGTCGACACTGGTGAAGCTGCTATTGCGTTTTTACGACCCGACGAGCGGCCGTATTGTGATTGATGGAGCAGATATCAAAACAGTCAGTCAGACGTCGTTACGACAACAAATTGCCATTGTGCCTCAAGACTGCGTGTTATTTAACGACAGTCTGCGCGAGAATATTCGCTACGGCAGACCCGAGGCAAGCGATGCAGATATTGATGCCGCGGTGCAGGCGGCGCACCTACAATCGTTTGTATCAAAGCTCTCTGAAGGTTTAGAAACGGTCGTCGGTGAGCGAGGTCTAAAACTTTCTGGGGGAGAGCGCCAGCGGGTTGCCATTGCACGGGCTGTTTTAAAAGGTGCGCCGATTTTGGTGTTCGACGAGGCGACGTCGAGTTTGGATAGCCAGTCGGAGCAAGCGGTGTTGAGCGCTTTTAGGGCGCTGGCGGGACATCACACAGCATTGGTTATTGCGCACCGATTATCGACGGTGGTGGACGCAGATAGAATTGTTGTACTCGACTCGGGTCGAGTTGTAGAGCAGGGGCATCATAGCGATTTGTTGGCGGCTAATGGGCACTATGCGCGCCTGTGGCAGGCGCAACAGGGTGAGGGCGCTAAGTCGCCAGACGATGATACAGATGAGCTCTCTAATGGTATTGCCCAAGTTAGCTAGACAGAGCGCAAAAGGCTTGTAGATTTGAGCTATCTTTAAGCGCTTTATAATGGGCTTCTTCAGGTCATGTTTTGTGCTGCGCCCGTATAGCCCGCGTAACGCGATTGCGGCGCTAGTTGTGTGTCAAAGATAACGCGCCATGCAAGCAGTACAGTGTTTAGTGGGCAAGTCGTAACAGCAATAATGACTGATTCATCTGAAGACAGGCTGCGCGCAAAATCGCCTGTTATTGTGCCCCTATAATTGCCCTTGCAGGTTTATATTGACGACGCCTTATGTCCATCGAAGAGGCATCTCTATGTTAAGGAATTGCTATGAATAAATATTTTGGCCTGTTGGCCGTTACCGCGTTATTGGTTGCCTGCTCAGCTAAAGAGCACGGTGTTATCGATGCGTCCGAGACGAACGCGTCGGAGGCGCCGCCATTCTCGTCATTAATGGGTGATCTCAGTATCGATTCCGAGCGCTTGGTTGATATTGTAAAAGTGCTTGCGTCCGATGAATTCGAAGGCCGCGCACCGGGGACTGCTGGTGAAGAAAAGACCGTCGCTTATTTGGCAAATGCGTTTGAGGCGCTGGGACTTGAACCCGCAGGTACCGATGGGTGGATACAGCAGGTACCAATGATGCGCACTACAATCGAGAACGCTGAGATGAGTTTTTCCGTTGCGGGTAAAGCGTTGTCTTTGTCTCAGGGAGGCAATGTGGAAGTCAGCACCGCACGGGCGATCGCACAGATTGATTTGGCTAACGTCCCTGTCGTATTTGTCGGCTTCGGCGCTTCCGCACCGGAGCGCAACTGGGATGACTATGGCGATATTGATCTTACCGGCAAGCTCGCGGTATTTCTGGTCAATGATCCTGATTTTTCTGCAGAACCGAGCGAGCCTGTAGCCGGTGTTTTTGGCGGGCGGCGCATGACCTATTACGGGCGTTGGGCATATAAATACGAAGAGGCGGCTCGGCGCGGTGCACTGGGCGCGTTAGTGATCCACGAAACCGAAGCTGCGGGTTACGGTTGGAGCGTTGCAGCGGCAGGACCGGGGGAGCGTGTTGCATTAGCGGCAGCGCAAACGCCAGCGCCTATTATGGTTCAAGGATGGTTGCACTATGACGCCGCCGAGCAATTGTTTCGGCGGGCGGGTTATGACTTAGGGCAGTTGCGCACACAGGCGCGCGATAGGGCTTTTAGCGCCTTTGAGCTTGCGGGTGCTAGCTTCAGCATGAATGCCGATGTTGCCGTTGACCAGTTTGCGTCGCGCAATATCTTGGCGCGCTTGCCGGGCACCCAGCGACCTGACGAGACAGTGATGGTGAGCGCCCATTGGGACGCCTACGGCATGGGCCCGCCCGATGCCAATGGCAAGACGGTAATCGGTGGTGCTAATGACGATGCGCTGGGTGTGGCGGGTGTATTGGAGCTTGCGCGCTTGTTAAAGGTAGGGCCCGCCCCTGAGCGCAGTGTCGTGTTTGGGTTATGGACTGCCGAAGAGTCCGGGTTGGTCGGTTCGGGCGCGTATGTAGCGGCGCCGGTATTCCCCCTTGAAACCACGGTGGCTAACTTCACTATGGATATTATGCAAACCGCAGGTCTTGCTCGTGACGTCATCTTGGTAGGTGAGGGTCAAAGCGACCTTGAGGACGACATGGCTATCATGGCGGCGCGGCAAGGGCGCTATGTCACCCCGGAAAATCTGCCAGAAAACGGTCTGTTCTTTCGGGCTGATCACTTCCCCTTCGCGCGCGGAGGTGTCCCGGTCATGCTCATTATGGGTATCGCCGGCGGTGCCGACTTAGTTGAAGGTGGTCGCGAGGCGGGCAATCAGTGGATCGCAGATTACGTGGGCAACTGTTATCACAAGCCCTGTGACGCCTATTCGGATGCCTGGAATCTTGACGGCGTCGAGCAGGACATGGCATTGATTTACGGTATGGTGAATGACCTCGCCAACAGCAATCGTTGGCCCCTATGGAAACCTGCTTCTGAGTTCAAGGCTATTCGTGACCGTAGTGAGACGCAGCGGTTGAAATAAAATCCGTGTGGCGCTGAGTCCTCACTGACAGCAGTCAGTCAGTTTTACCCTGTATTTAGGCGGTATTTTCAAAATAAACACCGAAATCTATTGCGCCGCTAGTAGGGTGTTGTTAGTGTTCGCCTCCCCCGAGAAATACTGTTTTTACGTCTTTTGGGGAGCTGACCCAGTGGTATTTAGTGCTGACTCGAAGCGTCAAAATTAAAGCTTGCTAAGGTAGGTCAGCTGCGTATAATGCGCGCCTCGGTTCGGGTAACCCCCTACTGAAAATCAAGCCCGAGCGGCTGATTTGTTGCTTAAA
>CAWUVW010000016.1:0-9333 GCA_963926105.1 uncultured Luminiphilus sp. | reverse complement strand
GGGTGATCCAAAAGCGTATTTCAAAATGATCCTTCATCTGTCACGCGGTGAGATTATTGATCAGCGCGGGGTGTTACGGAAGCTGGCTGAGCTGCAGTACACCCGCAACGATATCGATTTCAAGCGCGGTACCTACCGGGTGCGCGGTGATGTCATTGATATCTATCCGGCGGATTCTGATGAATTAGCAGTACGCATTGAGCTGTTTGATGAAGAGATTGAAAACCTGTGTACTTTTGATCCACTGACCGGTGCTGTTGCTGAAAAATTACCAAGGATCACTATCTTCCCTAAGACGCACTATGTGGCTTCCCGTGACACGATGCTGGGTGCGGTAGATCTTATTGAAGCTGAGCTTGAGATACGCGTTAAACAGTTTAAAGAAATGGATAAATTACTTGAGGCTCAGCGCATACAGCAGCGCACTCGTTATGATCTAGAGATGATTCGCGAACTGGGTTATTGCCAAGGCGTGGAAAACTACTCGCGCTATTTATCAGGCCGTGCGCCAGGTGAGGCGCCGCCGACACTATTTGAATACCTCCCGGACAATGCACTGGTCTTGATCGATGAATCGCACGCAACAATTCCGCAAATCGGTGCGATGTACAAAGGCGATCGTTCTCGCAAAGAAACTTTAGTTGAGTATGGTTTCCGGCTGCCGTCTGCGCTCGACAACCGCCCCCTGAAATTTGAAGAATGGGAATCGTTATGCCCGCAGGCCGTTTATGTGTCAGCCACGCCGGGAAAGTACGAGAACGCGCATGCTGGGCAAGTGGTGGAGCAGGTGGTTCGACCCACCGGGCTGATTGATCCAGAGATTGAGATTAGACCTGCACGTACCCAGATCGATGATCTACTTAGTGAAATTCGTATTACAGTCGCGGCGGGAGATCGCGTCTTAGTCACCACGTTGACCAAGCGAATGTCCGAAGATTTGACCGAATATTTAGCTGAGCATGATGTTCGTGTGCGCTATTTGCATTCTGATATTGATACCGTCGAACGAGTGGAAATTATTCGTGATCTGCGTTTGGGTAAATTTGATGTCTTGGTAGGCATCAATTTACTGCGCGAAGGCCTTGATATGCCTGAAGTATCGCTGGTAGCGATTCTCGATGCAGACAAAGAGGGTTTCTTGCGCTCAGATCGATCGCTGATCCAGACGATTGGTCGTGCGGCGAGACACATTGATGGGCGTGCAATTCTCTATGCAGATCGTATGACGGGGTCTATGGAGCGAGCGATTGCCGAAACTGACCGGCGTCGAAATAAGCAAATAGAGTTCAATGAAATTCACGGAATTACGCCGCAAGGAATTGAAAAAAGCGTACAAGATATTATGGAGGGTGCGCGCAGAATGCCGACTAAGGCGCGCAGTGCGCGGGACCGTAGGGCTGCCGATGAACAGGCAGTATTCAGTGCAGAAATGGCCGCTTTAACCCCGGCTGCTCTGGCCAGAAAGCTTGCGCAGATGGAAGCCCAAATGCAGCAACATGCCAAGAATTTAGAATTTGAGCAAGCTGGGCGAATGCGTGACCAACTTGCTGAAATTAAGCAGCAAATGTTTATTAGTTAAGCCCAGAATCATGTGTGCTCCTAGGTTTAAATGGTTAGGGTGAAAGCTGGGAAGGTAAAGGCGCGTTTGCAATGAAAAAACAATGACATTAGTCACTGCTTTATGTCTGACACCGCTTGCGGCTATAGCGGCAGACAAACCAAATATTTTAGTGGTTTGGGGTGACGATGTTGGGCGGACTAATATTTTGGCCTAGATGGTTATAACTTTCTGCCACGCCTTTTAGGTGAAGCAGAGGAGGGGCCTCGTAAAGAGATTTTCTACTTCACGGATGATGGTGATTTAAGTGCGCTGCGTTATGGCCCCTGGAAACTAATCTTTATGGAGCAGAAGATCCCCCAGACCTTCCGCGCCTGGATTGAGCCCTTTATGCCCTTGCGCGTGCCGTTGATCTTCAATCTGCGTCGCGATCCTTGGGAGCGTGCGCCATTGACGTCCAATACGTACTTTGATTGGGTAATGGATAGCGCTTATCTGTTAGTTCCCGCGCAAGAGTATGTAGGTAATTTCTTGATGACGTTCAAGGACTATCCACCAAGACAAAAGGCGGCTAGTTTCTCACTGGATCAAGTAATGGATAAGCTGACCTCGCCATCGGGTGCTAACTGAGTCTCGCTCGAGTCGTGGGACGCAATAGCAGTTATAAAAAGGCTAGCGCCAGCGCCAGCTTTTTTTTGTTTAGGTTTCATAGGCGCACTTGTGTCTGCTGGTTAGGCGCGTACGGTAAAGCCCACGCAAACACCGCTGTCAGCGCGGTTAAATGCGACTGGCTCACCGTTATGACGACGAGCGATCAGCTTGACGATATGCAGGCCGAGTCCCATATGCGTTTTCCCTTGAGCCTTATTTTTACGATGGCTAACAAGAGGGTCAAACAGCTGCTGACTGTCACCTTCGGGTAGTGCAGGCCCGCTATTACTCACACTAATACGCCACCATAGGCCCCTGCGGTCAAGCGACACGGTGATTGCACTACCCGCTTCAGCGAAGGATGCCGCATTGTCGATAAGCTTATCTAACGCTTGGACAATGAGCTCGGCATTGGCTTGTACCCATGCGTTATCGACATCGGCATCTAAACTTATATTCCACGCTTTAAAAGTACCTTGATATGCTTCAGTAAGCTCGCGCAGCAATTGCAGTAGGTCAATGTGGCTAAGGGTTTCGCCTGCGATCGCAGTCTCGATACGATTCGCTTCATTCATTGCGCTGAGCATAGAGGCAAGACGTTCTAGACCTGAGAGTGCGCGTAGCCGCAGTATTTCTTTTTGCGCAGCATCGATATCGGATGCTTTTAGGTTGTCCAGTGATGACGCAATGACCGCGATCGGCGTGCGCAACTCATGCGCGAGGGTATGTGTGAGTGTAGATAAATATTGTTGGTAACCTTGAACATCTGAAAGTAGGCGATTGAAGTCTTGTGCAAGGTCATCAATTTCGTCCGCCAGGCCAGTGCTTGGCATTGGCGTGCCTAATGTTCCGCGTTGATTTGAGCGCTTTACGATTAGACTTAACTGGCGGATTCGCCAGCTGGTAAATAGCGCAAAACCAAACAAGCCGGCACCTGCTACAACAAGTGCGGCAAGTGTTCTCACTAGCCAGCTGGCAAATGCACTGTCGCTCAGCGATAAATAGCTGTCTCTGGGTTGGGTCAGGTTGACAACGCCCATCACGCCGTTGCGACTGACTATGGGTGCCGCTACCGACAGCATGAATTGTTGGTGGTTCTCGTAGAGCTGTGTGCTTGATAGTCCCAGGATGGCTTGATTGATTTCTGGTCTAGCCCACTGCCCATTAGGTGCTGAGGCAGGCAACTGGAGCGCTTCAGGTTCGGCCAGTATTTGGCGGTAGAACCAGCGCATTAGCCAAAAAACGGATTCATCGCTCGGTGTATGCTGGCTCTCTGATGTGGCCAATGGCCAGCCCCATCGATCTAAGACAGTGATCGACAAGTCGCTGTGATTAAATTCTTCGATAAAGTGCACGATGGGTAGGGGGGCTATGACCAGCCACGGTGGTGCTTCGGTCGTTAGCGGCGACATATTGCCAATGTAGGTTGCACCACCTTCATTAACGGTAATGAACTGTATGCCAAAGCGTGACGTGGCTAGCCGTCGTGGCAAATGCAGTTCCAGTTGATGTCCGTTGCCTGTATCTACCCACCAGCCCTTGATATCGGCAGCTGACGATCCGGCAAGACGCCGACCCATAGGCTGTGCGCGAACGGCGCCTGGCGCTGACGTAGTGACGACGTATTCCTGTCTTTTACCGCCTATCCAAGTACTCAGGAGAAGACGGTCGCCGTTGCTCATACCGCCCAAACCAGGGTTGTACCAATTAGGCGTACTTCCGAAGACTTGTAGGGCAAGGAGCAGCGACTGGTCATTGGCGGCGACCTTTACTCGCAGTTGCTGCTTTCCATTATTAAATTGCTGGGCAGGAATGTCGACCCACTCATCCAAGTACCCGTCGATGATTGGCTGAGCGTCAAAGCGGTAGCTATATAAACTGTCTGCATCGAAGGGTGCTGTGGCGCGGTCAGCATCGATGTAGAGCATCTCTGGCTGGTTGCTTAGCGCAATAGCCATGGCTGAGGCGGTTAATTGTAAGCCGTCGATTTGTGCTTGCCTGAGCGCTTGTTCATTTTCTGAGAGTAGGGCGCATCCCGCCCACGGCAGTCCTAGGAATGTCAGGCTAATGAGTCCTAGCTGTAGTCGGAGTTTCATAGGGTGCTGCGCCAGCGATAACCAAGACCGTAGGCGGTTTCAATATGATCAAATGTGGGGTCGAGATCGATAAATTTCCGACGAATTCGTTTGACGTGTGATGTGATGGTGCTGTCATCTAGCACGACGTTGGCGGCGTTCATGAGTTGCTGGCGACTTTTAATATGCCCGGGGTATTTTGCCAGAGCGTGGGTCATCCAAAATTCGGTGTAGGTGAGCGGGACGAATGCGTCGCCCCACTGCGCCGTGAGTCGCTCAGCATTGAGCTCTAGTTCACCCTGCCTGAGCACGTGTTCAATCACTTCAGGTACTCGTAATGCTTTCACTCTTCGCAATAATGCGGTGATCCGCGCCAATAAGTGAATTTGGCTGATATCTTTGGTGAGATAGTCATCTGCGCCGAGCCGTAATCCTGAGACGATATCTATTTCACTATCTCTTGCCGTTAAAAATATGATGGGTAGCTGGGGGGCTGTCGCTCGCAGTTCACGGCACAACTCAAAGCCAGCTTCGGGGTCATCGCCGAGCCCAACATCGAGGACGGCTAAGTCTGGCGGCTGCTTCTTTAAACCTATTCGGGCCTCGCTGGACGTGGCATAAACCGCAACGCTATAGCCCTGACTAACAAGTAGCTCTCGGTAGTTGGCGGACAGTAAAACTTCATCTTCAACTATGGCAATGTGTTGCGACATAAAGGTTGACCAAAGGCTATTGTTAGTTAGATAGTCACAGTTCTTCGGTGCTCTCACAAGGGGGTGACTGTTGCTGCACTACAAGTTGCGAGATATCACTTACTTGAATAATAACAGTCCAGAGTGATGAAAGTGTTTGCTTGGAGGCGTAGACTCTATCTCAGATATTTTTAAGAGCTTAACTAAGGGGGTTTCTTATGTATAAAAAAACTCGATCATTATTTCAAACGTTAACGCTTGTTGCTGTCGTGTTGACGCTCTCCGCCTGCGGCAATACCAGCCGCATCGATGATTACAATGCCTGTGTATTGGCATGGGGTACAGCCGGGTTAGGTGTTGGCCTTGCGTCGAGTGGTTTGGGTGTGGTGGTTGGTACCACAGCGCTAGGTGGCGGTATCGGATACCTGACTTGCGATAGTGCCGATAGTGCCGATAGTGCCGATAGTGCCGATAGTGCTGATAGTGCTGCTACTGCAGAGTCGGTAATTGTGGAGTCTGAATCTGTTGTTGCGGCAACGCCGGTTGATGGTGATTCTGATGAGGACGGTGTCCGTGATAGTTTGGATAAATGCTCAGGCACTCTGCGTGCCACACGTGTTGATACTGCCGGCTGCCCTGAACCGCTAGTGTTCTCTGCGGATGAGTTGGGATTCGAATTTGCTAGATCAGATTTACCAGAAAACGCGGCAATGGTGCTTAAGCAGGCGCGTGCATACGTGATCGGCAATCCAGCGTCGAGAGTATTGATTGTGGGGCACACTGATTGGGTAGGAAAACAGTCCGCCAATCAGATGCTTTCAGAAGCGCGCGCGCAGACAGTAAAAGCGTATTTTATTCGTGAAGGTGTAGATCCAAGACGTCTGGTGGTCGAGGGTTATGGGGAGCTCCAGCCCATTGCAGATAATTCGACCGAAGCCGGCCGCGCTGCAAATCGTCGTGTAGTCCTCAGCTTAATCGAATAGTAGTGCGCTAATAAGCGGCTGGCATTCACAATGAATGTCATCCGCTGATTCGCTCAAAAATATTTCATCGCCGCCAATGCGTTGACCTCTTGGCGATGCGAAGGATTGTTACGGGCTAAGGTACGTAAGCTGCACTCCATACACATACTATGAAACTCCCTGAGTATTGATGGATGTGCTGGCCGATGGCTAAAATATTGAAAGTGCATATGGATTCGCTTCGGGCAGTGTCGCTGATCCTCGCGGGAGTGTCGGACCGCTATATCCCAGAGAAAAAGCGAAAATAAAACCTGTGCACACACCGTGCCGATCCTGTCGGCTTGGTGTGACATTATCAGTCTAATAAGGCTTAGCAGACCGATGCCGCGTACATGTTGATGGATCATCTGATACCAAAGTCGTGAGTTTTCATAAAGTTATTTGGAAGGATCAATGAATCTGTATACGTTAACTTTTGAAATTTCCGCGACAAAATGCGATCCTTCGCGCCGCGCAAGCGGCCCTTGGTGTGGGTCGCCACTGAATTTAGGAGCTCGGCATGCCTTTAGTAACACTTCCCGATGGATCCCAAAGAAGTTTTAATGAGTCGATCACCGTGTATGGTGTTGCGGCTGATATCGGTCCAGGACTCGCTAAGGCAGCCCTGGCAGGCAAGGTTAATGGCCGTGAGGTTGATACTTCATACCTAATCGACGATGACGTCGAACTGAGTATCATCACAGAGCGTGATGCGGAAGCCCTTGAAATCATCCGGCACTCGACAGCGCACTTACTCGCTCAGGCAACACAGGAGTTATTTCCCGGCACACAAGTGACTATCGGTCCAACGGTTGAAGACGGCTTTTATTATGATTTTGCGACAGGGCATCACTTCACGCCCGAAGACCTAGAAAAAATTGAACAGCGTATGGCGGAGATTGCCGCTAACGATGTAACGGTTGAGCGTGTCGTATACAGTCGAGAACGTGCCATTGAGCTCTTTCGCAACATGGGCGAGCACTTTAAGGTCCAGATTATTGAAGAGCTGCCAGAAAACGAAGAGATTTCGGTGTATCAGCAAGGTGTATGGATGGATCTTTGCCGCGGGCCACACGTGCCGAGCACCGGCAGACTGAAAGCCTTTAAACTGACCAAAGTGGCAGGAGCATACTGGCGCGGTGACGCTAAAAACCAGCAGTTACAGCGGGTTTACGGTACCGCATGGACTAGTCAGAAAGAATTGAAAGCGTATTTGAACCGTATCGCCGAGGCGGAAAAACGAGATCATCGTAAAATTGCTAAGAAACTCGATTTGTTTCACATCCAAGAAGAGGCGCCGGGGATGGTATTTTGGCATCCTGCGGGTTGGTCAATTTACCAGACGATAGAGCGCTACATGCGCGAACACCAGATCGCCTATGGTTATCAAGAAATTAAGACACCCCAACTGGTTGATATTAGTTTGTGGCAGAAATCTGGTCATGCCGATAAATTCGCTTCGGGTATGTTTACCCTCGAATCTGATGAACGTCTGTTTGCTGTAAAGCCTATGAATTGCCCGTGTCACGTGCAAGTCTTCAATCAAGGTTTGAAGTCCTACCGCGATTTACCCTTGCGTCTAGCAGAATTTGGGAGCTGCCACAGGAATGAGCCGTCGGGGTCATTGCATGGTATTATGCGCGTGCGCGGATTTACGCAGGACGATGCGCATATTTTCTGCACCGAAGCGCAGATCCAGCCAGAGGTATCACGATTTATCGACATGCTGCACGATATTTATGCAGACTTTGGCTTTACTGAGGTTATCTATCGCCTCTCAACGCGTCCTGAGCAACGTGTCGGCGCTGATGTCGACTGGGATCGTGCTGAAGCCGCTTTGGCAGAGGCACTGAATGTTCAAGGGCTGCCATGGCAGGAGCTCCCGGGAGAGGGTGCGTTTTATGGACCCAAGATAGAATTCTCCCTGAAGGATTGTATTGGCCGTGTCTGGCAGCTGGGTACTATTCAGGTTGATTTTTCTATGCCGAGCCGTTTAGATGCGCAGTATGTTTCAGAGGATGGATCTCGTAAGACGCCAGTCATGCTACACCGTGCGGTTTTGGGTTCCTTTGAGCGTTTTATCGGTATTTTGATCGAACATTACGAGGGAGAATTCCCCGCTTGGTTATCGCCACAGCAGGCGGTAGTTGTGAATATTACCGACAAGCATGCCGAATATGCGCAATCTGTAACACAAACCTTAAAAAACAATGGCTTCCGGGTCGAAAGTGACTTGAGAAACGAGAAGATCGGCTTTAAGATCCGCGAGCTGGAAATTCGAAAAATCCCATATGTTATCGTTGTCGGTGGCAAAGAGATGGAATCCGAGACGGTGTCAGTTCGCGCCCGTCACGGCAATGACCTAGGTTCGATGGATCTCGAGACGTTTGTGAAGACGCTCACTACGGATATTGAGCGCCGCGGACGAGTAATTGGAGAAAAGACACATTAAGAGTGAAGGCAAGAGTAAAAAAGCGTTAACGAATGACCAAATTGTAGCGGTTAACGTCCGCTTAGTTGGTGCTGACGGTGAGCAAGTAGGTATCGTCTCGAACGCAGAAGCGCAGGTTGCTGCTGAAGCAGCGGGCATGGATTTAGTGCAAATGGCCGACGGGGAAGTTCCTGTCTGTAAGGTCATGGACTACGGTAAGTACATCTTCGAATCGAAGAAGCAGAAAGCTGCTCAACGAAAGAAGACTAAACGTATCCAGATTAAAGAAATGAAATTTCGTCCAGGAACGGACGAAGGTGACTATCAGGTAAAACTACGCAACCTGGTACGTTTCCTAGAGAACGGCGATAAGGCCAAAGTGACGCTCCGCTTTCGCGGGCGAGAAATGGCTCATCAGGAAATCGGCATGGAGTTACTCAAACGAGTAGAAGCTGATCTGGCCGAGTTGGGTGCTGTCGAGCAATTCCCGAAAATGGAAGGCCGACAACTCACTATGGTTATTGCCCCCAAGAAGAAGAACTAGCGGCCTGTGAATGCCCTTGTTTCTTTATATATTAACTTTCAAATGCGGAGTATTTGATTATGCCAAAAGCAAAAATTCACAGTGGGGCTGCCAAGCGGTTTAAGAAAACTGCCGGTGGATACAAGCGCAAGAGCGCCCATAAGAGTCACATCCTAACCAAGATGACTACCAAACGTAAGCGTCAGCTGCGCGGTACTTCTTTGGTCCATAAGAGCGACGTTGTTCTTATTGATCGTATGATGCGTGCCAAGTAATCAGTCTATTGGATAATTAGGGAGAAGAACTATGGCTCGCGTAAAACGAGGTGTAGTGGCGCATCGGCGTCACAAGAAAGTATTGAAGCAGGCCAAGGGGTATTACGGAGCACGCAGCCGTATTTTC
>CAWUVW010000015.1:0-71086 GCA_963926105.1 uncultured Luminiphilus sp. | reverse complement strand
GCTGTTATCGCTATTTACGACGATAATTTCTCCGATTTCCGGTACCTTGATATGCTTGTAAGCCATAGTGTAAGAATCCTTGTTTGGGGTCTGTTGAGTTGTCTATGCCACCAAACTGATGGGTCGGGTATTAATCATGCCCACCAGTTGCGACTGCCACAGGCGGATTTTGTCCGCGCTTTAGCGCGCCGTAGTCTAACACCAAAAAGGGAAAAGCGAGCCTTGTCGCGAATCATACTTTTTAATAAACCTTTTCAGGTTCTGAGCCAGTTTACGGACAGCGAAGCGTCTGACAATGCGCCTCGCGCCACACTGGCCAATTTCTTGTCGGCGCCAGGGTTTCGCGCAGCAGGCAGACTCGATTACGACTCTGAGGGATTGCTAATATTAACTGATGATGGACGATTACAACAACGCATCGCTAACCCGAAGCACAAGCGCTGGAAGACCTACTGGGCACAGGTTGAGGGCGAGATCACTGATTTAGCACTTCAACAGCTATGTGACGGCATCCTTCTCAAGGATGGCCTCACACGCCCCGCTCGTTGCCGACGAATAGTAGTACCCCAGATATGGCCAAGAAATCCACCGGTTCGGTATCGGGCTAGCATTCCCGATTGCTGGCTCGAATTAAAGATTCAGGAAGGTCGTAACCGGCAAGTGCGACGTATGACTGCTGCCGTTGGCTTTCCGGTACTGCGCCTCATTCGTACAACGATTGGTGAGTGGCAAATCAAATCACTAGCGCCTGGTGAGCACGTAATACTTGATGTATAAGTGCACGAAAACGCACTGCCTGTTACCCCTTTATGGCCTATAGCACTCAGCCGTATGGTCCAGATCACAAAAGGTATTCAGACGACACCGAGCACTCCGCAGCGCCAGTCTGACTATGCGCAGCCCTCCTTTTTGCCTGCTCTTTGGCGCTCGGCTTACGCCGCCAATCGGTTTACAATGTGGCGTTGTAGCTAATAGAGATAAATGTCATGTCTGCCCATCGCTGGCGCCCCAACGCAACAGTTGCTGTCGTTGTTGCCCTCGACGATAAGTTCTTGATGGTGGAGGAGATCGATCCTGACACTCGCGCTCGGGCGCTCAACCAACCCGCGGGTCATCTTGAAGAAAACGAATCACTTATCGATGCAGCGATACGCGAGGTACAGGAAGAGACGCGCTGGGACGTTGATATCACCGGCTACTTGGGGGTGGCGCGTTTTATTGGCTCAGATGGCATCACCTATCTCCGCCACAGCTTTCTCGCAACCCCCGTCATAGAAGTCGCTACGCGAGCCCTTGACGGCGGGATAATTGCCGCACACTGGATGTCGCTTGAGGAAATTGAAACCGCTCACATACCGCTGCGTAGTCCGCAAGTGCTGGCGGTAATAAAGCTTTATCTGTCCGGCGCGGCCGCACCGCTGTCTTTAGTTTTGGATATTTAATAGCGCTATGAACGATAACAAAAACACCAAAGTGATCGTTGGCATGTCGGGCGGCGTCGACTCTTCAGTTGCTGCTTTTTTGCTCCAAGCAGCAGGCTATCAAGTTGAAGGCCTGTTCATGAAAAACTGGGAGGAAGATGACGACACCGCGTACTGCACAGCGAAAGAAGATTTCGCCGATGCTAAAGCGGTTGCCGACAAACTCGGTATAACTCTTCATGGAGCCAATTTCGCGGCTGAATATTGGGATAATGTGTTCGAACATTTTCTCGCTGAGTATCAAGCAGGGCGCACGCCCAACCCAGATGTACTGTGCAATCGCGAAATCAAGTTCAAAGCCTTTCTAGAGTACGCGACGCAACTAGGTGCTGATTTAATCGCCACCGGCCACTACGTCCAGACGGGACTTGATAGTGGTCGAACAACTTTACTGAAGGGTCGTGACGGGAACAAAGATCAAAGCTATTTCCTACATCTGGTTGGGCACAGCGAGCTGTCCCGCACATTATTCCCTGTTGGCGGCATTACTAAGCCTGAGGTGCGAGATATTGCTATACAGGCGGGACTTGCGACGGCGAAGAAAAAAGATTCAACGGGAATTTGCTTTATCGGTGAGCGCCGCTTTAAAGATTTTTTGCAACAATACCTCCCCGCTCAACCTGGCAATATCGAAAGTTTATCGGGTGAACAGTTGGGTGGACATAACGGCTTGATGTATCACACCATAGGTCAACGACAAGGTTTGGGAATTGGTGGTCTCGCGAATCATGGTGATGCACCGTGGTATGTCGTCGCTAAAGATCTCGAACGCAATGTACTGCTTGTCACTCAAGGTAATCAGCACCCATCACTCTTCAAGCTGAGCTTGCGGACTAGTGAGATATTCTGGATATCTGGTGAAGCAAAACCGTTACCGCTGCGCTGCCGGGCAAAAGTGCGCTATCGCCAACCAGATCAAGACTGTACAGTCACTGCCGAGGGGAGCCGCTTTCGGGTCGTTTTCGAGCAGCCTCAGCGGGCCATCACACCGGGGCAATCTGTGGTGTTCTATCAGGGCGAAGAGTGCCTAGGCGGCGCAGTGATTGAGGATACAATATGAGCCAGCGCTCATCATTGGAGCAACGGACTATCGCCCTGGCAGGCGTTGCGCAAGCTGCTCGAATCGTTGATCAAACCTCGCGAACAGGCGCTTATCCGCTACCCTTTCTCGAGGCGTCAATACACTCACTATTTAGTTTTGATGCACCTGATGTGGAGTCGGTCTTTGGCAATCTTCAAGGCGTTAAGCTTGGACTTGATAGTCTTGCTGCGGGATTCAACAGTGGTGGCGAGGTTAACAGTGCTGCGATGATGCAGTATGCCTTTGCGATTTTGCATCTCGAAAGAAAGTTTGCGGATCGTTTAGATATGCAGAAAGTGATCGAAAATCGCCTCAGCCATAGCCAATACAAAGCCGCCCATTTCAGTAGCAATGTTGGCGATATATGCCACAGTGTGGCGGCTGTTTATCAAGACACCCTGAGCACCCTGTCATTTCGTATCAAAATCAATGGCAATGCTCAGCATCTCCAAAACAGTCAGAATGCCAATGTAATTCGCGCTCTGCTGCTCGCGGGAGTGCGTTCGGCACACCTCTGGCGACAACTTGGCGGCCAACGCTGGAAGCTCGCACTGCAGCGTGGACAAATTCGCGATACTGCGATTGCGCTGTCCCGGGAAATGGAGATTAGGTAAGCTTACAACGCGAACTGGGACACTATTAATCATCTGAAGCAAGACTAGACACTGCGCATAATCTATTTGTCACCGGAGTTTTTCATGGAACTGTCATCACTCACAGCCCTTTCACCACTCGACGGACGCTACGGCAGTAAAGTCAGTGTACTACGCGAAGTCTTTAGCGAATTTGGGCTTATTAAGCGCCGTGTTCTGGTTGAGGTACGTTGGTTACAATGCTTAGCAGCCCATCCTGACATTGGTGAGGTAGCCGCCCTTAGCTCACAGGCCAACGCCTTTTTGGATAACATTGTCGTGCAATTTTCCATCGCGGATGCCGACGCAATTAAAGCGATTGAAGCGACCACCAATCACGATGTAAAAGCGGTCGAATACTTCCTGAAACAGCGGGTAGCCGATATGCCTGAACTTGCCGCAGTGAGTGAATTCATTCACTTCGCATGTACTTCAGAAGATATTAATAACTTGTCTCACGCGCTAATGCTGCAGGACGGATTAGCTGCGCTACTGCCGACAATGCATCGTATTGCAGATGAGCTCAGCGGGTTAGCTATCGAACATGCGGAGCTGGCAATGCTCTCGCGAACCCATGGCCAGACTGCCAGCCCAACCACTTTAGGCAAAGAACTGGCTAATGTTGTTGCACGACTGCGACGCCAGCTCGCACAACTCGGAGCGATGAAACCGCTTGGTAAAATTAATGGTGCAGTTGGCAATTATAACGCCCACTTGGTCACCTACCCCGACGTAGATTGGCAAGCTAACGCTGAGGCTTTTGTGTGCTCGCTCGGTATTGAGTGGAATGCCTATACAACGCAGATTGAGCCGCACGACTATATCGCCGAGCTATTTGATGCGCTCGCTCGCTATAATATCATCCTGCTGGATTTTAACCGTGATATCTGGAGCTATGTTTCGCTAGGCTACTTCAAACAGCGCACCATTGCCGGAGAGGTTGGTTCATCGACAATGCCGCATAAAGTGAATCCCATAGACTTCGAAAATTCTGAGGGCAACTTAGGTCTTGCAAATGCGATATTGGGCCACATGAGTCAAAAACTGCCGGTTAGCCGCTGGCAGCGTGACCTTACAGACAGCACTGTCTTGCGCAATATGGGGATTGGCTTTGGTTATTCACTGCTGGCCTATGAATCGGCACTGAAAGGCATTAGCAAGCTCGAGGTCAATGCCATGCAACTTGCTGAAGATCTTGATGCGGCATGGGAAGTACTTGCCGAACCGGTGCAAACTGTGATGCGGCGATACGCCATTGCCGAGCCCTATGAAAAGCTTAAAGCCCTTACTCGCGGGCAGGCTATGACACGTGAAACCATGCTCGCATTTGTAGAGGGTTTGGAGCTGCCCGATGATGCGAAGGCCGCACTACGCGCACTTACGCCCGCTAGCTATATCGGCAATAGCAGCACCCAAGCCCGAGATATCAATAACTAATATGTCGGCTGCGGAATTTAAGCGATTCAATGTAGATGTTGTGGTGTTTCTTCGCGAGTATTGGCAGCAGCGCCCGTTTCTAATACGTGGAGCGATTCCAGACTTTGTCCCGCCCATCGATGCCGACACACTCGCTGGCTTGGCTATGGAAGACGCTATTGAGAGCCGTATTGTTGGTTTTGATCAGGGTTGTTGGACCCTCGAGCAGGGTCCATTTAAAGCAGACGACTTCCAGCGCGGGCACCCCTGGACACTCCTCGTCCAAGGCGTTGATCAATGGCTGCCAGAAGTTGCGACGCTACGGGACTGCGTCGATTTTTTACCCCGCTGGCGCTTTGATGATGTGATGGTTAGCTACGCGGTCGATGGCGGTGGCGTAGGCCCCCATTTTGACCGCTATGATGTGTTCTTGTTGCAAGGAGAAGGCCAACGACTGTGGCGAATTGGTCCATATTGTGACGATTCAACCCCGCGCCTCGAACATGACAGCCTGCACCTACTCGCCGAATTCGAGACTGTAGAAGAATATTTGCTTAATCCAGGCGACGCACTATACATTCCGCCAGGCTATGCACATTGGGGTGTCGCTCAGGGTGACTGCACCACGTTCTCGCTGGGCTTTCGAGCCCCCACCTTGGCGGACTTGAGCGACCGATTACTTGAATCGGTGGTTGAACGACTTGCGCCAGCCTTATTACTTGAAGATCAAAATAGTATTACCGGTACTGAGCGCCCTGGGGAAATCAGTCAACTACAGATAGAAAATGCCCGCAACGCTGTGATCAATGCAGTGCAAGCACTTGATGATGGTAGCTGGCTAGGTAACTTAGTGAGTGAGACAAAAGCCCCGCTTGAGGAACTCAATCAATCACCGCTCGCACAGCAATTGGTAATAGACCCTGCTTGCCGCGTTTTATGGATGGAAAAAAGTAGCCAAATAGAAGTGTTTTGTGACGGTGAGTCGTTGCTGGTGGATAAAACTGTGCTGCCAGCCCTGCTTACCTTACTGTGCTCAGAACCGATGATAACGGATTCTGCCGGTACTGCCATGCGGCCGCTGTTAGAATTCCTATGGGCCCGCGGCGCTCTGTTCGATCTCGAAGCGCTCTGCTAGATGATCTTGCCAAGCTAGACAACGCACGGAAGCTTTTACAGCTAGCGGCCACAGATGTTTTCCGATACTTGGACACTATGAGTCCACACCTAGCAAGTGCTCTTTTTGATAATGATGCTACAGCGCTTGATTTCTCTGCTGCAAGGCTTTGCACTTAGTCGTTGTCGTCTTTGCTACGTCTTTGTTCTGCCCGGGGCGTTAGCTTGTCGGCTAAATTCAGCCCCACATCAGGCAGAGACCAGGGGTAGATTCTTTGCCGCCGCCGCGCGATTGTACCGTCTTGAAACATCAGTGCCACACACTTGGTCGGGCGCTGATTTGAACTGATCGTAGTTGTGTTGAGCACCCATCATAATGACATTCTCAAAAAGAACCGTTTTGTCGCTGTAGGCCTATTGTTCTTGCATGCGGACAACGCCAACCATCTCGCAATCTCCCGTCTGAACGAAAGCATTAAGCGAGCTCGTCCACTCTTGTGCCTGATGTTGCTGGGGATTTTTTGCCTGCTCAGGTAGCGGCGCTTCTAGAATTGTTTTGCGTTTTGCTCTCTCTTGCGTAAGTTCTGGGCCTGGTTGTTCCCGATTGTAAAACCACTTCTGCGCTTTTCCAAAAGGCGCTTTGTCAACGTCGGGCGGCCACCAAACCCTATCGGCACGGCGCACTTCGGACTCTACCAGCCCGTTAACCGCGTTGCCGTACTTCTCAGGTAAAAGAGACAGGAATTCAGGGTTGGGTGTGAACGGCCGATAGGAGCTTTTTCCGACAGGTTTACCTCGCGCATGAGGGTTAAAAGTAATTCAATTGCCGCAGCACATCAAAGGTTTTCGCCCGAAGGGTTTGTTTCCTCAGGCTGCTTGCGCGTACTTCACACGATTGGCTCGGCGCAGTAGCTCTTCTAAAACTCGACTGCTGGTCCATAAAGTAAAATCCCTCATCGCATCAGGGCATGCACTGATCGGACTGGCCCGCCGATTAAAAACAGCTGTAGAAGTCATCCCATCCTGAATGACACAACGAGACACTCGTGCTCTCGATCGTTCTGCGAGACTCGTACTTAAGGCACGAGACAAGGAGAGCACGCTAATAACCTCTCGGCCCGAACCAATGCGACCGGCAAAACGCTTCGATCGACTACGGCAGGCGAGCTAGTCAACATCAGCGCTGAGCTCCGACCACCAATTCAATGGCTTTTAGTCATCTAACCAAATACCCACTTCATTTCCCTCATAAACAGGGAGGAAGGTTTTTAGCGATGAACAGAGGTCCTCGAGTTGATGGCCGGTCTGTAAATTAAATGCAAATTGATGGTTAGGACAATAGATGATGCCGGCCTCGACGTCCCCATGCAGCAAAGGTGCCTCACGATGTGGGCAGCGGCTCTGAATAATGAACACCCTCCCGGCAGTTTGTAGCAGTAGTAAATCAAGCTGATCAATCTTGATCTGACGACGATAGCCATCCGCCAAGTTGATTAACTTATCGAGGCCCCGAAATGACATTACGATGGCCCTCCTATGGCCATGATAACGACATCACTTCAAGCGCTGCCGCTAACGGTGTCATCTGACCTTGGCTAACTTGGGCCTCAATCGCTGGCAGGGCCGAACGGACCTCAGGATTATTAGTCAACCGCCGCTGTAGTAGCTCATTCACTAACTGCCGCATCCAGTCCAAATTCTGTTTGGCTCGCTTGATTGCAATCGAATCATGATCCTTGGCTTGCGATTGGTATTTACAAATAATTTGCCAGACGGTATCGATCCCCTGCTTCTGCAAAGCAGAGCAGGTAAGTATCTGCGGCTGCCAGAAGCCACTATGTTTTAGCAGGCTCATTGCCCCGGCGTAGTGCTGTTTGGTGGTTTTGGCTATCAACTCACTAGGGCCATCGGCCTTGTTGATCACAATTGCATCGGCAAGCTCTAAAATACCCTTTTTGATACCCTGTAATTCATCGCCACCACCGGGCAACATAAGTACCAAAAAGAAGTCGACCATACCTGCGACTTGGTGCTCTGACTGACCAACACCTACGGTTTCGACCAAGATGACATCGAAACCAGCGGCTTCACAGAGCAGCATTGATTCACGTGTTTTGAGCGCCACACCACCGAGGGCATCTCCCGCAGGCGACGGTCTGATAAAGGCCTCGTCTCGACGCGATAGTTCTTCCATGCGGGTCTTATCACCTAAAATAGAACCACCCGCGATGGGCGAGCTCGGATCGACTGCCAACACTGCGACGCGATGTCCTTGCTCGATGAGATAAAGACCAAAGGCTTCGATAAACGTTGATTTTCCGACACCAGGAACGCCGGTTATACCAATACGAATACTGTTGCCGGTCTTGGGTAATAGCGCATTAAGCAGAATCTGACTCGCAGCGCGATCGTCATCGCGTTTGCTTTCAATCAGCGTAATGCCTTTGGCCAGCGCGCGGCGCTGGCCAGCTAGAATGCTTTCGCTATCGACCGACGCTTTAGGCATTCGCGGCATTAACGGCATCGAGTACTTTACGCGCCGCATCAGGGATTGGTGTGCCGGGCCCAAAGATCAAGGTCACACCGCGATCATAGAGGTAACCATAATCTTGCTGGGGTATAACGCCACCCGCAATCACGATAATGTCGTCGGCACCCTGAGCGCGCAGCGCCTCGATGAGTTGTGGCACAAGCGTCTTGTGACCAGCGGCTAAGCTTGACGCACCCACAACGTGGACATCGTTTTCGATCGCCTGTCGCGCGACCTCTTCCGGCGTAGAAAACATGGGGGACAGATCGACATCAAAACCGACATCGGCAAACGCAGTGGCAACAACTTTTGCCCCTCGGTCGTGGCCATCTTGACCCATTTTGGCGACCAGCATACGCGGTCGACGACCATACTGTTCTACAAAGGATTCGATATCCATACTGATTGCCTGCCAATCACTGTCATCTTTATAAGCCGCGCCGTAAACACCTGAAACAGTCTGCGCAGTCGCGACATACCGACCGTAGGACTTTTCTAGCGCATCTGAGACTTCACCCACCGTAGCACGCCTTCTGGTGGCCTCAATAACGAGTGCCAGCAAGTTACCCTCGCCGGATTCCGCGGCATCAGTTAACTGATTTAGGATATCACTCACGGCATGGCTATCACGGTTGGCGCGAATCTGCTGTAACTGGAGAATTTGTGCATCCCTTACTTTATCGTTGTCAATCTCCAGAACGTCGACGGCGTCTTTCGTTTCGACTTGATATTTATTAACACCCACAATGATATCTTCGCCGCGATCGATACGCGCTTGCTTCTTGGCCGCGGCCTCTTCGATGCGCAGCTTCGGCAAACCCGTTTCGATTGCCTTGGCCATTCCGCCTGCGTCTTCCACCTCTTGAATCAGCTCACGCGCTTTAGCGGCCATATCAGCGGTTAGCGTCTCCATCATATAGGAGCCACCCCAGGGATCCACCACCTGACTGATCCCGGTCTCCTCCTGCAGAATAAGCTGAGTGTTTCGCGCGATGCGGGCTGCAAAATCTGAAGGTAGTGCAATCGCCTCATCCAATGCATTGGTGTGTAGAGATTGTGTACCACCGAATACCGCGGCCATGGCCTCTATCGTTGTGCGAACAATATTGTTATAGGGATCTTGTTCGGTTAGCGACCAGCCAGATGTTTGACTGTGCGTGCGTAACATGGCGCTCTTTGGATTCTTGGGTTCGAACTCGTTGATGATTTCGGTCCAGAGTAGCCGTGCGGCACGCATCTTGGCGATTTCCATGTAGAAATTCATGCCAACGCCCCAAAAGAACGACAACCGCGGTGCAAATTCATCGATATTGAGTCCGGCTTTAACCGCTGTGCGAATATACTCTTTGCCATCGGCCAAGGTATAAGCCAGCTCTAAAGCGGCATTAGCGCCCGCTTCTTGGATGTGATAGCCCGAAATCGAGATGGTGTTGAAGCGTGGCATGTTGGCCGAACAATAGGCAATGATATCACCGATAATTCGCATACTCGGTGCGGGCGGATAGATGTAGGTGTTGCGTACCATGAACTCTTTGAGGATGTCGTTCTGAATAGTCCCTGTCAGCTCTGCTTGCGAAACACCCTGCTCCTCGGCAGCAACAATATATCCTGCAAGCACCGGCAGCACAGCGCCATTCATGGTCATTGAGACTGAGACTTGGTCGAGTGGGATGCCATCGAAAAGTACTTTCATATCCTCGACAGAATCGATTGCCACGCCAGCTTTACCTACATCCCCGGTCACCCGCGGGTGATCCGAGTCATAGCCGCGATGCGTCGCCAGATCAAATGCCACTGAGACGCCTTGTCCACCTGCAGCTAACGCCTTTCGATAGAACGCATTGGACTCTTCAGCCGTTGAAAATCCAGCGTACTGACGTACAGTCCATCGCCGGCCCGCATACATAGTCGACTGGGGCCCGCGAATATAAGGTGACATGCCTGGTAGTGTATCGGTATACGGTAAATCTTTAATATCTTCAGCGGTGTACAGTGCTTTAAGCGGAATACCTTCCGGGGTATGCCACGTAAAGTCATCAGGGGTTAAACCTTTGCTCTGACGCGCAACTTCAGCCGCCCATGCATCGAGGGTCGCTTCGTCTTTATCATAAATACTCATTAATGCTCCTCACCTGGCTGACTAAGCTCAATTAACACGCCATCACAGCTTTTGGGGTGAATAAAGATAACTTGTGAACCGTGAGCACCAGGCGACGGGGCGGCAGCCAAAAACTGATAGCCCTTCGCTTTGAGTCGTGCGACATCTTCTAATATGTTGTCGGTTCTAAAGCACAAATGATGGAGGCCGCCACCACGCTTCTCGAGATAGGCCGCAATAGGGCCCTCGCCGTTGAGGGGATGTACCAGTTCGATGCTTGTTGGTGGTAATGGAAAGAACGCGGTCTCTGTCTTCGCCGCTGCGACTACATCAGCACCTTCAAAATTGAGGCCAAAATCTTCCATAAAACGCTGAATAGCCACTTGTAAATCTGGCACCGCAATGGCGATGTGATCAAGTGCTGTAATCATAAAGGCCTCTTAGAATCGACTAAAAAATTTCGCATCAAATCTTCAGTGTGCTTGCGCTTGCGCGCATTCACCACATCGCTAGATTCAACAACGATTGTTTCGTCTGGTGTGATTTTGAACAGTGTTTGCCCCTTGGCAATAATCACCCCATCACCTTCAATCATTACGGCGTCTACTGTACCAGCGAATGGCGCGTAGACCTTGTTGAACATTTTCATGACCTCGACAATATAGAGCGGATCTCCAGCCTCAAAATGATCACCGGGCTCTAAATATAGCGGCGAATCTGGGGTCTCTCTGCCGTAAAACATGCCCCCACTGACCGCCACTATTTCATCTGAGTTAGCCACTGGCGGTGGTGCTAACGCCTTGAGCATTGCAGTCTGATGATCTGCATTGAGGAGTCGATCAGAGATGAAGATCGACATATCCTCGTTCACTGATAGCTCGTAGAAACCGGTGATCTGGGCTATTGCAGGCAGCAACTCAAGAATTTCGGTGCCCAGCTGGAAGCCCCGATGTGCCGCTTGAATCTGTTGCCATAGCTCACCGGCAATATCATTGGGCGCCTCGCCGCCCAACTGACTTTGCAATATGGCCCAGTCTTCACAAGCTAAGCGCAGAGATAAATCTCGATAAAAATCCTCCGCCTGGGACAAAATACTGTGGTCATGATCCCAGATGACATTTGCTGCCGGTGAGCCAGCATTCCAATCCAACTTCAGGAAATGATAGGTGTCAGACAAGACATCGATAGGATTTTCAGCCCATTCTAGATGGCCATCTTGACGATTAAAAGCGCCTTTATTGACACTGAGCCATCCAGACAACAAGTGCGGCGATTCGAGTAAAAGGCGTAGGGGCCTCAGCAATAATGACTGTTTTTGTGCCAATACATCGGTCACTTCAGACCCTTGTTCGGCACTCAATCTAGCGATCTGCTGCTGCCCGAGAATCCGCCAAGCGACGTCAATGTCGATACGACCGGCCTCGGTCGCCATTTCACCGACGGCGGTCAGATAAGGCACAATAAACTTAGTAGTAGGTCGCGCATTGACGTTACTGCCTAAAAACCAATTCACTAAGCCGTAATGGAACGCCAAGTTTGTGTGTAAATCGCGTCCGCGCAGGCTGGTAGCTCGCAATACTTCTGCCATATGCTCGTAACTACTCTCGCGGTCTGCGCCCACACTCACCAGCAGTGCAATATTGGAATCATATGCGCCCGCTAATGTGTAGTTCATAAACACATCGGTGTCGGGATTGTGCAGGCTAATACCTTGATCATCACGAATTTCACCCGCTATAGCGTCAGACCAATACTCGATCTGACCGCCAGCATTTGGCTGCAAAGCATCATTGGTCGCATTGAGGCGTGCCTCTACACTGTCTGCAAAACGCAATACCCGTTCTGGCTTTGGTAAAGCCTCCCCGTGGGCTGCGAGCAACACCATGGCTTCGACTAACGACTCTACGACAAACACGTCATTACAGTCATTCGGATTGGTAAATTTCATACCATAGCAAAGCTCACTTACGCGATGCTCCACTTGAATTCGCGTGTTCATCTCCATAAAGAAATGCTTGTCGCGATCGACAATACACTCAAAGGTTGAGACTGAGTCTAAACCGACCGCAGCGCCGAAACGCGCAGCCTCTTCCTCCATCGTATCTAGGGTAATGACATCTTGTGCGAGTACCGCCGCTTCAGTGCTCAGACCTGCTAACTCTGCCCGCTGTTGAGCCGCCATCAGCGACTCGCGAGTCACTGATACTTCGAGTAGTTTTTGTTCGTGCATCTGCAGTGAACAGTCGCGCCCGCCCAATGTAATGCACCAGTCACCATTACCAATAACTTGGATTTCTTGGTGACGGGTAGTTTCAATATTGAGCTCTACAAGAACATTTTTATTGTCGCCCACGCCCGTAGTTTTGACTTCGTTCAATATCTCCCGGACCAGTTCTGGCGTTCGACCGGCCTCGCCCAAAGCAATGATTCGCTGCCCTTTCCCGCCGCCGCCACCGATGGCTTTGAGGCGGACACGATTATCAGGATACTGCGCGTTAATGCGCAAAACCGCTTCACCTAGGGTCTCTGCTAGCTCGTCGATCGTGTAGAGGTCGATACCTTTGCGATAGCTCGCAGCCAAAACGATGTCAGCGAGCGCTTCCAGGTCAATAGACTCTTCGAAAGTATCTCCTGGTAACGAAAGTGATTCTCGCTCACAGAGGATTTTGAGGTCTTTGTGTGTCGGATATTTTTTCAACAGCGTTAGCGCTGTCCCATTATCAATGCCCGGCGTAACTGAGACGCCAGCCTTTAGCGCAGTGCGCTTGGCTTCATCTTTTAGGCCTGCTTGACGTACCGTTCTGGAACAGGGGCCAATAAAGTTAAGACCTGCCGACTCCATAGCGGCGACCATAAACTCATCTTCTGCCATGAAGCCATAGCCTGCAAATATCGCGTTGTAATCATTGGCTTTTGTGATCGCGATTATTTGTTGGATACGTTGTATCCGTTCCTCTTTAGATACCCCCGTGTAATCGGGCACACGATGCACTCGATTAGGTTCAGTCAATATGCGTAGTTCTGGCGCCAATGCACGGGGATAGACGATTGAATCTTTTTCTGACAATAAAATACCGTAGTGCTCAATGCCCATCTCGCTAAAAACGGTCATCGCTTCCATGCGAATCGGGCCACGACAAATAATCAAGGGGCGAATATGCATACAGTCAAATTGACGTCGCCATGCTGAGTTCGTAAGCGCCTGTCGACGGTCTACGTGGATCAAAGGGTTATTCAAATAATGTTCGTTAGACACAGGGGCTGCTCCGACTAAAAATCAGTGGAATTCACGTTGCACCGATTGCAACGGACCAGGTTCGTAGTGGCGTAAACAAAATGCCATGTGATCAGCCAGTACTTGTCTTAGATCACTCGGCATAACAATCTGGGAAATAGATCCCAAGCTCAGGGCTTCTTCAGGATTCATCAGCTCACGCTCGTACCGCTGTGCGAGCGCCACCTCTTGAGCATTAACCCAATCGCCGACTAGCTTAGCTGCCACTGACGAGGCATCCTGTTCGTTAAGACCTTGAGACTGCTGTGCACGACTCTCCTCTGCAATCCGATTCTGAATCGATGATCGGATGCGCTTAAGCTCATCTTTATAGACGTATTCAACACCCGCAGGGCCCATTACCGCCACTCGTGTTGTCGGCAATGCAACAACAAAATCAGCGCCGGTGGGATAGTTATTATAGGATGCGTATGCGCCGCCATAGGCGTTGCGAACAAGCACTAAAAAACGCGGTGTACGCAGGTCAACAATAGCATCGAGCATAGCGCGTCCAGCCTGTACGATACCGTTGTGTTCTTGCTCACGTCCCGGCAGGAACCCGGTGGTATCTTCAAGGAAGATCACCGGAATATTGTACAAGTTACAGAAACGGATAAAGCGCGCGTTTTTGTATGCAGCCGCGATATCGATTTGTCCTGAAGCCACTGCAGAATTATTGGCGACAAAGCCGACCACATTACCGCTCATCCGACCGAGTGCGGTGATCGTATTGCGCGCGCGCTCGGCTTGAATCTCGAGAAAATCACCGTGATCGCACAACTGCTGAATCAGAATGGTGATGTCTATCGGGGTATTAAAACCTGTCGGGGAGTTGAAGGCTTGGCGCAGTAAGATATCGATATCCAACGTCTGGCGATCAGATGGATCCGAGGATGGCTGATACGGTGCCAAACTATCATTGGAATCTGGTAAATAATTGAGTATTTCCTTGACTTTACGGAGCGCAGAAACTTCGTCGCCTACCACGAAGTCCGTCACACCTGTTTGACTATGGACGCCAGGACCACCCAATTCATCTGCGCTGATATCTTCGCCTAGTACCGATTTCACAACGCCGGGGCCCGTCAACCCAAAGAAGGTATCTTTAGGTTGTATCAAGAAGCTCCCTTGACGGGGTAAATAACTACCACCTCCGGCATTGAAACCAAACATACACATGATGCTCGGCACGATTCCGGATATTTTGCGTAGCGCAGTAAATGCATCCGCATAACCATCTAGACCGCCAACGCCCGCCGGAATATAGGCACCGGCCGAATCGTTAAGTCCGACAAGGGGAATACGTCGCTTGGCTGCCAGCTCAAATAAACGGGCCAATTTACGCCCATTAGTCGCATCCATAGATCCCGCACGAACCGTAAAGTCGTGCCCATAAATAGCCACATCGCGACCACCCACCTGAATAATAGCTGTGACCAGAGAGGCGCCATCTAGATTTGGGCCCCAATTCTGGTAAAGCACATGAGGCTCACCGTCCGCCAGACAGCGAATACGCTCCCATACCGTCATCCGCTGTTTGAGATGCTGGCGTTGAATATTGCGATCACCTGCTGCGATATAGGGTCGTTGTTGTAACGCAATGCCACGCGCCAACGTAGCTTCATAACGACCGATAACCGTTTCGCCCTCGTTGCTGGTACTATTGCTGTCGCAGGAAAAGGGATTATCCAGTCGCACGAAGGATTGGGCTTTACTTTCAGCCCGAGGATTCTGATCACTCATCATCGGCTCTCTATGGAGATGTGGATGGACTAAAGGCTGGCAGTCAGCTGCCGGCGACGCTGTTTTACGATCGTGTCATTCTGACGATGGCATTAGAAAAGGAAAGTACTGAAAATATAGCTGTTTTGTCAATTTAATGCGACTCACTTAAAGCTTTTAGATATCACATGCATAAACAGACAATTAAGATTCGCCCGCTGCCCTATCAACGCAATGCCAATACATATGCATCCCGTTTGACTGATCTACCGGGTTTAGCTGTGCTTGTTTCCCGTGCAGGAGATACAGAATGCATCAGCCCCACGGGACGTTACGATATCGTGACCGCGCTCCCAGAACAGACGCTCCACATCTCTGATTTTGCCGGTAATGTTCAAGCTTGGATGGAAGCGATCGAGTCTAGATTACAACGCGGCAATTTTGCTCAACAAAACAGTACTGAACCACCATTACCTTTTGCCGGGGGTGCAATCGGCTATCTTGACTACGATAGTGCCGCAGCTCAGCACGGCATACCCGGACAACCCGGTGCCGGCTGGGCTGGCTTATACCGCTGGTGTATTATCTCTGATCATGAAACCGGGCAATCGTGGTACGTCAGCGACTCGGCCCTGTCTGTATCGACAAGAACTGTCATTGAGCAGCGTTTATATGGCGCGCAATCGACACCCGAGTCCGAGCCGTTTCAATTGACGGCATCTTTTACTGCCGATATTGCTGAGTCACAATACGAAAACGATATCGCGACAATTAAAGACTACATCTACGCTGGAGATTGTTATCAAGTTAACTATGCACAGCGCTTTAGCGCGCGCTATCGGGGCGATACGTGGGCTGCATTCGAGCGACTAAGTGACGTTTCTGCAGGAAACTTCAGTGCTTTTATCAAACATTCGGCTAACCACAGCGTTCTATCACTCTCCCCTGAAAGATTTCTTACGGTCAATGCTGGAAGGGTCAAAACACAACCTATCAAAGGAACGCGACCACGCGGCGTAAATGCCGAAAGCGATCTTGCCATGGCCATGGCGCTACAAGCTTCGGCTAAAGACCATGCAGAAAATATAATGATCACGGATCTCTTGCGTAACGACCTAGGCCGATTTTGTGAAGTGGGTAGCGTCAGTGTTCTAGAGCTCTGCGCACTTCACAGCTACGATAATGTTCATCATTTAGTCAGTACCGTCGTTGGGCGTCTGAGGGCAGAGATCACCAGTGGTGAATTAATGGTAAGGAGCTCTCCCGGAGGATCAATTACCGGCGCGCCTAAACGGCGCGCGATCGAGATCATCGCTGAACTGGAGTCTAGGCCACGAGGGGCCTATTGTGGCAGTGTTTTTGCATTGTCAGCATCCGGATGGCTACAGAGTAGCATTGCTATTCGCACGCTCGAAGCATGCAACGGCGAGTTGGTCTGCTGGGGAGGCGGCGGTATTACTGCTGACTCCAACTGGCGCGAAGAACACCAAGAGACTCTCGACAAGATTGGCGGTTTTATGCGCACACTTGAACAGTACTTTTGTGTTTAACTGACTTTAAAGTTAGTGTGTGGGCAGTACAATATGCGCATACAACTCTTCACGCTCTGCGACACTAGATCGAGAAAATGCCTCTTGCACAAGCTCTTTACTAAGATGGGGGGCGAACTCCCCAATAAAGTCGTACATATACCCTCGTAAAAACGTCCCTTTTCTAAACGCCAAGCTGGTCACACTACTTACAAACAAGTGACTGGCATCTAGTTTCACTAGGTCTTTATCCAGTGTCTCATCAAATGCCAGATCAGCAATAATGCCGATACCCAAACCGAGCCTTACGTAGGTTTTGATAACGTCTGCATCGACCGCAGTAAACACAACCTTTGGCGTCAAGTTGCGACTTTGAAATGCCTCATCGAGTCGCGATCGGCCAGTAAATCCAAATGTATAAGTGACAATGGGGAATTCGGCTACGGCTTCCAAGCTCAGCTGGCCAACATTAGCCAGTGGATGATCTTTTGGCACCACAATACATCGGTTCCATCGGTAGCAAGGCAACGTTACTAGATCGCTGAATAATCCCAACGCCTCAGTAGCGATCGCAAAGTCAACCTGACCTTCTACAGCCATCTGTGCAATTTGAGTAGGGGTACCCTGCTGCATCTGCAGTGCCACATCAGGATAGCGCTGAATAAACTCCCTAATGATGGCCGGTAGCACATAGCGCGCCTGAGTGTGTGTGGTCGCTATAGACAATGTGCCTGCGGTTTCATCAGAGAATTCCTGCGCAACACGCTTGATTGAAGTCGCTTTTCGAAGGATTTCACCTGCTAGGTCTAAGATCACCTCGCCCGCAGGCGTCACATGAGTCAAGTGCTTGCCACTGCGTGAAAAAATCTCTACACCTAACTCATCCTCAAGCAGACGAATCTGTTTGCTAATACCGGGCTGAGAGGTAAACAAGCTTTGCGCGGTAGCCGACACGTTAAGATCGTGGTGGGCAACTTCCCAGATATATCGGAGCTGCTGAAGTTTCATATTACGGTATCCAATCGCGGTGACATATGCCAACACTAACCCGAGCCGCGTCAGTTCGCCATACCGTTAGCGATAAAATAGTGGTTTTTTATATCTCTTTAATCTGAGGAGTATTAGCAACACCGTGGGGAACGTGCCCTGTCGCAATATGGTCTGCAGCCAAGTCACAGTGTGTCTGCTGATCATCAAAAAAGACATCGGCCTCATAAGCGCGCAGAAACTCAGTTTTCTTGAGACCTCCGAGAAAAATTGACTCATCGATTCTAATATCCCAAGCGCGTAGTGTCCGTATCACACGCTCGTGTGCAGGTGCCGATCGCGCGGTGACTAATGCAGTTCTAATTGGCGCTTCACTTGCTGGAAATGCGTGTTGCAACCGCTGTAGTGCTGCTAAAAACTGCTTGAATGGGCCTCCGCTAAGTGGCAAATGGCGCGCCGCTCGCTCGCTAGCAGCGAAGGCCTCAAGGCCCTTTTCTTTATAGACACGCTCGGCTTCATCTGAGAACAGAACCGCGTCCCCATCAAAGGCGAACCGTAACTGTCCGGCATCATTTTCATGACTGCCGCGCGATACCAATGTCGCTGCCGCCACGTCATTTTCCAGTGCTTTTCGCACATCACTTGCTTCAGTCGACAAGAATAACTGGCACCCAAACGCGTTGATATAACGCCATGGCGATTCGCCCCCGCAAAAAGCTGCACGGGTAATAGACAACCCATAGTGTTCGATCGAATTGAAAACGCGCAACCCAGTGTCCGCACTGTTGCGTGATAACAACACGACCTCTATACGAAGCGCTTCGGGTAGCCGCTCGTTAAGGGCTAACAATTTTTTAACCACACCGAAAGCCTGGCCTTTTGCTAGTGGCTTATCTTCATTCTCAATTTGGTAACGTGAATAAGCCTGCAAGCCGTCTTGCATGAAAACCTGGTGCGCCTCATCTAAATCGAATAAAGCGCGCGAGGAAATCGCAATCACAAGCCGCTCTGATGGCGTTAGTTCCATCATTAAAGCTCGTAAGCCTTGTCCTCTTTATGCTCTGCACGCTGCTTACTAAAATAATCCTTTGACAGGCTAAAGACGACAGGAGACAAAAGCAAAAGCGCAATCAAGTTGGGAATGGCCATAAAAGCGTTGAGCATATCGGCAATCATCCAGACAAGACTTAGGTTCAGCCCCGCGCCTACAGGGATTGCGAGCACCCACAAAATTCGAAACGGCAAAATCCCCTTTGTGCCCACTAAAAAGACGACACATCGTTCACCATAGAAGGACCAGCCAATCATGGTCGTGACGGCAAATACAACAACTCCAATGGTGACGACCCACTCGCCACCGGGGATTGCAGTAGCAAACGCCATCGCGGTCAAACTCGCACCCGAGACGCCACTATCAAGCACCCCGGTCAAGATGATAACCAGTCCGGTCATAGTACAAATTATTAGTGTATCGATCAGCGTGCCAAGCATTGCAATCATGCCCTGCTCTACCGGCTGATTGGTCTGTGCGGCGGCGTGAGCAATCGGCGCACTACCCAGACCCGCTTCGTTTGAAAAAATACCGCGCGCGACGCCGAAACGGATAGCAGCCCACACCGTTGCGCCAGCAAAACCACCCATTGCTGATGCGCCGTTAAAGGCACTATCGATCACCATTACGATAGCCGCGGGGACTTCGGTAATGTTTATTGCAATGACGATGACGGCCATCAGGACGTAGCCTATCGCCATAGCAGGGACGATCGCTGCGGCAGTGGCAGCGATGCGTTTTATACCGCCAAGAACTACACTGGCCACAACCATCATCAACACAAGCCCCGTGAGGTGCCATGGAATATTGGCGTGATCGGCAAGCACCTGCGCGACAGAATTCGATTGGACTGTATTGGCCAAACCAAAACCGGCCAAAGCGCCAAACAAAGCAAAGGCAATGCCCAGCCATTTAAAACGCGGCCCCAAACCGTTCTTTATGTAGTACATAGGGCCGCCAGAGTAACCACCGAGATCGTCTTGCTCGCGATATTTAACCGCCAGTACACCTTCAGCATATTTAGTGGCCATACCAAATAAAGCTGTGATCCACATCCAGAATAAAGCACCGGGCCCACCTAACGTGATCGCTGTTGCTACGCCGGCAATGTTACCGGTACCGATCGTGGCTGATAGTGAGGTCATTAATGCCCTAAAAGGTGCGATATCACCCTCGCCCTGAGCATGAAAGCCGTGGAACAACAAACCGAAGGCGCGTGGGATGCGCCGTATCGTTAAGAATCCTAAGCCCAGAGTCAGGTACACACCCGTGCCGAGCAATAAGATCAGCATGGGGGCACCCCAAGCATATGCATTGATCTCGGAAATCACAGATTCCATAACCTGACTCCTTTTAAGTCAATATATCCACTTACTCTGCACCGACAGATTTGAGCGTGCCTTTAGGCAGTACCGCGGTTACATGGGCGCGCTGAAATTTCAGCTCAACATTACTTGCAACGTTTAACGTAATGTAGTTTTCATCTAGCGCAGTAATTTTGCCGAGTATGCCTGAAGACGTTATGACTTCATCACCCTTCTTAAGCGCCGAAACCATCTCGCTGTGTTCTTTTTGACGCTTGCGCTGAGGCCGAATGGCGATAAACCAAAACAGGCCAAATAGCACCACTAAAAAACCAATTTGAAACAACTCCCCACCCGCGGCCTGACCGCCGGCGTCTTGCGCATAAGCATTAGAAATAAACATAACAACTCCTTAGAAGATTAAGCGGTGTACTTTACGGACAAGTGCTGACTTGGACAATATTAAACGTTAATTGCGACCCCAAAATCGATTATTAATGGCGCATGATCCGAGAATCGATTCTCCTTGTAGATGCTCGTGGATGTTGCGGTCGCCGCTAAATTAGGTGTCGCTAACATATAATCTAAGCGCCAACCGACATTCTTTGCCCAAGCCTGCCCACGATTCGACCACCAGGTGTACTGATCGGGCTCAGGATTGATACGTCGAAAAACGTCGACGAAGCCCAGCTCGTCCAGGACTCGATCTAACCAGGCGCGCTCATGGGGTAAAAAACCAGAGTTCTTTTGGTTCGGCTTCCAGTTCTTTAGGTCAATTTCTTTATGGCAAATATTCCAATCTGCGCAGATCACGAACTCTCGATTTTGCTGCCTAAGCGCGGCGAGGTGGTCGTAAAAGTGGGCCATAAAAATTTCTTTTCGGGCTTGTGCTTGGGGACCGCTGGAGCCTGATGGCAGATACAGGGAGATGACGCTGATATCCGCAAAATCAACCTGTAGATATCGACCTTCAGAATCGGCGGGCTCCCAGCCCAATCGTGTGACAATATTCTGCGGCGTTAGGCGACTATAAACCGCCGTACCACTGTAGCCCTTGCGCTCGGCATCGTTATAGACCGTATGATAGCCCTCGGGGTGAAAATGCTCCGCGGTGAGCTGATCAACTTGGGCTTTGGTTTCCTGAATACAGACGACATCAGCCTGTTGCTGTGCCAACCATTCGAAGAAACCCTTGCGCTGTGCAGCGCGGATGCCGTTGGTATTACAGGTGATTACTCGCATAGAAACTCATCTTATTGGACCGCAAAAGGCTCAAAACAACCGTATCGTTCGAGCGACTAAAAACACTACCAGCTGATGCCTAGCCCATCAACTCGGGCGCGCGTACGTAGTCACGAATGCATCCACCCCCAAGCAGGCATCTTCAATAGCGACCGGGTAGATTTCTAGCAGTTGGTTGTGCTCAATTGCTAGATCAAACCGAGATCATCGAGCCTCGCCAGTAAATCTTCGTGATGTGTTTTAGTCTTAAATTTGTCCATCACATCTTTGAGATGTCCGTCCTTACCGATAATAAACGTGGTTCGAAGAATGCCGTCATATGCCTTTCCCATAAACTTTTTAGGGCCCCAGGCACCGTACTTATCAGCGACCACATGATCTTCATCAGACAATAACGTGAAGTTTAAAGCATCTCTTTCACAAAATCTGGCCAGCCGCGCGCTCGGATCTGGGCTGATGCCCAATACAACCGTATCGCATTTTTTTAGCTCTTTGGCGATATCGCGCAAGCCGCCAGCCTGAACAGTACAGCCTGGCGTCATCGCTTTAGGATAAAAATAGACGACGACGTTGTGTTCGTCGCGGAAATGCTTCAGCGAAACTTTTTGGCCATGCTGATCTAACAAGCTAAACGTCGGCGCTAGATTTCCAATTTTCGGGCCGGACATAACAGCTCCTTTGCTAATTTAGGTAGGTAATAGCGTCGGCTCTCGCCAATCACTGCAAAATTGAAATTAACACATATCTGGGCTGGTCATTGATCTCATCATTAGGCGCATCAATAGATTTATTGCGCCTTAGGGCGGCGAATAACACTATGACGCACGGGAAACTCACCGCGCACACGGTCTTCCAAGTACTCTTTCAGTACCTTGTATACAGATGGGAATGACAAAGCGTCCCAAGGAATATCGGACGGATCTACCAATTGGCTTTCAAGCGTCTCTGGCCCAACGCCAAATGCACCATCCTCAATACCGCATCGATAGAACATATAGACCTGATTGATTTGGGGAACATCGAAAACTCTATACAGCGATAAATTTGTCGCTTGCGCAGCGGCCTCCTCCCGCGTTTCGCGGGCAGCGCCTTCTGCCGTGCTTTCACCATTTTCCATAAATCCTGCGGGCAGTGTCCAATAGCCATAACGCGGCTCAATGGCCCGCTTACACAAGAGAATCTTGCCATCATGCTCGGGCACACAGCCTACGATAAGCTTAGGGTTACTGTAGTGAATGGTCTCACATACACTGCAAACATGACGTTCTCGGTCATCACCCGCAGGAATAATGAGTGCGATTGACTCACCACAAGATGAACAATATTTCAAAACTTCACCTCATCATGCGTATGATTGCAGGCCAGCATAGCTGCCTTTTGCGAATACCAATGGCGCACCTTCGCGAGTGCTCATAGAGATGACCTCTGCCAGCACCACGTGGTGATCCCCTGCCAGATGGAGGGCGTCCAAACGACAACTAAAATTCACCAGCGCCTCTTTCAATAAAGGGACACCCAAATCGGTGATATCGAAATCATCTGCATCAATTGCATGGCCGCCACGGCGAGCATAGCGGTTCGAATAGTCGGCATGAGATGCAGCTAACATACTGATTCCAAAGTACTCGCATTGCGTGTATTGACAAAAAACGTCGGAATTATTTTGAATGCTCCACAGTACAAGCGCCGGTTCCAAAGACACCGATGCGAATGAGTTGGCCGTCAGTGCTAGCGCCCCTAGGTCTTTGTCGTTCACGGTGATCAAGCAAATACCCGTTGGGAATTGACCTAATGCGTTGCGAAACTCTCGCGAGTCCATATATCAGCCTTATTAAATCAGGTTACACAGTGTAGGTTTGAAATTATTTCTCTATGCTCATTACTTCAGCCCATCGTTCGTCCCGTCGCGCGTCTGACGCACGGGCCGATAACCACTGAGCACCTCGTTCGGTATGCTCTCGCTTCCAAAATGGGGCATTAGTCTTCAAAGTGTCCATCATGAACTCGCAGGCGGCAAACGCATTTGCCCGGTGATCTGCAATAGCAGCGACCCAAACAATCGGTTCGTTAACTGCCAGTGGCCCATAGCGATGAATAATACGCCAAGCTCGCAGCTCAAAGCGCACCAACGCTCGCTCACCTAGCTGCGCAAGGACCTGCTCAGCCATCCCTGGATAGTGCTCTAGTTCCAGTAAATGAACAGCACCCGTATCACTAAAATCACGAACGTAGCCACAAAAGGTTGCTGCCGCGGCCCCCGGGCACTCGTTGAGCAATGCTTCATAAGCCAGTGTCGGTGAGAAGGCATCCGTTTGAACAAGGGCACTCACGTGCTAGCCTCCGGTCATCGGAGGAAAAAACGCGACTTCATCACCATCAGCAACCACCGCGCCCTCAAAAACAACACGTTGATTCACTGCATAAACCAAGTTTGACTGTAAAAGCACCTCTGACCAAATGGGTCCGCCCTGCTCAATCAGCGCTTGCTTGAGTGACGTCACGGTGGAAACATCTTCTGACCAAAGGACTGTCATCTGCTCAACATCCAGTGCCTCGCGGATCAGTGAGAAAAATCTTATCGTTAACATTCGTTTGCTCTTATCCAGTCACCGCTCTGCCCGCCAGTTTTTTCGACTAGCTGTAGCGATTCTATGGACATACCTCGATCGATCGCCTTGCACATATCGTAAATAGTTAATGCCGATATGGACGCGGCGGTCAGCGCCTCCATCTCTACACCCGTCTGTCCATTCACTCTACAGCGGGCTTCAATTCTGATACCGGGTAAAGCACCATCGGGTGTCAGCGTTATTGATACGCCTGTAAGCGCAAGTGGATGACAAAGGGGAATTAAGTCGGCACATTTTTTTGCCGCTTGGATACCGGCAATTCGAGCCACTGCCAGCACATCGCCCTTTGGTAAATCTCCGTCAAGGATCGCCGCGAGTGTACTCTCGGCCATACGCACTAGTGCCTGCGCGACAGCGACGCGATGCGTGGCTGGCTTGTCACCTACTTCAACCATATGGGCTTGGCCATTGGCGTCCAGGTGCGTAAGCTTTGTCATATCTTTATCCATACTGCGATGCTATCAGAACCCGATCAAAAACTCGCGGCTAGGACCTTAATAGTACAAACTCAACAACAGTGGGCATCCCAGTATGCTCCTTGCATTGTGTCCTTCTGAGAAAAACAAATAATAAGGACGTCAGTGGTATGCCGGATTCTTCTTTGGCTCCCGAGGCCTCAGCGATAGTAGATACCCCTAAAGAGGTTAGCTATCGTTGGTTCGTCTTGGTCATACTGACTATTGTCTATACCTTTAATTTTATTGATGGCCAAATTTTGGTCATTTTGGAAGAGCCTATCAAAGCTGAGTTAGGGCTTTCTGACGCACAGCTCGGTTTGTTAACCGGACTCAGCTTTGCCCTAGTCTATGTGATCGCTGGCATACCGATCGCTTACTTGGCATATCGCAGTAATCGCCGCAATATCTATGAAATATTGCGCCCAGCGCACTCTACTCAGAGGTAACTATGCTTAGTTTTGAAATCAATGGTGCGTTAGTCAATATCGATCTACCCGATGACACGCGGCTGCTTTGGGTTGTCCTGGACGTACTTAAATTAATTGGTGCGCCGTCGATTGTGGTTACGCAGTGAATTCGAAGATCGTTAAGATGTAGATGGACAGCGGCACTATTTTCGGCCTGACGACAGCGCACTTTGGGGAAAAAATATTGTAGATGGGCAGGTGCAAGAGAGTCACTTTCACGACTACCCGCTACTGCGCATGGACGAGACGCCCGCTATCGCGGTAGCTATTATCGGCCGATAAACCGCTTGGCGACGTCGATGAGTCCGGCATGCCGCTGTCGCCAATGCTGCGTTTGCAGCAACAGGACAGCGATTAAGATCTTTGCCGTAGGGACTGCAGAGCGGACGATAGTTTTTTCAACGAGCATCGGTGTAAAGCGCAATAACGAGGGGAGAACAACTTAATGACCACTGACGAAAGCGCTGTTTTAGCGGCACTCGCTGCTTGCCTGGCCAATGGCGAATGTCCTTGGCTATGCCTGATGGTGGGCGCCGTGGGCTCCTCACCTAGACCTGTGGGTACGCTGCTTGCGGTGACACCTAGTGGGTTTCAAACCGGTAGTTTATCTGGCGGCTGTGTCGAAGAGGACCTGATCGCCCGTCTGATCGGCGGCGAGTTCAATACCCGAGCAGTGCAAACCATTGAATATGGCGTCAGCGCCGAAGATAACATGCGCTGGGGCCTTCCCTGTGGTGGTCGACTAACACTGGCCATCCAGCGTCTAGACCAGCGGGATCTAACCTGGATCTACGCAGCCCAACAAGCCATCGCAAAGCGCACGGTGCTCCAGCGCATCGTCGAGCGAAGTGATGGCCACAGTGCAACCACGCATCAAGCTGAGTTTTACGCACCCGAAGTTTTAGCGCCTACCATCAGTCATTGCTTTGGGCCGCGACTGCGTTTGTTGCTGATCGGTGCTGGTGCGATTTCTGCCGCCCTCGCCGCCCTAGCGCTAGCAACCGATTACGAGGTGCTCGTCATTGATTCACGCGACTGGGCACTAGCACAGTGGGCTGGCCCCGATGTAGAACTGATACTCGCGTTACCCGATGATGCTATCCGCGCTCGAGCAGCCGACAAACATACGGCCATCATTACGCTAAGCCATGACCCGAGAGTCGATGACATGGCCCTTTTGGAAGCATTGGAAACTGATGCTTGGTACGTGGGCGCACTTGGCTCAATGCGCACCTCAGAAAAAAGGCGCAGCAGACTGGCAGCCCTAGGGATTGATGATGCGAGCTTGGCCCGGCTTCACGCGCCGGTGGGCCTACCGATCGGTAGCAAGACGCCCATGGAAATCGCTATCGCCATCATGGCGCAGCTTATCCAATATCGACGCGGCATCCCATTGCCGCGAAATTTGCGGCGGGATTAAGGGTGTCCGCCATCAGACAATCTGGACGGACAAGCGGTTGATTCTGACATAGGCTGAGCACACCGATTGAACGGCAAGTTTAGTGGTGTAACGGCCGCCGTAAAATGAGGCGCCATCAGCGCGTTAGCATGTCGCTTATTTTTGAGCATCACACATGTCCGCGATCGTTCGGTGGTAGTGCTGCACTGCGGGTTCATTTCGTCCGATCAGAAAGCTATCATTAGCGCCTGAATGAAGGCCGTCTTGGATCGTCGCGACAATCGCATAGTCTTCATCCCGAACTGCCTGTAACGTCATTTGGCTAAAAGCTTCCAGCTGTTGGATTTGCGCCTCGTTTTCAGGTGTCTCCGCACTAAGAATTAGTTGACGCGTAAGTGTGGAATCAGTGGTTTCACCCGGATAAATGAAGCCAACGAGACAATAGCCACCGAGTATTGCCGAAATGGACAGGTTCGGGAAAACGGAGTGAATGACGCGAATGTATTTTTCTGGCGATACCCAAGTACTTGCATCTCGCTCGTTTAACTCGGCGATATTCTTTCGGGCAAAAGTCATTCGCTGATGTGGACCATAGGTATCGTGTACGAGCAAATTACCCACAGTATGTTCGCCAACCGTTTTGCCATGCACACTGTCGTGGTGATAGACCTCAAGATAGCCGTCCATGGTTGGCTTCCAGCCGGAGCCCGGAAGTTCTCGCTCAGCATACAGCTGCCAATCGTTCAAATACTGACTGGTTAATTTACCCGCAAACTCACCAAGCCACGCATCAAGATCCAGTGTTAGTCCGGGAGTCAGTATCGCAAAAACAATACCGCTGCGCTCGTCACAGGGCAGTGCTGTCAGTCCCATCCGGGTGCGGTCGACCTCGCCAAAGCTCGCCTCGCCATAAATCGCGAGTAAGTCGCCTTGATTGCTGTAAGTCCAGGCATGATAGGGACAGGAAAAGCGCGTCTGATGACCTTTAGTATGAGTGCACAGCTGCGCACCCCGATGCCGACACACATTGATCAAGCAATGTACTTTTCCTAACCCGTCACGGGTGATGAGTAGCGGTACGCCCATTACTTTTAACGTTATAAAATCCCCGTTACTGGGCAGCTCAAGTGACATCGCAACTGCAATAGGCGATCTAAAAAATACCGATTGGCGCTCGTGTTGAAAGCGCGCGTCATCGATATAGGCACTGATCGGGACCCGCATCTGATCGGACGCAACGTCGGTCGTCCTTTCGTTAAAATGCTTCAGCGCTCGCGTCGCAAGCGCTCTACCTTCACAAGCATACATAATGCTGACTGGCTCCCTGTTGGCGGCAGCAAACTGCCCTGCCCTTACTAAAAACGATACGCAGCACTCGCGGTGACCAGTCGCGGATGACCATGTGTGCCTATAATAATAGTACTGGGGCCTTCTCCCGTCAGACCGTCAAAGCCGAAATTTGGGAAAGGCTCAAGGTCCGTGTAGTACTTTTCGTCTGTCACGTTATCTACGTTGAGCATGAACATCCACTTATCCGATGTTAAACCCAATTGTAAATCGACAACGGTAAACGCGGGATTTTTTACATTATCCCACGGCTTACCACCCAGCATGTCGCCGTTATGACTGACTTGAAGGTCCGCCAAAAAGTCAAATCCCGCAAAAGCCGGTATCTGGAAGTTCGCGTTAACCGAACCGCTATTTTGAATAATATTGGGCGGTAGTTGTCCGCTTAGATCGGCGCTGCCATCTGCCAAGAGCGTGCCGTCATCCCACTCAGCATCGATATAACCATAGGCACCCGACACACGAAGGTATTCACTAACCTGCCAAGCAACACTCAGCTCCAGTCCTTTTTGGATGGTATCGCCTACGTTGGTTACCCCGTCGATAAGGGTACCATCACCACTTGGATTCGGTGCGATGAACTCGTATTGGCGGGAATCATAATCGATGTAAAACAGCGCTGCAGTTACATTGATGCGACCGTCAGCGAGATCACCCTTCCAGCCTAGCTCATACTGCAGCGCCTCCTCTTTGTCGAATCCAAGCAAGGTTTTTTCACCATCGGGACCGAATATAGGTGGCGCGCCATCTGCAATGCCGTTCCAGCCACCCGGTTCGAACCCTTTAGCCACGGTGAGGTAGGTCATTGAGTGATCGCCTATTTGCCGAGAAATAGAAAGCCTAGGTAGCACCTCGACGTCATCCTTTGATGCAGAGTGGCCAATATCAACTGCTAGCTCTTCAGATTTCCATCGGTCTACTCGCAACCCAAGTCCCCATTCCCACTCGCCCAGGTCGTAAGTCACATTTGCAAAAGCGGCCAGGTTACCCTTGTCTTCACGCCGTGTTTCAAAAGGAACCTTAACGTGGATGGAGGGATCTTCCGCTTCGAGGATAATCCAGCCAAAATCCAGGCTGGAGTTCATAGTTTCTTGGAAATCTGTAGCGTATATGCCCGCTAACCATTGCAGCGGCCCATCATCGTTAGAAGAGAACTGAAACTCTTGCGTCCAGACTTCCATCGTCTCCGGTCTGTAGGTATTAAAAAACCACAGCTGGGTCAGATCGACATCCGTCAGTCGCTCACTCTCAGTGTCTGTATATGAGGTAATACTTTTAAAATCAAACGCATCAAATTGAAAAGCCAGTTCAACCCGTGCGCCGAATGTTTCTCGCTTATGCCTTGGATTTTGATTTACGTCTAGTGTAAAGGGGTATTGCATATTAGCGGGCTGACCTAGCTCTCGCGCCCAGTTGTTAACCGGACCATCATAATCGTTGTAACGCGCCGTCGCACTGAGCGTAAACGTGTCACTAATCTGGCCCATCAACGTAATCCTACCGCCGGATTCTTCGTAAGCACCGACATCCTTAGGTTGATTGTATTCGACACCAAACACAGGAGATGGCGAATTAGGGTTGGTCATAAAACCGTCATCCTCACGTGTAAATCCAAAGGCGCGCATAGCCCAGCGATCCGATAAAGGAACGTTGATATCGCCTTCCATATCGATAATGCTCTGCTGGCCGCCAAGGACTTTTATTCGGCCCGACAGTGTTTCCGTAGATGGCGTGTTGCTGACATATTTCACTGCACCACCAATGTTGCTGCCACCGTATAAAACACCTTGCGGCCCTTTTAGCACTTCGATTCGCGCTAAGTCACCAAATCTTGAGGAGGCATCGCCAAACAGCTGGACATCATCCAAGTAGAAACCCACGCCTTGCGTCAAGCCAAATCCACCGAGACCCCGAATTGAAACGTTGGGATAACCGTCCGCGCGCATCGACAAATTCATGTTGGGTACCGCAAGGCCTATTTTGTTCAGCCCCTTAATATTTTGTCGGTCGATAGCGAGTCCTGATATCGCGGTCACGGACTCGGGAATATCCATCAGACTTTCAGAGCGCTTGCGCGCCGTGACGACGACTTCTTCCAGGGTGGTCGTGTTCGCGAAAACCAGTTGCGCTGGCACTGACACCGCTGAACTGATCGTCGCGACCGTGAATGCTTTAAACCAAAACTTACTCGTATTGCGATTTGACATAGGCATAGCAATGATTCCTTTATGTTCTTATTAGATCGTGATGCAAAACAGCGTCGCTAATAAGTATAGACATTAGCGAATACTTTTATTGTTCCCTGAGGGATAGCTGAGCTCGCTCTGGGTGCAAGGTCTCTGTTCGCCCTCCTATAAGACTCACCGCCCACTTGACGCCGTCCCGCGACTTGTTATGGTTGCCCATAAGCTGATAAAAAATTTAGTCGTAATAAATCGAGCAGGGCTATGAACAGCAATATCGTAGAATCGTGGTCTTCTAATGGCGTTGGCCGACTAAATGCCTATGAGCAATGGGTCGAAAAATTGATGGTTGCACAGGGGTCCGGCTGGACACCCGGTGTCACGCCCGCCGGTGGATTCAGCGCGGCGCTACGGCATAAGATCGTCGACAAAATCAATATCATCGAGAGTCGTTGCGATCCCTGCCGTGGTTCACGAAGTGAGCGGCAAGTATCCTTCACCGAAGAACACTCAATTATTTTACTCAGCTATCTTGAGGGCCGTGAGGATATCGAGTTCGGCGGTGAACGGTACACGCTGACAGCAGGAGACACCTTTTTCTGGGATAGCACCCAACCCACTTATTTTGAAGTCGTAGAACCGCTGCACAAGGTTGCGCTAGCCATTCCCGCCAGTGTGCTAGATCCGAACTTAGTTGGCGCCATCAAAACAATGCCCCGAAAGTTTAACGCGCAATCGGGAAGCCGATTTTTATTGAATAGCCTAATTAGCACGATGGCCGCGCCCGAATTTGACAGCGCTGAAGTCGAGGGCGGGATGATTCTAGAGGCTGTTGGCGCATTAATTGGCGGCGCGATCAAGAGCTCCACCGCGGCAGGTGGCAGTATGCGTGCTCGACAAAAACTTGATATAAGGCGCTATATCAGCAGCCACATTCGTGACCCCAAGCTCAGCGTATCGAGTATCGCGGAGGCCAAGCGGATATCGAAACGCTATTTGCATTGGTTATTTAATGACGAGCCACTTACGGTCAATGAGTTCATCATCAGCAAGCGTCTTGAAGGCGCTCACGCCGACTTGCAAAATATTGCCTATCAGGCCCTGAGTGTTAGTCAAATAGCCTATTCCTGGGGATTTGCTAATTTATCGCACTTCAGCAAGCGTTACAGTGCGCGTTACGGCAACCCTCCGTCCGTAACAAGGCTGCCCGCGGTAACACAGGGTAAGTGTAGAGTCGCTAGTGACTGACCTGTCCGCGCTCGGCAATCAAACTCGTAAGTGAGTCTTGATTGAGAATCTCAATCCAGTACCCATCGGGATCTCTTATAAATGCGAGTCCTTTCATCGAGCCATCGTTAGGCCGCTTCACGAACTCCACGTTAAGCGCTTCAAATCGAGTACAGGCGGCATCGACATCGGGAACGGTAATGCCGATGTGGCCAAAGCCTCTAGGCTCAGTGTTACCACTGTGGTAGCCCTTAAAATCAACATCGGACTCCGTGCCCCAGTTGTGGGTTAACTCTAGCAAGGCGCTTTGCGAAAAAGTAATCCGACAGCGCGCTAGCGGATTCTCCGGCAGTTCTTGTGTCGCGTGATTTGACACATAGCCGAGAAAATAAAGGCTGAACTGCAGCTCCTCAAAATCAACGCGCTGGTAGAGCGTCATGCCCAGTACATCTCGGTAGAAGGCGAGCGATTGGGCCGGATCTTTAATGCGTAACATCGTCTGATTAAATACGTATCCCGAGGTCGGGCTGGACCCTGTGCTCATCTTCATACTCCTGATTGCCATGCTAATTGGGCTCACAGTAACGAGACATACCCATGACCACAAGACCATCTTTTGTCCTTGGTGCAAGTGGGCATTGCCAAAGGTGAAAACGGGCCGGCGGGATAAGCATTAAGCTTTAGTCATTGATGAGAGTAAGTTACGGTAGGACCCTAATAATGGCGATGAGGCTTAGATAATGGAAGCAACAGTTAACAGCTTCAATCCAGATTATGATCCTACCGGTATCGAGGGTGGCGTGGATACGAATCGACTGCCCTGGGTCGAACTCGTTGGTGTGCCCGGGGTCTCGATCAAACCAATGCGCGCCAGCACCGAGAGCGGCACGTTCAGTCTGATAGTGAAATTTGATCAGGGCTTGCGGCTCGAGCGGATTTTATACCTAGGCAGCGCTGATTTATTGGTGCTTTCAGGCTGCCTCGTATACAGCGACAACAACGGTAGCAGCCGCTTAGAGCCGGGTGTCTGGGGCTACATGGCCGCCAATACCCGCATGGATTGTTTGGTTGCTGAGGCTGAAACCGAGTGTCTGATGAATTTCCAGAACAGCTTCGCGCTGATATCCGAAGACAATATAGTTCGCCGTCTGATCACCAGTGCCGATATCCGGAAAATTGCATTAAGCGCGGGCATTGGATTGGTGCCTAGTACCTTGGCAGACTGCGCCGCCGATCGTGCTAACTACCAAGGTCCAGGTGCAGCGCTCGCGATCGCTGGCGAAAATGCGGGCAGACTGATCACGGATACACTCCCTGCAGCGACTCACTTTAAGCACCCCTACTTCATAGACTGTCGTGCGGTCCCTTGGGTCACGCTGCCCAACATGTCCGACGTATCGCTGAAGATTCTTAGGGTCAGTCAGGAAACAGGGCAGGTGTCTTTGATCGTGCGCCACAATGGTGTAGCCCTGCCACATAACCACCTTGGCGCCAGTGATTTTCTTGTATTGCAAGGGCATATTGGTTATCGCGCCGGACCGCCCGAGGGCTATGGCCCGGGCGTTTGGTTTTTTGAACCCGCCGGTGCGCGCCATGACGCGACACAACGGGTCGGCGACGAAGACCTCGTGTATACAGCAAACCTTTATGGCCCGCTCAAATTTGATAGTGGGCGAGGCACGGCTATTGTCGCTGTACTTTCTTGGATGGAATACCTAGAAATAGCCGAGGCTGGCGGCGCCAAACTGGTGCCTAATAGTTTCGCAAATGATTCAAGCTTGCTGGCTTGGGCTCCCATCGCACATACCCCCTGATTCCCCTGGCTGCTTTATCTGGCCCCGGAGCTCTCCCCTGAGGCGAACATTGGCAGGGGTGATAAACTAGCGCACTTTCGTGGGAATTTTACGGAGAAGCGCCATGCACAGTACTTTGGCGCATGAACCGCCTATACTAGAGAGGCTTGCACAGAATTCAGTGTCGGGCTGAACACTGGGTCTGCGCGTTTCTTATGAACAGCGGCCTTCCTACATGTCACCTACAGGCCAAAAATCCCGTCATGCGAATCGTCGAAATTACCCGTGAGCCTATTGAGCTTTATAAAATCCTAAAATTTGAAGGACTTGCGTCCAGCGGCGCCGAAGCCAAGCTGTTTATCGACGATCAACAAGTGACCGTCAATGGTGACATTGAGACACGGCGTCGTAAAAAGATCAGCACAGGTGATGTCATTGGATTTGGCGGGGAGCAGTTAGAGATTAAGCGCATTTAAAGCCGTTTCTGAGACATGTCCTACAGCGCACAGGCAGGGCCTTGTCACCGTTTGCAAAAGGTAGCTTTGCGTCAAATCTGAACTTCGTAAGCCCAGTTTGAAGCGCCCTTCTTGGACGCTTTAGCTATTATCTGGGCATACTCACCCGCTTGCGCGGGGCATGCCAGTCGTCACCGATAATTAATCGTCGTTCTGGCCATACATCAGAAGGCAATCTTTGAAAGCCGTTGCTTTTGGGGTGTAACAGGTAGCCACTGGTGGACTGCCGTTGCTTAGCGCATCCCAAACTGTTGTGTTTGCGACATAGCTGAGGACAATCATTCCGTCACCTGCACGAACACCCTGAAGGTTTTCACTCACCTCAAGACCATAAGCTGCGTAACTAGAAGCACCGCCGCCACGGCTGACTAAAAGGCCTCGCCCTGCCGCCGCTTGCACCGCCTTTTCCACCGTAAGTTGGGTCGCCACCTTGGGCACCATATACCACTGCGGTAATCTGATTTACGCTGGCGGGAACTTTGAACATCTGTTTGGCACCTCTGAAAAAAAAGATTTCTAACACAGTCCCAACAGACGAATCTTCGCCTATTGACGCACTTGTGAGAGCAATGAAGCCACAAGCCAAACATATAAGAAGGGATAAACGCTTAAAATTTGACCCTATTTGTTCATTAACTAACTGCATGGGCAACACCTTGGTTAAAACAAAGAGGGTAAAAATATTAGTACATGCTAAAAAAAGCGCCATTAGTGCTTTTTGTCGCATTAGTGTCGTGTTTTTTGTTGGTATGATTTTTTTTGCATAAGTTATTGCGACTCAGTTGATGCCTTACGACCTCCACAAATCGCCACTTTTCATTTTGTAATGACTTTATTTTGGGTTAAGTTGTTGGTTGAAAAACCAATAAGGATCAGTGTTATGTCCGAACAATTGTTACCCCAAGTAGATTTGCTGGCTGAAGAGCATATCCAGTGTCCATACACACTCTATCAGCGACTGCATAAAGAGCAGGGGGTGGGCGATGATCCCTCATTGGGGACGCTGATTGTTGGCTACGATGCCATTGTCGACTTGGCGAAAAATACCGGGCAGTATTCTTCAAGCATCACTGAAGACGAGCATGGCCCGCGGCACATGGGCGTCGGAAGCGATCCGGTGCAAGACGACGTGGAAGAAATACTGTCCCATGCACATCCCATCGTCAATGCGCTGTTTACTGCGGATCCACCGGCGCATACACGCCATCGAAAATTGATCAGTAAGGCGCTTAGTCCTCGAAGTGTTCGTGCGCTTGAACCTCAAATTCGTGAGGTGTGTCACACCCTGATTGATCGCTTTATTGCGCATCCGCATGTTGATTTGCTCAATGAATTTGCGATCCCGCTACCGGTTACCGTCATCGCCGATATTCTCGGTGTTGACCGAGCTGACATGTGGACCTTCAAGCATTGGGGCGACCTGATGATCTCGGGCAACATCGATGTACTCAGCCATGACAAGCGGCGTGATGTGGCTCGAGCCGTGGTCGACTTGCACAATTATTTTGTACCCCGGATTGAACAGCGTCGTATCACACCAACGGATGATCTCCTCAGCGAAATGGTAAACGCTCAGATTGACGGCGAGCCTGCCCTAACGACAGAAGAATTACTTCCGATCATCGACCAGATTTTATTGGCTGGGCATGAGACCACAACCAATCTCATTGGCAATGGTATGTTGGTGTTACTGAATGACCCGGCATTGGTTTTGCGACTTAGACAGCAGCCAGAAGATATTCCCGCTATGGTCGAAGAGGTACTGCGCTGGGATGCGCCTATTCAATGCACTTATCGGAGGGCAACCGCGGAGGGCAGTATAAACGGCGCGGCCATTGCCAAAGGAAGCATGGTTATTCCCGCTTGGGCAGGAGCGAACTGGGATCCCAAGGCTTTTAAGAATCCTGAGATTTTCGATATCGATCGGCCAGGGGGTAAAACCCATATGGGCTTTGGATACGGTCCCCATTTTTGTGCGGGTGCTGAGCTTGCGCGCCTAGAAGCAAGAATCGCCTTTGAAACCCTGCTTGAGCGGTTAACTGATTTTAGCTTAGATAGCGAGTCGAGTGATTTGACGCGCATCGCCAGTTTTGCAGCACAGGGCTACACCCGCGTCATCATGAACTTTTCTTCACGGTCATAGCGCCAATGATAATCCGCTACCTCCATATGGGCCCCATTCCTGACAGAAGTCCTGACAGAATCGTCCAGCGAAGGGGCCTATTTGCTTGTGCCACGCGGTGGAGTGCCGCTGAGGTCTACGAAAGAGGACTTTGGACTTAAAAACCTCAGGCCAAGGCGCGCACTCCACTTCCTCTCTAGACTTTAGTGAACATCTTGACGAAGGCAACCTCTCCAATGGCTCCGAATTACTTGCCTATTACCTAAAAACGCGCGGAAAGAGTGACAGAGAATGGATCGCTCAGGAATAGTATATTCGCGGGATCTCTCAAACAGGGTTCAGGCTTTGCGTTGGTTTGTGCTGCCATAGGCAATCTAACTGTGAAGTAGGCCCTGCGAGGCATGGGCCACCAGCCTCGTTGTTTGCTCTATTTGAGTCGCCAGTAAGCGACTGGCGTAAAGGATTGCTGGCAATTTGTTGGCGTAGGGGTTCATTTCGCCATCACACCTAGATCCAATACAGCAGTGCGATTGTCGGGCAGATTTACTAGTCTGGGGGATATAAGCCTTCGAGGCGGCTATTATCAGGCGGTGAAGACACCGCTGTGATTATTAATGACCTGGATAATGATACGTGATCTATTTTGTTGCATCATAGGCTATTGATTTAAATCGGAAATATCTCTGTAAATGGCGGAGAACGAGGGGTTCGAACCCTCGATACGTTGCCGTATACACGCTTTCCAAGCGTGCGCCTTCGACCACTCGGCCAGTTCTCCATAGGGTGGGGATTTTAGCACAACCATCGCCGCCGCTGTAGGCGATTACACTAAAAATTGGGCCTGAAGATCACTGTAGCAGCGCAATTTTCAGCCATCCATCCGGTGGGGTTGGGTTTCAAATACGACTAAACCCAGCACCGGTCTAAAACGACGTGCCAATCGTAATGTTCGCATGGAATTTTTCTGAAGACTGTGGCCCGTTCAGGTTTAGATATAGCGGCTCACTATATTCCGCCGATATAAACCAACCACTGTTACCGACTGGCAAGCGTGCAAAAATGGCAAGGTCAACTTGCTGACCCCCAAAGTCATTAGGATCGGCTACCGGCGCTGGGTAGGGAAAAGCAGGAATAGGGACACTGAGATCGGTGTCTTCTCCAGAGATTTTCCCCTGCCAGCGATAAGCCAAACGGATTCCAGGTTCAATCAGACCAACAGAGGTAAATTTGAACCAGCTAGCTAACGAGAATTTGTGTCCAAGCCGATAGTTTCTATCGTTTTCGTTTAATCGAATGGTTGCGCCGGCATCAAGCCCCCACCTAAAACCATTCTCAAACTTTTCGTAAGATCCAAGCAGCGGCAAGTCAAAGGTACCTGACCCAATTTGCATGGTGTAAGGCAGCTGCTGATTACCGGGCGCTCGCGGCGTATCTCCCTGCTCGTCGATTGAGCCGGTCGGCAAGCTCAAACCAGCGCCAATACGCCAAGTGCTATTAAAAGTGCGGCCCACGGGTATATCTGCTAAGACAACCACATCTCCAATTCCTGAAGAACTGATATTGAACGCGTCATACCCAGGGATAATAGAAATATGGTCACTACTCTGCTTAATAAAAGGCAGCGCCACCCTAAGCGTAATGTCTTGATCGAGATCGTAGCCAATCAAGAGCGCGTGTATCTCTTGCGAAATTTCGGTTGGCACTACTGGATAGTTATCTTTGGTTCGCATTTTACCGGGTCGGTAAAGCACGTCCTCATAAGTAAGGCTTGTGGTTCCATTATAGTACTCACTAAACTGCGACTGGCCGTATGTGTAGGCGACATGCCAGCGTTTGCGGTCAACTTGCTGTTCTTCTTGTGTCACAACATTCGTTGAAAAAAGATCCTCAATCGAAAGATCCATAAGATCGGAAGGAACAGTTTGGCTACTGACCAAAGGTGATAGAGTAATGCCCGAAAATATGAGGACTACCGCAGGAATTTTGAAGCTCATCTTAAACTCCTTAAACATTCTATTAATTTAACGCCACAGTGTCATATCGTTAATCGACGCTAATGCGTTTTCTAAAACGCTCTCAAGCTCATCGATTGCAATGGGCTTGGTTAGATAATCGTCCATACCTGCGTCCAAGTAGCGCTCTCGGTCACCTGACATTGCATGAGCAGATAATCCAACCACTAAACAATTTGGATTAACCCCTTTATGCGCCTGCAAGTGGCGCAAAGACCGTGTTGCTGTTACCCCGTCCATAATGGGCATTTGGATATCCATCAAGACTAAGTCGTACTCATTACTTTGAAAGCTATCAACGGCTTCTTGCCCATTAGCGACAATTGTTGGTATTAGCCCGAACGCAGCCAGGAGCTCACGGATAATAAACTGATTAACCCCTGAATCCTCTGCAACCAATACCTTACCAGAGAACGCCGTAGTCTTGACAGAAGCCGATTTTTGGACTGATTTTGCCGTCTCAGCAATGTCACCATCGCGTACCAATTTAGAGGCTCTATCATGTGTGAATGGGTTGAACTTCGAGAATGGGTTAAGCTTCTTGGTATCAGAGGATCCAGGTCGAGCGAAAAATGGATTCACCACCTCGGTCTTTAAAGGAAGCTCGAACCAAAAGGTTGATCCGATGCCCAAAGCACTCTGGAAACCAATACTCCCCCCCATGAGGGTGACCAGCTGTTTACCAATAGCCAAGCCTAATCCAGTTCCACCAAATTGACGGGTGGACGTAGAATCCGCCTGGAAAAACTCTGAAAAAACTCGCGGTTGTTCTTCGGCTGCAACACCAATGCCAGTATCAGTAATTTCGAAGCGTATACGTTCGGCCGCGACGCTACCGACAACACCTACCTCTAACCGCACCGAGCCCTGCTCGGTAAACTTCATTGCATTGCCGAGTAGATTCAATAAGACTTGACGTAAGCGACCCGAATCACCGATAACGCGAGCTGGTAAATAGGCATCTTGCACGACAATAAAATCAATACCTTTTAAGCGAGCAGTATCAGCAAAAAACGCCTCGATCGACGCTATATTTTCTTTTAATGAAATAACCTCAGACTTAACCGCGAGGCGACCCGCCTCAATTTTTGTAAAATCCAAAATATCATCAATAATCATTAATAATGAGCTGGCTGACTTGTCAATTGTGTCAAAGTAAAGTTTCTGCTGCTCAGAAAGCTCGGTCCTTTTCAATAGTGAAATCATGCCAACGACACCATTCATTGGCGTACGAATTTCATGCGACATGTTCGCCAGGAAATTCGTTTTTGAGCGTGTGGCAGTCTGCGCCTCGTCTCGAGCTAGCTCCAAGGCTTTGATCACATGCCGTAAACGCTGCTCTCTATCTTCTATTTGCCCAAGCATTTGATTAAAACTGTTACCGAGCACCGCAATTTCGTTATTTCCGTTATTTCCGTTATGCAGGAAGCGAGATGAATAGTCTTCTTGCGAGGACACCCTCATCATCAAGTCAGACAGGTTATTCAACGGCCTGGTCACGCGCGCATTCAATCGCTGCGCCATGACGTACGCGATGACGGTTCCCATCATCCAAACAACAAGCGCAAGGAGTAGCGCGATATAGATTTGGTATTGATACCGATAAGAATCCAGCCAAACCGATATAGATCCAACCTGGGTAGCGCCTAGGAATATCGGCTCTTCAATTTGCTTTATATATGACGAGTTCGTGTCGACCCGCTGACGCGCTTCCTGTAATTCAGCAAACTGACTTTGATCCAACGCTACATTGTATTCTACAAAGAGGCTGCCATCGTCTAAATACACGCGCGCGCGTACAATCTCCGGAGAAACCGCCAATGCGGCGAGCAATTCACCCGCAGTCTCGGGGTCATCGAAGACAATAGAGGCCGTTAAGTTGCTACCGATAACTTGAGCGGCGATACGCGCCTGCTCCATGGCCTGATTAACGATATTCTGCTGAGAGATAAACACGAAAATAAATAGCGTCACCCCCACCACAAGCGCAGTAACACCCGCGGTAATCTGCGAAACCTGCTGCCGGATGGTGCGTTGACCTTTAGTGTGTCTATTCACGCTAAAACCCTGCCGTGGAGCCAAGAATCTTGGCTAACCTAAGTAGTTTACTGCTGGGAGTTAATCCAGCAGCTTCTAAAACCGGCAGGTTAACAATCAAGCCAATGCGCGCAGGTTGCCGCTCAAGTTCGAGCATGCCACCCTGCTCCGCAAAGCCTTGCTGGTCGCTCACAACGAGCACAGATGCCGACATTGCCGAAACCAATAGCGCAGAGCCTGCATCAGCGCGGTCACTGCTAACAAAAAGCATATGGCAACTCGACACTTCATCTAACCCGTCTAACTGCCTTATTCGAATATTAGCGGGCCGTTTTTCCAGAAGCGCTGTCACGGCGACGCTCACCTCGCCCGCATCTAAAAAGCACAACTCCTGGGTCTCTCTCTTATCGTCTACCCAGACCACGAAGTGAAATAGATGAAGCAGAAAAGCAGCCTTGATCTGCTCAGCTGCAAATCCGGGCGTACTCGCAGCGCGGACCCTATCGGAAACAGCTGCCGTCACCGCTACGCATGCGAAAAAACATAGCCAAGCAAATGATAGGCGCCGTAAAAACATCACTGCCTTGCCATCCGTGTTGTCGGCACAAAGATGTCATTATTTGACGTGCGCCATGGCGTTATATCAATACCCCCGCGCCGTTGATAAAAAGCCGCGATGGCAAGGCTATCTGGCGCACAATACGCACTAATATCCAAAAAAATTCTCTCTAAACACTGCTCATGAAATTCTTGGTGCTCCCGATACGACAAAACATAGTTTAACAGCCCCCCACGGTCGATTTCAGCACCGCGATACCTTACCACAAGACTCGCCCAGTCAGGCTGACCTGTCACCGGGCATAACGAACGCAGCAAATGCGATATCAGGGTCTCTTCGGTCTGCCGTCGTGGGTCGATGCGTAGATGCAAACATCGATCTGACGTAAGCGCTGAGAAAGCCGACATCGTATCAATGCATGTTCCCTCTGGTTCATTGGTAATTCCCGACAAGGATGTCACTGAGTCGAGCGTCAACATTATAGGCCCAGCCACTACGTGAGAAACATCCGTCGTAATTTGAGCAACTGCTGCTGTGTGGCTATCAAACGATCGGAAATTCAGCGAGTTGAGATACAGCTTTAAGGATTTGGATTCCACTAGATTAGGCGTATCACAAGGGATCGTCAGCGTGCCAATATAGCTTACCGGCACATTGCTCGCGTTCAGCCATGACAATTCATATAAGTGCCATATGTCTGCACCGAAGAAAGGCTGCGTTTTATCGACGCCCAAAGCAACGCGGGCTAAATCTCTTGGGATTGGCTCGAGTATCTCCGGCGCATAGCACCTAGGTGCCTCTACCCGACTGCCAAGCGCGCTTACCACTTGGCTAGCTTCGCAGCCGCTTGCCAGTTCGCAGCAGATGAATACTGTAGACATACGCTACCAATGTGAACCCCACTATCATTGAGAACGCAAAAGGAATATTGACATCACTGACCCCAAGCAGTCCATATCGAAACGCATTAACGACGTAGACCAGCGGGTTAAGTTTTGACACATTTGCCCAGAATTCAGGCAGTAAGTCGAGCGAATAAAAAACACCCCCGAGGTAGATCAACGGCGTCAGTATAAACGTAGGCACGATATTAATATCGTCAAAGCTATTAGCGTAAACCGCATTGATAAAGCCACATAAGGAAAACAAGATGGACGTCAGTAACACAACCGCAAATACAGTTACAAAACTGTAAATTTCGATCTCGGCAAAAAATCGAGAAACAAGGGTAACAATGATCGCCACCAGCAGTCCACGGCTGACCCCCCCGGCTATGTAGCCCCACAAAATAATGTAGTGGGGTACTGGCGAGACCAAAAGCTCCTCGACACTGTTATTGAACTTTGTCCCGTAAAACGAACCTACAACGTTGGCATAGGTATTGGTCACAATCGACATCATGATGAGGCCTGGCACTACAAACTGCATGTAGCTAACCCCCCCCATCTCGCCAATACGCGATCCGATCAAATCGCCAAAAATCAAAAAGTACAGCGACATTGTTATCGCTGATGGCAATAGCGTTTGGGTCCATATACGCAAATAACGGCGCACTTCTTTTCGGAAGATAGTCATGAACGCAACGTACTGTTCATAAAGACTCATGCAGACTGCTCCAGCAAATTGACAAACATTTGTTCTAACCGGTTTGCACGATTGCGCATGCTCGTCACAACGACGCCCTTAGCGTTAAGCGCTACAAATACCTCAGTGAGGTCTTGCCCCTTATCGACGTCAATTTCTAAACGATTATCGTCGACTCGGTTCACGACAAAACCCTCTATTGCCACCGATTTGGGTAGCGACCCCGCACAGTCAATCACGAAGGTCTCGCGATGCAAGTCGAGCAGCAAGGACTTTATAGACTGATTGGTGATGATTTTGCCATGGTTAATAATCGCGATATTACGACACAGCGCTTCAGCTTCTTCGAGATAATGCGTAGTGAGAATGATGGTGGTTCCCGCCTCATTAATCTCCTTTAGAAATTCGTACATAGAGCGCCGCATCTCTATGTCTACGCCTGCCGTTGGTTCATCTAGAATCAGGAGTTTAGGTTCATGTATCAGGGCTCGCACAATCATTAAACGTCGCTTCATTCCGCCTGAAAGCATACGCGATGCTGTGTGACGCTTATCCCACAACCCCAGCTTCTTCAGATAATGCTCGGCACGAGGCTTTGCGACAGCAACTGGAATGCCGTAGAAGCCAGCCTGATTTATTAAAATATCTTCAACTTTTTCAAACATGTTGAAGTTGAATTCCTGGGGCACAATACCCAAAAACTTTTTTGCGCGAGAGAAGTCTTGGTCGATATCAACACCGTGCACCAATACCTGTCCTGCGGTCTTAGACACCAGCGAAGAAATAACCCCGATCGTCGTTGACTTGCCCGCCCCGTTCGGTCCAAGTAGCGCAAAGAAGTCTCCCTGAGCGACCTCAAGATCAATCCCCTTCAATGCCTGAAATTCGTCGCCATAGGTCTTGGCAAGGCCGGTGATTTTAAGTGCCGGAGTCATGATTACCTCTAGGATAAAAAGTGAGAGTCTAACGCAATTACGCGACGGCTTTCGAGAAATTAAAAAATGGGCTTGACGACCCTGCCAGAGATCACTAATATGCGCGCCTTCTCCTGACGGAGATGCTGCGTCCCCTTCGTCTAGCGGCCTAGGACACTGCCCTTTCACGGCGGTAACAGGGGTTCGAACCCCCTAGGGGACGCCATATTTCGGGAAAAGCTCAGTTGGTAGCGCGTAGACTTCTCAATGTTGCGCGTAAAAAAACCAAAAACCCTTTTGGAATCAGGGGGTTGGAGAGGCTAAATCAGACGTTTTGTACCGTGGAAAGTGGTGCGGCGGTTTTTGGAAGGCCTCTAGGAATATAGTAGTTTACTGTAGTAACGCGGGTGTAGCTCAGGGGTAGAGCATTTCGTTGCCAACGAAAATGTCGAGAGTTCAAATCTCTTCACCCGCTCCATTTTCTCAAGGTTGAGGTAGCAGGTCCGAACCCTGTTTCTCACTCCACGTGTGCAAACCACCGTAATCTCTAGTGATACAGTCAGGCTGACGATCGATATTGGCCGAGTGCGGTACTCTATTGGCCCCAAGAACAGCCCTTGTTACCTATACAATCAAACGAAGCTTTTATGCATCCGTATCGAGCTTGATAGACAAGCTGTTGATACAGTACCGCAGTCCTGTGTCGGTCGGACCGTCAGGAAATACATGTCCGAGATGCCCGCCACACTGACGGCAAGTCACTTCGGTTCTCATCATGCCGTGACTTGTATCCACTTCCTCAGCGATCGCATTAATATTCGCCGGCTGATCGAAACTCGGCCACCCGCATCCCGCATCAAACTTTTTGTCTGACTCAAATAATGGTTCACCACAAGCTCTGCAACGATAGATACCCGCGTCATCACAATTCCAATATTCCCCAGTAAACGCCCGCTCCGTGCCCTTTTCCCGCAACACATAATATTCTTCTGGACTCAGTGTTTGTTTCCAAAAACTTTCATCCGGTTCAATGGCTGAGCTCTGCGCCAATTTCGCGACTAAGCGCCCGGATTCATTAGCCTTTTCAACACTCATCACTCATCCCTTTTGTTTGTAGTAAACCCCAGCGCATCGGCCCAGGTATTAATTTTATCTGATTGATTATCTCGCTGCACTTTGCGACCGCGCAGCTCGAAACGTAAGGGGTAGTCGCGTCGCAGCGCATCAAAAGCTGACGCCACCACGCCACCGTGCAGGTCAGCTGCCTCACGAAATCGCAGATCGTCCTCTGCAATATTATAGGCTGCCAACAAAATACCACTCAGATCACTTGCCGAGATGATTTCATGCTGCGCTGATCCAATCGAATCATTCAGATCTAGATTGAGTGAAGAAATATCCACTAATTTATGGTCGATAATTGAGCGTACCAGCATATCGGTCGCCTTGACTTTGGCTTCAAGGCTGTAGCCCGCGATATGCGGCGTTGCGAGCAATACCATAGAAAGCAATTCACCATCTACAGACGGTTCGTCAGGCCAAGTATCAAGCACTAACGAAATGCCTTTGTGGTAAAGCGCTACGAGGGCATCGCGTGTTATTAAACCGCCACGACCAGCGTTAACTAATAACTGACCCTCTGAAAAACATGACACATTGGCTGTGCTAATCAGGTGCCGGCTTGCATATGGGGCTGAATCATGGAGCGCGGCATGCAAGCTCACCACGGGTTGAGATAGCACATCAGCCAACGACGCGCGGGTGACATCTCTCGGCCAGTCCCTCAGCAGTGGATCATACGCAACTACTCGCCCACCCAAGCTTTGAATTCGTTGACATAATAGACGACCGACGTACCCCAACCCAACAACACCAACGCTGCCGCCTGCAAGAATGCTCGAGAGGCGACCGCTGAAGGCGAACGCCGTGATTATATACTCAACTACCGCATTGGCATTAGCCCCGGCAGCAGCAGCAAATGAAATACCCATCCGTTGTATAGCATCGACATCAATATGCTCTATACCTGCAGTTGCTGTGCCTACAAAACGGACTGCGCTACCCCTCAGGAGTGCTTCATCAACCCGCGTCACTGAGCGCACAAATAAAGCATCGACCTGACCTAAATCAGTCTGCGTAATCGATCTGCCGGGCAGGCATGTAATCGAACTGGCGATCGCTTCCAAGGCAGGCGTGATGCTAAGGTTTTCATCACAGACGACACGCAGTGGACCATTCATTAGCCCGACATCCCGGTCACGCTTCACTAAGCTCATAAGCTGTCGCGGCGATGCTCAATCCATCGCAAAAAAGTGCGGCGCGTTTTGGCAAGCCATCCGCAGCGAAGCGACGATGACAGCGCGCTATTCGCTCATTAAAACCCTGCAGCACAGCATCTACTATCGTTAGGGAGAGGTTATCTACACTAGCGCGAAACGACAGTTTTAGAGCCTCACAAAAATAGCGCTCTAGCGCTTGAGGACGGGCTTCAACAGCAAAAAAGGCCGTTTGTTGATCCGTATTACGATCATCGGATGTATACCAGTACCCGTAGTCTGCAAGGTCCCTACGGGCGCTTCCGGCCAAACACCAATGCGCCACCTCATGTAAGGCACTGCGCACATAATCTGCTCGAAACCAAATAATGGCCGGCTTCTGACCTATCGCTGGCTCGTAATACGGCTCATCAGCGCCGCCGCACAAACAGGTATTCTCTGTGGCTTGAAATTGCGCGTTAAATACCTGGATGACATGCTCACTAGTTATAGGCGACGGATGTGCTGCGGGAGTGGACATAGTCTTATGACGAAGCCTTGCGTATTAAGTAACTAAATTGATCCTCAGAATAACGCTTCTCAAGTAATTCGTGACCTAGAAAACGACAAAAGTTGCCCACATCCCGCTGGGTCGATGGATCTGTCGCGAGCAATCGCACCAAATTGCCAACCTCGGTCCGTCGCATCGCCGCATGTAACAACATAACAGGCTCGGGGCACTTCAGCCCCTGCGCCTCTACTACCAAGACCTGCTCTTGCTGCGTGTCTGACATTGACATTCGCGGCTATTACAGTGGCTTTTTGAAGCGCAATGTCATGCGATCGCTCTCGCCTATCGCGATATATAGATCACGGTTCTTGTCACCTTCGCCAAGGACTGGCGGCAAAGTCCAAACGCCGCCAGGATAATCCTTAGTATCGCGGGCATTAGCGTTAACTTCGCTGCGCGCATCGAGTTCAAAACCAGCCAGTTCAGCGAGCTCAATCACTTTTTCCTCGCTGACATAAGCCGTGTTTTTCATGGTCGCCAAATCGCTGTCAGCAGCACCTCGATGCTGAACTATACCGAGCACACCACCCGGCTTGAGTGCATCATAAACCGCAGCAAAGAACGCCTCTTCTTGATTCATACGCATCCAAGAGTGAACATTTCTGAACGCCAGCGCTATATCAACCGAATTTGCTGCCGCCGGACTCATCGCCTTTGGCGGCTGTAATTCAGCCACTACAACCTCCCGATAAACATCACCATTAGCGCCGAGCTTGGACAAAAAACCACCCAGAGAACGACGGGCGTAATCGCCACCATTTGGCTCATAATTGGCGGCTATCAGCGTGCCCTGCCCTTGCATTAACGGTGCTAAAATTTCTGTGTACCAGCCACCTCCTGGTGATATCTCCATGACAGTCATGCCAGGCTTAAGCCCAAAAAACTCAAGCGTTTCTTTGGGGTGACGAAATTCATCGCGCTGAGCATTGCCATCGGCACGATGGGACCCGCCCAGCGCTTTAGTCCAATCGAAATCCGCCAGCGCGAGCTGGGATATTAAAGTGGTAAAAATGACAACACTGATCTGTGGAAAACGCATCATGTACTCCTCATAAAACTGCCTAAAGCCAACTATCGCCGACGTTAAAATTCATACGAAAACACACATTTCGCCCGTCCTGCGCGTTACTATACCAACTTTAGCAAAATCGGAGCAGGTAAATGCAAAACCGTTGTGTGATTACTTTCATCGGTGACGATCGTCGCGGTATTGTCGAACAATTAGCCGATGAGATCCAACGTCATGATGGCAACTGGCTCGACAGTCGTTTGTCACAGTTAGGGGGTAAGTTTGCGGGCCTAATATTGATCGAACTTTCAGCCGATCGCTCGTCAGCACTTGAGCAAGGGCTCCGCGAGTTACCTGGGGGCGATCTCAGTGTACGTGTCACTGCCGCCGGCCAGGCACCTAGCGCATCGGGCCACCTTTTCACACTCACACTGACAGGGCCGGATCGACCAGGCATAGTGCGCGAGATATCGGGCGCCCTCGCCCGGTCCGGCATCAATTTATTAAAGATGGAGAGTCGTGTAGAGAGTGCCGCATTTACAGGCGAATCTATGTTTCATGCCAGTATAACTGCCACAGCCGTTGAAACTTTATCGATGGAAGCACTTCAAGAAAGTTTAGACACAATAGCAGACGCCATGACACTAGACATCGATATAGAAGGCTAGCCTAGACGCGCAGGCTCTTATTTGCGCCGTTTTGTTCGACGATAAATCAGCAGCGCCGCTGGCAATAGTGCCAGTGCCATCGTCAATAACACCCCAATGGCTACCACTTTCAAGGCGTTCAGTAGATGCTCGACAGGTACGCCAACGATGTCGATAGCGCCCCAAAATAACGCGACGGTAGCCACAGCACCCAGCAATCCAGTACGCAGCTTACGACGCCGTCTGCGTCGACGCGCCAAGAGATCTTGCTCTGCGGCGCTCTTCATTGCCAGTACCGCAATCTCAACGCTGCCCCGGTATGGCAGGTGTTGCGACTTTAACGTCAGCATTTTGTGCGCGATGACGCATTGCGTGATCCATCAACACCAATGCCAACATAGCTTCGGCAATCGGTGTAGCTCGAATACCGACACACGGATCGTGTCGCCCTGTAGTAATAATATCAACCGCTTCGCCATGAATATCGATACTCCGCCCTGGAAGACGAATACTCGATGTTGGCTTAAGCGCTAACGCGACAACAATAGGCTGGCCACTCGAAATACCACCTAACACACCTCCGGCATTATTGCTCTCAAACCCCTCGGGGGTCAGTGCGTCTCGATGCTCAGAACCGTAATGTTCAACGGATGCAAAACCCGCGCCTATCTCGACGCCCTTGACTGCGTTTATCCCCATCATCGCACTGGCAATATCAGCATCTAGGCGATCGAAAACAGGTTCGCCCCAGCCAACCGGAACGCCCTCGGCAACCACCTCAATACGCGCACCAATTGAATCGCCACGCTTATTAAGATCTTGCATGAACTGCTCTAACTGGGGAATTAAGGCCGCATCACCGCAGAAGAAAGGATTGGTTTCAACTAAGTCCCAATCATGAGTGCTAGCACGCAACGGGCCTATTTGAGACAGAAAACCACGAATCTCGATGTCATAGTGATAGCGCAGCCATTTCTTAGCGATGGCCCCCGCCGCAACCCGCATCGCTGTTTCCCGCGCTGAGGAACGCCCACCACCGCGGTAATCGCGTACACCGTATTTTTGGTGATACGTGTAATCGGCATGTGCGGGACGAAACTGCTCTGAAATCTTGCCATAATCCTTCGATCGCTGATCTGTATTGCGAATCAATAGGCCAATAGGTGTGCCCGTTGTGACGCCTTCAAACACACCTGACAAAATCTCAACCTCATCACCCTCTCGACGCTGTGTCGTATAACGCGATGTACCCGGTTTACGACGATCCAAATCGACTTGCATATCTTCGCTAGATAGCGGCATGCCAGGCGGGCAGCCATCGACAATACAGCCAAGTGCTGGACCGTGACTCTCACCAAAAGTGGTTACACAAAATAGTTTCCCGAACGTATTACCCGACATATAAAAGACCTCTGCTATCTAGTATACCGTGTGAGGGTCAATGCGCGCCCTGTTGTTGTGCCAAAAGTCGCTGTAAGTCGTCAGTATCAAGCACAGTAACCCCGTGCCCACCCTCTGCTATCTCGAGCCAAATAAAAGCAAAATCAGGATAAGCCGCCTCAAGCGTCGACCAGCTGTTGCCGACTTCCAAAATTAACAAGCCCGGTTTACGCAGTACCACAGCGGCTTCAGCGATAATACGATGCACCAAATCGAGTCCGTCGAAACCTGCGGCCAAGGCATGTCTAGGTTCATAGCGATATTCTTCTGGTAGAGCATCCATATCGGCTTGATCCACATAAGGTGGATTAGCCAAAATTACGTCGGCGCTTGCGGCGGACAGTGCGCTAAGTAAGTCAGTTTGAATGACACTGGCGCGATTGATTACGCCATGAAAGATAATATTTTCGTTTGCCAATGCCAGCGCACTGGCATCAATATCCAATAAATACAATCTTGCATCGGGAAAAACCTCGGCGGCCAGAACGCCTAAGCTCCCCCCACCCGCGCATAAATCAATGATCACTTCGGGCTGACGAGATGCTGGCCACCAGGGAGCAAACCCTGTCATGACGGACGACATAATAGGTGACCGCGGTATTATGGCTCGCCTGTCTGCCTTAAACATCAGGGGACCTAGCCAGGCCTGGCCAATAATATACGCAACGGGTTCTCTATTTTGGATGCGACGCACCAGGAATTCTGAAAGCGTTGCGACAATCTGTTGCGTTGAAGCGATATCTAGGATTTCCGCGCCGGTATCGACGGGCAATGCCGCTGCAGCCAGAACTAACGCAACTGCCTCATCATGAGCCGAGTCGTAGCCGTGCCCGAAAAATAAGTCGGCGAACAGGAGCTGTTGCTCTGTGTCAATCAGTAATTCACGAAACGTCTTCACGGTATAAATCCAAAAGCAAGCGGCTGACTATGCTAGCATCTCTATCCTCAAAAGGAGGTACCTATGGAAGCTCATTGGAAAGGCATTATCGAGGCGGTCGGCGAAGATCCTACACGGGCAGGATTGGTCGACACACCCAAACGCGCCGCCAAAGCATTTGAATTTTTAACCCGAGGTTACCAGCAAGAGCTAGATGCCGTAGTCAATGATGCGCTATTTCCCACAGACTCTACCGACATGGTTTTGGTACAAGATATTGAGATGTACTCGATGTGCGAACATCACCTACTGCCCTTTATTGGTCGTTGCCATGTGGCCTATATTCCACAGGGAAAAGTGATTGGCTTGTCTAAAGTGGCGAGAATCGTAGATATGTATGCTCGAAGACTACAGATACAAGAACAACTCACCGTGCAGATCGCTAACGCAGTTCAAGGCGTAACCGGCGCCTGGGGCGTTGGCGTTATTATTGAGGCTGAACACATGTGCATGATGATGCGCGGTGTCGAAAAACAAAATTCCGTGACCAAAACATCGACAATGCTCGGTTCATTCCGCGAAGATGCGAGAACCCGCAAAGAATTTTTATCTTTGCTACAGCTGCAGGGACTCCGCTAACTTCGGTGAGCGCTTATAGTTTGGCGTTAATATTGCGGCTTGATCGAGTCGATATGCAAATATTGGCGGTCAGCCGAGCGGCCGGCACTAAATACGGTAATCCAACGGCCGTCAGGCGTTTGAAATGCTGCGAAGCGCAAGAACTCATCGCGCCCATACAGCAGCTGCTGCTGGTAGATACTGCTTGCCCACTCAGAGGCATTACCACATTCTCTGCTCGCACATAAGTAACGCAGCTCTGCAAAAGTAGCGAGCAGGTCGGCCGTGTCTTCAAATAAACTTACCACAGGCGTACCCCTCACCTGCCAAGTCTCTCGCAATAACTCACCCGTGACTGGCTCAAAAACTTCGAGTTGCCATGTGCTGTTAATCTTCTTCATCTGTCCAAGTGCAATAGGAAACCCTCTGACATCTTCTAGACTAGATTTAAAACGCTCAGTTGACCATTGGGCATCAACAAATGATCGAATATCGGAGAGTCCTTGAGCTGCAGCACTCGCACTATTGATGAGCAGAACAACCAGCATAAGCAATTTCATTGACTTGTCTCCAGGAAGGTATTAATACGCAGTGCAACAAGCTCTGCCGCGTCTTCTAAATGCAGATGATGGCCACCTGGAAGCGTGGCGCTACGAAAGTTCAGAATCTCTGAAGCTACGTCGTCTCGCATACGCTGACCTGGCTCATTTTTGAAGAAACCGTCGTCACCCATTATAAACAATGTCGGGGCAGTAATTGACCGATAGAACTGCACGCACATTATCGGGTCCAACTTCACCGCCGACGCACCAAACAACCTCGGATCATTTCTCATTCGAAATCCATGCGCCGTTTTTTCCAGCGAGCGTTCTGCAAATACGCGTCCATTCTCTTTACTAAACCCGTATTGCGCACGTTTTTCAACAAACGCTTCTAGTGAATCGAAATATCTATCCGATCGCGCCGCATATTTTTGCCGTTCATGAACGAAACGTGCTAACTGTCGGGGGGCGTCTTCGGCCTCTATTGCCGCGGGAAGAAGCCCATCGATCATAACCAAATGATCACAGCGCTCACCCAGTACTACGGCTAACAATGCAGCTATTGCCGCGCCTCTGCTATGCCCGATTAGCGACACCTTTGTACATCCGAGCTGATCGATGATACCAACTAATTGTGGGATATCGTCCCAGATTTGATAAGTGGCATCCGCTGAACGACGGCCACTTAAACCGTGACCTGAGAGATCAAGTGCTATTAGCTGACGATTTTTTAAGCGTGGCCCAAGTTGGGAAAATGAGGCCGCATTATCCATCCAACCGTGCAGCGCTAGTGCAACAGGTAATGAAGGATCTCCCCAAGACAATCCGGAGTAAACCAAACCATCGACTTCGAAATGCTGCTGCGGCAATAATGCCTTCATTAATATCAACCTAAAATATCTGGGACTACATGTAGCAAGATCGCGCCCCCACAAGTGGGTGCCTGTAAATCAATAATACAAAAGCCACCGGGTGCCAAAGCTGGAACCGTTTTATCATCTAGCCAATACCAAATCAGTTCTGATACGAAAGGCTGATGCGTTACCAAGAGCAAATGAGCAACATCGTCAGTGGTCAAGAATGACCTGTGATCGCGAAGCTCAGTACCCGGTGCGAGTTCATCACAAATCTCCGCGGTTGCATCGGGAAAGTGTTGCCCAATAATAGCAGCCGTTTGTGCCGTCCTGAGCAGTGGGCTGTAATGAATCAAAGTCGGGGCTACGCCCTCGCACAATACTTGATATTCCTGAATCGCAGCGCTCAGAGAGGTACGACCTCGTTCAGTGAGGGGACGATCTTCATCTCGCGAAGCAACACCTGCTTCTCCGTGACGCCATACCGTGACACGCATCTTGACCACATCCTTAGCATTGAATAACAGACACTAGCGGCCATGGTCTTTAAAAGCTACACCGATCTAAAAAATGTTTTCTTCTCGGCCTTTAGCAAGCCTCATTCGGGAAAATATCTCGAAAAACCGGCATATGAAACAAAAGCGATAGCGCCCTCTTTGAAATTAAATACACTGCGGTCCACGTCCGCAAGACACTCAGAAAGGGCTTTCTAGCATTAGGTATCGCTTAACTCTACCAGTAGTTTATTAAGTCGACGGACATAACCTGCGGGATCTTCCAACGAAGATCCTTCAGCCAGCATCGCCTGATCCATAATAATATTAGCCAAATCCGTAAAACGTTCTTCCACCTGCTCAGCATCCAAGCGCTTCAACAGCGGGTGTCCGGGATTGATCTCAAGGGTTGGCTTAGTATCAGGTAATGCCTGCCCTGCAGACTCAAGAATACGACGCATTTGTGCACCCATTTCATGCTCCCCTACCACCAGACAAGCGGGAGAATCCGTTAGGCGTAACGTCGGCCTAACCGCAGCTACACGCTCAGCCAAAACTGCCTGTATTCGCTCAACGAGACCTTCAGAGGCCTTTTTAGCAGCTTCAAGCTCCGCCTTCTCTTCTTCCGAATCTGCACTTAAATCGAGGTCGCCGCGCGCGACATCTTTGAGTGCCTTGCCATCAAACTCCATCAGATGGCTCATCAGCCACTCGTCCACTCGATCCGACAACAACAAGACCTCAATACCCTTTTTACGGAAAACTTCAAGATGGGGACTGTTCTTCGCGGTAGTGTGGTTATCCGCGGCCACGTAGTAAATCGATGTTTGCTCTGGTTTGATACGTGTGAGGTAATCATCAAGCGAGACATCTTGGGTAGTTGCATCCGTGTGGGTAGTGCTGAAGCGCAGAAGTTTCGCAATCTTTTCACGGTTAGCAAAGTCCTCACCAGGACCTTCTTTTAATACCTGCCCAAATGTGTCCCAGAAGCTCTGATATTGCTCGGGCTCTTTATTGGCCATCTTTTGTAGCATATCAATGACACGCTTGGTCATCGCTGATTTCATCGAGTCAACTGCAGGACTCTGCTGCAAAATCTCACGGGAAACATTCAACGGAAGATCGTTCGAATCAAGCACGCCCTTGACAAACCGCAAGTACAAGGGCAAAAACTGCTCAGCGTCGTCCATGATAAAGGTTCGCTGAACATAAAGTTTCAATCCTCGGACCGCTTCACGGTTCCACATATCGAACGGTGCTTGTTTAGGCAAATAAAGCAGTGACGTATATTCAAGCTTGCCTTCAACACGATTGTGACTCCAGCTCAAAGGATCTTCATAGTCATGGGCGATGTGTCGGTAGAACTGGACATATTCATCATCGCCGACATCGCTTCGGCTGCGGGTCCAAAGTGCCTTCGCCTCGTTAATCGCTTCCCAAGCCGGTTGTGCATCGACTTCGCTTTCATCACCTTCCTCGGCATCTGCTAATGCGGGACTTGGTGCCTTAGGCATGAATACTGGTACAGCGATGTGGTCGGAATACTTCTTGATGACACTACGTACGCGCCAATCATCAGCAAACTCTCCGGCATCTGCTTTGAGATGAAGCACGATTGTCGTACCGGGTTCATTACGCTCAGCCGTATCGATACTGAACTCATCTTCACCAGCAGATTCCCAATAGGTCGCCTCGCTAGTACCTGCCTTACGGGTCACTACTTCAACGCGATCAGCTACGATAAAAGATGAGTAAAAACCTACCCCAAACTGACCGATAAGCTGGCTGTCTTTCTTCTCGTCCCCACTGAGCTGCTCTACAAATGCTGCAGTACCCGACTTTGCAATGGTCCCAAGATTGTCGATCACTTCATCGCGGGTCATACCAATACCGTTATCTTCGATTGTGACGGTTTTGGCTTCCCCATCGACGTTGACCCTGATGTAATATTCGGAACCCCCATCAGCGAGCGCCGTGTCCTGAACGACAGCAAAGCGTCGCTTATCAATGGCATCCGAGGCATTTGATATCAGTTCTCTCAGGAAAATCTCACGATTTGAATACAGCGAATGGATCATCAGGTGAAGCAGTCTCTTGGCTTCGGTTTGAAAACCCCGTGTTTCACGTTGCGCGGCAGCAGTCATATACAAGTCTCCGAATAATAAGTACAAAAAAATAACGTGTTCTCGAGATGGAGGCGGAGGACAACATTTTCAAGCGCTAATGACGCAGAGTTTTGTTGTTTTTAAACCCACAAAAAAAAACCGCCACTAACAAAGTGACGGTTATTCTGTTGCTGCTAGAAATTACCAGCCGGTGATCTCAGCAAGTGCAGCGCCGATATCCGCGAGCGAGCGAACAGTCTTCACGCCGGCATCTTCAAGGGCTGCGAACTTTTCATCGGCAGTGCCTTTACCACCCGCAATAATCGCACCGGCGTGACCCATGCGCTTACCCTTCGGCGCTGTGACGCCCGCAATGTAAGAAACAACGGGCTTGGTGACATGCTCTTTAATAAACGCCGCAGCTTCTTCTTCCGCACTGCCGCCGATTTCACCGATCATTACAATCGCTTCGGTCGCAGGATCTTCTTGGAACATAGCCAAGATATCAATAAAGCTGGAACCCGGAATAGGATCGCCACCAATACCCACGCACGTTGACTGTCCGTAGCCAGCATCAGTAGTCTGCTTTACCGCCTCGTAAGTCAGCGTGCCTGACCGCGATACAATACCAACCTTACCAGGCAAGTGAATGTGGCCCGGCATGATGCCAATTTTGCACTCGCCGGGGGTGATGACACCAGGGCAGTTAGGCCCGATGAGACGCACACCCAACTCATCACACTTCACCTTCACCTCGAGCATATCTAAAGTGGGAATACCTTCGGTAATACATACGATCAGCTCAATACCGCCGTTGGCTGCTTCCAAAATCGAGTCTTTGCAGAATGCCGCTGGTACGTAGATCACTGATGCGCTCGCCCCAGTTACAGCCACAGCTTCAGCAACCGTGTTAAACACTGGCAGCCCTAAATGTTCTTGCCCACCTTTGCCTGGTGTAACGCCACCAACCATTTTTGTACCATAGGCAAGCGCTTGTTCTGAGTGGAAAGTACCCTGCGAGCCGGTAAAACCCTGGCAAATTACTTTGGTATCGCTATTGATCAAAATACTCATTACACCACTCCTGCTGCTGCTGCTACCACTTGCTGAGCAGCATCTGTGAGGCTAGTCGCAGCGATAATATTCAAACCGCTCTCTGCCAACACCTGACGACCCAGCTCTGCATTATTTCCCTCAAGACGAACGACTACCGGAACGCTAACACCCACCTCTTCAACAGCACCGATAACACCTTCGGCAATCAGATCACAGCGGACGATACCGCCGAAAATATTGATCAGAACCGCTTTGACATTATTGTCTGAGAGAATGATTTTAAATGCCTCTGTGACACGCTCTTTAGTCGCGCCGCCGCCCACATCCAAGAAGTTGGCTGGTGAGCCACCGTGAAGTTTAACGATATCCATGGTGCCCATCGCCAAGCCCGCGCCGTTTACCATGCAACCGATATTGCCATCGAGTGCCACATAGTTGAGCTCCCACTCAGCTGCCTGTGCCTCACGTGGGTCTTCTTGGGAAGGATCGCGCATAGCCTGCAAATCTTTATGACGATAGAGCGCATTGCCATCCACACCCAGCTTCGCATCCAAACAATGCAAATTACCTTCTTCTGTAATCACGAGTGGGTTGACTTCGATAAGCGCAAGATCTTTGTCGACAAATAACTGAGCCAGACCCATGAATATTTTAACGAACTGACTGACTTGAACACCACTTAATCCCAGCTTGAAAGCGAGCTCACGGCCTTGGTAAGGCATAGCGCCTGTCAGGGGGTCGATGGTCACCTTAAGGATTTTTTCCGGAGTTTCTTCGGCAACCTTCTCTATCTCAACACCACCTTCGGTAGAAGCCATGAAGACGATACGGCGGGTCGAGCGATCAACCACTGCGCCAAGATACAATTCTTCAGCGATGTCGGTGCAGGACTCCACCAAGATTTTGGTGACCGGCTGACCGTTCTCGTCGGTCTGGTATGACACCAAATTTTTACCCAACCAATTGTCTGCGAACGCGCGCACATCATCGGTAGTTTTGACCAGCTTAACGCCACCCGCTTTGCCGCGACCGCCAGCGTGAACTTGGGCCTTAACAACCCACATATCACCACCGATTTTCTCAGCCGCCGCAACAGCGTCGTCAGCGGTATCAACAGCATAACCAGTAGATACTGGCAGGCCGTACTGGGCAAACAATGCTTTGCCTTGGTACTCGTGAAGATTCATGATTAGTCCCGTAAGTTAACGTGAAATACTATGTGGCTACACGCGGGCAGCCACCCTAAGCGCTCTTAACTCTAGTGCTTTTTCCGATTTGCCATATGAATGGCGTGTCCATCGATTGCGAGTGCGGCTTCATGGACGGCTTCTGACAATGTCGGATGACCGAACACCATCAACTGAAGATCTTCTGCGCTTGAACCAAACTCCATCGCAATGACCATCTGCTGCGTTAAATCTGCCGCCGATGGACCGACAATGTGCGCTCCGAGAATGCGATCAGTTTTGGCATCAGCAATAATCTTGACCATGCCATCAGTATCACCCGCAGCCAGGGCGCGTCCAATAGCGGCAAAGGGAAAGGTCCCTGCCTTATATTCAACACCATCAGCTTTTAATTGTTGCTCTGTTTTACCCACCGATGCCACCTCGGGATGGGTGTAGATAATCGATGGAACGCAATCATAATTGAGCTGTGTTGGCTTACCCGCAATACGTTCAGCAACCATGACGCCTTCTTCCGAACCCTTATGAGCAAGCATCGGACCGCGAACGATATCGCCTATTGCCCATACACCCGGCGCTTCAGTGGCACAGTGATCATTGACGTAAATAAAGCCACGCTCATCCAAACTCACGCCCGCATCGCTCGCCAACAAGTTTTCAGTGCGCGGGCGACGACCAACCGACACGATCAGACGATCGAACACCTCGGTTAGCACTTCGTCGCCCATTTGATAGGTGACATGAACCTTACCCTCTTTGACTTCAGTTGCAGTTACTCGAGCACCTAGACGAACATCTAAGCCCTGCTTCTTGAAGATCTTTCCTGACTCTTTTGCAATCTGCTGATCCATGGCAGGCAAGAAGGTGTCGAGTGCTTCAAGTAAAACAACTTCCGCACCGAGCCTTCCCCAAACGCTGCCCAGTTCCAATCCAATAACACCGGCACCGATAACGCCAAGACGTTCAGGCACGGCACTAAACTCAAGTGCTCCTGTAGAATCGACAATGAATTCGTCATCGATAGGTGCGGGTGGAATATTGACTGGCAACGATCCTGCTGCAAGTACAACATTCCCCGCGTCATAAACCAGAACGGATGAATCTTGTGCGGTCACTTCGACCTTGCGCCCCGCGAGTAGTTTACCGCTGCCCTGAATAACGCTCACGCCGTTGTGCTTCAGCAGCCCCGCCACGCCACCCGTTAACTGAGATACGATCTGTTCTTTGCGCTTTAGCATGTCTGCGATATTGATGGTTGGCGCCGCAATGCTGATTCCATGAATAGCAAAATGGTCACGTGCCTCAACAAATTTATGAGAGCTATCGAGCAATGCTTTTGATGGAATACATCCAACATTTAAGCAAGTTCCACCAAACACAGGTTTAGCTTTAGCGTCCTGCCACATTTCCACCAAACCTACATTCATACCAAGTTGGGCAGCACGGATGGCGCACACATAGCCCGCAGGACCAGCACCAATCACCAGCACATCAAAAGATTGAGACATTACAAATTCCTCTTTATGTTCAACTTACAACTGCAACAAAATGCGCGCTGGATCTTCGATCAATCCTTTGACCGCCACCAAGAACTGCACGGCAGTTTTGCCATCGATAAGACGATGGTCGTAAGACAATGCCAAGTACATCATCGGTTGAATAACCACTTGGCCATCCATTGCCACAGGGCGATCTTGGATTGCATGCATACCCAAAATAGCGGACTGTGGTGGATTGAGAATCGGCGTTGATAACAACGAACCGAAAACACCACCATTAGACACCGTAAACGTGCCACCGCTCATATCATCGATTGTCAGCTTCTTATCACGTGCCTTGAGACCTAGACTCCGAATCGCGGCTTCCACGTCGGCAATGCTCATAAAATCGGCGTCGCGCAGAACAGGAACGACCAGCCCATCATCAGTAGAGACGGCAACACCAACATCTTGATAACCATGATAAACAACATCATTACCATCGATCGATGCATTCACTTCGGGGAAACGCTTTAACGCTTCACAGCAGGCCTTCACAAAAAAGCCCATAAACCCGAGTCGGGTGCCATTATGCACTTTCTCGAATTGATCTTTGTATTGCGAGCGCAACTTCATCAATGGCGCCATATTTACTTCGTTAAAGGTCGTAAGCATCGCGGTTTGCTGCGACGCATCAAGCAGTCGCTCGGCAATACGCGCACGCATACGGGTCATTGGTACGCGTTTTTCGATACGCTCGTCAGAGGCCGCAGTGAAAGCCTCTGGCACAGGCGCTGCTATCGCAGCTGCCGCCGCTGACTTTGCATCAGCTTGCTTCGTGAGATGTACCAGTACATCCTCCTTTACAATACGTCCGCCCTTACCCGTGCCTTTGATCTGCGCCGCATCAATCTTATTCTCTTCCAGCATCAACCTAACGGCCGGTCCTGAGATAGATTCAGCCGACCCGGTTTCTGGCGCCGCTGCTACGGAATTATCAGTGTTTTCTGCAGAACTCGTCGCAACAGTTCCTGGCTCTAGAACGGCAAGCAGCGCTTCACTGACAATCGTCTCTCCTTCGAAGGCGGCGATTTTGCTCAACACACCGGACTCGGGTGCAACGACTTCCATCACCACTTTGTCGGTTTCAATTTCCACTAAAAGTTCATCGCGCTGAACTGAGTCGCCTTCTTTTTTATGCCAAGTGGCGACTTCACCATCGGCTATCGATTCCGGAAATGCCGGCGCTTTAATTTCTATTGCCATTGTTCTATTCCTATCTTTGGCTGATGCTTTCAGTTGCCCCAAGGCATGGGGCCCAAGGCTTCATTAATAAAATGTTCCTGCTCTTTAAGATGCAACGCCGTATAGCCGGCAGCGACCGATGCAGATGCGTCACGTCCTGCATATCGCAAGTACACATCCACCTTATGGCGCTGCACCACACGACGGATATGGTGCTGAATCGCGTACCAAGCGCCTTGATTCATCGGTTCCTCTTGGCACCAAATCGCATCTTCAAGATTCGGATAGCGGCTCATTACATCGGTTAAATCTTGCTCTGGAAAGGGATAGAGCTGTTCGATTCTGATCAGTGCGATATCGTTAATCTCTCGCTCTCGACGGGCAGCACGCAAATCGTAAAATACTTTGCCCGAACACATGATCACGCGCTTAATCTTGCTTGCACGCAGGCCGTCGGTTTCATCAATAACCGTTTGGAAATGCCCATCTGCAAGATCCTCCAATGTCGATACCGCCTCTTTGTGCCTCAGCAAGCTCTTTGGCGTCATCACGATGAGGGGTTTGCGTAAGGGGCGTATCGCTTGCCGTCGCAACATATGGAAAACCTGAGCAGGCGTCGTCGGCATACACACCTGAATATTATGCTCTGCACATAACTGCAGATAACGTTCAAGCCTTGCTGACGAGTGCTCTGGACCCTGCCCTTCATAGCCATGTGGAAGCAACATCGTCAGACCACACAAACGAGACCACTTGTGCTCTCCACTGGTGATGAACTGATCGATAACAACTTGCGCGCCATTGGCGAAATCACCAAACTGCGCTTCCCAGATCACCAAACCTTTTGGTGCTGTCGTTGCATAGCCATATTCAAAAGCCAACACCGCCTCTTCAGATAGCAGAGAGTCATAGATTCTGAACGGTGCCTGATCATCTGATAAATGCTGTAGTGAAACGTATATCTCGCCATCGTTCTGATTGTGAAGAACCGCGTGGCGATGGGAGAATGTGCCACGTCCAACATCTTGTCCCGTCATACGCACCGAGTAGTCATCAACTAATAGCGTTGCGTAAGCCATGGTTTCGGCATAACCCCAGTTTATCTCAACAGCACCAGCCCCCATTTTTCTGCGGTCTTCAAGAATCTTTTGAACTTGACGCTGAACTACAAAGCCAACCGGAGCACGATTAACGATCTCGGTTAACCTCTGAAGCTCTGCGAGCGGCACAGTTGTATCGCCATCAGTGGTCCACTGATGGCCGAGATAGGGCGTCCAGTCGATAAACAATTCAGTATTAGGCTGCATCACCAGTGACGTAACCGAAGGCTCACCTCGCTCGAGTGAGTCTCGGTAACAGTCGCTTAATAACGCGTCTTCTTCAGCCGTTAATACCGCGTCAGCGATGAGCCGCTGGGCGTATAATTCACGCGTCGTTGGATGGTTCTTGATAACCGTATACATTTGCGGCTGAGTGACGGAGGGCTCATCGGCTTCGTTGTGGCCACGGCGCCGATAGCAAACAAGATCGACAACTACATCGCGCTTGACCGTATTGCGGAAATCGACAGCCAGATTCGTCACGAAAACGACCGCTTCTGGATCATCTGCATTGACGTGAAAAATGGGGGCCTGCACCATCTTAGCAATGTCCGTGCAGTATTCGGTCGAGCGCGCATCTTCGCGCTTGCTTGTGGTAAATCCGACCTGGTTATTAACAACAATGTGCAGCGTACCACCGGTCTTGTAAGCTCGGGTCTGAGACATTTGGAAAGTCTCCATGACAACACCCTGCCCCGCAAATGAGGCATCACCGTGTAATACGATAGGTACAACGGTGTCGCCATTGAGATCTTGCCGACGATCCTGCCGTGCGCGTACCGACCCTTCTACAACTGGCGCGACAATCTCCAAATGCGACGGATTAAAAGCGAGCGCCAGATGCACCTCCCCACCGGGCGTCATCACATTAGACGAAAAACCTTGGTGGTACTTTACATCACCCGAGTGGGCAAACTGCACACGACCTTCGAACTCGTCAAACAGCTCGGCGGGATTCTTCCCTAAAATATTAACCAGCATATTGAGACGGCCCCGGTGCGCCATGCCAATAACAACCTCTTTAGCTCCGTAACCACCAATTCGCTGAATCGCTTCGGACATCATAGGAATCAAGCTCTCGGCACCTTCCAGACCAAAACGTTTAGTGCCTGGATACTTAGAGCCCAAAGACTTTTCGAGACCCTCAGCCTTAATCAGACCTGCGAGAATCTGTTGACGCTGCTGGGAGCTCATCTCAGGCGCGGATCGAACCGACTCCATCCGACTCATGATCCAATGCCGTTGTTCTGTATCGACAATGTGCATGAATTCGGCACCAACCGTGTGGCAATACGTACGCTCCATTGCATCAACGATCTGCTTGAGGCTTGCATCGGCAGAGCCCAGGTAGAGACTACCTACTTGGAATACGGTGTCGAGATCCGCTTCAGAGAGCTGATGGAATCCCAAATCAAGATCTGGAACTACCTCGCGCTCAACAAGCCCTAATGGATCAAGAGAAGCTTTTTGATGGCCCCGCTGTCGATAGGCAGAAATCAGCTGTACAACACGAATTTGTTTGCGCTCGTATTCCGTGGCCTGAGAATCATGAGCCACCGTCGCTTCAGTGCGCACACGCATTTTACCAATTTTGGCGAACTGCTCGCGGATCACTGAATGCGGCACGTCGTGCATCGCTTTTGTTTTACTTTGTACCAGTGGCAATTTGTCAAAGTACTCACGCCATTCCGGTAGCACGGAATTAGGTTGGCTCAGGTACTGCTCGTAGAGGTCTTCGACATAACTGGCGTTGCCACCTGCAATATGAGATGTACTCCACTGTTGGCGCATTCCAGGCATGGGGTTTGCTTGCGTCATGCTGTCCCTCGGTCTCAAAACAATAATGATGCGATATCAAACTGCCTCTCACCCGTAAAGTGATTCAGGCTAATCGCTCGAACCCGTAAAGTGTAGACGGTCATCGCAGGGGGTTATAGTGTAAAATGAGGGAATTTCACCTAAATTCGAAGATATTCGAAGTTTTTCCCTACATTATTCTCCAAAAGAATAAGCAATATTCCCAGAGAGAATTAAAAATAAGACACGCACCACCTTGGTGCGGCCGTTAGCAGGAAACGCGTGGGCCACAAAAAAACCCGCCAGAGCGGGTGTCTATAAAGCTAGGAATACCTCAACTCGCCCGACTCAACAGCATTGTACGGATATGCCCGATCGCTCGGGTGGGATTGAGGCCTTTTGGGCAAACGTTGACGCAATTTTGGATGCCGTGACAGCGAAACACACTGAAGGGATCGTCGAGGTTCGACAAACGTGCCTCCGTTGCCGTATCTCGGCTATCCGCCAGAAAACGGTAAGCCTGTAGCAGACCCGCTGGACCGATGAAACGATCCGGATTCCACCAAAACGAAGGGCAACTCGTCGAACAACAAGCGCACAAGATACACTCGTAGAGGCCATCGAGCTTTTCACGGTCTTCTGGTGTCTGAAGACGCTCAATGGCAGGTGCCGGCGTGTTGTTCTGGAGGTATGGCTGAATCTTCTCGTACTGCGCGTAGAACAGACTCATATCCACGACCAGGTCACGAATCACTGGTAAACCGGGCAATGGACGTAGGACCAACTTATTGCCCTTCACTGTCGCAGATAACGGTGTGATACACGCCAAGCCATTCTTGCCATTAATGCTCAGCCCATCGGAGCCACAGACGCCTTCTCGACAACTGCGTCGATAGGTGACACTACCATCGTGTTGCGCTTTAATCATCTCTAAAACATCCAGCACCATGATGTCCTTACCGGCCGTATCAACCTGATAATCTTGCATATGCGGCGCTGAATCTATTTCTGGGTTGTATCGATAAATGCTAACCTGCAACATCGCTTAGTCTCCTGAGCGCAATTAGTAAGTCCGAATTTTAGGCTGGAATGTATCAACCGTTTTCGGGGTGAAGTTTACTGATCGTTTACCGACGCGTTTGCCTTCTCGCCAATAGATAGAATGGCATAACCAGTTCTCATCGTCTCGCTCGGTAAAGTCCTCACGCGCATGTGCACCGCGACTCTCGTTACGGGCTTCAGCAACAATAGCCGTTGCCTCAGCAGTTTCAAATAAGTTCTGGAGCTCTAACGCTTCGATTCGCGCTGTATTAAACGCATTCGATTTATCTTCAATGGCCACATTGTCCACTCGCTCGCGCAATTCCGCCAGTTTCTTAATACCTTCTTGCATAAAGTCACCGCGTCGGAACACGCCGAAGTGATTCTGCATAACGTTCTGCAGGTCTTTGCGTACCTCAGCAACATTCTCGCCCTTCTCACGCGCATTCAGGGCTCTTAACCCCGCCATCGCTTGATCGATATCTGTGTCTCCCGCTTCGCGCATATCGATACCTTCGCGCAGCGCAGATTCGATGAACAAACCAGAAGCACGGCCAAATACCACCAGATCAAGAAGAGAATTTCCACCCAGACGATTAGCGCCGTGAACTGATACGCAGGCGATCTCACCGCAGGCATATAAGCCCGGTATCACCTGGTCGTTACCCTCTGCGTCGACGGTTAAAGCCTGTCCATGCACATTGGTCGGAATACCGCCCATCATGTAATGGCAAGTAGGTACAACAGGAATTGGCTCTTTGATGGGATCAGCATGCGCAAATGTACGGCTCAACTCGCAAATTCCTGGCAGGCGAGATTCCAAGACTTCCTCACCTAAGTGGTCGAGCTTCAGCATCACATGGTCACCATTTGGGCCGCAACCTCGTCCGGCGAGGATCTCGAGTACCATTGAGCGAGCGACAACATCGCGTCCCGCCAAATCCTTTGCGTTCGGCGCATAGCGCTCCATAAAGCGCTCACCATCTTTATTGATTAAATAACCGCCCTCACCCCGGCAACCCTCGGTGACTAACGTCCCCGCACCGTATATGCCTGTTGGATGGAACTGCCACATTTCCATATCTTGTACCGGCACACCCGCACGCAATGCCATACCCACTCCATCGCCAGTATTGATGTGGGCATTGGTGGTTGAGGCGTAGATACGTCCGGCGCCACCCGTCGCAAATACGGTCGCCTTGGACTTAACGTATACGGTCTCCCCTGTCTCCATGCATATCGCAATCACACCAACGACAGCGCCGTCTTGATTTTTCACCAAATCGACCGCGTACCATTCATTAAAGAACACCGTCTCGTTTTTAACATTGTTCTGATACAAAGTGTGCAGAAGTGCATGACCGGTACGATCAGCAGCGGCGCAGGTACGTGACGCCTGGCCACCCTCACCATAATTCTTTGATTGTCCGCCAAATGGTCGCTGATAAATGCGGCCTTCAGCAGTGCGTGAAAATGGCAACCCCATATGCTCAAGCTCAAAAATAGCCTCTGGACCTACCGAACACATGTACTCAATAGCGTCTTGGTCTCCGATGTAATCAGAGCCTTTAACAGTATCGTACATATGCCAACGCCAATCATCGTTTGGGTCGTCGCTTGCAATGGCGCAAGTAATACCGCCTTGTGCGGAGACAGTGTGGGAGCGCGTCGGGAATACTTTGGTAATTACCGCCGTTTTGTAACCAGATTGTGCCAATTGTAGTGCTGCGCGCATACCCGCGCCGCCGCCACCAACAATTACACCATCAAAAGAAATCGTTCTCATTACCGCCTCCTAGTGAGCGCAAACGCCAGACATACTGTCAGGCGTTAATAATTTGGGTTGACCAACTCGCCAAGTAAACTCTTGGCCTATCAGGCTCTAGCCCCACAGAATTTGGATCACCCAAATCACCATCACGAACAAAACGAGCACTGTACCCAGTTGAACAGCCAATCTAAGTAAGTTTCCGCGCGGTCCCAGCATGCGCTCTGTCAAATAGTCTGTATAAACAGACCACAGACCAATCCAAGCATGTGAAACCAACGAGAGCGCTGCCAGCAGAGTAAAAATACGCATGCCAGTGGTCTCAAAAAGTCCCTGCCATGTAGTGTAGTCAACTCCCACAACAAGGTGGGCGCCAATCCACAAAAAATAAGCGAGTAAAATAAGCGCAGTGACGCGCTGAAGTAGCCAGTCAGATAAGCCTGAACGACTGAAACTAGTAATTTGAGTTACCATACAAAAACTCCCCAAATAGCAGCAGCAACAATCGCCAAGGCGATTACAATGCGCGCACCAGCGACCCCACCCTGCATGGTCTCTCCGTAGCCGAAATCCATGATGATATGCTTAATACCCGCTAGCGAATGGTAGGTTAGTGCTGTCGCCGTGCCCCAAATCAAGAATTTTGCGAACGGAGACGAAAGTGTCTCACCGAGCGCTATAAAACTCTGTTCTGACGCGAGGCTTTGATCAAGTGCCCAAATCATCAAGACACTCAGAGCGAACAGGACAACCCCTGAAGCACGATGCATAATAGACACGTATGCGGTAATCGGTAGTTTCATCGAACCGATATCGAGGTTGACAGGACGAGAGTCCTTGCTAGCTATTGGCTTCACAGGCGTCTTCCAAAGTTAAAGTTAGAGGAACGTGCACGGCGCGGTAGTATAGTGGCCGTCGAATTGGATTACAATTTAGATGACAAATTATGCGACTGAGGTATGTAATGGACGTTACAATCTCACCTGACTTTAGCAAAATTGACACGCGAGGGCGGGATCTATAATTTGGCTCTCCCTGTCTTTCCCCAGTATCAGGACTGTTCCTATGACCGACAAAAAAGCGACTCTATCGATCGACCACGGCAACGGCACTGTAGAAACAGTTGAACTGCCCGTATATCAAGGATCTCTTGGACCCGACGTCATCGACGTCGGCGCGCTCACCGCCAATGGATATTTCACCTATGACCCGGGATTTACCTCCACTGCGGCCTGCGAGTCAAAGATCACGTTTATTGATGGTGATAAAGGTGTTTTGCTGCATCGCGGCTATCCTATTGAGCAGCTGGCTGAGCATTCAGACTACTTAGAGACCTGTTACTTACTGCTCTATGGAGAGCTGCCTACACCCCAGCAAAAAGAAGCGTTTGTTGGTGTGGTGAGCAACCACACCATGGTGCACGAGCAAATCAGAATCTTCTTTAATGGCTTTAGACGCGACGCTCATCCAATGGCTATTATGTGTGGCGTCGTCGGCGCCTTATCCGCGTTCTACCATGACTCAACGGATATTTCTGACGAACACCACCGCGAGGTTGCCGCCTATCGGCTTATTGCAAAAATGCCTACGATAGCAGCGATGAGTTACAAATTTTCAATCGGGCAGCCATTTATGTACCCCGATAACAGCCTAGATTATGCAAGTAATTTCCTACATATGATGTTCGGTAATCCCTGCGAACCTAGCAACATTTCGCCCACTATCGCTCGCGCAATGGATCGGATATTCCTGTTGCATGCGGACCACGAGCAAAACGCATCGACCTCTACCGTGCGTCTGGCAGGTTCTTCGCAAGCAAATCCGTTTGCCTGCATTGCCGCTGGCATCGCTGCGTTGTGGGGCCCATCCCATGGCGGTGCCAATGAAGCCGTTGTGAAGATGCTTGAAGAAATTGGGGACGTATCGCGTATCGACGAGTTTGTTGCCCGCGCAAAAGATAAGGAAGATCCCTTCCGCTTAATGGGCTTTGGCCACCGAGTTTATAAAAACTTTGATCCTCGCGCCAAAGTAATGAAACAAGCCGCTGATGAGGTGCTTGCAGAACTCGGTATTGAAGACGAACTACTAGAGATCGCTAAGCGTTTGGAAGAAATCGCATTGAAAGACGAATACTTTATCCAGAAAAAACTCTATCCAAATGTCGACTTCTACTCTGGCATCATTCTCAAAGCGCTAGGCATCCCTACATCGATGTTTACCGTAATCTTTTCAGTCGGTAGAACCGTCGGATGGGTAGCGCACTGGAACGAAATGATTTCTGGGAGCTATCGCATTGGTCGCCCACGCCAGCTTTACTCAGGCTATGAGCAACGTGATTTTATTCCTTTAGACAAGCGCTGAAATCAGTGGACTTCTAGCCCAACAAGAATGAGCGAACCTATGTCTAATTCAGATGTGCTAATCACAGGCACCGGATTGTTTACACCAGAGGAATCTATCAGCAACGAGGAGTTAGTCACCTCATATAACGCGTGGGTAGATGTCTTTAACGAAGACAATGCCGCTGCAATAGCAGATGGTCGTATCGAACCCAAAACCTACTCATCTGCAGAGTTCATCGAGCGCGCCTCTGGTATCAAAGCACGATATGTACTCAACAAGGCCGGTATCCTCGATCCACATCGTATGACACCAAAGCTCGCGGAACGACCCAATGAAGCGCTTTCGATCATGGCTGAAATAGGTGTTCATGCAGCAAATCAAGCATTAGAGCGGGCCGGTGTTACCGCGGGCGACATCGATGCAGTGATTGTTGCGGCATCAAATATGCAGCGAGCCTACCCCGCCATTGCGGTGGAAATACAAGCGGCACTCGGTGCCAAGGGCTTCGCATTCGATATGAACGTCGCCTGCTCGTCAGCCACGTTTGGTATTCAGCAAGCAAGAGATTCAATCCGTTCAGGTAGTGCGCGTCGAGTACTGGTAGTCAACCCCGAGATATGTACCGGGCATCTCAACTTTAAAGACCGGGATTCACATTTTATTTTTGGAGATGTCGCCACTGCTGTACTGGTTGAAGCTGCGCAGAGTAGGCGCACTGAAAACGCCTATACAATTGTCGACAGCCGTTTGCAGACCATTTTCTCGAACAACATCCGCAATAATTTTGGCTTCCTCAACCGCAGTGATGAGCAAGGTATTGGCGCTATCGATAAGCTGTTTGTACAAGAAGGTCGGAAAGTTTTCAAAGAAGTATGTCCTGCTGTCGCCGCTCAAATCATAGCGCAACTTGCCGACCTCAATATCAGTACCGATGCTTTATCACGCCTTTGGTTGCATCAAGCCAACCAAAGCATGAATGATTTAATTGCCCGTAAAGTCCTAGGGCGTGAACCTTCCCCAGGCCAGTCCCCCACTATCCTTGATGAATATGCAAATACATCTTCCGCCGGTTCAGTTATCGCTTTTCACAAATATCGAGATGACTTGTTGTCTGGTGATTTAGGCGTGCTGTGCTCATTTGGTGCCGGTTACAGTATCGGTAGCATCGTGCTGCGTAAGCTATAGGCAGCCACTCTAACGGACCATTAGATAGGTCGTTCAGCAAAGTATCCTAGTCAATTGCTGAGTTCAATCAGCTCTTTTAGTGTGACCAGTAACTGATCTATCTGCTCAGCAGTTCCTACCGTAATGCGCAAAAAATTTTCAATACGTGGCTGGTCCCAGCGGCGGACCAAAATATGCCGTTGGCGGAGTGCGGTAAAAAGCTGACTGCCAGACAAGTGATTATGTTCGGTAAAAACAAAATTCGCCCTCGATGGCAAGACGACAAAGCCGAGCGCCTGTAACCCATTAGTCAGTGCCGCTCGATTGTGAACAACCACTGCGCTAGCCTCATCAAACCAAGCTTTATCTGCAATTGCAGCTCTGGCCGCTACCTGTGCTATCGCGTCTACGGGATAAGAATTAAATGAATCCTTAACCCGGCTTAAGCCTTCTATTAACGCACTGTGACCCAAAGCATAGCCCACCCGCAAGCCCGCTAACGCGTGGGATTTAGACAAGGTTCGCGTGACCAACAAATTCCCAAACGCATTGATTAATGTCGCAGCGGTCTCGGCACCGAAACCAAAATAGGCCTCGTCGATCACCACTATACGAGCAGGATCTGAGCGCAATAAGGTTATTATATTATCGAGGCTGATCGCTATGCCCGTGGGTGCATTTGGGTTGGCGATAATGACAGGTCCAGCGCTTGCGCAGAGCGCCGCAATATCAATAGAGTAATCATAGGCCAGTGGTATGGTCAACCGCTCGATGCCATATAGCTGAGCCCAGACCGGATAAAAACTATAGGTCACGTCTGGTAGTGACAGCGGTTGCGATTTTTTCAGCAATGCTTGGAAAGCGTGGCCCAATACCTCGTCAGAGCCGTTACCAACGAAAACCTGCGCCGAGGTAAGTCCCTCGGCCGAGGCTATCGCTTGGCGTAGAAGTATCGCATCAGGATCCGGATAACGTCGCAGACTATCTGTTGTCACTGCTGCAATCGCTTCGAGCACAGAGTCGGCTGGCGCGAGCGGATGCTCATTGGTATTTAATTTGATCAAATTCGCCATGCGAGGCTGCTCCCCCGGAACATAAGGCGAAAGCTGATGTACGGTATCACTCCAATACTGACTCATAAATCACTCATACCCAAAGCATTCGAACACAACCCTATTCACACATGGTAGCTGTCTCGAGGTTAACTGTCAGCCTCCGCTTCCGCTTCCGCTTCCGCTCAGTACTCATGGCTCAATCAAGCCTATTAACGAGTCGTTTTTTTGATGGCGGATATCAACTCCGCGCGCAAGATAAACCACCTGCTCCGCGATATTCGCCGCATGATCGCCAATTCGCTCTAAGGCTCGCAGTGCCCAAATCCAATTCAGCAAAACATCTAATTGTTCTATATCGGCACGCATCTTTTGCTTTATGACGATAACTGCCATCTCGTAATCATCATCAATATCATCGTCGCTCAAAATGACCTTCACCGCATCTTCGACACTTAATCGCGCAAATGCATCCAGAGCGAGCCGCAACATCTCGGTAATTTGCAGCGCAATTCTTTTCACTCGGATATTGGTGTGTTCCCCACTGCTCTCACCTGCAAGGTGTATCGCAAGTTGGGCCACGCTGGATGCTTCGTCACCAATTCGTTCGAGGTCTCTGGTAACTTTGCCTATTGCTAGAATTAAACGTAAGTCACTCGCTGCCGGCTGGCGTCTGGCTAGAATTCGAGTGCATTGCTCATCGATATTAATCTCCATTTGATTAATTTCTCTATCAATAGCAATAGCTTCTTCAGCCAAAGCACTGTCCTTGCCCAGAAGTGCATCCGTTGCGATCTTAATCTGGTTCTCAACCTTGCCACCCATCTCAAGCAAGTCGCTTTTTATCGACTGTAATTCGGCATTAAATTGCGCCGAAATGTGTTGCTTGTAACTCGAGTGATTAAGCATACCGCTCTACCTCTGTAAACTTGGGAATCAACCGTAGCGTCCCGTAATGTAGTCCTCAGTCTCAGGACGAGTGGGGTTGGTAAATATTTTATCCGTGGTATCAAACTCGATCAAACGTCCCATATCCATGAAAGCTGTCATATCTGATACCCGCGCTGCCTGCTGCATATTGTGCGTGACCATAATAATCGTATAAAAGTGTTTCAACTCATAGATCAGTTCTTCGATTCGCAAGGTCGATATCGGATCCAGAGACGAAGCCGGCTCATCGAGCAGCAATACCTCAGGATTCACAGCAATCGCTCTCGCGATTACCAACCGTTGCTGCTGACCGAGCGAAAGCTTAAAAGCACTGTCGTGCAGCCGATCCTTGACTTCATTCCATAGCGCAGCTGCGCGCAGCGCGTTCTCTACAATTTCATCGAGGGCGCGATGCCTTCGCTGACCGTTAATTCTGGGCCCATAGGCAACATTATCGTAGATCGATTTTGGAAACGGATTGGGGCGCTGAAACACCATGCCTACACGGCGCCTCAATGCGGTTACATCAGTAGATGGGGACAGTATATCGACATTATTAAACAAAATACTGCCGCTATACTCGCAGCCATCGATCAGGTCATTCATCCGGTTAAAGCAGCGCAGCAAGGTTGATTTACCACAGCCACTTGGCCCAATGACAGCGGTTACTTTACCCGCAGAAATATCGAGATTGATACCCTGCAGTGCCTGAGGTTCATTCGGATAGCGGAGACAAACGTCATTTACCGATATCGACGGTGGCTCTCTAAACTCGGCGTGCCGGTTATTGGAGGCCATTATAAGTG
>CAWUVW010000014.1:0-152230 GCA_963926105.1 uncultured Luminiphilus sp. | reverse complement strand
ACTGCCCTCATTCCACTATTTGGTTGGCTTTCTGATCGTGTTGGTCGGCGTCCAATTCTGCTGATGGGTTCAATATCGATATTACTGACTACCGGACCCATTTTTTATGCCTTCGAATACGCCTCGATGACAAGTATTATTATCGCGCAAATCGTGTCCGGCATTACCATCGCCATGATGTTTGGTGTGAATCCGTCTGCTCAGAGTGAGCTGTTGCCAGAAAAAGTGCGCTTAACCGCGTTTTCAGTAGCCTATGGCGTTGTATTGGCCGTATTTGGTGGCACAACACCTGTGGTAGTAGAAAGCCTAGTCGCCGAAACCCATTGGGCCTACAGTCCCCTGCCTTACCTGCTTCTTTTGTGCCTAGTATCTGTATTTACCGTGCTAACCGTCAAAGAGACCTGTCCGAATGCAACGCAGAACACTTAGATCAACCTACACAAACCACAGCAGCCATTGCTCGAGGAGAAACCGGACTTGGTTAAATGATCCCGTTGAATCTGCTATTTTTCGTTAGGATAATGGCGCACCAAACTATCTAAGGTCGCCAGCGTATTACAGATATCACCTTTGTAAAAATACAAGAACCGTGCAAGGTTATACCACTGCTCTTTGGGTAGCTTGCCATCAGCTTCACATAGATCAATAGCGACCTTCAGTTACCCAAGTGGGATGAAGCCGCCACTGGCGACTACTACTTGGTATTTTAAGACAGTTGGACACCCCCTTGCTGTACTTCGCATCATCTTGCTAAGCTACTAAGCTAACTAAAGTCAGCGTTAGATAACGGAGATTCTCGGAATGAAAATAATAAGTGCGCTACTGCTTGCTTGTATCTTAACGTTGCCAGCGATGGCTGCCCCTGACTTTGAAGAGACGAAGAGGTTTGCCGAGGCTGGGGAGAGTTGGGCACAGTACAGCCTTGGCGTTAAGTATGCTGCGGGCGATGGTGTTCCCGTGAATGCGAGTGAGGCGGTGAACTGGTACCGCCTCGCTGCGGAGCAAGGGTATGCCACTGCGCAGTACAACCTTGGCACTAGCTATGCCAAGGGCGATGGTGTGCTCGCGAATAATGCTAAAGCGGTTAAGTGGTATCGATTAGCTGCGGAGCAAGGGTATGTCGCAGCGCAGTTCACCCTCGGCTTTAATTATATTAAAGGCAAAGGGGTTCCTAAGAACTACATAAGGGCCTATAAAGTATGGGCAGCTGCCAGCGATCAGGGACATCACGACGCCGAGATCAACCTCGCAAAACTCACAAAGATACTAACCCCAGCAGAACGAGTAGCAGGGCAGCAACTAGCTACCGAGTGCCATGAGCGTAACAATAAAGATTGTGGGTTCTAGCGAAGATCCCTCGCTTCGACTGCGACGTACTCATCGATAACACGCCTGTACAAGGTGAGAACTCATGCACTCAACTGGCCACTCTGCAGGCAGTGGTTGATGCGGCGTTAGCCTTGCGTGAAGACGCCAATGCCAATGAGTAGCTTCTGGATGCCCTTGAGTAACTTCAGGGAATCCTTCAGCGTCACTTCAGAGCAGCCGTGTCGGATTCCAATGACGCTGCGTTGTTGCTGGTGTAGCCTCAGAGTAGCTTCAGTGCAACTATGGTAACAACGAGTTGTACATCTTAGCGTTTAGTCTAGGAGCTTGAGCCTTATTGAATCGGATGACCACGAGGGGCAGATAGTTCTCCGCACAATTGACGTCTTGGCACACCCAGCCCGCTCAATCCAATTACCTATCAGGACGCTGGCAGCGGGCAACGCTTCACTTCGCTTCACTCCGGTCCTATAGCCTCCGATAGAACTATCACTTCTCTTGCTATAGCCCTAGCGATATCAGGTAAATCTATGTGGCTGCACATTTCTACTGGCCCTTGCGTCACGAATGACGCATAGCGGGCAACAATATAGCCGGTGCAGACGCCAGAGCTGCGATAGCTGGGCGTTGACTCATCATCACTAAACGATTTCTTACGCGCTGTTGCTAACCACTTCAGATTGAACCCGTCTGACTCGTCAGCGAATGCTCAGTAGCTAATCCATAGATGTTTTGATCTCAACTAATTGCTGAGCTATATTTCTAATCATAGGCAATAGCGACGTAATCTAGAGCAATGGATCCACTAGAAGAGCTCATCTGGCAAGCGTTTCGAAGCCCTGTAGGCGACTATTTACAAGTCAGTTTATGGTGTTTTGGTGCGACGATTTTCCTGCTGCTCATCCGGGGTGACTGCAACGACGGTACGCCAACCTTTCGAGTGTTTTCAGCGCTGCCGCTCTGGCTGACATTGCGCGTATCGTTGGCGGTGTTTGTTTTACTATTTGTCTATAGCCACGTTGGCTGATGCGTCGTTATCAGCGCCGCGCCAGGCAGACTTTCTGGTGCACATTATCGCTGGCCGTGAAGCACAGTGGATTGTATGCACAGGCTTCTAACTCACCGTTAATACGAACCCATAGAGATGGGTCAGCTAATTGCCGCGTCGACCCCTTTGGGGTTAGGACCATATTCATTGCTGTCTTCCTGACTGTCTAGGCAAGTAAAGACCAGTAGTACAATTGCACCGATCAGTGGAATGAGAATAATCCAGAACCACCAGCCTGAACGCCCCGTATCGTGTAGTCGCCGGATTGTTACCGCGAGCTGCGGTAGGAAAACAAACAACGAAAATAGTGTGCTGAGCAGACCGACATCACCAGAGTCTGCCTCGAGTAATATCGTGCCACTGATCAGATCTGCGATTGTTAGCGCAATCGTGATGACGACTACAAAGAGACTGAAATACCAGTATTCATAACGGGTGGCGCGTCCTTTCCAGACAGCATACTTACGGATAGGGCCAGTAAACTTATCCATAATCGATCCTCGATTTATTTTTGATCTTCGATGATCGTAGCATGATTTAATTCCGTTTGACGGAATTTCTTTTACTGAAAATGGGCACGCTATGCGGCGTCAATACTCGCTATGCGATAAACCATTTATATCTGTCTACGGTTCTCCAGTGGTATCGTGCGCCATGGGGAAAATTAAGGGATTGGTGGAATGAAGAATCTTGGGCGTGTGTACAACGCCAAAGTGCTCCGCAATGTCACCGCTGGCGTTATCCTGTCGCTCGATGAAGGGCGTGAAGTCTTACTTCCGCGTAGATTTTGCCCTGCGGTTTTAGGCGACTCGATCGATGTTTTTCTCTACCTTGATGCGCAGGGTGAGCTTGTTGCAACCACGCAAAGACCCAGGGCTGAGGTGGGGCAGTTTGCCTACCTCGAGGCGATTGATAACTCTGAATTTGGAACTTTTCTTGATTGGGGGCTCGAGAAAGACCTTTTCGTCCCTTTTGCTGAACAGCATCGGCCCATGGTGGCCGGGAAATCCTACTTGGTCTATCTGTACGTCAATAAAGTAGATGGCAGAATTGTTGCATCATCAAAAATAGACAAGTTCCTAGATGATGAGAGACCGCACACATTTCGCGTCGGGCAAGCTGTGGGCTTGATCATTGCCAACAGCACTGAGCTGGGATTCAAGGCGGTTGTTGACCATAGTCACTGGGGCGTTTTGTACAAAAATGAAGTACATGCGCGTCTGAGTTTTGGTCAGAGCGTCACGGGATTCATCAAGTATGTGCGTCCGGATGGCAGGCTCGACCTGTCGCTACAGGGCGGCAAAGCGGCGCGGGATAAAAATGCTGACACCGTATTAAAATATTTACAGGCAAATAATAACTGCACGTCACTTAACGACAAATCAGACCCCGCACTGATTCAGCAAGCACTCGGCATCAGCAAAGCGGCCTTTAAAAAGGGTATAGGGACACTTTATAAACGCCGTGTTATCGCCATAGAAGCAACTGGAATTCGCCTGGTGCAGTCGGCCGAAGATACGGCTCATGACGGTCAGTGAAGAGTCTAGAATATTTTGAGCGAACGTTATCCATAGACAGTTATTCATGGGTGTGAGTCACTCAGCATGAAGCTCAGTACTATCTGCGATATTATTTTGGATGAGGCAAGTTCCTCCGAGATCCTGCGCGCCGCGCTAGATAATTGGGTGCATCTGTGCAGTGAGGTGACACAGGTTTATCCCAATCCAAGTTTCGACGCCTGGGCTGAAGATTCGCTGCTGGCACAGGGGGTCGCTATTAACCCTGAAGCGGCAGCGCTTTGTGCCTTGGACTACATCCGCAGTGTAGCCTTTATTCGTGGAATCTATGCGGCGGTCAATGCGTTCAGACTCAAAACACTGGGTCGCCCGATTGAGATTTTGTATGCAGGGTGCGGGCCCTACGGAACACTGGTGCTCCCGCTGCTGCACAAATTTACCGCGGGTGAATTAAAACTCTACATGCTAGACGTCCATCAGTCCTCATTGGATAGCGTGACGTGTTTGCTCAACCACTTCGAGCTCACAGCGCATGCAGTTAAACCGATTCGCGCTGATGCGTGCCATTATCAACATTTAGGTGTCCTTGATCTTGTCATCGCTGAAACTATGCAGAAGTCGCTGGAGCAAGAACCTCAGTTTGCAGTCACTGCTAATTTGGCAGCGCAGCTCTCAGACGACGCGGTGTTCATTCCTCAGTCTATAGAAGTCGTCTTATGTCTCGCTAATTTAAGGAAGGAGAAGTCGTTCATGAAGGGGCCTTCAAACGGCCAGAATCCAGCATATAAGCGCGAAGAGCTGGCGACCTTGTGCACATTAACGGCGCAGACAGCGCGGGCGCAGATGTCATTAATCAAGGCCCATAGAGGTGCCGAACCATTGGCTGTGTTTAAAACAACGATTGTCATTCCAGAGCTCGCCGACGACGCAGATTTTGATGCGGTGCTGTGCACTCGGATCTGCGTTTTTCAGCAGTACTCACTGAATGATTACGATTCTCAAATTACGCTGCCGCAGCAATGCTATGAGTTATCGTCACTACAGAGTGGCGACCAATACCATGTTAGCTATACAACCGGCGGCTATCCTAAATTCAATTTTGATAAGCTCGCTGCTTCCGTGTAACAACTCTCTGATGCCCAGAGCCGCCCACTGAGATCACACTCCGAGGACGATCGCTCTAGTCTTCCAGTACTTCAAGCGAGCTTTGATGTTCCAGCCAACTGGCTTCAAGGTCTTGTAGCTGACCTTTCAACGTACCCTCATCCTTGAGCAGTTTTGTCAGCGCATCTTTGCCGTCATCTTCATACAAGCTAGGGTCGGCAAGCGCCTCTTTTATAGAAGCTAATTTCTGCTCTGTGGCGTGGAAATCTCGCTCTGCCTTTTCAATAGCTTTCTTTAAAGGTTTAAGCTTGGCACGTCGCTCTGCAGCGTCCTGTCGTTGCTCCTTACGCGAGCCCACTTTTTCGGTTCCCGAGCTACCTGGTTTTGTCGTGTTGGCCGACAGCACCCATTTCTCGTAGGTGGCTAGATCTTCGTCGTAGGGCAGTGTTTTTCCTGCTTCAACGAGTATCAAGTCTTCGACAGCATTACGGAGTAGGTGCCTATCGTGGCTCACCAATACGAGTGCACCTTCAAAACCATTGATGGCCACCTCAAGCGCGTGACGCATCTCTAGGTCTAGGTGGTTTGTAGGCTCATCGAGGATCAGTAGATTAGGGTTCTGCCAGACTACTAGCGCCAGCGCCAGGCGCGCTTTTTCACCACCCGAGAAGGGTGCAATGGCACTCGTTGCCGCTTCCCCCTTAAATTGAAAGCCACCTAGAAAATCTAATATTTCTTGCTCTCTTCGCCCAGGCGTTAAACGCTGTACGTGTAGCAGTGGACTGGCCGCAAGGTCAAGAACCTCAAGCTGCTGCTGATCGAAGTAACCAATACGCAGGTGCGCGCCGGTCGTTCGATCACCCGCGAGCAATGGCAGTTTCCCTGTTAGCGACTTCAGCAGGGTAGATTTACCTGCACCATTGCGGCCGATCAGGCCGACTCGATCACCGGGGCAGAAACGCAGTGAGACATTTCCAAGAATTTCATTATCTGCGTAGCCCAAGCTCGCTTTGTCGAGTACGAGTAATGGATCGCTGGTTTTGCCGGGTTTCGGGAAGCTAAAGTAAAAGGGCGAGTCGATGTGTGCGGGCGCCATTTGCTCCATACGCTCTAGTTCCTTGAGCCGACTTTGTGCCTGGCGGGCTTTAGTCGCTTTGGCGCGAAATCTTCGAACAAAATCGTTAATTTCAGAGATACGTTGCTGCTGCTTTTCATACCGACTTTGCTGCTGATTGAGTCTTTCAGCGCGCTGTATCTCGTAATCCGAATAGCCACCTTTGTAGGTTATGAGCGCTTCAGCTTCGATACGCATGATCCGGTCACACGTGGCGTCGATAAAATCTCTATCGTGAGAAATCATCATCAGCGTTCCATCATAGTTCTGTAGCCAGCTCTGAAGCCATAGGGTTGCATCTAGATCTAAGTGGTTGGTGGGCTCGTCGAGCAGCAGTAAGTCTGACGGCGTCATCAGCGCACGGGCCAGATTCAGCCGAATCCGCCAGCCACCTGAAAAGGTTGCTATCGAGGCGCCACATTGCTCGGCTGTAAAGCCTAAACCCACTAACAGGTGGTCAGCCCGTCGATGGGCAGAATAGCCATCGAGTGCCTCAAGTTTCTGATGTAGATTTGCGAGCACATCGTAGTCTTCGGTGTCTTCAGCCGTCTTAATAGCGCGCAACACGCTGTCTAGGGCTTTGTCTCCCGCAACGACGTAGTCACGTGCGGCAGCCTCAGTGATAGCGACTTCTTGGGCCATATGCGCCAGGCGCAAACTATCAAGACCCCGAACATTACCTTCATCGGCAGTGAGTTCGCCCAGCAGCAGCGCAAATAGGCTGGACTTGCCACTGCCGTTAGCGCCAATCAACGCGACTTTCTGTCCTGGTAACAGTGCTGCTTCTGCTTTGTTAATCAAAAGCTTAGTGCCACGCCGCAGGCTTAGGTGTTCAAAAATGATCAAAGCAGATGCCTTTTTACCGAGGGGTGTATTTCGGCGCGTATCTTACCCTAACGTGGTAATCTTAGCTCTCCGATATTAACCCAAAGGTTGGTCTTGCTGATGCGCGCCGCTATTGAGAATATGCTGTCTATGCAGCATCGAATGAATACTCGAGTCCATGAAGATTGGATAACGCAGGACTTTGAATGGTATCGAGCCGTGTGGATAGAGTGCGGTGAACTGATGGATCACATCGGTTATAAATGGTGGAAAAAGCAAGAGCCAGATTTAGATCAAGCGCGCCTTGAGGTTGTGGATATCTGGCATTTTGGTTTGTCAGCGCTGTTTACGCCCAATACAGACATTGCTGCTTTAGCCCATGAAATCGAAGTGGCGCTAGATCACGCGGAACCAGAGTCACAAGATATACGCTTAGCGACGGAGCAGTTGGCTTCAGTCTGCTTACAAACTCGTGGCTTTTCGGTGAGGGCATTTGCACACTTGATGCACGCTGCCGATATGAGTTTCGAAGAGCTTTACCGCCAGTATGTTGGTAAAAACGTGCTCAATTTTTTCCGTCAAGACCATGGTTATAAAGAGGGGAGCTATCGCAAACTTTGGGCAGGGCGCGAAGATAATGAACACTTAACCGAAATTCTTAACACGCTTGATAGTCAGTCCACTGATTATCCCGAACAGGTTTATCAGGCACTGTCAGATCGGTATCCAGCGCAATGACTGGCGGGATGGCGACGCTTTTTCACATCATCGAAGCCTGTAGTGGTCAGTTTGGCGTTTGAGCGCGTCGCCGGTATCAAATATTACGCATAGGGCCACAGCGGCAAAGATTTAAGAGAGAATAATATGGCGAGCTACCAAGATCTGTTTTTCACTGTTGCCGATGAACTCCGCTTGTACGCTCGTGATTACGCAGGCCCAACGCCAGATGCGCCGGTCGCACTACTAATGCATGGCTTAACGCGCAACAGCCGCGATTTCCAAGAGCTGGCACCTGTAATTGCAAAGACCCATCGGGTGTTGGTACCTGAACAGCGTGGTCGTGGTAAGTCTGAGTACGATGCTGAGATCACCCGTTATCAGCCGCAGAACTATATCAGTGACATGCTGCAACTACTGGCACAACAGGGTCTAACGCAAGTGGCCGCGATAGGCACCTCAATGGGCGGATTAATGGCCATGGGCATGAATGCGGCTCAACCGGGCGTGTTTAGTCATGTGGTGCTGAACGATATTGGACCAGCACTGGCGACCCGAGGACTCGACAGGATAAAAAGCTATGTCGGTTCTGCGAGTGAGTTCGAAGACTGGGCGGCGGCAGCCGAGTACTGCAAGCAGGTTAACGGTGAGGCGTTCCCTAATTCCCAATTTGATGATTGGTTAGCATTTGCAGAGAGAATATGTAGTGAGCGGGACGGTCGGGTGATTTTAGACTACGACGGCAATATCTCGGTGGCCATGAAAGATTCGGAGTCCGGAGGCGTTCCAGCGGATCTATGGCCTATCTTTGATTTACTGGCGCAGCTCCCATTAATGTTAGTTCGAGGTGCTATCAGTGACTTGCTCGATCAGGATTGCGTTGCCGAAATGCATCGGCGACACCCTGCGATGGCTTTTGTAGAAGTACCGGATGTGGGGCATGCACCTATGCTTAACGAGGTAGGTGTAGCCGAGGCCGTTACCGCATTTATCAACCGACGTGATTAAGTGCACGATTGTCGCACAGAGTCCCTGTAGCGGCATTACAGCAGCTGGTTAATGCCTTGCGCTAGGGCAATATCCTTTTCAGTGATACCGCCTGCATCGTGTGTGACGAGTGAAATGTCGACGCGGTTGTATACGTTAAACCACTCAGGATGGTGATCCATACGTTCTGCCATTAACGCGACTTTTGACATGAATGCCCATGCGGCAGCGAAGTCTTTGAACGACAGTGATATGCACAGCTTGTCATCGCTATAGCGCCAGTTGGGTAGCTGCGTCAGGGCATTTCTTCGAGCGCGCTCAGTCAGTATTTCCACCATCTAAATTTTCTCCAATAGGACCCCGCACTCGAGGTGATGGGTGTACGGAAATTGATCAAAAAACGCCAAACGGCTAATCCGATGTGTCTTACATAATCTGCTTAGATTCGAGAGGAGTGTGTCTGGGTTGCATGAAACATAAATGATTTGCTGAAATCGGGCGGCGAGTGCTTCGGTTGCCGGATCTAACCCGGCTCTGGGTGGATCGACCAGCAGTGTTGTTAATTGATACGCATCTAGCGGCTGTTTTAAATGTGCCAGTCGCCGAAACGGGCGTTCTCCGTTTAAAGCCGAGGTCATATCTTCGGCGGATAAGCGCGCAAACTCAACGTTAGTGATGTGGTTTTCCTGCCGGTTAACTTCTGCCGCTGCGGTGGCTACCTTAGATAACTCGGTCGCTATAACATTATCGAAATACTTAGCTAGCGGTAACGTGAAATTACCTATCCCGCAGTACAGCTCGAGTAAATCCCCGGTCAATCCCTTGGAGATATCCGTTGACCAGCTGATCATAGCTTGATTGACGATGCCATTTGGCTGGGTAAAGGCTTGCTCGGGTTGGCGGTAGTGGTAGTGCTCGCCATCAATTTTAAGGATCTCCTGAGCCCAGTCTCGACCGATAATACGTTTCTGTTTTCGGCTACGGCCAATGATAGATACGTTGAGGTCGGCGGCTAGTGCTTGCGCGTTAGTGTGCCAGTCGTCATCGAGTGCGCGATGGTAAATCAACGTGATAACTGTCTCGCCATTTAACGTAGATAAGAACTCGGTTTGGAAGAGTTTCCTACGCAATTGTGGTTTGATTTTAAGCGCCGCTAAGAGTGTGGGCATCAGTGCCTGGATGGCACTGCAGGCAATTGGGAATTGGGTAATCACGACCGGTGTTTTACGATCGGCAGGACTAAACATGACGTAATTCAGATCATCCTCATCATGCCACATTCGAAATTCTGCACGGAGTCGAAAGCCAGTCCTGGGTGAGCTAAAGATATCAGGCGATGGTGCACCCATCGCACTAAATTTGGGCAAGAAGCTGGCGACTTTATCGGCGAGTCGCTGTTCGTATTGTTCGGGTTGAATTGCGCTTAGGGGCATCAGAATTTCACAAGCAATTTTTGGGTTTGGGTAGACCGGCGATACGGCTACCCACGCGAGCGGGAGATCCGGGGAATAGCGACATTAAGTAGAGGCTATTGCCCTTGTCGGGCCCGATGTGTTTTTTGACATAATTAACCAGAGCGCGATTGGCAGGCGACGCGTCGTATTGTGCATAAAATTCGCGCAGTAATGTGAGAACCTCCCAGTGGGCATTGGTGAGCTCTAGGTCTTCAAGTTCTGCAAATGCGCAGGCGATGTCATGTGTCCAAATGTGCCTGTCACGGAGGAAACCTTTGTCATCGCAGAGCCCGCCGAGAATGGTTGTTGGTTCAATACCAAGCGACATGCTGTTGATGCTCCGTGCTGAGCCCGACCCAGTCTTCGTAGTGAATGGCGTCAACCGATGCTGGAGGTGTTAACCCTGCCGCCTGTATATCTTCTGCGAGCACACAAACGCGGCAGGGCAGCGCTGACCAGTCCCGTGCTTGCTCGAGTATATAGATTGCGCTGTCCATGATAATGAGTGCGTCGTGCGCTGTTAAGACTGCGAGGCAGGCATCGGTTTCGGAGAGTACATTAAGCGTGTGCAGTGCCATTAGAAGCTGAGTACGTGATCTGCACGACCGATTAGTTCGCCGATGCAGTCTGCTGTGATAGGTGTGACATCAAGGTCCGTTACCGGATTGACCTGTTGCCAGTAGGTGTCATCGACATAAATCGATTCGACGTCATAAAGCGGCATTGATGCTATTGTTTTGGCGACGTTTTGATCTGTCGCTGCACTGTGTTGCCCCTGTTGTAACTGAAAGACTGCTGCACCGCGAAGTAGCACTGAGACGCGCTGCCCGAATACACCCGCTGCCATCGCGGCATCGAGACCGGCCATGACACGCGCACTCAAGTAAGGAGGCTGAGATAAAATAATCAACCAATGGGATTGCTCAGCCAAAGGTCACCACCCGGTCTGAAGACAGACCCGCTTCGATCATGGCACCAAGGCCTGCGATACCAAAGCCATCTGGCGCAGCGTCAATGCCAAAATATTCCGCAGAGGCGCTGCACAAAATTAGTTCAGCTGTTGTTTTCTCGGCGAGCGCTTGCCAGCCCCGGTGATCATGATGCCTTAAACCCAGACTGGCGCTACGGGCATAGAAAAACACTTGGATCAATTCATGGCCTCCATCATGAAGTGATGTGGCAAAGCGCAGCGCGCGAATACAGGCGCGGCTTTCATCAGGCGATGTCACAATAATGAGGCTAAATTTCATGGTAGTCCAAAATAAAAAACCCCAGCAAAGGCTGGGGTCCTATGATGCCAGAGCGAAGCCCCGACGTCTGTACTGTGTTGTTCAGTCGTCACCACCTGTGAGGACGGTCAGCAGGTGTAGCAAATGAATGAACAGGTTGTAGATATTCAGATACAACGACACAGTTGCTCGGATGTAGTTGGTCTCGCCACCATTCACAATACGGCTGGTATCAAACAAGATCAGGCCAGACATGATCATGACCACCGCTGCTGAGATCGTAAGCGACAAGGCTGTGATTGCTAAAAAGATATTAGCGACCATCGCCACAACAGCCACTAAGAGGCCGACCATCAAAAAACCACCCATGTAAGAAAAGTCTTTACGTGTGGTTAAAGCGTAAGCAGACAAACCAAAGAACACGATTGCTGTGCCGCCGAGCGCCTGCATAATCAAGGCTGGGCCACCAGGTAGCGCAGCGTAGGCATTGAGCATTGGGCCCAGAGACGCGCCCATGACGCCAGTGAAGGCAAAGATCGCAGGCAGCCCTTTGGCTGTGTCTGCCATACGATGAACCACAAATAGTAGCCCAAAGCCAACCAGCATCAGTACGAGAGCCATGCCAGCAGGCAGGTTCATTGCCATCGCTACGCCTGCGGTGACGGCACTGAAAGCGAGGGTCATGCCCAGTAACATGTAGGTGTTTTTAAGTACCTTGTTGGTACTGATCAGTGAGGCATCAATACCGAACGCACGATCTTGCTGGGTATAGAGTTGTTTCTCAGACATGTGTTTCTCCAAAGAAGAGCTCAAAAAGTCTAGTGATCATTAAATTGATGCATGATTCATTGCATAGGTCGATAATAGGGGCGTACAAGCCTAATTCCAAGTACTTACAGTAAAGAAACACTTATTCCACATCAAAAACAACGCTGATGTGGGTGTTAATCTGCAATTCTCCCGCCAGATACTGTCCTGCGCTATCCTCTGCAGCTGACGCCATTCGTAACATGGGCGTCGGGCCCGATTTTTGCGCCGAGTGGGTTTCTATAGTGCGCGCGCCAGCGAGCGAGAGCCCAGCCGCATTAGCCAGTAACTGAGCTTGAATTTGGGCATCGGTGAAGGCGAGGGCGAGCCCTTCATGCTCTGCCATCTTGCGCTGGCTGCTCGAGAGCGCTGGCGATGACAGCCGAGTAACGCCCGTATTCACGAGGTCTTCCATCATCGGTCCCAGCAGCGTTAGATCCCGAAGGGTGAATTGGACCTCGCGAGCGACTTCAAAACCCTCAAAAGTGCGAGTTTGGTTGGGACCATCCCAGCGATATTTGGGGCTTACGTGTTGACTGGTCGCAACGATATCTTTCTCTGGAATACCTCGCGCGGAGATTCGCTTCAGCAACTGATTAATACGTCGATTAACAGTTTCCAAAGCTTTATCAGCCGTTTGACCTAGCTCAGTTACATTGAAAGACAGCCGTGCTTCATCCGGTACGAGTGCGACGCTACTACTGCCGGTAACTGCGATTGAGCGCAGAACCTCTGCTTGAAGTGCCGGTGTAAAGATAATGAGTGTGGCGAGTAAAAGCTGTTTGACCATTTTGAACTCCGTGACGCTAGAAATATGAATGCCAATTGCGATAGATCAGTTAGCACAGTAATGATGTCAAATGGATGTTTGAGCATGTTGGAGATCAAAATACGCCGAGAGTTCGATATTTTTAATGATAAATAATCCCGAGGCAAAGCGTCTGCGTGGAGAATACAGGTCATGATGCCGGTGAGGCTAAACATTTATCCCACCGCTTCTATACAAATGGTTACACTGCCATTATTGATACATAAGGAGTTTTTCACCTTGGATATGATTAAAAAGCAGGTCATCTCAGTGTTATTTAATGGGTTGATCGGCGGGTTAGTTTTAACTGCCGCCAGCGTAACAGCGAGCCCCGCGTCTGATGCAGGATTAAGCGAGGAAGCTGTTGAGCGTGCGGTATTATTGCGTGATTCGGCTTTAGAGGGTACGCGTGCCTATGAATGGGTAGAGCGCTTGACCACAGAAGTAGGTCCGCGGCTAGGCGGCACCGAAGGCGAGGCCCGCGCCAGATTATGGGCGATGGAGACGCTCGAAGGTCTGGGTTTTAGCAATGTCCATATCGATCCTTTTACGATAGATGGCTGGCTGAGAGGCGAAGAACGCGCTGAGGTGATAGCGCCATTCCCTCAGCCGCTAGCGATTACTGCACTTGGTAGATCCGTAGCAACGCCATCGCAGGGCATTGAAGCCGAGGTTGTTGTTTTCGAAGATCTGGCTGCGTTGCGTCGCGCGGATCCGGCGTTAGTTAAAGGTAAAATTGTTTATGCGGGCCACGCCATGCAGGCGACTCAAGATGGATCTTCTTACGGCCATTCCGGCCGTCTTCGCTGGCAAGGGCCAAGTGAGGCCGCGCGCAAGGGTGCGGTTGCCATCATGATTCGCTCGATCGGCACCGATAGTCACCGTATGCCACATACCGGAGGCACCGGATACGATGATGATGTAACACCTATCCCCGCCGTTGCACTTTCAAACCCCGACGCGGACCAATTAGAACGCATTGCTCTGCGCGGACTCCCAATTCGTATCGCGTTGACGGTCACGCCGCGCGCCTTAGGTCAAGTGCGTAGCGGCAACGTAATCGCAGACATTCCGGGCCGCGAAAACCCGGAGGAAATTGTGATTATTGGCGGTCATCTGGACAGCTGGGATCTTGCTACTGGCGCCATCGACGACGGTGCAGGTGTTGGAATCACCCTGGAGACGGCGCGTTTGATTATGGCGAGTGGTTGGCAGCCACGCCGAACTGTGCGCTTGATATTGTGGGGTTCAGAGGAGCTGGGCCTTTTGGGCGGCCGTCACTACGCCGAGCAGCACAAAAATCAGCTGCGCCGGCATGTTATTGCTACCGAAAGTGATTTTGGTGCGGGACGAATCTGGCAGATGACCCATTCGGTCAATGATGCCGCTAAACCTTTGGTAGAGCTCATTGGTGAGCTTGTAGCGCCATTGGGTGTTGCCCCTGGCGCAGATGATGTACGCCATTCCGGACCTGATCTAACACCCATGATTGAAGCGGGCATGCCTGGATTCCGATTCACGCAAGATGGCTCGGATTACTTTGACCTTCACCACACGCCGGATGACACGCTTGACAAAATTGACCCGAGTAATTTGGATCAAAACGTAGCGGCATACCTTGTGTTTACCTGGCTTGCGGCTGAGAGTGAAATCAGTGATTGGGGCTGGCAGTAGTGCAGCTTAAAGACACATGGACGACTACGCTCACTCCGCCAGGGCTCAGCACATTTTGGGCTTTAGCGAAATAGCGAAGGTTTAACAGCGTTTAAATAGGAATATTAACGTGGCGGTGATACAGATCAGGAAGGCGCAGCGAGATGATGTGTCGAGCATCATGCGCTTCATCAGCGAGCTGGCTGAGTATGAAAGGGCGCTTGACGAAGTAAAGGCAACCGAGGCGCAGTTGGTCCAAGCACTGTTTGGGATAAACCCTCGAGTGTTTTCTGTCATCTGCGAGGTTGATGGACTGCCTGTTGGGTTTGCATTGTACTTCTATAATTTCTCTACTTGGCTGGGTAGCCATGGCGTGTTTTTAGAGGATCTTTACGTCACACCGAAATACAGGGGTGTTGGTGCGGGTAAGCAAATGTTGCAGTACCTTGCGCAATTGGCCGTTAAAGAAGGCTGCGGGCGATTTGAATGGAGCGTCTTGGATTGGAACCAATCCGCCATTGATTTCTATGAGTCCTTCGGGGCTCGACCGCAGAGTGAGTGGGTAGGGTATCGTCTTACAGGGGAGGCCCTAGCAACTTTTGGTAAAGCGGACCGCTGAGCAGGGGATTTCAGGTGGGCTTGGCAAGCCACGATTCCGCGTACCCGCTGGGTACCGGCTGTTACATTGAGTCGTGTGGTAGCAAAAAAAACCTCAATTTTTTGAGGTTTTTAGAAAGTGGCGGTGGGCTAAGGATTCGAACCTTAGGAGGGGATAAACCCTCAACGGTTTTCAAGACCGCCGCTTTCGACCACTCAGCCAGCCCACCGAAAGTGTTATGCTTTACGTGCCAGCACAAGACAGCGCGCATTATAACGATGCGCGCGTATCTATCAAGTGTTACGCGTCTCCTGTCCCATCAAAAAGGTCTTCGGTGGCAGGTGTTGCTGTTTTATCTGCCATCTCGGGGGCTTTCTCTTGCATTCGTGAACCTCGTGGATCGTTGCTGGCGCGTGGAATATCCCGTGACATCATAGTGAGGGACGGTGCCTCAGTTGCCGAGAACAAAGCAGCGCGAGCTGTGGCGACGCTAACATCAGTTATAGATTTGGGTGATATACGCGGATCATTTACAGCGCGACCTTGGGCGTCAACACCACCGGTATCTGGTTCGATATCCACATCCACGCGCTCAGTAGAAGTCGGCATGCCGATGCCAGCTGCTTGCGGTGTCACCAGGCCTATCGGTGCCGTGTGTTCAGCATTTGCCGCAGCGGTATTGGTATTGTCTACTGCTTGCGGCTCTTCTACTTCGGTGGCAGTTTCTGAAGGTTGGGTTTCATTGACGGTGTCTTCGATGTGAATCTCTGACTTGAGCGTCGTCTCTTGGGTGTCTTTTAGCGTTGCAGCCCCGTCAGCTTCAGTTGCCTGTACTTCCTCTGAATTCTCCGCAGCGTCGGCTTCAGCCTCGTTTTGAGGTGCGGTGTTTGAGGCTGTTATCTCTGCTGAGGGGCTTATGGTTGTTGCCACCTCGGCGGATGAAGTTTCTGCGTCAACGAGATTTTGTGCACTGAGGTCGGCTTCAAGGACCGCAGATTCGACTGCTATTGTGTCATCTGCTGCAGAAGGGCTTGCTACCGAGCCTGCCAGTATCGCGCTATCTACCAACGTTTCTGGGTCCATTGCAACTGGCAAAGTAGTGACTGACGCGTCGTTAGTCTTTGCAGTGACGTCATCTCCGATCACAGGTGCAGGGCCGCGACGGCGGCGGCGTGTGCGCTCACCTTTGAGTTCAGTGGGACGGTGCCGCGGACTGTCGATGTCATTTTCATTCGCAGCGACTTCATTGCCAGGCAATATCTGTTCCGCCTCATCGCCATCATCATCATGATCATGATCATCATCATCATCATTGTCGTTGCTCAGCTCACCATCACTGTCGGTACGGCGCTGACCGCCGCGACGACCGCGACGACGGCGCGAACGCTTTGGTTTGCCATCTTCATCGGTGTCAGACTGATTGTCGTGGTCAGTGACTACTGCAACGGCGCTATCTGCTTCATCGTCACTTTGAGATTCGCTGGTATCTATGAGCTCTCCGCCGGTTCCTCGCTCTTCTGGTCGACGCCGATTGCGCCCGCCACGTGACCGACGTTGACCGCTGCGTTGACCTTGAGATTCAGGACTATTGGTATCGGATTTTTCTGTTGTGCTGCTGTTAGCGACGTTGCCGGCTGAGGCAGCTTGATCTGTTGCATCATTTGCCGGGACAAATAGCACGTTCCATAGCTTAGTCAGAAGTCCTGGGCCCTTAGCTGCCTTGGCGGGTGCTGAAGGCTTAGCGGCTGATGCAGCTGCTGTAACTGAGCTGGATTTAGCTGCGGACTCAGCGACGGGGGCTGGTCCCGTCGGTGTGACACCTCTAACGAGTGCCTGAGGTGCGAGAGAGGAGACTTTATCTTCATCGCGGATCGCCATGAGATCAGGTGCGTCAAGCTCGACATCATAGCTGTTGAGTGAGGCCTCTTCGATTTCATCATCTCTCAAACGGACCACTTCGAAGTGGGGCGTTTCCATACTGGGGTTCGGAATAATGAGTACGCGCACCTTGGTTGACGTTTCAATGTCACTTACCGCAGCTCGCTTTTCGTTAAGTAAAAATGCTGCAACATCAACAGGCACGATTGCGCGAACTTCACCGGTTCGCTCTTTAGCGGCTTCTTCTTGCAATAGGCGTAGTATTGCTAACGCCAAAGAGCGGGTGTCGCGGATAGTGCCTTGGCCGCTACAGCGAGGGCAGACAATGGCGCTTGTTTCGCCCAAAGAGGGCCGCAGACGTTGACGGGACATTTCTAGCAAGCCAAAGCGTGAAATACGACCCACCTGGACACGCGCACGATCGATTTCTAGTGCGTCGCGAACACGATTCTCTACTGCGCGCTGATTTTTAGCAGCACCCATATCAATAAAATCAATAACGACTAAGCCACCCATGTCGCGCAAACGCAATTGGCGCGCGATCTCGTCTGCAGCTTCAAGGTTAGTCTGGAGTGCTGTGGCTTCAATATCAGCACCTTTTGTCGCACGAGATGAGTTGATGTCGATCGATATCAGCGCCTCAGTAGGATCGATAACAATTGACCCGCCAGAGGGCAAGCGAACTTCACGCTGGAAAGCAGTTTCGATTTGGCCTTCGACCTGGAAACGGTTGAACAAGGCGATCGAATCTTCATAGAACTTAATACGGTTGCGGAACTTGGGCATTACCATAGAGACAAAATCGCTGGCTTGCCTAAAAGCGGCAGGATCATCAATAAGTACCTGGTCAATATCATCGCGCAGATAATCGCGGATCGAACGAATAATGACGTCGCTCTCTTGGAATAACAAAACCGGCGATTTATTTTCAGCCGAGGCCGAAGAAATTGAATCCCACAGCTGCAGTAAATAGTTTAAATCCCACTGAAGCTCTTCTGCACTGCGGCCAACGCCGGCAGTTCTAATAATGACACCCATACCCTCTGGAATTTCTAGCTGCGCCAACGCGTCTCTGAGCTCGCTGCGATCTTCGCCCTCGATGCGACGAGAGATGCCACCTGCTCGGGGATTGTTCGGCATAAGCACCATGTAACGGCCAGCCAAACTGATGAAAGTTGTGAGCGCTGCGCCTTTACTGCCGCGTTCTTCTTTATCAACTTGAACAATAACTTCGGTGCCTTCTTTTACCACCTCCTTAATGCGTGTTTTTCCGTCGCCATTTGGCGCGGCACTGCGGTAGTACTGGGGAGAGATTTCTTTTAGCGGGAGAAAGCCATGACGGTCGGCACCAAAGTCTACAAAAGCGGCTTCGAGGCTCGGCTCAACTCGCGTGATTTTGGCCTTGTAAATATTGGCTTTTGTTTGAATACGAGAGCGGTTTTCGATATCTAGATCATAGAGCTGCTGCCCGTCTACGAGTGCGACACGAATCTCTTCAGATTGTGTTGCGTTGATTAGCATTTTTTTCATGAAAATTAGTCCAGTTGGCATTGCAACCGGATCTGGTGCGATGAGGTAAAAAAACCTCTATCGTGCTTCGTGGCATTCGAGTTCTCCCGCACTCAGTTAAAGAGCGAGGGATTCAAGACCTAGTAAATGGCAGTTTAATGACCATTAACCAGGCTGGCACTGGCATTATATGTGGGATATTCACTGGAATATCCGCCCAATTCGCACCGCATCCGTTCTACAACGCGGGTTTTTTTATCGCTCTGGCAGCGCTTTGCTCTCATACGGGCTGGGGCCCGGAGTGGTCAGGCGCGCTAAAATAGCGTCCAATACGGTCTTGGGGGGATTCATCCGAGTTGCCACAACATTGCGTGTCGGTAATCGGCGCCATGTGTAAAGCGCCGCGAATTCAGTATTTTTGACGACATTACTGAACTCGGTTGGGGGTGCGGTCGGTCGCGGCACTGGTATCCTATAATTAAGCGCTCACAGCCTCTCCGCCCGAGAGGATCATCCTTTGACCAAGGCGGAGCCTATCATTTAAAGCTAAGTTGTTCAATTGCTGGAGAGAAGCATTAATAAGCCAGATCAGACCACCGCAGTGCGCCTTATTACCGTGACTGAAGATGAAGCGGGACAACGGTTAGATAACTATTTATTACGACAGCTCAATGGCGTACCTAAGACGCGACTTTATAAGGCTATCCGCAAGGGGGAAGTGCGTGTAAATAAGGGTAGGGCAAAGCCTGATGTTCGGCTTAACTCGGGTGATGTGGTGCGTATTCCACCGGTTCGTGAGGCGCAATCACACAGTAAGAATCACCTGACGGCCCGATGGGCCGAGCGAATTAAAACGAGTATTCTTCTTGATAATGAAGACCTATTGGTCATCAATAAGCCGTCCGGATTAGCTGTGCACGGAGGTAGCGGCGTCGATGTTGGGCTGATCGAAAGTTTGCGCCAAATGTATCCGGAGCAGCGCTATATGGAGTTGGTGCACCGTCTAGATCGTGATACCTCAGGTTTGATCCTGATCGCTAAACGCGCGGCAGTGTTGAGAGAGCTGCACGGTCTGTTGCGAGGTAATGGGATTGATAAACGGTATCTCACGCTGGTTTATGGTCGCTGGCCTGCATATCTGAAAGAGATCGATGCGCCGCTGGAGAAGTTCAGCCTGCCTTCGGGCGAGCGTATGGTGAAGGTCAGTGGTGAGGGAAAGCGAGCCTTGACTCGTTTTCAGGTGGTCACCAGGCTAAAGAGTGCTACTTTGGTTGAGGCCAAGCCGATTACGGGCCGAACACATCAAATTCGTGTGCATGCGCGTCATGCCGGCCATCCGATATTAGGGGATCCAAAGTACGCCACGCCTGAGTCGCAAGCATTGACTGAGCGGGCTGGCCTTAAACGCCTCTTTCTGCACGCAGCGAGCCTGCGCTTCACCACGAATACGCAGCGATATGCGCTGGCCGCGCCTTTGCCGGCGCTGTTGCAAACGCTGGTTGACACCCTAGAGGATGGGCGGGATCGCCACTGATTCAGCTCTGAGGTGACGGCAAAGCGCTATTAAGGGGAGTCCTTGCAGGCTGGTGGGATCGGTGCCTTCCATGCGCTCGAATAAAGAAATGCCGAGTGCCTCCCATTTGAAGCTGCCGGCGCAGTCAAAAGGCCGGTCGGACGCTAGATAGCGATCGATCTCCTCGCTCGACAATGGACGCAGCTTTACTTCATAGGACACAACTTCGCTCAATAGTAATTGTTTATGGGGAATCCAAAGCGCGAGCCCGGTATAGAAGGTAACCTTGTTGCCTGAGCAGTAACTTAGTTGTGCGTGCGCATTGATCCTGTCACCAGGCTTGCCTAGGACTCTTCCGTTGCAGTCCGCCACTTGGTCGCAGCCAATAATAATACCTTGGTTGAGCGTGTTCGACTGCGCCTTCAATTCGGCGAGCCGCAATGCAAGGGTTTCCGGTGGCTCGCCCGTTAAGGCGGTTTCGTCGACGTAGGGATCAATCGTTTCAAAGGGTATTTTGAGCCTGCGAAGCAGCTCTGCCCGGTAGGTCGATGTGGATGCTAGGTAAAGTTGCGATCGTGGAAGCGGGTTCATCGGTATCTCTGGTTAAGAAAGCGATTGAATTGTAGCGATTTTTTTGACACTTGCGTGGCTCGGCTTTATAGTCCGCCGCCATGAAGAAAGGGTCTGTTCCACAGAGTATAGAAGTCCGGGCATTAGCGGCACGTCAGGTGACTCTAGCCGGGGGCTTAGACGCGATCAGATTACCGCGATTGGCTGAGGCTGTGCGCGCTTTAGATACGCCTGCTGACGTGAGCGCAGAGTTTAAGCGCGATGAAGCAGGCCGTTATGTTTTAGATTTGACGGTGAATATGGTTGTTCAGGTCGCCTGCCAGCGTTGTCTGGAGGCGATGCTATTAACAGTTTCGTCGGCAACGCGGTTGGGCATAGTGTGGACAGAAGAGCAGGCTCAGGCTCTACCCTCAGGTGCAGAACCACTAGTGACCGGTGATGAGACAAATTTCTGGCAAGTAATAGAAGACGAGTTGTTGCTTGCGCTACCGCCATTTAGTTACCACGCGGCGACTGATTGTGCTGAACAGACGGGGCGCGTGATGCGGCCCGAGGTTGATCTGCCGGTGATTGAAGAAGAGGATTCCGGCAATAATCCCTTTAGCGCGCTCATGGGGCTGAAAGATTCGTCCAATTAGTGCATAATTTTGCGCTTCAATTTTCAGGTCTTTGCGCCGGAGAGGTATTCTCGTCGCCGCAGGCACTTTATAACAGTAGCGGCGATGCTTTTATCGCCATAGTAGGAGGCCGTCATGGCTGTTCAGAAAAGCAAGGTAACGCGTTCACGTCGCGGTATGCGTCGTTCACACGACTCGCTCGTTGAGTCTACCCTGACGGTTGATCAAACTTCCGGTGAATTGCGCCGGCGTCATCACGTGAGTGCCGACGGTTTCTATCGTGGTAAAAAAGTAATCAGTGTTGGCGACGACGACTGATATCGATCTGCATTGATGGCGAGTAACAACGTTGTCATCATGCAATAGCGCTTCTTTGATCACCTACTGAACAAGGTATGGTCATGGCATCATTTGCTTTCGTTTTTCCGGGTCAGGGTTCGCAGGCCGTCGGCATGCTTGCCGATGCGTACACTGCGTTTCCTGAGGTGGCGATAAGTTTTGAAGAGGCTTCCGACGCGCTTGGATACGATGTCTGGAAGCTGGTCTGTGAAGGACCGGCTGATGCGCTGGCACTGACTGAGCAAACTCAACCGATTATTCTCACGTCAAGTGTTGGTCTATACCGTGCTTGGGTCGCTAACGGCGGCCAGACGCCGGCATTGGTCGCCGGCCATAGCCTCGGCGAATTTTCAGCCTTAGTGGCGGCAGAGTCACTGGCATTTGCCGACGCCGTAAGGTTAGTTCGACGACGGGGACAGGCGATGCAAACGGCTGTGCCAGTTGGAGTAGGTGCGATGGCCGCTATTATTGGGCTAGCTGACGATGCAATTAATGCTATCTGCGGGCGTGTCTCCCAAGGCCCCAATACCCATCATGTTTCTGCTGTGAACTATAACTCTCCTGGGCAAGTTGTTATTGCCGGGCATGTCGCTGCCGTTGACGAAGCGATCGCGGAGTTAAAATCAGCCGGTGCGAAGCGCGCCTTACCACTCCCTGTAAGTGCACCATTCCATACACCTTTGATGGCTAGTGCGGGTGATGTACTTGCTGAAGCACTGGCCGAACTCACTGTTCAAGCGCCAAAAATGCCGGTTCTCAGCAATGTAAATGCACAGCTGCAAACTGATCCAGACGCGATAAAGGCGTTGTTGGTGAGGCAGATTGCGTCTCCCGTTCTGTGGACCCAGTGCGTCCAATCAATGCTGGCTTTTGGCTGCGAAACTTATGTTGAATGTGGGCCGGGCAAGGTTTTGTCTGGCCTCATTCGACGTGTCGATAAACATACGCAGTGTCTGAGTGTTGAATCACCTGATGACTTGCGCGCAGCGCTAGCAACGCTTCACTAATGGGAATCCAACATGACTGACTCAAGAGAAAATGGGCGTCTGGCGTTGGTGACTGGTGCGAGCCGAGGAATCGGGCGCGCGATTGCCAGTCAGTTGGCTGATGCGGGTTTTATGGTGGTGGGCACTGCAACCACTGAATCGGGTGCTGCAGCGATCGATAGCTGGCTAGGCCCAATGGGTGGTGCCGGTTTGGTGATGAATGTCACCGATGTAGAGAGTATAGCGGCCGCGATGAAGGTGATTGCTGCGCGTTTTGGTGCGCCATTGGTATTGGTCAACAATGCCGGTGTGACTCGTGACAACATCCTAATGCGGATGAAAGAAAATGAGTGGTCGGATGTTATTGATACTAATCTCAATGCGATTTATCGGCTCAGCAAGTCCTGCTTGCGCGGCATGACTAAGGCCCGCTGGGGGCGGATAATTAATATTTCTTCGGTTGTCGGTTCAATGGGCAATGCAGGCCAAGCAAACTACGCTGCGACAAAAGCAGGTGCTGAAGGGTTTGCAAGAGCATTAGCAAAAGAATTAGGTTCACGGTCAATTACAGTCAATTGCGTCGCTCCCGGGTTTATTGATACGGACATGACACGCGAATTATCCGATGACAACAAAGCGCTGATGCTGGGGCAAATTCCGCTAGCGCGCCTCGGTCAGCCTGAAGAAATTGCAGCAACCGTTGCTTTTTTAGCGAGTGATGCAGCAGGCTATATCACTGGCGAAACGATTCATGTCAATGGTGGCATGTATATGTGTTAAAAAAACGATGAAAAAAAAAGGTTTTACTATTGTCATTTCAGGGTAAAATCCGAGTCTCAAAAAAGGGTAATAACGCCCACCACCTAACGGGAGAAGTTAACAAGCCATGAGCAGCATTGAAGATCGCGTCAAAAAAATAGTCGCCGAGCAGTTAGGCGTTAAAGAAGACGAAGTCCGCAACGAAGCGTCCTTTGTGGATGATCTAGGTGCAGACTCCCTCGACACCGTTGAACTCGTGATGGCTCTGGAAGAAGAGTTTGAAACCGAGATCCCCGACGATGAAGCAGAAAAAATCACGACAGTTCAGTTGGCAATTAATTACATCAACGAAAATCTCGCCTAGGCAGGTTTTCTGGCTAACTGAAGGCCGTTCTACCTTAGTAGGGCGGCTTTTTTTGTGTTGGGATTATGAGTTGATACGTCATACACCACACTGCACGCAATAGAATTAATGTTACATATTCGTGGAGGTACTTACATGAAAGGTAATCGAATCGTTGTGACAGGACTGGGGATGGTATCTCCGGTGGGTCTAGATGTACAAAGTAGCTGGCAAAGCATCTGTAACGGTGTGAGTGGTGCTGCGCTCATCGATACTTTCGATTCCACTGGCTTTAGTACCCGTTTTAGTGCCAGTGTTAAAAACTTCAGTAGCGAGGGTTATCTGGCGGCTAAAGATGCCAAGCGTATGGATGATTTTGTACGCTTTGGCATGGTCGCCGGCATTCAGGCTATGCGTGATTCTGGCCTAGAAATTACCGATGCTAATCATGATCGAGTAGGTTGTGCCATTGGTTCAGGCATTGGCGGCATTGGGCAGATCGAAAAAAATACCGAGATAGTCCGCTCATTCGGACCCCGAAAAATGTCCCCATTTTTTGTACCTGGAGCGATCATCAATATGATTGCCGGAAATTTGTCGGTTATGTATGACCTGCGTGGTCCCAATTTGGCGGTTGTCACAGCTTGTACCTCGGGTACTCATAATATTGGTTTGGGTGCGCGCATGATCGCCAGTGGTGAAGTTGATGCCATGCTTGTTGGTGGTGCAGAGATGGCGACGACCCCTGTGGGCATTGGAGGCTTTGCCGCTGCTAGAGCGCTTTCGACTCGGAACGATGATCCGCAAGCGGCATCCCGCCCTTGGGATGTCGATCGGGACGGCTTTGTGCTTGGTGATGGCGCCGGCGTCATGGTCCTGGAGTCCGTTGAAAGTGCGCAAGCACGAGGCGCAAATATATACGCTGAGCTGACTGGCTTTGGCATGAGCGGCGACGCTTATCACATGACTTCACCGCCCGAGGATGGTCGTGGCGCGGCAAAATCCATGGAGAATGCCTTGCGAGATGCCGGCTTGAATGCTTCAGACATTCAATACATCAATGCGCATGGTACATCGACTGCCGCCGGTGACTTGGCGGAAACCCGCGCAGTGAAATCGGTCTTTGGTGCAAGTGCCTACGATGTCGCCGTTAGTTCGACGAAATCGATGACGGGTCATTTATTAGGTGCTGCAGGATCGGTTGAAGCGATTTTCAGTATCTTAGCGCTTCGGAATGGTATCGCCCCTCCTACGATTAATTTAGATAACCCGAGCGAGGGATGCGATCTAAATTATGTAGCCCATACTGCCCAGCAGCGGGAAATTCGTCATGCGCTGTCGAATTCATTTGGCTTTGGCGGTACCAACGGCTCGCTGATTTTCAGCCAGTTTAGTTAGCGCTTCGCTATGTCGATGTTGACTTGGGTCGATGGTGCTGTGTGCCAATCGATAGCGGTCGACGATCGTGGCCTGTTGCTTGCTGATGGTGCGTTTGAAACCCTGCGCTGGTCTGGTTTAGGTGTTTTTCGCAAGGAATTTCATATTGCGCGCTTAATCGCAGGGCTTACGGCAATGGCCTTCGATGATCCTGCGAAATGCGCTGCACAGGCGTTTGATCAACTCAACATTGCATTATCGAGTTTGGCGACACGTGAGGATGGCTTCGAACGTGAAGAAGGTCTCGCGCGCATTACGATCACCCGTGGTTCTGGTCCTAGAGGTTATGCGCCATCCTCAATGGCAATCCCACGAATAGTGATTTCGCTGTTTATGGGAAATTGCGTAAGCCCTGCGCCGGGAAGGATGATCCTGGCTAAAACACGATGGCCCACACAACCACAGTTTGCCGGTTTTAAGCTGTTGGCGCGGACCGAGCAGGTGCTCGCTGCACATGAGGCTCTTCAGGCGGGGGCAGTGGACGCACTGATGCTCGGTCAGAATAATACGGTGATCTCTTCTGCGACAGGCAATATTTTTGCTCGGTACGGCGGATCTTTGCTGACGCCAAAATTAGATAAAGCGGGTATTGCGGGGACACGCAGAGCTGTGATTTTGTCAGATTTATCGGCTCGACTTGGCTTTGAGGTTCGCGAAGTCCGTTTATCTCTCGCCGATGTCATGAAGGCCGATGAGGTGTTTACCAGTAACAGTGTTGTTGGCATAAGAGCTATTGCGGAGCTCTACACAGGAGCGACAACCACCGACCAAACTGAACACAGCATACCCACGACACGAACTTGGTCCGACTTTTCAGCAAGCGCAGCGCTAGCATTACTGATTCATGGTGAGCCAGTGTGATTATCTTGAAACGTTTGGCATTGGTTTTTTTGGTGATGGGGTTATTTCTGCTCGGTAGCTGGCGACTGGTCAATGATGTACTCCACTCGCCGCTCCCGCTGCCGTCTGAGGGTGCTCAGATCGAAGTCGCCCCTGGAGATAGCCTTAAAGCGGTCCTGTTGCGAGCGGCAGCCGCCGGGTGGCTACCGCATAGACGTTTAGTCGAGGGCGTTGCGCGCTGGCAGGGTTTTGACGCACGAATTCATGTTGGTGAGTACCAAATAGTAGCCAATAGTACCGCGGCGCAATTACTGAACAAGTTGGTAAGCGGTGACGTGGTACGTTATCAAGTGACGTTTCCCGAAGGGATTACCTTTAAAGTAGCCCTTGACTTACTCGCACGAGCCCCCGCACTCACCAAAGTGATTACTGGATTAGATGATCCGCAGATACGCGCCTTAATAGCACCGCAGACAGAACCTGAAGGTTTGTTTTTGCCTGAAACGTATCAATATACAAAAGGCGATACTGATTTGTCGGTGTTGGAACGTGCCCATAGTGCGTTACGGGCGACGCTCGATGCAGCGTGGCTGGATCGCCATGCAGGACTTCCGCTAAAGAACCATTACGAGGCTCTGATTCTTGCGTCGATCGTTGAACGAGAGTCCGGCGTGCCCGTGGAGCGCCCCCAAATTGCCGGTGTTTTCGTGCGCAGGCTTGAGTCGGGGATGCGCTTGCAGACTGATCCCACCGTAATCTATGGTTTGGGGGAGCGCTACCAAGGGAATTTGACGCGGGCGCATCTGCGCGATAGTAGTAATCGCTGGAATACCTATAGAATTAACGGGCTGCCACCAACCCCCATCGCGCTACCTGGTGCGGCGGCTATTGCGGCGGCCCTGCATCCGGCCGAGGGAGATGCGCTATATTTCGTGGCCAAAGGTGATGGAAGTCATGCCTTTGCCAATACACTTACAGAACACGAATCTAATGTCCGTCGTTATCAACTGAGCCGTACTAAAAATTATAGGTCTACCATCGAATGAAAGCGCGCGGAAAATTTATCACGATTGATGGCGGCGAAGGCGTCGGTAAATCAACGAATCGCAGCTATTTGGCAGAAGCTCTACGGTCTTGTGGTGTTTCCCTCAAATTGACTCGTGAGCCAGGTGGCACTGAACTGGGAGAGCGCCTACGAGACCTTCTGCTCAGCACAGAGGGAGACGCCCCAGTTCCGACGGCAGAGCTTTTGATGATTTTTGCGGCGCGAGCACAACATCTAGAAAAAGTCATAGCACCTGCATTGGCTGCGGGCGAATGGGTTTTGTGCGACCGATTTACCGATGCGACCTTCGCCTATCAAGGGGCTGGCAGAGGGCTAGATGCCGAATTTATCAGTGCGCTAGAAGCGTTAGTGCAAGATGGTCAGCAGCCAGATCTGACCGTCATTCTCGATGTTGATCCTGAAATTGGCATGCAGCGAGCTGTTGCGCGTGGTGAGTTAGATCGTTTTGAGCGCGAAGCGCTGCCCTTTTTTCGACGCGTTCGCGAGGCCTATCTAGCTCGAGCAAAGCTCGTGCCAAGTCGTTATCGGGTGATCGATGCGGGGCAGCCGCTTGAACAGGTAGAGCGAGACTTGACGCGTGTCGTAATGGATCTAATGCAATGAGCGACGTAGAGCCCGCAAAACACTGGCAGCGGCAGCCATTACCTTGGCAGGCGACTGTGCTCGATCAGTTTGGGGCTAGACTTGCTGAGAATAAATTGCCACATGCTCTGCTAGTCAGTGGCGCGGCAGGCCTAGGAAAAGGACTATTTGCAGAAAGCTTAGCGGCGCTTATTCTGTGCGCGGACCCAGTTAATTTTCGCGCCTGCGGTGTCTGTGATTCCTGTGGTGTTGCCCAAGGTGGCGGGCATGGCGATTATCGTTGGTTGGCGCCGCCGCCGGATAAGCGAATTATTCCGATTGACGACGTACGAGCCATGCTTGGCTTTGTCCAGAAAACTTCTGGGTATGGCAGTCGCAAAGTCGTGGTCATAGCGCCAGCTGAGGCGATGAACAAAAATTCTGCAGCTGCCCTGTTAAAAACGTTAGAGGAGCCAGCGGGGAATAGCGTTTTGGTGTTGGTGAGTCATCGACCAAGCGATCTGCCTGCAACGGTACGATCTCGCTGCCAGCGAGTAATGGTCCCCGCGCCGACCCCTAGCGAGGCTGCAGCATGGTTAACAAACACCTTGTCATCAAAAGGGCTGGATACACGACAACAACCGATAAATCATGCATTGGAGGTGACAAATCATCGACCCTTAGCGGCGCTAGAGCTTATTGTCAATGGGACGTTGGACGGCGTGAGAGAACGTACTTTGCTCATTCAGCGATTGATGGCGGGTGAAATAAGTGCAATCGAAGCGAGTGCGAGTTTAGCGAGCGAATCTCCGGAGGACTTGCTGACCGCGATCTATCAGGTCGTTTCAGGGCGACTCACACACGCTAGCGCCGAGGATCTGAGTCGTTTTGGTCCCAATATGTTTGTAGCATCTGATACCCTGGTAAAAATGCTGAGTGCGGTCAGGGCGGGCGTTAATCCGGCCAAAGACATCCTCTTCGGTGAGGCCTGTGGAAAAGTGGCAGGAATTTGGCCTAGCTCTTAGTACTTTGGATCTTATACGATCTACTGCTAAGATTACCCTTCAATAATTAGGTACGAGTAGTCATGAGCGAAGGCACACGACAGGGTATTCTCGCCCTTACCATCAAAGATAAAGCGGTTCTTTACGCGGCGTATATGCCGTTTTTGAAAAATGGTGGCTTATTCATCCCCACTAACAAGCAATATCGTATTGGAGATGAGGTTTTCATGCTGCTCTCGTTGATGGACGAGCCCGAGAAAATCCCGATTGCAGGGCGCATCATTTGGATCACGCCGGAGGGATCCCAAGGTAATCGGCAGGCGGGCATTGGTGTGCAATTTTCGGAGCAAGATGCCGCTGCCAATGTGAAAATCGAAAATTACCTGGGTGGGGCGCTTAAGTCGGACCGCGCGACGCACACGCTATAGTGTCTTTAACACCGACGAGCGTTGAAACTCGCGCAGCTCTGTGAGAATATTCGCGCCCTTAGAAAATCGACATGTAACTGGGTCGATATCATGTTTGCGGAAGTGGCGAAATTGGTAGACGCGCTGGATTTAGGTTCCAGTACCGAAAGGTGTGAGAGTTCGAGTCTCTCTTTCCGCACCAACCTATTTATATAAACCCTAGTTCTTACGGCGCAGTCGTAAGGGCTGGTCAGCCAACGCGGCTTTTTGATGATTCAGGAGTAAACCATGCGGGTTTCTATCGAGACAACTTCCGGACTGGAACGACGGCTAACTGTCGGCGTTCCCGCTGAGCGCGTAGACGGCGCTGTTGCTCAGCGCCTACAAGATGCAGCGAAGAATGTCCGACTGCCAGGTTTTCGGCCCGGCAAAGTACCAATGCGCGTCATGAAGCAACGTTTTGGCGAGGGGGTTCGTCAAGAAGTACTGGGCGAGGTGATTAGCCAGACATTTCGTGAGGCGGTAGATCAGGAAAATCTCCGTCCTGCAGGACAGCCTCGCATCGAGCCGCGGAATTTCGAGCAGGGTAAGGACATCGAATACGTTGCCATTTTCGAGATATTTCCCGTTGTTAAGCTCAACGACGTCAGTGATTTTGAGATCAAGCGTCCTGTGGCTGATGTCACTGACGAAGACGTGGATAATATTATCGATGTATTCCGTAAACAGCAGGGTCAAGAAGTTGATGTTGACCGAGCCGCAGAGGATGGTGACACCGTTATCATTGATTTTGTCGGCACGCGCGACGGCGAAACCTTCGAGGGTGGTAGCGGCGAGAGCTTCTCCTTGGTCCTGGGTTCCAAACGTATGATCCCTGGCTTTGAAGACGGTATCGTAGGCGTGGCTGCAGGTGGAGAGACAACGCTGGAGCTCACTTTCCCTGATGATTATCAAGAGGAAAGTTTGCAGGGTGCTGCCGTGCAGTTCAGGGTAATGGTTAATACCGTTAAAGCCATGGAGCTTGCTCCCCTAGATGACAAACTCTTTGCCAGTTACGGTGTGGAAGAGGGTGGCGAGGGCGTATTCCGTGATGAGGTTCGTAAGAACATGGAACGCGAACTTCGCAATGCTGTTCAGAACCACGTTAAACAGCAAGTTATGGATGCGGTCGTTGCGGCCCATGACAGCATGGAAGTGCCCAGTAGCCTGGTAGCTCAGGAAGTTGAGGGTATGCGTAAACAGATGTTCCAGCAATTTGGTGGCCAGGCACCCGAAGGTATGGATCTGAAGAGTATATTGCCCGACGACATGTTCACCACGCAGGCTGAGCGGCGTGTAAAATTAGGGTTATTGCTGTCTGAAATGGTTGGTAAGTTTGATTTGCAAGCGGATTCTGCCAAGGTTCGTGAGCTGATAGAAGACATTGCTTCGACTTATCAGGAGCCTGAAGAGGTAGTTAAGTGGTACTACTCTGAGAATGAGCAGTTGGCATCTGTTGAATCGCGAGTACTTGAAGATCAATTAGTGGATAGGTTGTTAGTATCCGCCAACATTCAGGATGAGCACTGCTCTTACCAGGACGCGCTGGCAACGGCGCGCCCGCAGCAGGGCTGATTCAAGTCAATCTGGAGTAGATCATGGCTTACAATAATTCAATGTTAGACGTACAGAATTTGGGTCTCGTACCCATGGTTATAGAGCAAACTGCTCGCGGCGAGCGCTCGTTCGATATTTACTCGCGGTTACTCAAAGAGCGTGTCATCTTTGTCGTCGGACCAGTCGAAGACTACATGGCTAACCTGATTGTTGCGCAGCTGCTCTTTCTTGAGTCGGAAAACCCCGACAAGGACATTCACGTCTATATCAATTCGCCTGGGGGCTCGGTGACTGCGGGGCTGTCAATCTATGACACGATGCAATTCGTCAAGCCTGATGTAAGCACTATGTGCATTGGTCAGGCAGCTTCTATGGGGGCCTTCTTGCTCAGTGGGGGCGCTAAGGGTAAGCGCCATATTTTGCCGAACGCCCGCACAATGATTCATCAACCGAGTGGCGGAGCACAAGGTCAAGCAACAGACATTGAGATCCAAGCAAAAGAAATTTTGTTCTTGCGTGAGCGGCTTAATCGCTTAATGGCTGACCACACAGGCCAGTCGATTGAAACCATCGAACGCGACACTGAACGCGATCGCTTCATGAGCGCAGAGCAAAGTGTTGAGTACGGCTTAGTCGATCAAGTGATTGACCGTCGCGTTCCTGTGGTCAACGCGTAATTCCGTTACATGCACTGGGTTTGCGACTTGCAAAAGCCGCTCAAACATATCAAGGTTATTGCATGGTCGATGAAGAACTAATGGCGTCAGGCATCTAAATATGGCAGAAGATAACAATACAATCGAAGATAAAGGCAAATTACTTTACTGTTCTTTTTGTGGAAAGAATCAAAATGAAGTACGCAAGCTCATTGCAGGCCCTTCGGTTTTTATTTGCGATGAATGCGTTGATTTGTGCAACGATATTATCCGCGAAGAAATCCAGGAGGCGGCTGGCTCGCCTGCGAGTGAGCGGCTGCCTATTCCTCACGAGATCAATAAAATTCTCGATGAGTACGTCATTGGCCAGCAGCGTGCTAAACGGGTTCTCGCGGTAGCGGTTTATAACCATTATAAGCGTCTGCGCTATGCGCCAGAAGCGAAGGGCGATGACGTCGAATTAAGCAAGAGCAATATCTTACTCGTGGGCCCAACGGGCTCGGGCAAAACGCTGCTGGCTGAGACGTTAGCGCGACTGTTAGATGTACCCTTTACTATCGCCGATGCAACCACGCTAACTGAGGCTGGGTATGTGGGCGAGGATGTTGAAAACATCATCCAGAAGCTGCTCCAAAAGTGTGACTACGACGTGGAGCGTGCTCAGGTTGGAATCGTCTACATCGACGAAATTGATAAGATTTCGCGCAAGTCGGACAATCCCTCCATCACTCGCGATGTGTCTGGTGAGGGTGTTCAGCAAGCGCTGCTCAAATTAATCGAAGGCACGGTGGCGTCTGTGCCCCCTCAAGGTGGTCGCAAGCATCCGCAGCAAGAGTTTTTGCAGGTAGACACCTCGAACATCCTGTTTATCTGTGGTGGCGCCTTTGCAGGTCTCGATAAAATTATTCGCAATCGCTCTGAAAAAGGTGGTATCGGCTTCTCGGCAGAGGTCAAGAGCAAAGATGAAGATCGCAATTTTGGCGAAACGCTCGCTGATTTAGAGCCTGAAGATTTAGTGCGGTATGGTTTGATTCCCGAGTTTGTGGGTCGTCTTCCAGTGATTGCAACGCTCGAAGAGCTCGATATTGACGCATTGGTCCGCATTCTAACTGAGCCCCGCAACGCCTTGACCAAACAGTATGCGAAGATGTTTGAGATGGAAGGCGTTGAGGTGGATTTCCGCGAGGATGGTCTGCGTGCTATTGCTGAGCGCGCAATGAAGCGCAAGACAGGTGCTCGCGGATTGCGTTCAATTCTAGAGGGTGTCTTACTGGAGTCTATGTACAACATTCCATCTGAGTCGGGCGTAGTGAAGATCGTTATTGATGAATCAGTCATCAAAGGCGAATCGGAACCGCTATTGGTGTATGAGCCGCAAGATCAGTTATTGGCGGCATCTGACAAATGATTTAACAAAGGGTAGTGTCGAGCGGCCCTTTTTATTGCGCGAAACAACGAGAAATAAATTAGCGATTCAAGCAGGTATTTGCCACAGCAGCTTGCAGAATACAGGTATCATCCCCATATTGAGGGAAAGGATTCTGGAGAGAGCTATGACCGACGTAGTCGCCATCGAACTACCCTTGCTGCCACTGCGCGACCTGGTGGTGTATCCACATATGGTATTACCCTTGTTTGTGGGGCGAGAAAAGTCCATAGAGGCGCTTGAATACGCAATGGCAGGTGACAAGCAGGTTTTGCTGGTCGCCCAGCGAAATGCCGCCGATGACAATCCCGGTCCCCATGACCTGTATCAGGTGGGTACTGTGTCAAATATTTTGCAGCTACTAAAACTCCCTGACGGTACGATTAAAGTATTGGTAGAGGGCGAATATCGTGCAGCTATGGAGTCGGTAAATGATGATGGTGCTTTTTCTGTTGCAGCAGTTCGTCAAATCGAAACCGACACCCTCTCGGGAGATGAGAGCGAGACGCTGGTGCGCAGTGCGGTAGAGCAGTTCGAGAAGTATGTCAGTCTGAGTAAAAAGGTCCCCATGGAGGTTCTCGCCTCGCTGGCGGGTATCGATGAGCCCAGCCGATTGGCCGACACCATTGCCGCTCACATGAGTGTCGATCTTGAAGAGAAACAACATATTCTTGAAATCGGTTCTATTAAGGATCGAATGGCCCACCTGAAGGGGCTAATGGGCGCAGAAATTGATGTCTTCCAAGTTGAAAAACGTATTCGTGGACGCGTCAAAAAGCAGATGGAAAAAAGCCAGCGCGAGTACTACTTGAATGAGCAGATGAAAGCGATTCAAAAAGAACTCGGGGATATGGATGATGCGCCCAACGAAATTGATGATCTTGAAAACCGGATTGAAGCGGCTAAGATGTCCGTCGAAGCACGCGATAAAGCGAATGCTGAGCTGAACAAACTCAAAATGATGTCGCCCATGTCTGCGGAAGCATCAGTCGTCCGTGGCTATATCGAGTGGATGGTCAGTGTTCCGTGGAGTAAGCGGAGCAAAGTGAAACACGATTTGAAGCGCGCGGCCAAAATTTTAGACGAAGATCACTTCGGGTTAGAGGAAGTCAAGGACCGTATTCTGGAATATCTTGCCGTGCAAAAAAGGGTGCGCAAAGTGCGTGGGCCGGTGCTGTGTCTGGTGGGTCCGCCGGGTGTAGGGAAAACATCGCTCGGAGAATCTATTGCGCGAGCAACCAATCGTAAATTTGTGCGTATGGCTCTGGGCGGGGTGCGTGATGAAGCTGAAATCCGTGGTCATAGACGAACCTACATAGGCTCAATGCCCGGTAAATTGCTCCAGAAAATGGCGAAAGCTGGAGTCCGAAATCCTCTGTTTTTACTCGATGAAATCGACAAGATGGGGATGGATCATCGCGGAGATCCTGCCTCGGCTATGCTCGAGGTACTTGATCCCGAACAAAATCACGCGTTCAACGATCACTATTTGGAAGTCGATTACGACTTGTCAGATGTCATGTTTGTTTGTACCTCGAATACTATGAACATCCCCGATCCGCTATTAGATCGCTTGGAAGTTATCCGTATTCCGGGGTATACCGAGGATGAAAAGCTATCCATTTCTTTACGTTACCTGATGCCAAAGCAGGTCAAAGTGAATGGCTTGCTTGCAGATGAATTGATACTCGAAGAGGATGCACTGCTCGATGTCATTCGCTACTACACCCGAGAGGCAGGGGTGCGGGCACTGGAGCGCGAAATTGCGAAGATTTGCCGCAAGATTGTCAAAGGTTTTGCAATGGGCCAGTTCAGCGGTACCACCACCGTTACCTCGGCGATGCTGCCTGACCTGCTCGGCGTGCGTAAGAGCAACTTTGGCATCGCTGAGGAAGATAACAAAGTAGGGCAGGTCACAGGGTTAGCGTGGACTTCTGTCGGCGGTGAATTACTTACTATTGAGGCGGTTTCCGTAGTAGGTAAAGGACGCCAGCTGAAAACCGGTCAGCTCGGCGACGTTATGCAAGAATCTATTCAGGCGGCTATTACAGTGGTTCGCGCGCGCTCACAGGCCATGGGGATTCCCGCGATTTATCATGAACGCCACGACGTTCATATCCACGTGCCCGAGGGCGCGACCCCCAAAGATGGACCCAGTGCGGGTATTGCTATGTGCACGGCACTTGTCAGTGTCATGTCCGAAATACCGGTGCGAGCGGACGTTGCTATGACTGGCGAAATAACACTGCGCGGCGAGGTTTTACCGATCGGTGGACTCAAAGAAAAACTACTGGCTGCGCGCCGTGGGGGAATTACCACGGTTATCATCCCTAAGGAGAACGAGCGCGATCTCAAAGAGGTGCCCGACAACATCAAGGCTAACCTCGATATCCGGCCGGTGAAGTGGATCGATGAAGTTTTGGCTATCGCCTTGGAGAAGATGCCTGTCTCGATAAGCGATGAGGCGTATTTGGCCGAGCTCCTCCCTCAGGGCGCAACGAATGCTGATCAGACAATTGAAACAAGATCGAGTGCGCATTAATGCACTCTTTATTTGACCCAGTACATAGCTCGGTATAATCTACACGCTTGGCTGTATGAACCCTTTTACTGACTCCCAACAATGAGGTTTATTTGTGAATAAAAATGATTTGATTGACTTAATCGCCGCTAACGCGGATCTCTCTAAAGCATCAGCTGGTCGCGCACTTGACGCGGCCATTGCAGGCATTACCGCTGAGCTGGCTAAAGGCGAAACTGTTGCATTAGTAGGTTTTGGCTCTTTTAACGTGAAGCCACGTGCCGCTCGCGAAGGTCGTAATCCGCGCACTGGCGAAACGATCCAAATTGCAGCATCAAATACGCCTAGCTTTAAAGCCGGCAAAGCGCTGAAGGATGCAGTTAATAGCTGATTTCTTATGATAGATAGGGCGGATAGATACAACCACGGCTTAATGTGGGGATTGCTTGACCCGCCCTGACCAAGAGGCGCCAATGAGCGCCTTTTTTTATTTAAAGAAAAGATTATATATTTTTAGAAACTCTGGAATGCCATAACCATGCTGCAATCTATGCGAGACGGTGCTCAAAGCACTGGTGCGAAAGTTATTATTGGACTGATTATTTTATCATTTGCCGGATTTGGGCTTGAATCAATTTTACCTGGTGGTGCTGGAACCTCTGTTGCCGAGGTCAATGGCACTGAGATTTCTCCCATCGAGCTGCAACAAGCTATTGATGCTCAGAAGCGTCAGTTGATGCAAATTTTTGGGGAGCGAATTGATCTGGCTATGCTTGAGGATGATCGCCTGCGCCCCAGTGCACTCGAAACCGTTATCCAGCGGCAGTTGTTTGTAGAGCAAGCAAAAGCGCTGGAATTAGTGGCGTCAGACAAAGAGATTGGTCGCGCGGTAACTGCGATCGAAGCATTTCAGGTCGAGGGTGAATTCTCTCCTGATCAGTATAGGATCGTACTCGCTAACGCCGGTTTGAGCCCGGAGCGTTTCAGGCGTTCACAAGCACAGGATATCGTTTTAGGTCAGCTACAAGACGCCATAGTCCGCACTGATTTTGCAACGCCCACAGAGCTCGCCGCGGCAGCCAATGTGCAAATTGAAGAGCGCGATGTCCGGTATTTGTTGATTGATAAGGCGACGATCAAGGACGCTCTTAATATCGATGAAATAGATGTAGAGGCGTTTTACGCAGATAGCCAAGGCCGTTTCGTCTCAGAGGAGTTGGTGACGGTCGATTACATTGAGTTAATTCTCGAGGATTTTTTCAAGCCAGTACCTGACTCGGTGCTTATGGAGCAATTTGAAGCCGTCAAAGACGGCTATCAAGTGTCTACTCAAGCCCGTGTGGCGCATATTTTACTTATGCAGCAAGACGCGGAAACCGCGACTGAATATCAAGCGCGGATAGACGAAGTCGGGGCACGCCTCGCCGCTGGAGAAGATTTTGCCGAGGTCGCTGCAGATGCCTCAGATGATGTAGGTTCTGCAGGTTTTGGTGGCGAGCTGGGCTTCACCGATGGCAGCGCTTTTCCTGAGCCAATGGAGAACGCGATCGTAGCGCTTGAGGTAGGTGCCATTTCTGCTCCTGTGGCAACTGATGCGGGAACGCACTTTATTCGGGTTGAAGAACGGATAGCGGGAGAAAATGCAGAATTTGAATCGCTGCGTGAGGAGCTGGCCTTGGCCATTCAGGAGAGCGATGCGCAGCGAGAATTATTGAGTGTGGTAGAGATCTTGCGCGATGCTGCCTTTAACGCGCCTGATCTGTCCGGACCGAGTGAGTTAATTGGCGTTGATGTAAAACAGTCGGCACCCATGAGTCGCACCACCGGACGTGACCTTTTCGCGCAGGCACGTCTGCGTGACGCGATCTTTGCTGAAGAGGTCTATTTGGCCGGGAATATTAGCGACGTAATCGAGTTGAACTCCGGTCACTTTATTGCGGTACGCATCGCCAATAAAATTCCGTCCACACAATTACCGTTGGCTGAAGTTGCCGATGAAATACGCGTAGTGTTAGAGGCTGAGGCGATGTCAAATGCTTTAGCTACGCTCACCGGTGCGTTGCAAACACGAGCACTTAAAGGTGAGTCTATTGAGGACCTGGCCAAGTCGGATGGCTATGAATGGCGCGTGGAGCTTGCAGCCCGACGCAACAACGTAATGCTGCCACGTGAAGTGCTTAATGCAGCCTTCAGTATGCCTGTCACTGCTACGCAGACGCTTAGGGCTGTCGAATTACCCGGAAACCAATTGGCGCTAGTGCAGCTGGCGCGGGTGCGCTCTGGAGACATCAGTGAACTGAGTGATGGTGATGTCGCGCAACTGGCCCGCGAGACCACATCGAGTAGCCAGCAGATGGCTTTTCTGGAATTCCGCAAAGCACTGCGTAACAATGCGGAGATTGTCACCCGCTAAGAGAATGCTATGACCGACAGTTCGAGCTTATCCAGCTTTAGCCGGCAGGTTGCTTCCGTTGTTTCAGGCAAGAAGCCACCGCTCGATCAATGGAATCCCAGTTACTGTGGTGATATTGATATGGCAATTCGCGCAGATGGGAGCTGGTGGCATGAGGGACGAGAGATCAAACGTCCTGCATTGGTCAGGCTATTTGCTAGCATCTTGCGGCGCGAGGCTGATGGTTATTACTATCTGGTTACGCCAGTAGAAAAGTGCCGAGTGGACGTTAAATTGCATCCGCTGGTCGTTGTTGATGTCGATGTCGTCAAAACTGAGGGTGATGGCGCACTCATGCTCACCTTGAATACCGGTGGTCAAGTGCCGCTAAATGTCAGCTATCCGCTGGCACTAGAGCCTCGTGCAGCAAATGCTGCATTCGTGAATTTAGATAATGGTTTGTCGGCCTTGTTTTCACGTGCAGCGTGGTACCGGTTAGTCGAAATGGCTGATGAAAATGGCTGTATTTTTTCTGCCGGACAGCGTATTTCCTTGCTGCCTTAGTTTGGTTAGTGCGCCGTAGCGTCTATCCATGGGTTATCCTTTAAGGCTCCAGTTTATCCATATTGACCGACCATAGGTTCAGTCCTCTGCGCGGGTAAAAGCCTTGCGTTTACGCCTGTAAGTCTCTAATGCCATTGGCGAATCCAAATCTACGATAGTGGGGTGCATAAGCCGCTGTAGTAATAGAGAGTCAAAGAGCCCTGTTAAAGATCGGCGGCCAGAGCGCATATAGGCCCAAGCAGCATCGGCAGCTGATGTGCGCAAAAGTACGCATGCATTGTGACGACCGGCTGCATCGATAAGCACTACCCCGTGATCGGTACTGCTGAGTTGATTCAGCATTCGTGTAATTAAATCCGCCGGCGGATCGACTACATCACAGGGGAGTATCAACAAGAGAGGGGTTTGACAGGCGGCGAGCAGGGCTGTGATGCCGGCGCAAGGACCTGCGTCTGGAATGGCGTCGCCAACCAATCGATGAGAATACTGTTGATAAACGTAAGCATTGGCACGGCAATTGATAATAACCTGCGCGACATCGTATTTGAATGCATCGACAATGCCGCCGACCATTAGCCGACCGGCAACAGGAATCAGTCCTTTGTCTCGTCCGCCCCACCGTTGGCCGCTGCCTGCTGCAAGAATGCCCAAGCTTATGTCGCTATTCGGATTCAAACTTAGGCCCCGCTGTGGGATGATGTTGCGCTTGATTCTAACGTAAATAACAGGTGTTTTGCTGATCTCATGCAGACTGTTCTCGCTCTCGATACCGCCACTGAGTTTTGCTCAGTGGCTCTCGCGCATGCTGGTCATATAACGCAGCAGCACGTGGAGTTACCGCGCGCGCACAACCGTCATATTCTCAGTATGATTGATACGGTGCTCGCCGGTAAGAAGCTGTCCGATATTGACCTGATCGCCTGCGGTGTCGGGCCGGGTTCGTTTACTGGATTACGTATTGGCTGTAGCGTCGCGCAGGGGTTGGCATGGTCTCTAGATTTGCCGGTGTATCCACAATGTTCGCTTCACGCACAAGCATTATCCGCCTTAGCGGAGGAGAGTTTCACGCTCGAAACGGGCGACTGGCTACTCAGCACGATAGATGCGCAGATTAACCAGCTGTATTGGCGCTGGTTTTGCTACGGGGATGACGGCTTATACCCTGTATCAGAGCCTCTGATTTCACCACCGACTGCGATAGGTGCTTTCCCCGTCCAAGGGAAGGTGACCGTTATTGGTTCTGGGTGCCACTATGAGGATGTGTTGCGGGCAAGCTTTCCCAGGGAGGTTGATTACCGACCATCAGCGCGCCCAATTGCAGGTGTTTTGGCAGCGCAATTACACAGTGCGCCGATAAGCGATTTACCCACTGTGAGAGCCATAGATTTACTGCCGCGCTATGTTCAGCTGGATGTTGGGTGGAAGAAATTATCGGAGCAAGGATCCCATGACTGACTGGCTGCAGGTTATATTTTTGGCGCTCATTCAGGGGTTTAGCGAATTTTTGCCCATCTCAAGTTCAGCGCATTTAGTATTACCCTCTAAGCTACTGGGATGGCCCGACCAGGGTTTATTATTCGATGTCGCCGTGCATGTTGGTACGTTGACCGCTGTGGTTGTCTACTATTGGCGCGACTTATTGGCAGTGGCGGGGGACATTTTTCCGCCGTTACGCAGTGCGCGATACCGCTCCGGTGAATTGCTTTGTCTCATTGTGGCGAGCCTTCCGGCAGTGTCCGCAGGGTTGCTGCTAGGTTCATTTATAGAGACCCATCTTCGCGGCCTTGGCGTGATTACCACAACGACTTTACTTTTTGGCGTGTTGCTAGGCTGGGTGGTTTATCGACAGCGCGGGAATAACGAGCAGACGCAAGCTCCCGAATCCGTGTCGCTGATGCATGCCTTTTTTATTGGCAGCGCACAAATGCTGGCGCTGGTACCCGGTGTTTCGCGATCAGGTGTGACAATCACTGCTGCGATATTTTTGGGTTATCGTCCATCTACAGCAGCACGATTCTCATTTTTGATGTCGGTGCCGATCATCGCTGGCGCGATGTTATTCATGTTACTGAAAGTGGGCGAGCAAGGCTTGGGAGCCGTTTCGTTAACACAGGTATGTGTTGCGGTCGTGATAGCGGCAGGCAGTGCGTACGCCACAATTGCCCTGTTTATCAAACTCTTAGATCGCATTGGTTTGATGCCTTTTGTTTGGTACCGAATGGCACTCGGCTTGACGTTGTTATTATTGATCATGATTCCGGAGGTTTAAATGTCCACTATTCTCGATGACTTGCTAGAATTTGTTGCCGAAGCGACCACACCATTTCACGCGGTTTCAGCGATGAGCTTGCGATTAAAAGCAGCGGGCTTTCAGTCCTGGGATGGACTGAGTGAATACGACTTTACGCCGGGCCAGGGTTACTTCGTAACACGCAATGATAGTTCAATTATCGCTTTTCGCGTCGGTGACCAGCCACTGTCCCAAGGGGCCCGCTTGGTCGGCGCGCATACCGACAGTCCAAATTTATCGGTCAAACCCAATCCTTTAAAATTACGCCACGGCGTTGCGCAGCTGGCCGTTGATGTTTACGGTGGTGCATTGCTCAATCCTTGGTTCGACCGTGACTTATCACTGGCCGGCCGTCTGAGTTTTGTGACCCTGGAGGGTCAGCTAAAATCTGAACTGATTGATTTTAAGCGGCCGATTGCCGTAGTACCAAGCTTGGCGATTCACCTTGATCGTGAAGCTAATAGTCAGCGTAGTATTAATCCACAGCGAGATATTTTGCCGCTATTGATGGGTGTTGATGACGATACAACGCTGGACTTCAAAGCGTTGCTGGCGACCGAGTTAGGTCAGCAGCATCCCGAGTATGAGGGCATCGAAGTTCTAGACTTTGAATTATCTTTTTACGATACCCAAGCACCCGCGCTAACAGGATTTAACCGTGATTTCATTGCGTCCGCGCGACTCGATAATTTGCTCAGCTGCTATGTGGGGTTGAGTGCTTTAATCGATGCCATATCGACGCAGTGGAGTTTTCTGATTTGTACCGACCATGAAGAAGTCGGTAGCGCATCGACGGCGGGGGCCCTGGGGCCGATGCTGACGGACGTTTTAAAAGCTTTGTCCCTCGATGACCGTGCGGAGCGTGCCGCACGTAATCGCTCATTGATGATGTCAGTTGATAATGCACATGCGATACATCCGAACTTTAGTGACAAGCATGATGAGAATCATGGACCACTGCTGAACCATGGTCCTGTGATAAAAATTAATCGGAACCAGCGTTACGCAACTTCGGGAGAGGGCGCTGCGTTGACGCGGTTGTTGGCTGAGCGCGCAGGTGTACCGGTACAAACTTTTGTTGTACGAACAGATTTAGGCTGTGGAAGCACTATCGGCCCAATCACAGCCGCTGAGACGGGCATTCCGACTATAGATATTGGCGTGCCTACACTTGCCATGCACTCAATTCGCGAATTGGCGGGGGCTAAGGATCCTGATTTCCTCAAACAGCTGCTGGTCGCATTTTATAATCGCGTAGCGTAATTTTCCGGAGATTTATGTATGACACAAGTACGCGTATTGACAGGTATTACCACGAGTGGAACGCCCCATTTAGGCAATTATGTTGGTGCCATTCGGCCCGCAATAACCGCTGCACGCGATCATCAAGTCGACGCCTATCTTTTTTTGGCAGATTACCATGCGTTAATTAAATGTCAGGATCCGGCGCTTGTCGCTAACTCCAGTCGTGAGATTGCAGCAACTTGGTTGGCATTGGGACTCGATCCGGCGAAAACACATTTCTATCGCCAGTCGGATATTCCAGAAATCACAGAGTTATGTTGGATTCTTTGCTGTAGTGCGGCCAAGGGACTCATGAACCGCGCCCATGCGTATAAGGCTGCAGTGCAGGTCAATGAGCAAAGCGGTGCTGATCCTGATTTTGCTGTGACGATGGGTCTTTTTTCATATCCGGTTTTGATGGCGGCGGATATTCTTATTTTCCAAGGGGCGAAGGTGCCGGTCGGACGCGACCAGATCCAGCATGTAGAGATGGCGCGAGATATTGCGCAGCGCTTCAATCATAACTACGCGCCGTTATTTACCCTGCCTGAGGCGGTTATCGATGACGACATGTCTGTTCTTCAAGGTTTAGATGGACGGAAAATGAGTAAGAGCTACGGCAACACCATTCCGCTATTTGGCACTGAGAAGCAGCTGCAAAAAGCGATCAATAAAATTAAAACCAATTTGTTAGAGCCAGGGGAGCCAAAGGAAACTGAGGGGTCTACTTTATTCCAAATCTGGAGCGCATTTGCCAATGATGAAGAACGAGCGGCAATGGCAAACGCGTTTGCGGATGGTATCGGCTGGGGCGAGGCGAAGAAGCAGCTATTTGAGCGAGTCAATGACGAACTGAGTCCTGCACGTGAGGAATATCAGCGACTTATGAGCGCCCCAGAGGAGATTGAAGCAATTCTTCAGGCGGGGGCGACCCGAGTGCGGCCTGAAGCCGCTGGCTTACTTGAAAAAGTACGCAGTGCAGTGGGACTGAGGCGATTTGTCTGAGACTAGCCGGGGTGCGTGTTTTGTCACTTACAGTGCGAGGCGGACTCCGAGCACTGCGCTGCGTGGCTCACCGACAAAATAACGATACTGCCCAAAGCCGAAATCAGCTCTTTCTGCATAGTCTTCATCGAGCAGGTTGGTGATGACCAGGCTTAGGCTGAGATCGTCGCTGACAGTCCAGTCGGTGCGCAAATTGAGCAGCTCGTGCCCGTCGTAGCTAAATTCATTCTCTGGATCAACGAAGTACTCATCTAGCCAGACAAACTCCAGCTCAGTTTTTAATGGCATGTCTAGCAGTGCTAGATATGCTCCCAAACGTGCGCTACCAAAATGCTTTGGCGCCGTGTCTATATCGTTATCCTTTATGTCGCCGCTGGTGCCGATGAGCGCTGTTGGGCTGCTGTATCGATGTCGGGCGAAACTCCCCGCAAGAGCGGTGTACCAAGTGTCGTCGATCTGCCAATTCAGCTCAATCTCAACGCCACGATGGGTGGTGGCAGCACCACTGACATTCTGACGATCGCGATCTTGGAAGATAACGTTATCTTTCTCCATCCAATAAGCGTTCACACTGTATTGCAAGTCATCCAGCCAGCTGCCGCGAACGCCAAGCTCAAAGCTGTCGATTTTTTCAGAGTCGATATGGGCGACCTGCTGGCCTGCCTGCAGACGGTAAAGCTCGGCAGTTTGTGGGGCGCGAAAACCCCGTGCAATGCGTGCATAGACTCGGGCATTGTCCTCCTGGTAGCTGAGCGCGAGATTGCCATTCCAGTCTGAAAAATCGTCGCTGCGGTCTGCAGGCCTATAAAACCGACAAGCGCTGGCAGTGGGAGCGCAGGCGTCGCCGTCGCCGGTCTGGTTGTTATAATCGTATTGTGTTGATTCAACGCGGACCCCTGCGTCAAGCCGCCATTGTTGATTCAAGAGCCAATTACCTTGCACAAAGGGCGCAATAACTCTTGCGTCTATTTGGTAGTCGTAATGAACACCTTGCGGCTGATTTGGGCTAAACGGCTCGCTTTGAACCTCTGTGAGCCAGCCATCTGTGATATCTAAGTCGATGCCGGCTATCCAGTTGATACTGTCGGTTTGCTTATTAATTGCCGCTTGCAGGCCGAGACTCTGGTGTCCGTTACGCTCAACAGGTTGCCAAGGCAAAAAGTGCTGTAAGAACTCCATACGATTTTTCCGCCAATATGGGGTCAGCACCAGACTGTAGTCATTACCAAGGTCTCTTTGCGCTTTGACATGGGCGCGCATTGACCAGGCGTCTCGGTAGGCTTCTGGATTGGGATTCTCTGTGCGCAAAGATTCATCTTTGTAGGCTTCGTAGCCCTCTATATATCCGGCAGTTTCCTGATTGAGATTACTTCCTTCAATGGTGCTACTTACCGCCCATTCTCCGAAGTCGCCGCCATGACGCAGCGTGAATTTTTGCTGTCCATATCCGGAGGCATCTTGATAACCACCATACTTGCTCAATTGAACATTCAGCGCTAAACCGGTTTCTTCAGAGCTCAGCCCTATCAATGTACGGTAGTAGTCCCGCGAGCCACCTTCGATAGTGATTTGATTACCCGTTTGGGCCGCGTTTGCAGATAGCACGTTAATAACGCCGTGCATTGCATTTGAGCCATAGACTGCAGTAGCGGGGCCACGAATGACCTCGACGGCACCTGCTTGAGCAAGATTGGCATCAAATAGCTGATTTACGTTGCAAAAACCCGGTGCACGTAACGAGATGCCATCGGCCGCGGTCATAAAAGCACCGCAGCTACCCGTACCCGTCAGGACCGGGGACCTCAAAGAAATGAGTGATTCTTGCCCATTGCCACGACTTACCCATGCGCCGGCTACCTGCTGAAATAATTGGTTGCTGTGCTGTGCCGCAGCGAAGCTGATATCGTCGCTGCTCAGTACGCTCCAGGGCAATGGTAGCTCTGAGGCGACCTCCTCACCACGGGTAGCGGTGACGAGCACTGTTTCTAATGTGTCATTGATTGCGAGGACAGGGTAAGCCTGCGCGCTGAAGGTTAAAAGCGCGAGTCGGGAGAGCAAATGAATTGCTTGTCTCATTGTGAATACAACTTAATCTATTTAAGAATGAGCGTATCCTAGCGATCTTTTAGCAGTAGTCAAAGTGAAAGAATTTAGCGACACTTCGCGTTTGCTAGTGCTTTGTTAAATCGCAGGGAGTAACGATTCAATGACTGCACGTCGAGTGCTTGAGACCAACGACAATTTCAATGTGCGTAGCGAAGGACCTGTGCATTCTGGCAAGGTTCGCTCGGTGTACTGGCTGACAGCAGCCGATAGTCAGCGTCTGATCGAAGCACGTGGCTATGATGTGCCTTCCAACGCACAACTTGCGGTGATGATTATTTCCGATCGTTTATCTGCATTTGAGTGTTTGTGGCAAGGAGAGGGTGGTCTAAGCGGCGTACCCGGCAAAGGGGCGGCGCTCAATGCGATATCTGGCTATTGGTTTGATTGCTTTCGGGACGCGGGTTTGGCGCGCAGTCATATCTTGGAGGTCCCCCACCCTTTGGTATGGATAGTTCAGCGTTGTGAACCTGTGATGATTGAGGCGATCGCACGGCAGTATATTACAGGCTCTATGTGGCGAGCTTATGATCTCGGTGATCGAGAATTTTGTGGCGTGACCTTGCCTGAAGGTTTGAAGCGTGATCAAAAGCTGCCTGAAATATTACTGACACCTTCAACTAAAGGGGTGTTGACGGGTATTCCCGGTGTCCCCGAGGCCGATGATGTCAATGTGTCACGGCATGATATCGAGAATCACTATCAGGTTTTTAAGCTCAAGCACCCAGACGATGTGGCGCACTATGAAACGCTTCTTCGCAGTGGGTTCGATGTTATCAGCGAACGTCTGGCTGCGGTGGGGCAGATTTTTGTTGATACTAAATTTGAGTTTGGGTATGCCGGCAACAGTGCTGGCGCGCTAGAGTTGATCTACATGGATGAAGTAGGCACCCCAGATTCTTCGCGCATATGGGATGCGCAGGCGTACGAAAGTGGACGAATTGTTGAAAACAGTAAAGAGCGATTCAGACAGGCGCTGCTCGGTCTTGCTCCAGATTCGGATTTATTACTCAATAAGACACGGATGAGGGAGCGGCTACAATTTGCCGCGCAGATTAGGCTTCCTGAATCTCTATTGATGGAGATGTCTGCAACCTATACGAGACTAGCCGAGCGAATTACTGGCAGCGCTATTCCAGTGTCTAATAATCCACGTGCTGAGATAGAAGCCTTGTTACAGGGTGAGTTTGGCTTAGGCTAATGCTAACGCTTGTCAATTCAACGGTGCTTTCGCATTACACTAGCGCGGATTAGTTCTTGTGAATTTAAGCGCAGTATTTGATCCACTCACCTGGTCGCTTTGAAAGGCGTCAAATTTGGGTGTTACACTTGTGTTGAGATTATGCCTTATTACCTTCGGAGTTAATCATGAACCGAACACCTAAAAACACATTTTTTGGCGCAGTAGCGGCTATGGTATTGTGTGGATGCAGTGGCGTATCGACGGCGCCACCCGTATCCCATGATGGTTTACTGCTGCAGACCGATGCCAGCATGTCTGGTGTGGTCTATGCCCGTGAAGGCGTTGAGTTGACGGCGTACAACAAGTTTTCAGTGCAAGGATGTACGGTTGCATTTCGGAAAAATTGGCAGCGCGATCAGAACAGCAGTAGCCACAGTGTGAATGATGATGTCAGCGACGCCGATATGAACGAAATTCGCAGCACCTTGAGCGCACTCTGCGACGAGCAGTTCAGTGATGTTCTGAATGATGAGCCGGCGTATACAGTGGTCGGCGGCGATGCGATAGATATGCAAACGCTGGTTTTAAAACCCCATATTGTTAATTTAGATATTGCTGCTCCAGACGTACAGAGCGTCGGACGCACACGATCTTTCACCACAGAAGCAGGTGAAATGACCCTGTTTTTGGAAATTGCTGATGCCAGCACCGGCGAAACTCTATATCGGGTAATCGATCGACGCCGTGAGAACAATTCTGGCCAACTGCAATGGACTAACAGTGTTACCAATTTGGCTGATGCCCGTCGCACATTAAAATATTGGGGCAAATCACTGCGCAAGGCTTTGGATCAAGTCGTCGCAGACAAAACGTAACAGTAACTTTTCGATAGGAGGTTAAATCATGATCGGACCAGTAACACTCAGCGATGCCCTCGCAGTTAGCGGCCAACCTGAGTTGGCAGATTTTGCGGCGTTGGCAAAAGAGGGTTTTGAGATTGTGGTTTGCAACCGACCAGAAGGCGAGACTGCTGACCAGCCTGTGTTGTCTGAAGTGCGGCGCGCCGTAGAGGCAACTGGGATGCGCTTTGTTAATTACCCCGTAACAGCAGTGACCTTCCCCGGAGACGATTTAGCTAACATAGAGCGGTTATTCAACGGCAGCGAAGGGAAAGTCTTGGCTTTTTGCCGCACTGGGACGCGCTGCACTAATCTCTGGGTGGTTTCACGCGCTCCATCCGAACGAAATTCGGCAGAATCGTTGGCACTGACGCTAGGATATGATTTAACGCTCGCCAACAATTGCGTTCAAGCCTGACTGCCGCTATCACCTGTTAGCCGAGTAGGCAAAACGGGCAATACAGCGTATTTTTTAAAGCAGCTGACGCATAAGTGTGGCCGCCGTTTTGCATTGAAGGGCCAGTACCTGAACCTCATGCCGAGCGAATCAACGCATTAAAGCGCGTTCAGAACCGCACTAAGTGCGTGTTCTGAGAGCTGCTTGAGCGATTTGGCCATAGTCTCGTCAGTGACAGGCGATAGCAGTGGAGGCGTGTGCTCTGGATGATACGCCTCTGCGATCACCGCATAGTTGTCTGTTTGACCGTCTTTGCTGGCTTGCAGTACGTATACCTTAATTGATACCGACGTACCGGTTTCAATATTGGGAGCAAGGCTCTCAAATTGACGGCCACTTTCAGCCCAGGTCTCTATGAGTAATGTTTTGGAAACTGTAAAACCCAATTGATGTAGCGTCGCGCCAATACTGTCACCCGATCGTATTCGCGTATCTGCAGCGATCAACGTGGGGGCGACGGGTATAATGAAATGCGTCGCCGCTAAGGTACGACAAACAGCAACACCTGATGTGATTGAATAAAGATTAGTAATACGAATTTCGTCATGCTGAGCTAAAACACTGACGTGGTAGTTACCGAAACGCTTCCGTATAAAATCACTGTTCAATGGGGGATCTGCCTCTGCTTGCACCGGCGCTAAAACGATTAACGTCGTTAGCATACAATAAATGACGCTTTGCTACATACGGTGGTGACGCAAATTGCCACAGTCCTGTGTGGCAAGCAAATGCGTTTTTCGACTTGTTGCCATCTTCAAAGTACTCAGTAATGAATCTCGCGCACTATCAAGTTTGTATAAGGTATATTGCAACCGTATATTATTGATCTAATACTCACTTTTGGAGTTTCTCATGCGTAAAAGCCAGTTTTTATCCGTTTTTCTGGCCGCGATTGCGGCAACTAGCCTATCTGTGACCAGTAGTGCTGCAGATCTCGATCAGCAGGTCGAAGCAATTTATGACGACCAGCTGGGTGATTTGTTTGTTTGGTTCCATCAAAATCCCGAGTTGTCATTCATGGAGCAGAAGACCTCTGCTCGAATCGCGGAAGAACTCACTGATCTCGGTTATGAGGTCCATACGGGTATTGCGGGGACGGGTATCGTCGCCCTTTTAAAAAACGGGGAGGGTCCACTGGTCATGCTGAGGGCGGATATGGACGGCTTACCTGTGCCAGAGAAATCCGGGCTCCCATATGCGTCAAAAAAGAAGCAAATGGATTGGGAGGGTAATGAAGTGCCCGTCATGCATGCTTGTGGTCACGATGTTCATATCACGAGTTTAGTCGGTACTGGTCGAGTCATGATGGCGCGTCGCGACGAGTGGCAGGGCACCCTAATGCTGATCGGCCAGCCGGCAGAAGAGCGGGTTGGTGGCGCCAAGTTGATGATGAATGAGGGTATCTGGGATACCTATGGCAAGCCTGATTATGCGCTGGCGTTTCATGTGACATCGACAGTGCCCACGGGCAAGATCATCGCAGAGAAAGACTCTCCCTACTCGGGGGCTGACACGGTCGATATTTTAATTAAGGGTGTAGGCGCCCATGGTGCGAGTCCGCATCGTGGTATCGATCCTGTGGTACTGGGTTCGGAAATTGTCTTGGCGCTGCAAACGGTTGTCAGCCGCAGCTTGCCACCGCGCCGACCGGGTGTGATTACCGTGGGTTCCTTCCATGCAGGTACTAAGCACAATATTATTTCTGATGCCGCAAAACTACAGCTGACCGTTCGTAGCGAGTCGGTAGTGGACAGACAGTTGCTATTAGATGGCATTAAACGCGTTGCCGAAAATATGGGACGTGTTGCAGGTTTGCCTGATGACATGCTGCCCGAGGTGATCGTTTACGAGAACGAGGGCGTTCCACCGACGCTCAATGATGCAATGCTGACCGATCGTCTACGCAGCGTATGGCAGACCCAACTCGGCGACGCGGCATTCTTTAATGAGCCACGTCTGGGTATGGGTGCGGAGGACTTTCCGTTCTTTACCACCGACCCATATATTCCATCGGTATATTTTGCGGTGGGCGGTACACCACAAGCGGACTTTGATGTCGAGGCAGCAGGGGGCGAGCCGGTACCATCACATCATAGCCCGCTATTCAAAATTGACCCGCGTCCAGCAATAACTTTGGGTGTTGAAGCTTCGGTAATTGCGCTGATTGAATTGCTACAAATTGACTAAACCTCCAAGGGTAAAACAATGGCCAGTCTGGGACTGGCCAGTTCGTCTTACCCATTGGTTTTTTGTCTTCGCCGTCGCCGCTATGTGGTGGACAGGGAAGGAGAGCTTGTTTCAGTGGCACAGTAAAATCGGTTATGTGATTTTATCGGTAGTCGTCACTCGCCTTATCTGGGGTTTCGTCGGCAGCCATCACGCTCGTTTTGTTAATTTTGTGCGGGGATGGTCAGCGACGAGGGCTTACATTAAGGCCCCTGCCAACACAGTAGGGCACAATCCCCTAGGCGCGCTCTCGGTGCTAGCACTACTTGGGGTTTTATTGGTTCAGGGGTTTAGTGGGCTGTTTTCTACAGATGATATCGCGTCTGAAGGCCCGCTGGCTTATCTCGTGGGCGATCTTAGTTACACAATGACCGCGCTACACGGGTATAGCTGGACCGTACTGCAGGGCCTGATTCTGCTGCATATCGCCGCCGTACTTTTCTACCAGTGGAGCAGAAAATATCCACTTTTGCAGGCCATGTTGCGCGGCAGCGCAGAAGGAAAGATAAGCGAGTTTCCGCCGGTCTCTCTACTGCGCTGGATAGCACTGTTGGTCCTGGTGATAGCTGTTTTAGTCGGCTTGTTATGGCTGGCGCCTAGTGCACCTGCATACTATTGAGATCAGACATTGTGTGCGCGAAGCCCGACGAGCAAAAAAGGGCGCTTTAAAAATTGAAATATGTTGATATAGGATACAGCTAGCAGTAAGTTTGGACGACATTACCGGCGGTAAGGCGGCAGCCCTCAATACCTTACACAACCACGACGGGCAAGTCACAGGTTTCAGATAGTATCAAATTCGACCCACAGCGAGTCGTGTCCCCCGCATAAAAAGCAAAGCTTGGACCGGCGAGCGCATCGCCGGTCCGAGTTCGTTCATTACAAATAGTCTTTTGACTTGTACTCGTCATGACATCCTTTACAGGTTTTACCTGTTGCGCCAAATTGCGCCTTCATCGCATCGACATCACCATCTTCAGCAAGTTGGGCTAACTTCTGAGCTTGGCGCTTAAAGGCGGTTAATTTCTCATCGAAGTTTTCGGTGTCGAGCCAGATTTCAGGCTTTGCGCGAGTTTTACCGCCCTCTGACCCCGGCGCGAATCCACGTTTCACATCGAAATGTGTCAGTGCATCGAGGTCTTTAGACCAAGCGGCAAAGGTTGCTCCATCCCAAGGGATCTTACCCTTGACCATGTCAGCCATCGGCCCAAATGTCATGCCAATCAATGCGAAATACGATTGACGCAGCGACTGTAATGGTTCGTTTTTTTCAATATGTGCCAGTGTTGGCAAGGCGAACACGGAGGTCAGCACAATAGCGGCGATCATATTTCGTTTCATTGGTAAGTACTTTGACATGATTTTTGCCTCTCAAAATGAATAGTGAAGATCAATAAGGGTCTATACCCGACACTTTGTATAGTGGATTACTCCATTAGGGGAAGTAAAAGAGCATTGTGCGAGTTTTATTCGGGGTTAAACTGCTAGCACCCTTAAAAAGAGCGGTTCTTAATGAAACCTTTGCAAACACCACCGATCTTAACACGCGCTGAGCTCGAGTCGCACTGGATGCCCTACACTGGAAATCGTCAGTTTAAGGACGATCCGCGGATCATTGTCGCCGCGAAAGACGTTTGGTACACCGATGACAAGGGGCGAAAGATTTTAGATGGGCATTCTGGTTTGTGGACAAGCGGTCTTGGGCATGGACGACCTGAGATCACTGCGGCGGTGGCGGAACAACTCGCCACGTTAGATTATGCGCCGCCGTTTCAATTTGGTCACCCCAAAGCATTTGAGCTTGCCAATAAAGTAAAAGCATTGATGCCCGAAGATCTAAATTATGTGTTCTTTACTAACTCGGGATCCGAATCCGTAGACACTTCTTTGAAAATGGCGAGGGCCTATTGGCGGTTGAAAGGTCAGCCCGCTAAGACGCGTTTTATCGGTCGTATGAAGGGATATCATGGGGTTAATTTTGGTGGTATTTCAGTGGGGGGGATCGGTGCTAACCGCAAGCACTTTGGCCAGGGCATTGAAGCAGATCATCTCGCCCACACGATGTTGGCTGAAAATCGCTTAACGCGTGGCATGCCTGAGCAAGGTGCATTTCTTGCGGAGGAATTACTTGAGTTGATTGCGCTGCACGACGCTTCAAATATTGCCGCGGTCATCGTTGAGCCGATGGCGGGCTCGGCGGGGGTCATCCCGCCGCCAATCGGTTATTTGCAACGTCTGCGCGAGATCTGTGATGCCAACAGTATGTTACTTATTTTTGACGAGGTGATCACCGGATTTGGGCGCTGCGGCGCAATGACGGGTAGCGATGCTTTTGGTGTGGTACCCGATATCTTAAATGTCGCAAAGCAGATCACCAACGGTGCGATCCCAATGGGTGCAGTGATTGCCAAAGAAGACATATATCAAACCTTCATGGCCCACGGTGGCCCTGAATATGCGCTTGAGTTTCCGCACGGATATACTTACTCGTCACATCCCGTGGCTTGTGCCGCAGGCATCGCCGCACTCGACATCCTGGTTGACGAACAATTACCTCAGCGCGTAGCCAGCGAGGCGGCGTACTTTGAAGACTTGATACACAGCTTAGCCAGCATGCCGCATGTGAGCGATGTACGTAACTATGGCTTTGCAGGTGCGCTGACCTTAGCCGCTTACCCAAGTGAGCCAATGCGGCGACCATTTGAAGTCGCCATGCGTCTCTGGGAGAAGGGGTTTCTGGTCCGTTACGGTGGAGATACCCTCCAGTTAGCGCCGCATTTTGTGATGCAGCGCAACGAGATGGATTCATTAATTAGTGCGCTCGCGGAAACCTTGATCGAGCTGGCGTAGGCCGGCGTTATTCTTAACAAAACCGACGTCGCCGCTCCGCTTTATTGGGGCGAGCAGACACAGTCAACCATACAATAAGGTGGGGAAAGGATGAGAATGGTCGTGAAGTGGTTAATGTTTGGGCTCTTTCTATTGGCGAGCGCATGCACTGCGGCTTGGTTGTTAGCCCCTGTTAATGCCGAGTCTTGGGAGGCCGACTCAAACCCCGGCCTGACTGGCGTGTTCAGTCCGAATACAGCGCTTGCCGGTGTGCATCAGATCTCGATGCCGGGTATCGGCCCAGAGGCCATCGCGTGTGCGAGTGATGGCAGCCGTTGGACGGGCTTGGTCGATGGTCGGATCCTGCGGATTGATAACAACGAAACCTTCACTGAGATGGCTAATACCGGTGGGCGCCCCCTTGGTATGAAGTTTGATGTCGACGGTAATCTGATTGTCGCCGACGCTGTTAAAGGATTGATTTCAATCAATCCCAGTGGTGCGGTGACGATATTAGCTGACAGTCATGATGGTAAACCGTTGTTGTTCGTCGATGATCTAGATATTGATAATCAAGGCCGCATTTGGTTTTCTGATGCCAGTGAGCGCTATTCATTCAAAGAGACGATGCTCGACTTTCTTGAGGCCAGTAGGACGGGCCGATTGATGTCCTATGACCCTTCCAGCGGCAAAACAGCCGTACATATGGATGGATTATTCTTTGCCAATGGTGTGGCGATGGGTCCGAATAAGGCCTGGCTGTTGATCAACGAGACAGGGACCGGCAGAATCCATCGCTATTGGATTGAGGGACCACGTGCCGGCGAGTCAGAAGTATTTATTAAGGAATTACCGGGCACACCCGATAATGTCACGTTCGACGGCAAAGAGACTTTTTGGGTGTCACTACCCTCGCTGCGTAGGAGTCTCGACGTACTTTCCGATAAACCCGCGCTGCGTCAGATAGTGAGTGCGCTACCTGAAACGCTACAACACAGCGCTGCATCGATTACCAGTTTCGTCATTGGCATTAATCTGAACGGAGAAGTGACACATAATCTTCAGGATCCGGCGGGCGGTTATCACTACATAACCAGTGCCATCGCCTGCGATGATGAACTTTGGTTCGGCAGCTTGGCGATGCAAAGTGTGGCCCGTATGCCCGCGTTCAATTGAACCCAGGGATGCCTTATATTGCGCTGGCATCAGTTTATAAAGAAGCTACTGTGGTAATTCAAAACTGATGGCTACTGAATAATTAATTGGAGCTCTGCTATGCCCGCACCATTGCTATCGCGTCGTGATTTAGAATTTTTAATGTATGAAGTCTTTGATGTTGAATCGATGACTACCCGCAAGCGCTACGTCGATCATAATCGTGAGTCCTTTGATGCAGCCCTCAATATCGCCGAGAAAATCGCCGAGGATTACTTCTTGCCGATCCGTAAGCTTGTCGACATGAATCAGCCTGAATTCGATGGCAAAAACGTGCAAATGGCCGACGAAATTAAGGTGGCTTACGACGCAGTCGCTCAGGCGGGACTGATTTGCCCTGACCAAGATTATGAAATGGGCGGTATGCAATTGCCATTGGTGGTGACAGCGGCGACGCTCGCGTACATCACGGCAGCTGCGAGCACCACCAATGGTTTCCATGCCTTATCGGCGGCGAATGCGAACCTGCTAGAGGCGTATGCCTCAGAAGCGCAGACCGCCATGTGGGTGCCACGATTACGCAGTGGTGAGTTCGCCGGAACCATGGCGCTGAGTGAGCCTCAAGCCGGCTCAAGCTTATCGGATCTGCGGACAAAGGCAGTCCCTCAACTTGATGGCAGCTATCGTCTCTACGGCAATAAAATTTGGATTTCGGGCGGAGATCACGAGCTCTCTAGCAATATTGTTCACGCGGTACTCGCCCGGGTAGAGGGTGCGCCACCGGGTGTCAAAGGTATTTCGCTGTTTATTTGCCCTAAGTTTCTATTGAATGACGATGGCAGTCTTGGTGCCCGCAACGACGTACAATTGGCGGGTTTATTCCACAAGATGGGGGGTCGCGGGCAGACCTCCACAGCGCTCAATTTTGGAGAGCACGACGGTGCGGTAGCTTGGCTTGTTGGCGAAGAGAATCAGGGTCTCCGCTATATGTTCCATATGATGAATGAAGCCCGTGTAATGGTTGGCAGCGCTGCGGCAACACTGGGACTCTGCGGTTATCAGTACTCCCTTGATTATGCGAAGGAGCGGCCGCAGGGGCGACTGCCGTCGTCAAAAGACCCACTAGCTGCGCCGGTCATGCTGATCGAGCATGCAGATATTCGCCGTATGTTGCTCGCGCAAAAGGCCTATGCCGAAGGTGCATTTAGTCTTTGTATGTTTGCATCACAGTTGGTCGATGACTGGAAAACGCATCCCCAAAGCGAAGGCCGCAAGGCGGCGTTTGAGCTACTCGACTTTTTGACGCCGATTGTTAAAACCTGGCCCTCAGAGTACGGCCCAAAAGCGAACGATCTGGCGATTCAGGTGCTCGGTGGGGCAGGTTACACCAACGAGCACCCCGTTGAATTGATGTATCGAGACAACCGCTTAAATCCTATTCACGAGGGTACGACCGGAATCCAGTCGTTGGACTTACTCGCACGAAAAGTGCCGCAGAATGGCTTGGCGGGATATATGGCTTGTATAGCGGCGATCGAGGCGGATCAAAGTGAAGCTGCGAGTATTGTTCGGCTCAGTAATGCTAACCGGGCGTTGAGTATGGCGGTAGTCCAGCTTAAGCGCACCACTGAGACTCTGGTAGGGGGTATGTCGGAGCGCAATATTGACTTGGTGTTAGCCAATTCAGTTCGTTATTTGGAGTTGTTTGGCCATGTAGTGATTGGTTGGATGTGGCTAAAGCAGGGACTCGTTGCGGCTCGCGCGATGGATACTGCTAGCGATGCGCAATCGCAGGCCTTTTACCAAGGAAAGCTACAGGCGATGGAGTGGTTTGCACGCTGGGAGCTGCCACAAACAGCGGTATGGGCTGATCTGCTCTGCGACTTCGACGATACAACGTATGCCATGCAAGCTGATTGGTTCTAGCGCAGCCTGGTTGCTATACGTTGATTTTTGTGGTCGCTCATACCAGCCAGCTGAGGAGAGTTAGTGCATCAGCTGGCTGTTTTCGTCTGGGCGTTGCACTATTGGACGAGCGACAGCTGCTCGGATAACCACTTGTCCATACGCGCTTCTAAGGCATCAAGCGGTATCGCCCCAGCACCGAGTAAGGTATCGTGAAAGGCTCGGATATCGAAGTTCTCCCCCAGCGCAGCTTCTGCTTCGGAACGCAACTCGAGCATCTTCATTTGACCTATTTTGTAGGCTAGGGCTTGACCCGGCCAGCCGATGTAGCGATCTATCTCGTTGATAATATCGGCTTCGGTTTTTGCCGCATTGGCGAGGAAATAATCGATGGCCCGCTGGCGTTCCCAGCCAAAATAATGAATGCCAGTATCGACCACCAGTCGCACAGCACGCCACATGTCGTAAATTAGTTGTCCGTAGCGGGAATAGGGGTCCTGATACAGACCTAGGTCGTATCCCAGTCGCTCTGAATACAAGCCCCAGCCCTCCACAAAGGCGGTGACATTGCTATCTCGCCGGAAATTAGGCAGGTCGGTGAGCTCTTGAGCGAGTGCAATTTGCAGGTGATGGCCTGGGACGGCTTCGTGGACACTCAGCACCTCCATTTCGTACTTAGGTCGAACCTCAGGTCGATATAAGTTCACGTAATAGAGGCCCGCGCGACTACCGTCGGCAGCGGGCCCCATGTAATAGGCGGTAGTGGTATCAGGTGCGATCTCGTCTGGAATTGCACGTACGCCATAGGGCATGCGCGGTATTTTCCCAAATAGCTTGACCAGTTCTGGGTCAATTCGTTTGCTGATTGCCTGATAGGCGGTGAGCAAAGTGTCTGCATCACTGTAGTAGAATTGCGGATCGCTTCTCAGGAAATTGTTAAACGCCTGCAGATCACCCTCAAAGCCAACCTCATCAATAATCTCCATCATCTCGCTGCGGATACGCGCCACCTCTCTAAGCCCAATCTCATGGACCTGTTCGGGTGATAAGTCAGTGGTGGTAAACTGCTTAACTAACTCCCGATAAATATCTTTGCCACCAGGCAAGCTACCTATGCCCGGAGCTTCCCGGCAAGCGGGGAGGTAGTGGCCAACCATGAACGATTTAAATTCTGCGTATGCGGGATTGAGTTGTTCTTGAATAATCGCACGCGCGCGGTCACGAATCGCTGTCTGGGTTGCCGCACTAATACTATCGGGTATCGTGGCAAATGGTTGCCAGAAAGGACTCTGCTCGGGGTCGTCTGTTATCACCCGATCAATCTGATCGGGCACACGTGCCATGACGATGCGTGCTTGTGTGCGTTGTCGCGCAATGCCTTCGGCTAACTGCGCTTGGTACTGGGCTAACTGCGTTGGAAGGCTTTCCAAGCGTGTCAGCCAGTCTTCATAATCTTGGGTGGTATCAAAAGGTAGATACTCGACCATACCGTATCGATGCTGGGGGCCGCTGCGCATATTGATGGACATCAGATTGAGGCCCAGCTCATGCGCTGCCATATCATCGCGAATTTCGCGTAACAGCATGCTGCGATTGAGTGTGGCATCGGCGCTCAATGTCGCCGGCTCAATAGCGCTTAGCTGTCGCACAAAACGATCTCGAGCCTGCTGGCGTGCAGCCAGCGCGTCGAGGCTGGCGTCAGTCCATAGGGCGTTACCCGAGCGATCACCGTAGTCGAGCCGCCATTCGGGGCGTTGCTCTAGCTGCCAGGCCCAGTGCGCGGCAATAACGCGATCTACGGCCATATCTGCGTCCGCTGACCAGCTGATGAGGGGGATGATCAGTAGTGCACTAAAGACAAAAGTTAAAGTTTTCATAATCAGGTCCGGAAAATGAATCGCCATCCGCCAATGGCACGGCAGTCCAATGTAACAGCTTGTGTGGTTAACGGCCGAGGATCGAGCGCGCGACTAGCTCGCGCATGATCTCTGAAGAGCCGCCGTAAATGGTTTGAATACGTGCGTCCACGTAAAAGCGAGAAATTGGATATTCGGTGGTGTAACCATAGCCGCCAAATAATTGTAGGCATTGGTCAGCGACCCGACACTGCATTTCGCAGGAGGCAAGTTTCAGCATCGCCGCCTCATCAGGGCCTAAGTTTTCGTGCGCGTATTTATGGGCGCATTTTTCATAGAAAGCACGATTCACTGCGATGTCAGTCTTCACTTCAGCGAGCTTAAAGCGTGTGTTTTGGAACTGCCCTATCTTTTTTCCAAAGGCCTCTCGCTCCATAACATAGTTAACGGTGATATCTAGCGCGCCCTCCGATGCGGCGACCGCTTGTGCGGCGATCCCTAAACGTTCGCGGGGGAGCTCGTCCATTAAGATAGCGAAGCCTTTATTGACCTCGCCCAGAAGCGCATCTGCAGGTATTCGCATATCGGTGAAGAAGAGCAGCGCGGTGTCAGACGCATGCTGGCCGATCTTCTCAATTTTCTTCGATTTCTCAAAACCTGGAGCGTGGGCATCTACCAAGAAGAGGGATGTGCCCTTGGCGCCTTTGCCCGGATCAGTAATAGCCGCCACAATGACAAGGTCGGCATGAATACCGTTGGTAATAAAGATCTTAGACCCATTCAGAATCCATTCATCGCCATCACGAACGGCATTGGTGCGAATACCTTGTACATCAGAGCCTGCACCCGGCTCAGTCATCGCCAGTGCCCCAACGCATTCACCGGTCACCATTTTCGGCAGCCATTGCGCTTTTTGCGCATCGGTTCCGTGCCGTGATAGATAGGGCGCAACGATATTCGAATGAATCCCATATCCGGAGGCATAGCCACCGAATCCCATGTAAGACAGTTCTTCAATCATCGCTAGCGTGACGTGGGCTGTCGTACCTGCACCACCGTAAACTTCATCGACGTCTGGGCAGAGCAATCCGGCCCCACCGAGTGTGTTCCAAAGTGAGCGCGGCACCATATGGTCTTTTTCCCATGACGCGTAAAAAGGTGCGATCTCTTTCTCAAACGCGCGCCGCGCCATATCTCGGAACAGTGTCATTTCATCGTTATCTATGGCTTGATGCACGTTTGAATCCTCGGTATGTTTTTCAGTCAGCGAGTATGACCAAAAACCTGTGCTTAAACAAAAGGTCTCTTAATGTCTGTTGTTCACAATGAGAATAAATCTGCGCTCCAGGAACGGTTTGTCCTAGCGGTTGCGCCGTGGATTGATCGATCGGGCGCACTGCAGTGGCTTGCTCAGATTGACATCCAGGGCTATTTAATTGTCGAACAGGTGCTCGGGGCACAAGACATTGTTCGTCAGCGCGAAGCACTCATCCCTTGGATTAATCGAGGACCACGGGGTAGAAACGTTTTCGAGGGTACGCGGACGAATCGCGTTTATGCGATGCTGGCTAAGAATCCGATATTTGCCGAACTGATAGCGCACCCATTGGCACTGGCTTTTGCCGAATACTATTTGGGCGCAAGCTGCTTGTTGTCAGCCTGTTTGGCGATCAATTTACTGCCCGGAGAAAGCGCTCAGCCTTGGCACAGCGACGATGGTCATATAAATGTGCCACGACCGCATGGTGTCTTCGGGATCTCGACGTTTTGGGCGCTCGATGACACCACCACCCGTAATGGTGCGACCGAGGTACTGGCGGGTAGTCATCGGTGGGTAGAAGAGTCGTTCGCCGGGCTTTTACAAGATCAAGACTTTGCCGACCACAGTGAGCCCGATTCTTATGCCGATTCGGGATACCGCAATGATGCCCACAAAGCTACTATGCCAGCCGGTGCGCTGATGATCGCCCGCAGTGATTTATGGCATCGTGGTGGTGCTAATCGGTCCGATACGGCACGCTTAATAGTGACGCCACAGTACTGTGCGGGTTGGGCGCGTCCACTAGAGTCAATGCTTTTGGCCGTGCCAAAAGCAGTGGTTAGGCGTTTGCCGGAGCGCGTTCAGTCGCTTTTGGGGTATTCTATTCATCCACCGTTCATGGGATATTCAGATGGTACACACCCCCGAAAAGTAATCGGCGGTGAAATTTGAAAGGAAAATGATCAACTCTCCACACAAAGAGGTTTTTATGCGCAAATACATGCAGTTTTACATCAACGGTGAATGGGTCGATCCCATTGAGGCGAAATCTTGTGACGTGATCGATCCGGCAACCGAGCAGGTCTGTGCGCAGATTTCTATGGGCGGGGCGGCGGATGTCGATAACGCGGTAGCGGCTGCAAAGAAAGCATTCGAAACATTTAGCCAGACTTCGGTCGCCGAGCGGATTGCCTTGCTAGAGAAAATAGTCGCCGTTTACAAAACGCGACTCGCTGATGTTGCAGAGGCCATTCGTTCAGAGATGGGTGCGCCCATTAGTTTGGCATCGACTGCGCAGGCGTATGCAGGTCTTGGACATATTGTTGAGGCGATCAAAGTCCTAAAAGATTTCCGCTTTGAAGAAGATTTAGGTGCTCACCGGGTAGTCAAAGAACCGATTGGCGTTTGCGGCTTGATCACACCTTGGAACTGGCCGCTGAACCAAGTGGCGTGCAAGGTTGCTCCGGCCATTGCTGTGGGATGTACTATGGTGCTCAAACCCAGTGAGGTGGCACCGCTTTCTTCGGTGGTTTTCGCTGAAATTATGCATGAAGCCGGCGTTCCCGCGGGCGTCTTTAACCTCGTTAATGGCGATGGCCCAACGGTGGGTACCGCGATGTCGGTTCATCCGGACGTAGATATGATGTCATTTACTGGGTCTACGCGCGCCGGTACGCTGGTGGCGCAAAATGCCGCACCTTCAGTGAAACGCGTGACTCAAGAATTGGGTGGTAAGTCACCGAACATTATTTTGGCGGATGTCGATCTTGAGGCGGCCGTTATGCGCGGTGTGCTGCATATGTGTCACAACACAGGCCAGTCGTGTAACGCACCATCGCGTATGCTAGTGCCGCGCGCTATGTTAGCGGATGCAGAAGCGATTGCAGCCAAGGCGGCAAGCACCGTTGTGATGGGTGCGACCACCGATCCCGGTACCACCATGGGTCCGGTGGTTTCGAGAGTGCAATGGGATAAAATCCAGGGTTTGATCGATGTCGGTATTAAAGAAGGCGCTAAGCTAGTCTGCGGTGGTCTTGGATTGCCGGAGGGTATTGAGCAGGGATACTACGTCCGCCCTACGGTATTCTCTGAGGCGAACAATCAGATGACTATCGCGCGGGAAGAGATTTTTGGTCCCGTCCTGACTATGATTCCTTACGATACTGAAGAAGAGGCGATCGCGATTGCCAACGATACGCCTTACGGTCTGGCGGGTTATGTCCAAGGAAATAATATTGAACATGCCCGCAGAGTAGCGGCAAAAGTTCGCGCAGGTAATATCCACATCAATGGCGCTTCGGCGGGTGTGGACGTGCCTTTCGGTGGTTACAAGCAATCAGGTAACGGGCGCGAATGGGGTGCGCATGGCTTCACTGATTATTTAGAACTCAAGGCGATCGAGGGTTACGCCCCCGCCGCATAAAGTCTATAGCGCCCCTCGGGGCGCTTTTCCGTTTTAGTCATTAAATGATTGCGCGGGTTGAACCTTTTATCCGCGGTGCGATAATTAATAGGTAGCCTAACGAGGAGTGAGCATGAGTGGCGTGATTCTTGCGGTTGATCAGGGAACAACGGGCACCACCGTTGCACTCATGGATGATCGTGGTCGCCTGTTAGGTAGTGTTAACAACGAGTTCCCACAAATTTATGTGCAACCCGGTTGGGTCGAACACGATCCAGAGGCAATCTGGCAATCGGTCATAGTGGGTATTCGCAGTCTACTGCGCAAACGTGTTGCAAAAGCCGCTGATATTGTTGCCATAGGCATCACAAACCAACGTGAAACCGCACTGATCTGGGATCGCAGCACAGGAATGGCGCTGAATAACGCGATTGTTTGGCAGTGTCGGAGAACTACCGATATTTGCGAGGCACTGAAGCAAAAAGGTCATGAGGCGCTGGTAAAAGAGCGCACGGGCCTTGTACTCGACCCTTATTTTTCGGCGACTAAGTTTGGTTGGTTACTCAACAACACCGCTGGGATCGCTAAGAAGCTCAAGCAGGGTAGAGTGGCGGTGGGAACAATCGATAGCTTCCTACTGTGGCGCTTAACAGGTGGTGCCGTTCATGCGACCGATGCATCCAACGCCTCTCGCACCTCTTTGATGAATATTCATTCTGGAGATTGGGATGAGGATCTCCTTAATCTGTTTGGGGTGCCCCGGCATATCCTGCCTGAATTAGGCCCCTCGAGCGGTTTACTTGGCCGCACTAAAGGCATTCCTGGCTTGCGTGATGGTATACCGATCTCCGGTATAGCCGGCGATCAGCAGTCCGCACTTTTTGGGCAGGCGTGTTATCGACCAGGAGAAGCGAAGTGCACCTTTGGCACAGGCTCCTTTATTTTGATGAATACCGGCACACAGCCGATGACATCGCGCTCAGGACTGCTCACAACTGTTGCCTGGCAGCTCAAGCAGGGAGGACCCTTGACGTATGCGCTTGAGGGCGGCGCCTTTATCTGTGGTGCCGCCGTACAATGGCTTCGCGATCAATTAGGCGTGATCAAATCGGCATCGGATATTGAGGCATTGGCCGCATCAGTTGACCATAGCGGAGGTGTGGAGTTTGTTCCTGCATTCACTGGGCTCGGTGCGCCTTACTGGGACCCTGAGGCACGAGGGCTTTTGTCCGGCTTGACTCGAGGTACCAGCAAGGCCCACATCGCGAGAGCGACACTCGACGCTATGGCGCTACAAAATGCTGATATTCTGCGTGCGATGGAGTCGGATTTAGGCAGTCGGATGAAAGCACTTAAGGTCGATGGAGGTGCGGCGGCGAATAATTTGCTGATGCAGCTACAAGCAGATTATTTGGGACGCAAGCTCTTTCGTCCTCGGGTTATTGAAACCACGGCTGCGGGCGCCTGTTTTCTCGCTGGGCTCGGTGTAGGCCTGTGGTCAACGACTGAAGAGATCGCCAAAATTTGGCAGGTAGAGCGAGAATTTAGCGTTATTTTGACGGCGACTAAACGACAAAGACGCATTGACGCCTGGCAAAGTGCTGTGGCGCGCGCGCAGTTTCCCAGAGGCTTAGAGGGCGAGTTCCAAGGAAAGTCCGATGGCTGATGTGTTGCCATTTAACCGACGCAAACCCGCCAAGCCCACAGATACAACGCTGTGTCGAAATGGTCACCATAAGTGGCAAGTAGTGAAAACAGACCCCTTTGCGGTTCACGGCGGTGCGTTGATTACCCGTTATCGTTGTGCCCGCTGCGCTAAGGAGAAGACCAAAAGCCATTAATACGTGGCGTGTTATCGGCTAGGGTGCCATGCCGATTTAATGTCTTGCAACTACCCCCAGCGGGGGGATTGGCGAACCATTCGGCGCAGCGTTTAATAACACTAATGTTTAGGCCAACATCACAATTTAGGACGTCATTATGACCGCGATGCTTTACCCCAGTACAAATCCGCATGCCTCAGAGCAAATGATCGTTACTCGCGGCGAGGGGCCCTATATTTACGATAGCAACGGCAAGCGCTATCTAGAGGGTATGGCGGGGCTTTGGTGTACCGCTCTGGGTTATGGCAACGAAGAGATTATCGAGGCGGCTACTGCGCAGATGCGGGCGTTGAGTTTTAGCCACATGTTTGGCGGCAAAACCCATCCGGCGGCGATGGAGCTTGCCGACAAGTTAGCGGCTATGGTGCCCATTGATGATGCCCGTATTTTTTTGGGTAATTCGGGCTCTGATGCCAACGATACCTTGATGAAGTTAGTTCGCTACTACGCGACGGCTACCGGACGGCCCGAACGCGTGAAAATTATTGCTCGGGATAAGGGTTATCACGGCGTCACGATGGCGTCGGCTGCACTGACAGGTTTGCCCACTAATCATACCCATTTCTCGCTACCCTTTGAGGCGTTGGGCGTATTACGCACCGGTGCGCCGCACTTTTACCGCTGTGCGTTGCCCGGCGAAAGCGAGTCGGAATTTGTCGCAAGGCGCGCTGCCGAGCTCGAGTCGCTCATCATCGCCGAGGGTCCCGACACGATCGCCGCGATGATAGCAGAGCCGGTGAATGGTGCTGGCGGCGTTATCGTGCCCCCTGATGGCTATTTCGACGCCATCCAAGCGGTGCTCGCCAAGTACGATATTATGCTCTGGGATGACGAGGTAATTTGTGGATTCGGGCGTCTAGGCACCGATTTTGGCGCGAATAAATACGGCATGAAGCCCAAAATGATGGCCTGCGCCAAAGCGCTGTCATCGGCCTATATTCCGATTAGTGCTGCGATTGTGTCGGGGGATATTGCCGACGCGATTGCTCAACCTGCCGCTGAGCTCGGCGTCTTTGGGCATGGCTACACCTACAGTGGTCATCCGGTCGGTTGTGCGGTGGCATCAAAGGTACTGGATATCTATCAGCGCGACAATATCTTCGAACATGCGGCACGTGTGGGCGATTATATGCAGCAGCAGTTAGCCCGCTTCGCGGACCATCCCTTGGTGGGTGAGGTTAGTGGTGTAGGGATGATCGGTGCGCTGGAGTTAGTCGCTGATAAGGCGACTAAGCGACCTTTCGACGGTATGGCTGTAGGTGGTTTTTGCGTCAAAGCGGCAGAATCGAGAGGCTTGATTGCACGTCCTTTAGGGGGCAATCGGGTTGCATTGTGTCCACCGCTCATCATCGAAACACATCATGTTGATGAAATTATCGATATGCTCGCGGGCGCTTTAGATGACACCCTGGCCTATGTGCATGCTCAAGGTTTGATTTAGTTACTGAGCTTTGAGAATTTGGTATTTGATTGCGCCGATTTACAGCCTCAACAAAGCGTACAAGCGGCATTCATAGTGCCTTGGAGCGCCGGCAAGAGCTATTTTTGATCTGGTAATGCATCTAGTTGCTTTTCTGCTACCGATCTAAACCACCCATTAGAATGTACTTAATCTCTAGGTAATCATCGATACCGTATTTTGAACCCTCGCGACCGGACCCTGATTCTTTGACGCCACCAAAAGGTGCCATCTCGTTCGAAATGATGCCCTCGTTAACCCCGACGATACCGTATTCCAGCGCCTCTGAGACTCGCCAAACTCTACCGATATCACGCGTATAGAAATATGAGGCTAAGCCGAACTCGGTGTCATTCGCTATAGCGATGGCCTCTTCTTCGGTTTCAAAGCGCACCACGGGTGCTACTGGACCAAAAATTTCATGGCGAAATACCGCCATGTCAGAAGTGACTTCGGTCAATACCGTCGGGTTATAAAAGCAGGGACCCATCTCATTACGCGATGCACCAAAGGCGACTTGCGCGCCGGCGGCAATCGAACGCTGGACAAGATCTTCGACATCATTAACTGCTTTGGCATTAATCAGCGGACCCATATCAATGCCGTCATCCATGCCGTTGCCTACTTTGAGCGCAGCGGTAGCGGCGATGAGTTTCTCAACAAAAGCGTCGTATATACCACTTTGAATCAACAGTCTGTTTGAGCACACACAGGTCTGGCCGCTATTGCGAAATTTAGAAATCATGGCGCCCTGAACCGCGGCATCGATATCGGCGTCATCAAACACGATAAATGGCGCGTTGCCACCGAGTTCCATTGAAGTTTTCTTCATCGTCTCTGCACACTGCGCTTCGAGCATCTTGCCGACGGGTGTTGAACCTGTGAACGTCAATTTACGCACGGTCGGGTTCCGTGTTATCTCGCCACCTATCTCGGCAGCACTGCCGCAGACTATATTCAGTACACCGGCAGGAATGCCAGCGCGATGCGCTAATTCCGCCATTGCCAGTGCTGATAATGGTGTTTCGCTGGCAGGTTTAATGACGATAGTGCAGCCTGCTGCAAGGGCTGGTGCGGCTTTGCGGGCAATCATGGCATTGGGGAAGTTCCAGGGTGTAATAGCCGCCACCACACCGACAGGCTGTTTAATGCAGAGGATACGTTTGTCCGGACTAGGCCCCGGAATAATGTCGCCATCAATACGCTTCGCCTGCTCACCAAACCATTCAACAAATGCAGCGCCGTAGGCAATTTCGCCCCGTGACTCGGCAAGCGTCTTACCTTGTTCGGCCGTCATGATGATCGCCAAGTCTTCTTGATGTTTCATCATCAATTCGAACCAGCGTCTGAGTGCTTGTGCGCGGGCTTTTGCTGACAGTGCGCGCCAAGCGGGTAATGCGGCGTTAGCTGCCTCAATCGCCCGTTTTGTTTCACTGGCGCCAACTTTCGCAACTTCAGCTAATACATCACCTGTTGCTGGATTAGTGATCGCCAGTGTTGCACCACTGTCGGCGTCTACCCATTCGCCATTGATGTAGGCGCGGATTCGCAGCAGCGCGGGATCATTGATAGATAATGTCATAAAAACCTCAAGAAATGGGGGCGTGGCGGTAACAGCACCGAGGGAGTTTAACGCGAGTCGATAGGCTGGGATAGTGTTACGATCTGCGCGCCGGGCGTGTACGCAGACCATGTTTACGCATAAGACCTCGGATCTGGTTGTAACTTAAGCCAAGTAACTCGGCGGCTTCTTTCTGTTGTTGCTGGCCCTGTACGAGTGCCTCTTCGAGCCATACGCGTTCGGTATTGGCTAGGATTTTATTGAGGTCTATCGGCAGTTTGGTTTGGCTTATCGCCGGGCCGGCCGAGCCGGATAAGGGTATTTGCGCGGTAAAATGAGCAGCCTCAGTGTCGTTAGCTTTATCCGGATTACTTGCCAAAGTGCTTGTCTCACCAGACATCGCGAACGGATCGATAATGATTTTATTGACAGGGTTACTCTGCCGTCCCCAGCGATAGATTGAACGTTCCACGACATTTCTTAATTCCCGGACATTACCTTGCCAGCTATGATGCTCTAATTCGTATAGCGCCTGGCGGCTGAATCCTGGAAACACCACCCAACCTAATTCTGAAATCAGTTTGATGGCGAAATAATTGGCCAGGTCAAGGATATCTTCTGGTCGCTCGCGGAGCGGTGGAAGGCGAACGACATCAAATGCGAGCCGGTCCAGTAAATCCCAGCGAAATTTGCCGAGATCCGCCATCTGGCGCAAATCCGCGTTAGTGGCGGCGATCATGCGCACATCGACAGATAATGTTTTCTGGCCGCCCACGCGCTCGAATTCACCGTATTCAATCAGCCGTAACAGTTTTTCTTGCAGTCGCAGCGACATGCTGGCGAGTTCATCGAGAAATAGGGTGCCGCGATCGGCGCGCTCAAAATGCCCCACATGCATTCTCGTGGCGCCGGTAAAGGCGCCAGCCTCATGACCAAAGAGCTCGGACTCGAGGAGGGACTCAGTAATGGCGGCGCAATTTACTTTGACAAAGGATTGGGACCAGCGAGGAGACAGGAAATGTAAGCGTTCGGCCGCTAACTCTTTGCCGGTACCACGTTCGCCAAGCACTAATATTGGTCGGTCGATACTCGCCAGTGACGAGAGGTGATCAAGCGCTGCAGCTAATGCGGCTGATTGACCAATCATATTCTGAGAGATGGATTTCATGAGCTAATAATACCTTAACAAGGTAAATAAAACGCAATATTAAGGTAATTAATTTCTTTAACGACAGTAATGGTTATTGTCTAAAAGCCACAATCATCGATAACAGCTTGTTTTTATTAGTCAAAAAAAATCTGGCATGACACTTGATATATACCTTGTGAAGGTGCCGGGCTGACCGGTTCGCCGAAGGGAACGGAAATCCCAAAGGAGCTGACACATGGACGTAATCGACCAACGTTTTCTAATCTATATCGCAGTGATTTTTATCAGCAGTGTGATCGCTACATTCGCAGGCCTCACCGCTGGAATCGCGACATTCTCATTCGTCACCGTAGGTGTCGAATTTACTTACTGGGCTGGTGGCGCGATAAACGCACCCGGTCAATCCCGCGCCGCTCACTAAACGGAGATATACAATGGGTATCTTTTCACGCATGTCCGACATTATTAATTCCAACATCAACGCCCTGCTTGATAGTGCGGAAGATCCGGAAAAAATGATTCGATTGATTATCCAAGAAATGGAAGACACCTTAGTTGAGGTGCGCAGCGCCTCCGCACGGGTGTTGGCCGACCGAAAAACCGCAGCACGCCGTTATTCCCAGGTAGGGCAGGAAGCGCAGAACTGGGAAGATAAGGCGAAGCTAGCTATCTCAAAGGGACGCGAAGATCTTGCTCGAGCAGCTTTACAAGAGCGGCGTTCTATTGAGGAAGAGTTAGCGGAAGTCGAACATGAATTAATGGCGACTGACGAGCATATCGCGCAACTCAATGAAGAAGTCAGTCAGTTGCAAAGCAAGCTTGATGATGCCAAATCAAAGCAGAAGGCGATGTTGATGCGCTCAAAAACCGTCGAATCACGCCTTAAGATCAAACGTCAAGTACATCGCGGAGAGCTTGATGCTGCGTTTAATAAGTTCGAACGCTTTGAGCGTCAGATGGATAATCTTGAAGGAGAGCTGGATGCGATGGATATGGGTCGTGACATCTCTTCAGGCCTAACAGATGAAATTGATGCGCTGCATCAAGATGAGTGGCTGTCACAGGAACTTGAGCGCTTAAAAGCATCGATGCAACCTGCGACACCTGCCAACGAGTCGAGTAAAGATTCAAAGGAATGAGATGAAAGGCCAGGGAAGGCTGATTACACTAAACGTTCGCGCTGACGAGTTAAGGAACGACAATGAATATCACTGAAATGCTGTTTGTGCCAATGATCCTATTTATAGTAATAGTTGCGCCTATCTGGATCACCATGCATTACCGCAGTCTTAATCGCTCTAGCCGGAGTTTGAGCGATGATGATCGCCAGGCTTTGGATGAGATGCTTGCGACCGTTGATAAGCTGAACGATCGCATTGGTTCGCTCGAGTCGATCTTAGATGCTGATCATTCGAGCTGGCGCCACAATTCATCAACTGATGCACAGCACGACTAACAATAGAAGCCACAGCACAAGGAGTAGTATTTATGCGCAGTGATAAGCGTGAAGGGTTTGTGTCGCGACGCCGTCGTGGCTGGGGAATGGGGTTGTATCGAAATCGTTCGCAAGGTTGGATTGGTGGCGTGTGTTCTGGACTGGCTGATCACTGGGGCCTACCGTTCTGGATGACCCGCCTGGCAGCCGTTGCTCTGCTCATTTTTACAGGATCATTGGCATTTTGGAGTTATGTCGCCGCCTGGATGCTGCTAGCACCCCAACCAACACGTTGGGATGCGGCAGAGATAAAAGGCAGGCATGATGAAGATGTTGAAATGGAATACGACGAAAACGTTCGTCAATACCGTCCACGCGCAGTATTTCGTTATTCAGATGCGCCCGCTGAGCGCGTGCGTAAAGCCAAAGAGCGACTTGATGGTGCGCTGCGGCGTGTGGAGGCGATGGAGCGCTATGTGACCTCTCGCCAGTACGATCTCAATCGCGAATTCGCAAAGCTTTAGTGTGTATTTGGAGCAATTAACCGTCGCCCGGGGTAGCGACCCTCGAGTCGCTGCCCGTTTTCAATCACCACCGCACCGCCTATGATCACCCAACTCACGGCTATCGATTTTTGATAGGGGTCTCCATAGGTTGCCGCGGTCGCAATCAGGTCAGGATCAAAAACTACGACGTCTGCGTCAGCGCCGATCTGCAATCGACCTTTGTTTTGAAATGCCGGAGAAGCTCGCTTGAGCCACGGCGCTGGCAGCAGCGTAATACGCCTGAGTGCATCGGGGAGTGAGAGTATCTTGCGATTGCGAACGTAATGCCCAGGCAGTCTTGAGAAAGTACCCGCAATATTTGGATTGGTTTTAATATCTAAATATAGCGCGGGCAGTGTATCGCTCGATACCATCGTGGTCGAGATTTTTTCCTTCGAAAAGTTCAACATTAAATTTGTATTCTTTTAATTTACGCATTACTGATTTTGCAGATATAGTTGAAGATTCAATACAACTTAAGGACATTATAAATGCTTTCATTTTTCCCAAGAAATTGAATTGGTTGTTAAAAATTTTTCCGTTCTCTTGAGTAAGTGCATAGCCCATTTAATGGCTGTGAATTTTAATATCTACAATAGATGATCGAACTGCACAATCAGATGCAGTATATGTATTTGAAAATTCAGCTAGCAGTGTAGCTGCGGCGATGGGGGTGATTGCATAACCGGGGGTGCTTGGCAAACAAGGACCCGGAAAGTGTTCCGAGGTTGGAGAGATTTTAGGTCCAATATAAACGTCTCTTTCATATATGCGTTTCCATGACCCCAACACTGTTATTAATACTTCATCAAATACAACTGGATAATAAGGTCGGACAAATACTACATCCCCCTAAAAAATCCAAATCGGTTCATTCAAATCTGCACATTGTTGCCACAACCGATAATGGCTATAAAAGCATCCCATTGCTCCCGGGCCTGTAGTTCGAACTGTATGGGTGGTTGGGTTTCCTTCTTGATCTATCGGGTGCAGTGTTCTGCCTTCATTCTTTGCTAGTATTTCACAGCATCAGTTCCGTAAGTTCCTTCGAAAATAATTACATCAAACCCAAAATTCTTTAACGGTCCTATCATTTATTTGGCTGTATTTTTAGATTCGGATATTTTTCTTAAGGTAATAATAAGTGATTTCATTTTAAATGTTTTATTTGAGTTGAGGAAATTCCATGGGAACGTGGAAAATATATACATCTGCACTGTAGGTAATCGAATTTCCCTTTCCAATCATCGCCCATAGTTAAAATATCTATATTATATTTTTCAATGTCATTGGTTTTTTGATCCCAATTTTCTTCAGGGATGACAATATCAACAAAGCGTAAAGACTCGATCCACGATTTTCTTGTTTCGTAAGTAAACTTGCATTGTTTTCCTTTGAGTTGATTAAACTCATCAGTTGACACTGCAACTACTAGGAAATCTCCCAATGCTTTTGATTTTCTTAGTAGTTCTAGGTGACCATAATGAAATGTGTCAAATGTACCGTATGTTATGATCTTAACCATTTTCCACTCCTCATTTTTTGATGTTTTAGATCTATTTTTATCTTTGTTTTTATATGATTATTAGGAGGGTATGCCCAGTTTCAATTAGAGTCTGGTTCATGCCAAGTTTCTCCGTATTTTTTGTAATGTAATGTAGTTCATCGTTAGGAACATAAAATTTATGATCCTAACGCTTTACTTGTTTTGTAGTAAACAGATTATATCCATAATCTATTCTCGAGCGTTGTTTTAAAAATGCACTATGATAAAACTTGTCGGGCCATTTGAGCGCTCGCTCGATCTATGACGCTTTGACATAGTGATGATTCACCCTGCCATAAGGCATCGTTTTTTGGTATTGATGCCAGCTATACTCTGTAAGCCACTCGCCGGTGGAAACCCATTGCACATCGGTGTAATCGATATCGCTATCTTTTGACCCACAAATGCGTAAGGTTGATCCAAATGCTCAATGACCTTAATACGAACGGAGGTATGGGAAACTGAGGCACTAAAATTGATCTGCGCGCTACCTGTGAAGGGGTCACCATAGGCCTTGACAGGCCAGGCGCCCATGCCAAGTTCTAACTGACTCGTCATGCCATCGTGGAGGCTGCGATGCTGTCCGAGCAGTGTAGGGGAGTGACTGTGAATATCGATAAAACCTGGACTGACGACGTTTCCACGAGCGTCAATGATCTGATTGCCGGTCAATGGCGTTTCGCCAATAGTGACAATACGCGCCCCACGAATACCGATATCGTGCTGTGCATCCGGCGGGGTCTCTGGATCGAGCACACGGCCCGATTGAATAACCAGATCGAAAGTGTCGGCGCTTAGCACGCTGATAGACGGTGCGAATAACACCAGCGTGCTCAGTATTGCTTTAAGTCTGTTGGGCATGCAGTCGTCCTAAATTAAAAACTTATCACAAAGATACGCAGTGGGCACCCGTGCAGGCATACTGTCAAATTCAGACGCGGATAGACACTTGTCGTGAAGCGCCGTTTTCAAGATTTTAGGATTTATGATAGCACTGCGAGGTACCTATCATTTGTGAGTGGCCGTGGGACTGGAATTACCCGGCAGGTTTTATCGCGGCCGTTTAACTAACCTAACGTAGCGCCGCAACGCACCAAAATCGCGATCACTGCCGAGCTGATCTACCCGATGAGGTCACCAGAGGAGTGACCTTAAGGCGAAGGCATGAGACCATCAACGTCCTGTGGCTGCCCCGCTACAAACCACAGTAATTTTTAGGGTTATTTTCATGCCCAGATCGCGAGTCCGCTCATGCAAACGCTCAATCGCTTTGATACTTCTGATACAGGACATGAGCTTAGCGAACCACCGACGATTGTGTTTGTACATGCCAATGGATTTCCACCGGAGAGCTATCGGCTTTTGCTTAAGGCATTATCGGACTGGGCAGAGGTCTACACGGTAGAGCATCGACCTCTCTGGGTCGGCGGGACAGCGCCACAGACGCTCAAGTGGCAGAACTACGCAAATGACCTTATTAAAACGTTGGATCAAGCGAGCAAAGGGCCTGTGTGGTTACTCGGCCATTCTATGGGTGCGGTGACCAGCCTGTTGCTGGCAAAACAACGGCCAGATCTAGTCCTTGGGCTGATCGCTATAGATCCGGTGCTTTTGCCACGCCGCTGGATTTGGGCTGGACGTCTACTGAGTGTATTTGCTCGCAGCAGTATGCCGATCGTGAAACGAGCGATAGGAAGACCCCATACATTTGAAAGCTATGAAGCCGCTTTTGATTTTTATCGCGGTAAACACGTTTTTCAGCGGCTGTCCGATGCCGCGTTGTTAGATTATGTTCACGCCGGACATCATGCGTCACGAGGACAAGAAGTTACATTGCGGTGGTCAGGTGAATGGGAGGCCTGTGTCTATCGATCGGCGCCATCTGTTTGGTCAATTCTCAGGATGTTAAAGCCGCCGATGCTGGGCATAGCGGGCAGTGACAGTGACGTACTGAGTGCTCAGGTTCTTAACAGGTGGCGGCGGACGGTTAAACAGTTATCACTACATGTTTTATCGGGGGGTCATTTAATACCGCTTGAAGAGCCGATGCAGTGCGCCAGCTTAATAAAAGATTTTATTTGCGCGCAAAAGCGCTCACTGTGACTTGCAGCCTATTCGGTTTTGGATAGCGCTAGCGTGGATGCGGACTCGCATTAAAAAATTTATACTTACCACACCGATATGCACGGAGTATTTATGAATAAGTTGTTGATCATCGCTGATATAGAAGATACCTGCGCAGCTATTCCACGCGGCTTGGCATTAGCGAAGGAAATGGACCTCCAGCCCGAGGTGTTAGCATTTACTTGGGCAGATATCAGGCGTTTAAAGGTCGATTCAGCCACGGCGGCAAAGATCAAAAAGCAATTGCTCGATGAGCGTAAAACAACCATTGCCAAACGTATCGCAAAATATGCGGGTGATGAGAGCCCTATAAAGTACCAAGTGGTGTGGTCTGAAGATATCCACACATCGATCCTAAAGCGGGTGACGTCGGATTACGTAGCGTTAGTTAAGTCGCGGCACCCATCGAAGTCGCTAGGCCATACACCGACGGACTGGCACCTATTGCGCGAGTGTCCTGTGCCCGTTTTACTCGTTGGTAAGAAAAAATGGCAGAAGTCAGCAACCATTATGGCGAGTGTCGACTTAGATACCGCCAGCGTGGCTAAGCAAAAGTTGAACGTCGCCGTTATTCTGGAGGCACGTCATTATGCTGAAATCTTTAATGCAGACCTGCTGGTATTATGCGTTATAGATGTGCCGGTCGTACTGACTGAGTTAGGTCTTATCGATGCAAAGAGTTACGCAAACAAACGTCGTGCTGAATTGGGACCAAAGTTGGCTGCATTGGCAGCGACAACGGGTTTGTCGCCCGACATATTTAAATTAAAAAGGGGGCCCGTTGCCAAGACAATTGTCTCGGAGGTACATGCACTGAAACCTCAACTATTGGTCATGGGCACAGTGGGTCGCAAAGGGATTAAGGCAAAACTGTTGGGTAATACGGCGGAATCAGTTTTACAATTACTCAATAGCGACACCTTAACGCTCAAACCGTAATGTATGCCCAGTTTATTCTTTGATAGGTCATATGCTTAGGCTCATGGCTAGGGGAAAATAATGTCAAACCCGCTCAAGCGACGCTTGGCCGACTTAGATGAATCTTTATTTATGCCGCGCGAGCTTAGCTGGCTCTCGTTTAATGCTCGTGTCCTACAGGAGGCGCAGGACCCCGAAGTGCCGCTGATACAGCGAGTGCGTTACCTCGGCATTTTCTCTAGTAATCTCGATGAATTTTTTAGGGTAAGAGTAGCGGAAGTCCGACGACTGATTAGCGTATCAAAGGGTAGTCAGCGCAGTCAGGCAAAGACGTTGCTTGAGAATATTCAAGACCGCGTCGTCGAGCTTCAGAGTGATTTCGAAGCCATTTATGAGCAGCTAATGCGCGAATTGCATCGGCGCAAAATCTTCCTCATCAATGAAACGCAGCTCGATGCTGGGCAAATGTCCTTCGTAGAGTCGTTTTTTAGAAGCAAGGTACTACCAGAGCTAGAACCTATTGTGCTCAATGATGGTCAAAAAATCCCTATTTTAGCGGATGAATCACTGTACCTTGCAGTTGAGCTCCAGACTGGAGATCAACACAGGTACGCGGTTTTAGAAGTGCCGACAGCACAATTGGGTCGTTTTATTGAGATCCCCAAGAGACAGCGCCGTCAGGGCCGAGTCTATATTGTGTTAGATAATATTATCCGGGCCTGTTTACCGGAAGTATTCCGAGGTGTTTTCCCTATCGATCGGGCGGCAGCTTACTGCTTTAAGTTTTCCCGAGACGCTGAGCTTGAAATTGATGCTGGTATTAACGAGAGCCTCATCGAAAAAATGGAGTCGAGTCTTAAGCAACGTCAGCGAGCAGATGCAGTGCGCTTTGTTTACGATGAGGATATGCCTGACCGATTGTTGAACTATTTAAGGAATCGGTTTGGTTTTGGAAAATACGATAGCCTTATTCCTGGGGCGCGCTACCACAACTCAAAAGATTTTATAGATTTCCCGAACCCTGGGCATAAGTATCTTGAGTTTAAGCCGCTATCAACGATTCGGATTCCAGCTCTCGATGAGCAATCAAGTGTGTTTCAGACTATCTCTGAAAAAGATGTTCTATTGTATTATCCCTATCATCCCTTTGATTACATCGTTGACGTATTGAAGACCGCGGCACTGGATCCCGATGTAAGTGCCATCAAAATTTGCCTATACCGGGTGGCGCGAAACTCACGAGTGGTTGATGCGCTGATCAATGCCATCGGCAATGGGAAGCGCGTGATGGCGGTAGTGGAGCTTGCGGCTCGATTCGATGAGCAGGCCAATATAACCTGGGCTCAGCGCTTAACTGATGCGGGTGTCGAAGTTATATTTGGTATTCCTGGTCTCAAGGTGCACAGTAAATTGTTTCTGATAGAGCGAAATGAGAGCGGCGTGCTGCGTTACTACAGTCATGTGGGGACCGGCAATTTCAACGAAAAAACCGCTCGTCTCTATACGGATTTTGCGCTCATTACCGCTAACCAGGATATCGGTCGAGACGTGGCGCATGTATTCGAATTTTTGAAGTACACCTATTTGCGACAGGAATATAAATTACTGTTGGTATCGCCACATAACTCTCGACCTGGATTGATCAGCTTGATCGATCGCGAGATTCGCCATGCAAAAGATGGATATCGCGCCAGTATCATTCTGAAGTGTAATAATTTAGTCGACCGACAACTGTCAATGAAACTCTATGAGGCAAGTCAGTCTGGCGTGGAAGTAAGACTTATCATCCGCGGTATGTGCTCGCTGCTACCCGGAGTGCCGGGGGTTTCGGAAAATATAGAGGCGATCAGTATTGTTGATCGGTATCTCGAACACCCTCGTGTTTATGTCTTTCACAATCGTGGTGAGCCTCGTTATTTTATAGGTTCTGCAGACTTGATGACCCGTAATATCGATTATCGCGTCGAAGTACTTTGTCCCGTTTTAGATGAAGACCACCAAGCCACACTGCAAGCGATACTTGATCAGCAGTGGTATGACAATGTTAAAGCTAGGGTGCTCGATGCGGCGCAGATAAACGCCTTACCGCAAGCAGCTGGAAAAACATCAGCGATTCGTTCGCAAGAATCAATACATCGATATTTATTGACGGGGAAACTGCCTCGTCATCCAAAATCTACAATGCGGCATCCATCAGTTCGGCGCAGAAGAGGGTCATAACTGATGGCTATAGGTAGTTTGCTCGTACTTCTTGATGATATCGCGGCGATTCTTGATGATGTCGCCGCCATGACTAAGGTCGCCGCGCATAAGACGGCTGGCGTATTGGGAGACGATTTGGCGGTCAATGCCGAAAAGGTGAGTGGCGTTCGACCGGCTCGAGAGCTGCCCGTTGTCTGGGCGGTCGCAAAGGGCTCATTTGTTAATAAGCTTATTTTAGTGCCGATGGCATTGCTGATCTCAGCGATAGCGCCTTGGTTGATAACGCCACTATTGGTCTGCGGGGGACTGTATCTCTGTTTTGAGGGAGCAGAGAAGCTGCTTCATTGGAATGCTCCTCGTCATAATACGGATGAAACGGGGTGGCAGCTGCAGCATGTGTCTGTTCTCGAAGTTGATCTTGCTAAAATGGAAAAGCAGAAAATTCGTGGTGCAGTCACAACGGATTTTATTTTATCGGCTGAGATCATAGTGTTGACGCTCGGTGTTGTGGAGAGCGCTGAATTTATAACTCAAGTTATTGTTTTAGCCGGAATTGCATCGCTGATGACCGTGTGCGTCTACGGCCTGGTGGCCGTGATTGTTAAAATTGACGACGTAGGATTACATCTTACCGAGCTTCAGAGACCAGGCTTGGATGGTAGTGTATTGCGCTGGCTCGGTCGCTTTCTGCTGTTATTTGCGCCCTGGCTCATGAAAGCGCTATCGTTTGTCGGGACAGTGGCGATGTTTTTGGTCGGAGGTGGCATTTTATTGCATGCTGCACATCCGGTGGATGCTTACCTATCAAGCGTCTTGGTAAACCTCGGCAACTTGGCATCGATGGCCAAAGGTGCCGTAGGGGGCTTGATAGGTATGTTGGCCGGGGTCGTGTTAGTAAAACTATCTGCGCCGATGGCACGTCTTTGGAGCGGTCAGGCAAAGTAACATATCTCGATGGGCAGGCCGGTGGTGTCAGCACGCGGTCTTTCAGGAAGGGTGTATAACTGTCGTCCACCAGTGGGCATTAATGCCAAACACATAGCATCGACAATATCGTCTCTGGCGACGTCCTTGCGTTTTGTCTCCTTAACGATTGTTTCGTAGCATTCTAGCGCCTGGAGATGATTGTGCGTGAGAAGAGCGAGGCGTTCTGCTAAACCTCTCGGATCTTTCTTTGACCAGCTTAATGCTCGCCCTGCAATCCCTTGGAAGGCAACTTCGGGATGTGCTTCTCGGAGTCGTCGCTGTGTTGCGGGCTGCTGCTGTAAGTAGCGATCGACCGCGCGGATTTTAGGGACGATATTCCAGCTTTGTATACTGAGCCCTTTGCCGTGAAGGCTGCGGCTGACTGCATTGGCCTGTTGGTATTCGTTACAGCGGAGTAATTGTCGCAGCGGTGCCGGAAAGATACTCGAGCAACGTGCCGGTGCTAGCAGAGTGCGAGCGGCAATGTCACAATCGCGAGAGCCCTCGGAACTCAGGCCAATGGGGATATCTATAAATATGGAACCCGAGTCCGGCAGTTGCTCAACTATACCCTCTATGGTGGTATCTAAGCTCCAGCTAAGCCGTCCATGACACTCAGTCACCGCTAACCAGCCTAAAGGACAACCGTCTATGCCAGTATTAGTCATACTTAGATTGCCTCGGTACGCGGTTAATGTTGATCAGGTAGTGATTCTACTCAGGGGTATTGTAGCTAAAAACAAAAACCCCGACGGTGAGGTCGGGGTCTTAGGGGAGGGCCTTTAGTCGTTGCAGAATCTTAGTCAACATCTCGTGTACGCACGTTGTAGAACGGTCGCATAGAGCCGTCTTCTTCAATACTCACAAAGTCACTGCCATCGGGGTTTGATAGGACCACTGACATTGGCTGGAATAGAGGGCGACGCACAAAAGCAACAAACCAACCGAATTGTTGTTTTAAATTTAGCGCGATTCTTTGGTCATCATTCAGAAGACGGTGCATGTTGTTAGGAACAGGGTCGTCGCTATCGCGACGCTCTGCCGCGCAGACGTTAGCTATATTCATGCTTGTTGATATTGCCATATTCATGCTAAATCCCTCAAATTTCGAAAACATAAATGCTCTTACTTGAGGCCTAAGGTATTCTTTGTTATCACTGCGCAACAGCGTCAGGTTGTGTTTTTGTGAGCAACGTCACAAAGATTCCATGTATCGGTCTCACCGGCTCGGCAAGGATCCGAATGCGTCTTAATGTTTTGTGACACGGGTCACATATTGACCTCAGAGAAGCGCTAATGCGCCAATATTGGTAAGTCTAAGCCTAGCGTTATTGCGTTTATCTGAGGCACATAACGTAGTCTGTCATTCAAAATATGCGATAAGCGCGATCTTTAGATACTTAAGTACGTGCCGATAATGCCGATGTTGTGATATCCGATACCGCTCAAAGTTTACAAGCTGACACTCGACATTATTTTTCGCTAAAATTACGCTTAATTTGGCGTTGCCACACGGGGAATGCATGCCTTTGGAAGACAAACCAAAAATCCGGTCTTTTATAAAAGCGTCGTCTTGGTTTGAAGAAATACCAACGGCGTTATTGGATGTGTTGGCTGAGCAAGCTACTTTCATCGCTTTAGGATCGAATGCCTATGTTTGGTCGATCGCCGAACAGACCACGTCGGTCTATGGTGTTTTCTCTGGGCGCGTTCGCACTGCAATTGCGAGCGCACAGGGACAAGAATTTGCTATTAAAGACTGTGAAGCAGGCGCTTGGTTAGGGGCACCCTGTCTAGTGAATGACGGTGGGCGTGTGATCGAAGCGAAAACCTTGGTTGCATCTGAATTAGTCGTGATCAGCCGTCACGTGATGCTTGCGCTCGCACAACAATGGCCAACCCTGTATCGCAATTTGTTTCGTCATAATGCGGAAGAGAGCCGCGGGCTTTATGTGCTGTTGACTGGTATGGCGTTCTACCCGCTGCGTGCCAGGGTAGCTGGGCGGCTGATGCAGTTGGTCAACGAGAGCGGTACAGCAGTGGAGGGTGGCATGTTGCTATCTCCGAAGCCGAGTCAGATTGATTTCGCGCAGTTGGCTGTCGGTTCTCGTCAGCGGGTAAATAAGATTTTTCGGGAATGGGATAAATCGGGCTTGATCAAGTATAGCGATGATCGGCTATTGATTCGTGATGTCGCAGCACTCGAGCGGGAGATCATGCCGTTTGACTGAACTGTCACCCAGGTGACAGGGTCTATTTTCTCCGCAGTGTTAGCCTAGAGATACTTATACGTACCCTAGGTAAGATTATGGCGGCACTGACTGCTTTGTGCGGTTATCAATATTCTCTGGACTATGCGAGGGAACGCCCACAAGGTCGGTTGCCCTCGACTAAAGACCCCTTGTCGCCACCGGCTAGCCTGATCGAGCACGCGGATGTGAGACGTATGCTGCTTGCGCAAAAGGCCTATGCAGAAGGCGCCTATGCATTGTGTTTGCTGGGTAGCTGTCTGGCTGATGACGCGCGTACCGCACCGACACAAGTGGCGCGCGTGGCAGCACATCAATTATTAGATTTTCTGACGCCGATCATCAAAAGCTGGCCGTCTGAATACGGTCCCAAAGCTAATTCTTTGGCAATTCAAGTGATGGGTGGGGCGGGTTACGTCAACGAAAATCCCGTTGAAACGATGTATCGTGATAATCGTTTAAATCCTATTCATGAAGGTACAACGGGTATTCAGTCGATTGATTTGCTCGGGCGTAAAGTGTCCCAGAATAATGGTTCGGGTTATTGGGCATGTCTCGCAGAGATACGAAAGGCAATCGTGCTAGCGGATGCTGTACCGGCCTTAAGTGGCTACGCCGATGAGCTACAAGCTGCGGTGGACACACTGGAATCGGTTACCAAGCATTTACTAAAGGCGATCGATACGGCGAATATCGACTTAGTGATGGCGAACTCTGTTAGGTATCTAGAACTATTTGGCAGTGTCGTCATCGCGTGGATGTGGCTTAAACAAGGATTTGTCGCCCAACAGGGGCTTGATGCTGCGCCGCACATCGAAGACGAAAATTTCTATTTGGGTAAGTTGCATGCCATGCGCTATTTTTTCCGCTTCGAGTTGCCAGAGATCGAAAATTGGGCAAAGCTCTTGCTCGCATTAGATGATACGACTTACACCATGGCGCCCGAGTGGTTCTAGCGATGTACAAACACGCGTTTTTGGTTAACTACGATCTACAGATAATAAAAGGCTAACAAGTTATGTTTAAGCTCGACTCTGGCGGTAGTTATATGATGCCGGCCCACTTTGGGCCGCGCCCGACTTCCCCTAAATCCAGTGGCTGGTATCGTGATGTCACACTGATGGTGGTGCCGTTTCTTACCGATAGAGAAAAATTAGCCGCTTATATTCCCGCACCCTATGAAGTTGCTGAAAATGCTGTAGTAACGGTCACCTATGCACGCAATAAACAGGTCGATTGGCTCGCAGGGCATGGCTATAACTTGATCGGTGTCAGCGCAGCGGTAGTATTTAAGGGCGAGAAGGAGACCCTAGAGGGGAGCTATACACTGGTGATGTGGGAGAATTTAGCGGATCCAATACTGACGGGTCGCGAGCTGCAGGGGATTCCCAAAATTTATGCTGATATTGAAGATCACACTCAAAATGATGGCCGATGGCATACCTCGGCCCACCACTTTGGCCATTCTATTTTAGACATGAGTGTTGGATCTCTGCGTGATCCTAGTGACGCGGAGATCGCTGCCTATCAACAGGCGACGCAAGGAAAAGATAATCCAATGGGTTGGCGCTATTTTCCCGGCATCAGTGGATTTGGTCATAGTGTTATGGAACCGACTACATTTCCCTCAGAGACCACACTCACCGAAGTGCAGATTGGTCAAGGTAAGCTAGATTGGCAGCATTTAACTTGGGAGCAAAATCCTACTCAGTGCCACATTGTTAATGCGCTTGCTGATCTGCCAGTGCTTTCCTACCTGCCTGCCATGGTGGCGCGAGGCAGCACCAATCTTATCTTATTGGATCGTTTACCTCGGGCTATTAAATGACCCGGTTAGACGATACGCGCCGACAGTGGCTGTTGATGTTTCAGCCATTTTGGGTGTCGCGTCACGATGAATGAAATTCGCAATATCAGCTTTATTGGTGCCGGCAATATGGGCTGCTTTAATGCGACAAAGGCGGCTTGTGCGGGTTATCGAGTGACCCTTTACGATATTGATGAAGCAGGCTTGGCGAGGGCGCTAGGTCTATGCATGGGATATATCGACTACTTCGTAGCAATGGCATACTGCAGCGCTGACAAGGCTGAGCATGTGCTTTCGGGCATAATCTTCACATCAGATTTAGCAGAGGCGAGTGCCAGTGCAGATCTAGTAAGTGAATCCGTGTTTGAGCAGCTAGCGTTAAAACGCGAGGTCCATCGTAATCTCGATGCGCTATGTCCGCCCCATACCATCCTGACAACCAACTCCTCGTTTCTACTTGGCTCAGATATTGAAGATGCGATTACTCGGGGTGACCGCTTCGCGGCGATGCACTCCTACATGGGGTCGCCGCTGGTTGATATTGTCGCCAGTGGTCGCACCAGTAAAGAGACTCTGGCGGCGCTAGAGTCTTACACATTGAGTTTGAACGCCGTCCCATTGATGCTAAAAAAAGAGCATCCAGGCTATGTCTTGAACGCCATTTTGGGACCGTTTCTAGGCATGGCGATGACACTCGTCGCCGAGGGCTTTGGCAGTGTCGAGCAGGTCGACCGTGCGTGGATGACCTTTAGATCCGCACCGATGGGTCCCATAGGCATTATGGATATTATCGGTTTGGGACTTATCCAGGGTGGCTGGAGAAACAGGCCTGCGGAGACGGTGGATGCTGGACTCAGAAGTCGAGTGTTGGCGGTCCTTGACCCGATGATTGCAGCGAATGAATTGGGCATCTCTACGGGTAAGGGTTTCTATCAATATCCTGAACCTGCTTTTGGGCTGTCGGAATTTGTAAATAACGAGCCGGCGATTGAAGCGCTTTATCACCCTTTGATGCTTGTCTGGATGGCTAGCGCGGTAAAGGTAGCTGCAGCGGGTATTACTATGCCCTCGGAAATAGATCGTGCCTGGATGGTGGGGACGTCACTTGACCAAGGGCCCTTCGCCGCATTAGACACGCTTGGGAAAGAAGCGTTTGTCGCCATGCTTGGGGGACTGGTCTCTGTTGGCGGATTTAATGCTGAAGAAGCAATCCAAGTTTTTGAGTATCTAAAATAGAGCACGCAGTGTGCTGTTAGCGCAATTCGATATTCTCGGCATTGTTAGTGGATAATTATAAAAGGAACTTACTTTGCACCTTTTGACCAAGCTCAGTTACGGCGTAGGCCAGCTCTCCGACGGCGTAAAGCAGTCGGCATTTACTACGTTCCTATTCTTTTATTACAACCAAGTGCTCGGATTAAGCGGTAGTCTAGCGGGTATAGCAGCGCTGCTAGCGCTAATAGTTGATGCGATTACGGACCCTATGGTGGGGCAGTTATCTGATCGTTTTCAATCACGCTGGGGTCGACGTCATCCCTTTATGTTGGCGGGCTCAATACCTTTCGGTTTGGCCATTGTCGCGCTTTTTAGTCCGCCCGATGGGCTGGATCAAACGCAGTTATTTGGCTGGATGTTAGGCGGGGCAATTGCAGTACGCTTGATGCTGACATTGTTTTACGTACCACATCTATCTCTTGGCGCGGAGCTGGTTAGGGATTATCACAAGCGAACATCCTTGATTGGATATCGCGTATTTTTTACCTACGCCGGTATCTTGCTCACTAGCGTCATTGGCTTCGCGGTATTCTTCCCACCCACTGAGGCCTTTGCAAATGGCATGCTAAACAAAGCAAGCTATCCGAAGTTTGGTGTTTTCTGCGCGGTGCTCGGTACCGCGTCGATGTTGCTCTGCGTTGTCGGTACTCGCCACACGATCACCGACACTTTGCCTGCAGCGAACCAGACTAACGAGCGCAGCGCATGGCTGGCATTTATCGATGTCTTTCGAACTTTGAAGTTACAGTCTTTTAGAATTTTGTTTTTTGCCGGCATTCTGTTCGCGACTTTCGCGGGCATCGTGCAAACCTTGTTAGTTTATGTTGCGACCTACGTGTTTGAGTTTAAGCCTGAGCAGTTGGCCGGTCTTGCCGGAGCTCTGGTTGTTGGGATCATCTTTGCCTCGCTGGTTGCGCAGCACTTATCGCGCCGTCTTGACAAAAAAAAAGCGCTGGCATGGTGCGCGATAGCCGGTGGTACCTTTGCCTTTTCGCCACAAATTCTTTACTTCGGTGGATTCCTTGAGCATTTGAGTGTGTCGGGAAAGTTTGCTTTGGTCTTTTCAGTTAATGGCATTTCGCACATTTTCTTCATCGCCTATGTGATCTTAATCGATTCAATGCTGTCGGATGTCATCGACGAGCATGAATTGAATTCGCATCGACGGGAGGAGGGGCTGTTCTTCGCCGCGCGTGCCTTTGCCACCAAGGCAAGTTATGGCTTGGGTAGTTTTTTCGCAGGGGTGGGTTTGGATATTATTCAGTTCCCCACGGGGGCGTCCCCAGAATCGGTTTCTAACGAAGCGGTGTTTAAACTGGCGGTATTGTCGGGACCGATGATGTTTGTCTTATTTGCTACCACCGTGCTGGTGACATCTCGTTACCCGTTAAGCGCTGCCCGGCACGGCGAAATAATGTCGGCCATTGCGGCGAGAAGCGCCGCACGATGAGCACAGGTATGAATGCGCGGCCTGTGGTTAAGACAGCACGGCTTAAACTGCTGGGGCTCATGAGTGGATACTTGGCTTGCTGCACACTTTTGGCCGCCACCTACAATAGCGACGTGTGTGAATGATGTTGCGTCTCGGATTAGTCGGTGCAGGGCCGTTCTATAGCGACAGTCCTTAGGCTAAACTGACATGCGCCTAGTCGGGTAGCGATGTAGGTTGGTTGCCACAGGCGATGTGGTCCAAATAGTCGCTGATGCACGAGTGATCGGGCTACGCCTTAATATCTGATAATTCACATTGCAAGGATTTATAAAAATGTCAGCGAGTGATTTAAGTGTCCACCGTTTGTTTTCTTTGACTTCAAAGGTCGCGCTGGTGACCGGCGGCTCTCGGGGCATTGGCTATATGATTAGCCAGGGCTTGTTGCAAGCGGGCGCGCGCGTATACATCACTGCACGCAAAGCAGAGGCCTGCGAAACAGCGGCAGAAGCCTTAAGCGCATATGGTGAATGCTATGCAATTCCAGCAGATATTTCCCGGCCAGAGGGCCTACAGTCGCTGTGTGAGCAAATTGGCAGCCGCGAGTCTATGTTACACATCTTGATCAACAATGCAGGTGCAGCATGGGGAGAGCGCTTTGAAACTTACCCCGGCAGTGCATTTGACAAATTAATGAATGTGAACGTCAAAGCTGTATTCAGTCTTACGCAAGCGCTAACCCCGTTACTAGAAGCCACCGCAGCCTCGGCAGGTGAGCCGAGTCGTGTGGTCAACATCGGTTCAATGGATGGCTTACATATTCCGACTGTTACCGGCGTTGGAACTTACGCCTACACGGCAAGCAAGGCCGCTGTGCATCATTTAACACGGCATCTAGCGGTAGAGCTCGGACCCCGGAATATTACGGTTAATGCCATTGCGCCTGGATTTTTCCCCAGCAAAATGACTGATCAGGTTTTCGTCGAGCGATTGGCTGATATTGAGCACAATAGTCTGTTGGGCCGAGTAGGGCAGGCAGAGGAAATGGCGGGCATCGCGATCTATCTCTGTGCACGCGCTGGGGCTTACACCCATGGGGCGGTGATTCCAGTAGACGGCGGCACATCGATCAACTGGCGACATGGGTCTGCACCAGCAAATACAGAGGAATAATTTTAGTTAACGAGCGCCACGTCTGCCCAGCTCAGGTTCGATTGTCAGGATCAGACTTGATTTAACCTTGGACTATTGGTTTGCCGCGTTATTGTAATAGCAGTCGAGCATTGGTTTCGAATTGCGACTGCGCGTATCAAATACCCACTGTGTCCTATCTACAAGTCTCTTGCCTAACCAAGTAACCAGGGCTTGAGTATATCCAAATTGGTCAGCACGATCTGCTGTGCCCGCGGATCTTGATGGTGTTCATGGGGGTCTAGGTTGAGCAGCTTAAGTAGGTAGGGCACGAGTCGAGCACGGGTCGTAATGAGTAAGGTGTTATCTACCATGCCGTGATCTTCAGCCACGACTTGCTGCTGCGCCACAGTCAAGCGAGGATCCGGCTCAATGTGCACAGTGACCTGTGTATTCCATTGATCATCTTGCTCAACGCCTTTTTCAGAGGCACCGAGAATCTCAGGCGCGTCGCGAAAGCGACTTAATACAAAGTCTCGATAGTCTTGATTCTTCTCACACCAGCCCCGCACATGCCAGCGGAGCCCGGTCCAAACCAATGTGTGCGGTACGATGATACGACCTTCTCGATCCGGGTTGTTAACCGATACGTAGTCCACTTCAATGCGCAATCGTTGGCGGGCTGCTTGGATCAATGGCCTGAGGATCTCGGCGGAAATTGAACGTTTCGGTACCGTGAGTATTTCAGTATTGGGGGTCGCTAAGGCGAGGTCAGAAAAAGTTTGCTGCAGTTCACTGTTGCGCGCCAGAAGTTGCAGATACTCATCTGCATGGCCCCGTGTTACTTTCGGTGTGAAGTGCGCGCTAGGGACATAGCCTTTGACATATTTATCATAGCGCAAGTTATCAGGGGCAATTTCCCGAATATAGACGTTGATATCTTTACTGGCTTGCTGCCGGCCGATACCAAAGGTGTCACACAAGTGGCGCGTCGTCAGCCGACCCTCCCACAGAGCTATCACTTCGATAAATCGGTAGCGAACGAGTTGTTCCCAGCGGTGAGGCCAAGGGGTGGGCATAAATAGCGACTCGATTTAAATATTCAATGCAGAGTATCTACTATTAATTGAATATCTTCGATCGTTGTTCGGGGATTAATCACGCAGAACCGCAACACCGTTTCACCGTCGTGTTTGGTGGTCGTTACAAATCCTAATCCCTCACCGAGCAAGCGATCGCTCCACGCCGTATATTGCTCAGGGGTCCAGCCTTTCCGGCGAAATAGCACGATCGAGAGGTGACACGCTAATACCATTTCTAAGCAGTCGTCGGCCTCAATGAGTGCGGCGGCTTGGCGTGCTATTGAGATCGTCTGTTCAACGGCCTCGGTATAGGCAGCAGTCCCATGGGTCGATAAGCTGAACCACAGCGGTAGCCCCCGGGCACGGCGTGATAGATGATGTGCGTAATCTGACGGGTTCCACTCACCATCATGCAGCACATCGAGGTAGTCTCCATGTTGCCGATGTGCCCGTCTTGCGGCTGCTGGGTCGCGATAAAGCAGTGCGCAGCAATCGAATGGTGCAAAAAGCCATTTGTGTGGATCAACAATGAAGCTATCGGCGCGCTCGATACCCTCAAATTCTGCTCGTACGCTCGGTGCAGCTAGTGCGGCGCCGCCATAGGCTCCATCGATGTGCAGCCACAACGACTCGCGTTCACATACATCTGCAACACCAGCGATGTCATCGACAATCCCCACATTTGTCGTACCTGCGGTAGCAGCCACTGCAAATAAACGCTGCCGCTGATCCATTGGGAGTTTGTCTATAGCAGCTGCTACGGTGACACCCGTCAGCCGGTGTCCCGGAACACAGATGAGATCTGCATCCATCACATCGGCAGCTTGTTGTATTGAGGCATGAGCACCTTCAGAGGAGATTAGCAGGCCACGTATGTTGATCATGTCAGGGTTTTTTCGACGCCAGTCATGGCGTGCGGCGACCAGTGCACTTAAATTGCCTGCGGTACCACCGCTCACAAATGCGCCGCCAGCCTCCTCGGGGAAGCCTGCTAGATCAGCAATCCAACGCAGTGCTTGATTCTCCGCGTAGACCGCACCAGACCCTTCGAGCCAAGAGCCCCCGAAAATACTCGACGCACCAACAACGAGGTCAAACAAAACAGCGCTCTCAGTCGGTGCGGCCGGCACAAACGCTAGAAGGCGCGGATGATCTACAGAGAGGCATGCGGGCGCGAGCACCTCTGAAAAAATGCGCAGGGCTTCCAAACCGCCGAGCCCATCAGGGGTGATCGTTTGACCTGCCATTGCCATGAGTTCAGCTGCTGACTTTGGGCCGTCAATGGGGGGTGGGTCTAAGCGAATGCGATCAACCGCATATTCAACAATCGCTTTAGCGAGCACTTCCATATCTTGGTCAAATTTGTGCACGAGTAAATACCTATTGTGGACAGGAATATATGTAATTATGTGCGTTTAGAGGCTGTGTCTACACCCCCTAAACGCGGTATAAAACGCAATTGAATAGTAGGAATGATCATGACTATGGTGTTTTGGTTGGAAGTCGCTGCATTTGCTTATTTTATGTTGGTTTGGTGGGGCTATGGCAGCTATGCCAAACGTCGCGCGCGAATGGGCAATGTGCTATCACTCTCCCGTTCGCTCCGCGATCACCGTAATGCATGGGCAGAGCGCATGGTCTGGCGAGAGATGCGTATGACCGACGCGTCTCTACTTGCCAATCAGGAACGGGTAGTGGGTTTCTTTGCTAGTACAACATTATTGCTGTTAGCTGCCGTGCTCACTGCAATCACCAAGGCTCAGCAAATCATTGACTTGACCCAACACATGTCATGGTTTGACGGGCAGGTAGTGGCGCAGTTAGAAATCAAGTTGGGCGTATTACTGCTGATTCTTATTTATGCGTTTTTTAAAATCACATGGGCATTAAGGCAATATGGCTTTGCCAGCGTGTTAGTCGGCAGCGCACCGATGCCCAATGAAAATATTAGTGATGAAGATCGCCATGCCTTCGCGCTGAATCTAGCGCGCTTAATAGACGCGGCAGGGCATGACAATAACAGTTGTCTGCGCTCATATTACTTTATGCTGGCACTGGTTTTTTGGTTTGTAGGGCCACTGCCGTTTGTTGTTGCCACAACTCTGGTTGTACTTGTTTTAGCGAATCGAGAATTCCGATCAAGTACCATCGCTTCGATTAGCAATGCTTATATTGCGCCCGACAAGGACAGTTTATCCGGTCGAGGCGGGGATAGACCGAGTGAGCCAAATCCCCACTAAAGCTGTGAGCGTGCAGATCAAGGTAATAATCGCAGTTGGCGCTAAACTACCGTCGTAGAAAACGCCGGCGATATAACCTATCAGGGCTGAAACGATGGCATGGACAAAACCATAGGCGGCAGAGGCGCTTCCTGCGGTTTCCGGAAAGAGCGAAATGGCGCCCATGGTGGCATTGGCAGAGGTTAGACCAATGCCTGCAAAGATAAACGTCGAGCTGAGCGCCAAAGGTATGGTGTGGAGGTCTGCACGCGTGGCGCTAAAGACCAATACGGATGCGGCCACTGCCGACAAGATGCAGCCAAATGCCATGGTGTTGTCGGCACCCAGGCGCATCACCAATCGAGAACTTAGTAAGCTGCCACACATAAATCCAAAAATGGACACAGCGAAGGCGTAGCCAAAGTTTTCAGTGGCGATATCAAATACATCAAACATAAAAAAAGAAACGGTCGACAAATAAGCGAAAATCGCCCCAAAAGAAGCGGTGCCACATATTTGATAACCGACGAAACGACGATGCCGAAAGTATGTGGTTAGCCGCTTGAACACGATCAGGATTCGAATCTCGCCCTGACGAATTCTAGGTGCGCTCTCTTCAAATAATCTGAGCCCCGCTAATACCCAAAGCGCAAAGATAGCCAGCGAGACGAATGTGGCGCGCCAATCAAACCAGACCAACGCCCAAGCACCGAAGGTAGGTGCTATTAAAGGAATTACGGCCATTGCCGCGCCTAGCGAGGCCATAACTTGCGCCGCGCGATTACCGTGATAGCGATCTCTTACCATCGCTCTGGCAATGACGGGTCCACTCGCTGCCGAGATGCCCTGAAGCAGTCGCATTAGCCACATAAATTCGATGGACGGTGCAAAAGCACAAGCGATTGAGGTGGCAATGAAAAGTAGCGTGCCAATGGTGACCATTGGCAGTCGGCCGTAGTAGTCGGAAAGCGGCCCAAAAATCAGTTGCCCAAAGGCGATGCCGATCATAAAGGTGCTAAGGGTCAGCTGGCCATCGACCTCTGATGCGCCAAAATCCGCGATCATAGCCGCGATACCAGGTAGATACAGATCGGTTGCAATCGCGGCGTAGGCGACTAAACCCACCAATGTGGCATAGGTTAGTCGTTCTCGCATTAGAGGCTGCTGCTCAGTTGATTGTGGGTGGCGCTAGCATCACGACGGGACAGGACTCGGGTATAAAGAATTGGCCGTTTTCAATATCCATAATATCGAGACCCATTGCCCGATGGTTGGCAAACAGTGCAATGCGCATCAGATACGAAGATTCACTACTCTGAAGTTGGACCATTTGAAAAAGTTTTAGCTCCGTCTGCTCATCGAGCGCGGTGCGCATAGCCACTTGCTCCATATACTGCTTGGCGGCAGCGGGTTCCATGGGAGTCATTGGCTGCTGCAACGCGGTATCTAGCATTTGCGCAAGCAGATCTTTGTTGTCGTCAGCAAACAGGGTTGCCGATGCAATTTGGTCTAATTCAGCCATTGCACCTTCCTATATCCGAGAATTTATAATGTGCGCTTTAGGCGCATACGGCGATATTTCTGGTGACCGATGAGGTCACCGCGGCGCGCAGTTTAACAGATTTGGCCGCAAGGCGTAGTACCGATATAAGTGATACGACAGAGATGCATAAATGACGGCCCGCTTGGTTATTTAGGCTTTACGGCTTGACTCTGACACTGCGGCTCCCTAATCTAGCGCGCCTCCGCCCGTAGCTCAGCTGGATAGAGCACCAGGCTTCGAACCTGGGTGTCGGGAGTTCGAATCTCTCCGGGCGGGCCATTCTTCGGTATCAGACTTTCTGTGAGTTACCCGTGCGATAATACGCTGCAGCCGAACATCGGATTATCGCCCTTGGGGTGCAACGCCTTTCGTTATCAACAGTCACCGAACAATATTTTTATTAAAAGGCGCTTAAAGGATGTCTTTCGCACCGCCTTGAAGCGCTTATGTGGCTTAGAGGGAAAGTAGGTACGCGATCCCTTCGGCACATTAACAAACTTCTCGCCAGGGCAGTTCGCCGCTTTCAGTGCCAGCTGCCGAGCCCACTTTATTGAGCATGCCGATCAATAATCTGACGACCCAGCGCCATTTGATGCACCGCGTCGGGGCCGTCGGCCTGGCGGCACCAGCGGGCGTAGTTGTAGGCTTCGGCCATGGGGTAGTCGCCGGTGAGGCCGGCAGCACCAAACATTTGCATGCAGCGGTCAATAACGCTGGCCATCATGCGCGGCACGCTAATTTTGCTGGCGGCAATTAAGTCGAGTGAGCCCTGTACGCCTTGGCTATCCATAGCCGCGGCAGTTTTGAGCACCAACAAACGCGCCATCTCAATGTCACCAAAGCAGTTGGCAATGTCCTCGCGAATACTTTGATGCTTGGCCAACGGGCGACCAAAAGTACTGCGCTCGGTAACCCGCTGGCAGGCCAGTTCAAGGCTTCGCTGTGCGGCGCCAATCAAGCGCATGCAGTGGTGCATTCGGCCTGGTCCTAAGCGACCTTGGGCAATTTCAAAACCACGGCCAGCGCCAAGCAATATGTTCTCAAGGGGCACACGCACGTTATTAAAGCGAATCTCTGCATGCCCTTGGGGCGCATCGTCATAACCCAAGGTGGTTAATGGGCGAATTATCTCAAGCCCGGGGGTGCCGCGGGGCACCAATACTTGGCTCTGCTGCAAATGCCGGTTGGCGTTATCGGGGTCCGATTTACCCATGACAATAAAAATCTGGCTGCGTTCGTGCATAGCGCCTGTGATAAACCACTTGCGGCCATTGAGCACCCAGCTGTCGCCATCTTGCTCAATAAGCAGCTCCACATTGGTGGCATCGCTTGACGCAACCTGCGGTTCGGTCATGGCATAGCAAGAGCGAATCTCGCCGTTTAATAAGGGGGTTAGCCACTGCGCTTGCTGTGCTGCGGTGGCGTACTTCATGAACACTTCCATATTGCCGGTGTCGGGCGCATTGCAGTTAAAAATTTCAGCCGACCACTGCACGCGGCCCATCATTTCGGCAAGCGGCGTGTAGTCAAAGTTGCTCAGGCCACCGTGGTCGGTCCATTGCCCAAGACTCGGAGGTAGAAATAGGTTCCACAGGCCTTGTTCACGCGCTTTGATTTTTAGCGTTTCAACGAGCGCTAGGCTTCCAAAGCGATTGTCTAGGTTATGTAGCTCCTCGTGATAGCGTGCTTCATTAGGATAAATGTGCTCGTCAAAAAATTGCGCGAGCGTGGCTTGTAGGGCAAGGGATTGGTCGCTAAAAGTATACATTGGGAATTCCTCATTTACGGCATAAAGCACGCGCTTTCTCGCGGCTGGACAGGATTTTCATTACAAAAAGATATAAGTTTAGTACGCGAAGTTCCAGTCGGTCAGGGTCTGTTAGTTATACGCTGTGTAGGCTGTGTTTCGGGGGCTTAATAAGGTTATATAGTAACAGCAAACAGGCTATGAGCGAAGGTGGATTGGATACGCTATGGCGTTGGATATTCAATACGTACAATAGCGGGTGACCATCATGAACACAGACGTATATAGCGTAGAGGGCGTTGTCGAAACTCTTTATGACGCCGCCACTAAAACAATGACCTGCACTTGGCTTCATCTCGGACCCCACGCACATTTACGCCCCTGTCTTCAAGCGCAGGTGGACTGTGTTATCGCGTATGATACCCAAGCGATTATTGTCGATACCACTGACTCAAAAGGCGTGTTGACCCAAGAGGATCAAGCATGGATTGGTGAGTATGTATTCCCTACTTATCAGGCCCAAGATCTGAAAGTAGTAATTACGGTTTTGCCAAAAAGTGCGCTGGCCAGTTTGGCGGCTAAACATTGGCAAAAAACCGGCAGCACCTTTGGTTTCGATTTTATGGAGGCTGACAGTCTAGCCACGGCAAAACAAATTGTGGCGGAATTAGCTGCTTAGTACCGACGCCCGAGCGGTATCACATCCTCAGAAAACGCCGAACAAAAAAAGCCAAATAAGCAGACCGCCAAACCGTCGGGCAGTTTTTAGGTATGCTGCGTGCTTTTGTGGATCACCCAGTGAGTACAGAGGCGAGTATTAGACTGAATAAATACATTAGCGACTCGGGGTATTGTTCGCGCCGGGAGGCGGACAAGCTCATAGACAGCCATCGAGTCAAAGTTAATGGCAAGCGCCCAGTATTGGGTACGCGCGTAGCCGCGGGTGACGTGGTGACCGTCGATGGACAGGAGATACTGGGTAGTCCGACAAGTAAGTCCGACCGCATTTATATAGCCTACAACAAACCGGTGGGCATAACCTGTACGACTGAGCGCAGCATCAAGGGCAATATCATCGATGCGATCGACCACGACCAACGTATTTTCCCAATCGGCCGTTTAGACAAGCCCTCTGAGGGTTTGATCCTGCTGACCAGTGATGGCGATATTGTTAATAAAATCTTACGGGCAGAAAATGTTCATGAGAAGGAATATCTGGTTACAGTTAACAGCAGTATTGGTGCTGATTTTGTGAACAAAATGTCAGCCGGCCTACCCATTCTCGGCACAATGACAAAGCCTTGTCGCGTCAGTATAGTGGCAAGAGCTACCTTCAAAATCACACTCACCCAAGGCCTTAATAGGCAGATTCGCCGCATGTGTGAGTACTTGGGCTACGAAGTTGTTCAGTTGTCCCGGTTGCGGATTATGACCGTTACGCTAGGGAAGTTAAAACCGGGTCAGTGGCGTAACCTCAACGTTCAGGAAGTTGAACAACTCAATGCCGCCATTGCGAGTTCGACGAGTGAACCTGGCGCCGATCAGGGGCGGCGCGCTAAGCGACGAGTTCAGCAGCCACTCAGTGAGCCCGCAGTGGATCGAGCACTCAGCGTGAGTAAGAGTGCGAAATCGACGGGGCAATCTCGCAATACACCCTCTGGCCAAAACGGTTGGCGAGGAACGCGGCAACCTTTGGGCAACAAACCGAGCGAAGCTCCTGACAAAACAGCCGCTAACGCCAAGCCTCGAACGAGAAAAATCGCGGGATCGGGCGCAGCCCAAAAAATGACAGCATTAAAACGCGCTGCAGCACGTAGCGCTGCGCCAAGACATAAAGATAAGCCAAGTTCAGGGAAAAACGGTAAGGCCGGTATTGTCAAGGATGGTGGCCGTATTGATGGTCGTGCGGCGGGCCGAGCAGGGCGCAGTAAAGAGGGAAAGCCTGACGTTAGCAAGAATAACCGCAAGCCCAACAAGACGACAAAGCCTAATCGCGCAGCAAGCAACAAGCCCAGATCCTCGGGATCTACCCGACGACGCAAGTAACCGCGCCGCGGCATTTCCCGACCTGCTGCTGCGTGTTATTTAGCGGGCAGCCTTAATGTAATCAGGCGACTAACAGCGCGCTCAGCGTTGTAGCTACTCGGCTGAAGCGTACTGCGCAGCAACCGCTTGCAATGCAGTATTGGTATTACACGAAAAGTTCTGTTGATTTAAAACGGTACCCAGCGCAGTGATGCACAGCGTGACATTGGACGCTTTGCTAGCGAAGCCCATCAAACCAATACGCCAAGCGCGTCCTGCCAGAGCGCCGAGGCCGGCACCGATCTCAAGGTTGTATTCGTTTAGCAGCGCGCTGCGTACTGTGGCATCATCGACGCCATGTGGAATAGACACCGAGTTCAGTTGCGGCAATCGCCACTCGGGTGCAACCAGCATCGACAACCCCAGCGCTTCAAGGCCGGCGACGAGCGCATCATGATTGCGTTTATGGCGTGCAAAACTTGCCGTCAGACCTTCGTGTTCTAACATCACTAACGATTCATGTAGGGCGTACATTGCGTTGACTGGTGCAGTGTGGTGATAAGCACGTTTACTCTCGCCCGCCCAGTAGCCCATCACCAATTGCATATCGAAGAACCAGCTTTGTACGGGCACCGCACGTTGGTGAATCCGCTCAACTGCGGCAGCACTAAACGTTACTGGGGAGATGCCCGGCACACAGGATAGACACTTTTGTGTGCCAGAGTAAACCGCGTCGGCGCCCCACGCATCGACCTGTAAATCGATGCCTGCAAGACTCGTCACGGCATCTACAATACTCAGTGCGCCCTGTGCCTGAGCGATGTGGCAAAGCGTCTGCGCATCGCTTCGAACGCCGGTAGAGGTCTCGGCGTGCACAAAAGCTAAAGTTGTAGCCTCGGGATGCTCTTTAAAGGCGGATCTCACTTTTTCTGGGTCAACTGGCGTACCCCATTCATCCTGGACCATGACTGCCGTAGCGCCAATGCGCTCGACATTCTCGCGCATGCGACCCCCGAAAACGCCGTTTTGGCAAACAATAACCGTGTCCCCGGGACACACTAAGTTAACAAAGCACGCCTCCATGCCCGCCGACCCGGGCGCAGAAATTGCAATGGTGAGCGGATTTTGCGTCTGAAACGCGTTTTGTAGCAGACTTTTAACTTCATCCATTAACGAGACGAAGTAGGGATCTAAATGCCCGATGGTTGGCCGGCCAAGTGCCGCCAAAACCTGAGGTGCAACATCAGAGGGGCCGGGACCCATGAGCGTGCGAGTGGGCGGGAAGAAACTTTGATGCATGAAAATCTCCAGTATGCGGCAGTGAATCGGTGCCTGTTAGGGTACGCAGCGTGCGGTGTTCAGTCAGGGCTGGCGATCACAGAATTGCTATGAATTGGATAAGGTTGTTAACGATAGCGTAGTGTAAGGCCCTGGGCTACACGGGCATGGGCTGATGGCCCCTCGATCACTAGGCCCAACACACTGAATTGGAATCTGCTAACTTCGCGCCTCTGAAGAAATGGGGCAAAAACTACTATTTAGCGGCAAATCGATGGAAATATTGGCGTAGTTACTTGTTGATTTTTAACCATATTTGCAGCTTGATAATAATCGATTTAGGCAATAATCTAGTTCGGGACAGGGAAAGACCACTCATAATAAAACAACCCCACTTACAGAGGTACCTCATAATGCGATCTATAAAACGTTTGCCAATGGCGCTGGCTATTGCTGCCGCTACTTGCGCAGTGTCTGCTCAGGCACAGCTCGAAGAAGTTATTGTGACGGCCCAGAAGCGCGCCGAAAGCCTTCAGGACGTTCCAATTTCGGTCACTGCTATTGGTCGCAAGCAAATCCAAGATGCGGGCATTCCCGACATGACTGCGCTGGCTGATTACGTGCCCAACTTGCACATCGCTACGGCTGCGGTAAACACTAACATCTATATGCGTGGTGTTGGCTCGGGTAACAACCGCGGTTTCGAGCAGTCAGTGGGTATGTACATCGATGGTGTCTACATGGGACGCGGTCGTCAGTACCGAGCAGGCTTCCTTGATATCGAGCGTATCGAAGTGCTGCGCGGCCCACAGGGAACACTATTCGGACGTAATACAGTTGCAGGTGCGGTTAACATCACTACTGCATCGGCTGAAGTCGGCGCCGAGACTTCCGGTGACATTATGTACTCGGCGGAAGAAAATGGTGGTCAATGGGTTCAGGGCTACCTCAGTGGCAGCTTGAGCGACACCTTTGCCGCGCGCCTTGCCTATAGCTACCGTGAGAACGATGGTTATATTGAAAATACATTTTTGAATGAAAAAGAAGGCGGCAAGACCGACGAGGGCATGCGTTTGTCTTTGTCTTGGGAGCCTTCTGATACTCTGTCGATAAAAGCAAAGATCTCAAAGTTCGAAGGTGACCGCACAGGCTCTAACAGTGCAACCCAGCGATACCTCTCACCTGAACAACGCGCATCAGAAGTGCCTAACGCATCAGCTTTTGCTGCCACGGCTTACGCTATTAACGATATGTTCTATCCTGAGTTAGCGATAGCCGCTACACAGGAATTCACCACATATAAAGATGACAACTACGGACGATCTAAAGCCGATGGCATTGGCATTAGCCTTAGACCTGACAGCAGTGAAGACACGGTAGACAATGCTGTGCTGCAGATTGATTGGGATGTCGCTGGCGGCGTCTTGACCTCGATCACCGCTTACAGCGGCTATGAGTATATCGATGACGTTGATGTTGATTGGTTACCGCTGCAGTTTATTGCGCGCTACGACAATCACGATTTTGATCAGGCGAGCCAAGAGCTCCGTTTCGCTTCTGACACCGGCGGTGCATTTGACTATGTGGTCGGCGGCTACTACGACGACAGCAGCCTGAAAATGCAAGGCCGAGTCACCGTCGATACCAACTTCGACGGTTTGTTCCCGCTATTCGCGGCGCGGGCAAATGGATTTCCTGATGCCGCTGCGCCATTTATGCCGCAGAACTTGCTCGCCGTGCTGACCCAGGGCGCTTATAGCGCCAATCAGATCTCGCGAAACCACGACTACTTCTTAGACAGCGAGTCCTACGCGTTATTCGCACAAGGCACTTATAGCATCAGCGATTCCTTACGTGTGACCGCAGGTCTGCGTTACACCGAAGAAAAGAAGGATGTATTTAGTACTCAGCGCCTCGGCGACTCTAATGGCGGGATCGATGGTCAAGGCAGCCTCTATAGCCCCGTCCTGAGCATCGTTCAGTCAACTAACTTTAACACCTATCAATACGATTACACTGAGAGTCGTACCACTGATGCATGGACACCTTCGGTGACCTTGGAGTGGGATGTCAGCGACAGCAGTATGTTGTACATGAGCTACTCTGAAGGCTTTAAGTCGGGCGGCTTCTCGGCCGCAGATGATGGTGAGCCTGCAGGCTTGACTGTTGGACAAATATCCTATGGCACAGTTTTCACCGAGGCAAACGACGACTTTGAGTTTGAAGACGAGACTGTAGACGCCATTGAAATTGGTGGTAAGCACGAACTGTTAGACGGTTCTTTACGCATCAACTGGGCGGCGTTTTACACCGAGTATGACAATCTGCAGACTTCTATCTTTAAGGGTGTAGGTTTTGGTGTTAAGAACGCGGGATCTGCTGAGGTCCAGGGTGTTGAAGTGGAAGCCTTATGGCAGGCGACCGACAACTTGCGCATGGGTTTGAATTTGGCAATCCTCGACGCCACTTACGGTAGCTTCAAAGATGCTCCTTGTGACGCGATCCAGTTAGATTTCGATCCAGCGTGCGGTACACCAGGAGCTGATACGTCCAATGACTTGACCGGTGAGAAAACCTTGTATGCCTCTGATTACAGCGGTTCGTTGATGTTCGATTACAACCGTCCAGTCGGCAATAATGAGTTCTTCGTCAGTGGCGAATTGAACTTCCGTGATAAGTACAACTCCAACGGCGATAACGACCCTTATGACCAGATAAAAGGCTGGGAGAAGGTCAACCTTCGCTTTGGCCTGCGCGGCGAGCACTGGGAAGTGATGGCTTATGGACGCAACATCTTTGATGAAGCGGTATTGGCACAAAGTTTCGATACGCCTGTACTTGCCGGTAGCCACACACAGTTCCTCGAAGAGGGCCGTGTACTGGGTGCGCGTATCCGATACAGCTTCTAATATTGGGCGAACACAGTTGCTTTAGCAGGCAACCGTTTATCTCGTGATAAAAAAGCCCGTTGGCGTGAGAGCGCCAACGGGCTTTTTTTATCGCTGACAACCTACTGCGGCCATGTAACTTCACCTGTTTCCTGCCGCAGCTACTGACGCTGCAACCTAGCAAGACGCTTAGCATTTACTGGGCGTTTAACTTAAATTCATGGGTCTCATAACAGTGCGTCCGTGTTAATCTGCCGACCTAATCGCTCACTAAATAGGCGCGTGAGCCTATCCATCCCGACTGACAGAAGGTTCTTATGCTTAAGCTCCATGGTTTTGCAGCGAGTAATTATTTCAATATGGTTCGTATGGCACTGGAGATCAAAGGTGCTGAGTATGCAATGGTCAAGGTGTATCCCAGCCAAGATACGTCCTGGCTAAACTTAAGTCCGATGGGCAAAGTACCTTGCCTCGAAACTGAGCACGGCACATTATCTGAAACGATCGTTATTTTAGAGTACCTCGATGAGACGTTGCCCGGACCCAGATTAATTGCTGAGGATGCGTTTGCGCGTGCGCAGATGCGGCAGATGATGCAGTGCATCAAACTGTATATTGAGCTACCTGCCCGCCGGCTATTTCCGGGCGTCTTCTTTGGCGGAGCGAATCAGCAACACACGCTCGACGAGGTTAAGGTAGTGCTTGAAAAGGGCGTTCGTGCCGTTGCCCAATTATCGCTATTTAAACCCTATTTTATGGGAGATAAATGGAGTGCTGCCGATTGTATGGCGTTGTACGCTTTAGACCTGGCGGCGGCAGTAGCGACTAAAGAGTATCAGTGGGATCTATTGGCTGACATTCCCGGTAGCAAGGCGGCCTTGGCTATGTTGGCCGAACACCCGGCAGCACAGATGATCGAAGCGGACAAGCGTATCGCCATGGCGGAGTTTTTGGCGTTTCGGCGCGGTTAAATCGGACGTCTAGGCCTGTTTTTTTCTGCGGTGACCGCCATGACCCACTCCGGCGCTTCTTAGACGGACCGTGCATGTCGATCTCTGTGTGCATCGATCCTGTTTGTCGTCAAATCGACCGATTCTTAATAAGCGCTGCTATAAAAAAGCCCCGATAATTTTATTATTGGGGCTTTTGACTAGTGGGTCATGTATTGCTGGATCGTTTATTTCCCGTTACTTATTTCTCGACTAATTGATTTTCGGGTAGGTACGGCTGTTTTGCTCATCTCGCCATCAAAAGGTCAGCGACTGTCCGTAATATCCGCACAGCCGCTAACATAAAGCTTCCCTTAGAGGTCGAAGCGGTCCGCAGTCATCACCTTATGCCAGGCGCTCACAAAGTCAGCAACAAACTTCGCTTCACCGCCAGCTTGGGCATAGACCTCGGCGACGGCGCGTAGCTCTGAGCTGGAGCCAAACATCAGATCCACGGGTGTGGCGGTCCACTTGAGTTCACCCGTGGAGCGATCAATACCCTCATAGATTGCTGCAGAAGATACTGAAGGCTTCCAGACGGTTGCCATGTCGAGTAGATTGACAAAGTAATCATTGCTCAATTGACCGGGGGCGCTCGTAAACACCCCGTGTTGTGCGCCATCGACGTTGGCGTCCAGTACACGTAAACCACCAACCAGTGCGGTCATTTCCGGTACAGTCAATCCCAATAGGTTAGCACGATCTACCATTGCAGCCGTTGGCTGTAAGTAGCTTTCATCACTGTAATAGTTTCTAAAGCCATCGGCTTTCGGTTCTAGTACTGCGAATGACGCTTGGTCGGTCATATCTTGCGTTGCATCGGCACGGCCAGGCGAGAAGGGCACCTCAATCTTGTGTCCTGCATTTGCAGCGGCTTGTTCGATACCTGCAGCACCCGCTAAGACGATCAAGTCGGCCATAGAGATTTGCTTGCCACTGCGTGCCCGCTGATTGAACGCCTGTTGAATGTCGGTCAAGGTTCCGAGGACTTCGGCCAGCTCTGCGGGGCTATTAGCCGCCCAGTCTTTCATGGGGGCCAGCTGAATACGGGCGCCGTTGGCACCACCGCGCATATCGGTCGCGCGGTAACTCGCGGCTGATGACCATGCCGTTCGGACTAGCTGCGCGTTGGTGAGTCCCGAATCGAGTACTGCAGCCTTAAGGTTTTTGACATCTTTTGCGTCAACTAAGGGGTGCATTACAGCGGGAATTGGGTCCTGCCAGGCCAGTACTTCAGCGGGAATGTTATTGCCCGCATAGCGGGCACGTGGCCCCATATCCCGGTGGGTTAACTTAAACCAAGCTTTCGCAAAAGCGAGCTCAAAAGCAGCCGGGTCTTCTAGGAACCGCTGTGATATTTCTCGGTAGCTTGGATCAAATTTCAACGCCAGGTCTGTCGTAAACATAATCGGCGCGTGTCGTTTATCGGCTACGTGTGCATCGGGTACCAAGCTTGACGCAGCGGAATCTTTGGGGATCCATTGGATTGCACCTGCGGGACTGCGAGTTTGTTCCCAATCAAAAGTGAACAGATTCTGCAGGTAGTTGATACTCCATTGGGTTGGTGTCACAGTCCATGCGCCCTCTAGGCCGCTGGTGACGGTGTCTTCAGAGTGTCCCTTACCGCATTTATTCTTCCAGCCAAGACCCTGTTCCTCGATGTCGGCCGCCGCAGGCGCGGGGCCAACGCATTCGTCAGGCTTGTGCGCGCCGTGGGCTTTACCAAAGCTATGTCCGCCGGCAATAAGCGCAACCGTCTCTTCATCATTCATCGCCATGCGACCAAAGGTCTCGCGGATATCCACCGCGGCAAGTAATGGATCAGGGTTACCATTTGGACCTTCTGGATTGACGTAAATTAAGCCCATTTGCACCGCGGCGAGTGGCTTATCGAGCTTGCGATCACCCGTGTAGCGCTCGTCTGCCATGAACTCTTGCTCAGGGCCCCAATAGACTAAATCAGGCTCCCAGTCGTCCTGACGGCCGCCAGCGAAGCCAAAGGTTTTAAAGCCCATTGATTCTAGGGCTACGTTACCCCCAAGCACCATTAAGTCGGCCCATGAAACTGCACTGCCGTACTTCTGCTTGATAGGCCATAGCAGGCGGCGCGCTTTGTCGAGATTACCGTTATCGGGCCAGCTATTGAGCGGTTCGAATCGCTGTTGACCACCACCGGCGCCACCGCGGCCATCGGTCACACGATAAGTCCCCGAGCTATGCCATGCCATGCGAATAAAGAAGGGCGCATAGGTGCCATAATCAGCTGGCCACCACGCCTGAGAGTCGCTCAGTACCGCGGCGATATCCGCTTCGAGTGCGTCTTGGTCTAGACGGGCGAATGCTTCACCATAATTGAAGTCTGCACCCATCGGATTAGACTCCTCAGCGTGCTGGCGCAGTGGGCTAAGGTCGATACGCTCTGGCCACCAGAACTGGGGGGTTTTAGCGCCCATATCGGCATAGGCCGCTGAGCCAGAGAATGTATTTGCGATCGCAGCGAAAATCACGGCGGCCGGTAGTGTTTTTTTGAATTTCATTGTCAATCCTCACGCGTTTTTGATGCGGTTTGCACCAAAAAATTACCATCCGTGACACAATATGCGTGTCTTTGAAGGTATTCAATTTGATTATTTAGTAAAAAGCGTCCAGTTTTATCGATCGCGAAGGGCGTCTTTCAAAGCCTCGAAGCAACACTGACGAGAGAAGACATGATTAGTGTAATCCATACTGGCGGTACTATCGCTAGTGCGCAGACGACAGCGGGCTTTGCGCCACAGACAACTCCGGGGTTTTATCACTTGGTGGAGCGCTGTGCCGACCTGCTCGGTATAGCGGTGGTTCAGCAGCAGCTACAAAACGCGGACGGGCAGACCGTCGATCTACAAGACTCGTGCACGATTGGTGCAGCGAGCTGGCGGGTACTTAATCAACATATCGAGCGTTTGTGTGAAACAAGTCAAGCCGTAGTCGTACTGCATGGCACAGACACCATGGCCTATACCGCCAGCGCGTTGAGTTTATTGGCGCCCCGTAGGTCGATATCCACTGTGTTGACCGGCGCGCAAATACCTTGGCAGGAACCCAATTCCGACGCTGCGAATAATATCCGCTTGGCACTCGCCGCCGCAGCTGGGCATTATGGAGACCCCCAGGGCGATACACTCATAGCCTTTGATCAACGGTTGATGCGCGGAATCCGAGCCAGTAAGTTCAGTAGTCGGCGCCAAGATGCATTTTATGCTCCCGGTGCCACGACTAGCACCGACGCGATTGATCTGGGTGCCACTCGGGAACAGGGCATCAACCACTTTCAGCAACAGCGACCAAATCTCACGGGTCTCGCACCGGTGACTCAGTTTTCCACGCAGGTCATGAGCGTCAATATTACGCCCGATATGCCCCTAGAATGGTTATCGATATTGGGCAAAACGACAACCCCGGGGGCGCTATTACTCAACTTATTCGGATTGGGCTCGGCACCCGATGCGCGTGCGTTGGTGCAAGTTTGCAATGACTTGTCCGCTGCCGGCTGGCTACTGATGGGGCGGAGTATTTGTAGCGATGGGGGTGTCGATTGGCAGGTTTACGAGGCGACAGCGGCGTTTCGAGATAGCGTGTTGATTTGCGGCCGCGATATCAGCCATGAAGCGGGTATTGTGAAGTTGCGCGCGGCACTATGTCAGCCGACGCCTAAGCATTGGATCGCGCAGAATGTCGCTGGAGAGTGGACGATTTAACTAGCCGGACCTCAGCGACGCTTATCAATCGCACGTAGTATCAACATTGAGACTGCAAGGCTGAACAGCCCCGTGCCCCCCAACATGATTAATAGGTAACTAAATCCAGCGCTGTCAGCTGTTAGCGGTAATCCGCCAACATTCGCGCCAAATAGACCTGCGATTAAATTGAGCGGCAAGAACATACCCGCAGCAATTGCCAGTAAATAGCTAAATTTCTCTACAGTCTTTCGGCTGTCGGCTTCAACGAGCTGATTCACAGATTCGGCTCGCTGACGAAGCGCATCAAGAATTTCATCGATGCGGGTGTTGGCATTGTGAAGCTGCTCGAAGCGCTCGCGCGTCAAGGTTTGCGCAGCGATACTTGATCCTTCCGCGAGGTCTAAGAAAAGTGTGCTTTGCGGCGCGCTAGTGCGTTTGAAACCGATGATTTTTCGGCGCAATAGCAGTACATCTGTGGCATTGACCCTACCCGTTGGATCCAGGCTCTGGTCCTCAAGAATATCCAGCGCTTCGATGACTTCTGCTACAGCTCGCCGCAATTTATTCGTAATCACCTGACTTAGCTTGAGAATCAGCTCGCTTATCATCATCGCCTGAGCGGCAAGCTGTTGAACTTCGCACACTGATGCGATCGGCGCAATTGAGAAGCTAAAGACATGCTCACCATCGGTATAGAGTCGCAGCGCGACCATATCCTCTACCTTGTTATCAGCATTCAGATTCGGTGCCTTGATAATCGCCATCCAGCGATGATCGCGTTCAAAAAAATGTGGGCGCGGATGCCATTCGGTGAGCGCGTTCGTGAAGACTTCGTCTTGGGTTATTGAAATAACGAGCTTCTGATCAGTGGTGATATCAAAACCAGTCCAGTGGAGCCATTGTCCGCCGTCTATCTGTGTGATGCTGCAACGCGGATCCGCAGCGTATTCTGTTAGAAAATCAGTGTTCATTATCTTTCACCATCACTAAACGCAGTCGTTGCGGCCATCTGCAGCATATTTCCTCCACCAGCAAGATGCACGGAGAATTTAAACGGTTACCTCATACCTTAAAGTAGGCATAATATTGACCTATCTAATAACGCACTCAAGAAACGCACTTTCTTAGCGCCTAACCTACCAGGCAAGTATCGGCGTTAGCTTAATATAGCCTTTGCAAAAGGGGATTACAGATGTCTAGAGATGACGATACCTTGCTAAAGCAGCTAAATGCAGACTTAGTCCAAGTAATGATTCGCGTGGGCTTGATAGGACTTATCGCGTTCGCATGTATCCGTATTTTTTCCCCTTTTGCCGGAATTATGCTGTGGGCGCTGATCTTGTCGATAACGTTATATCCGCTGCATCAATTTCTTGCAAAGAAAATGGGAGGTAGTCAAGCCCAAGCTTCAACGGTTATCGTTTTGATAGGTTTGGTGCTTATTGGCGTGCCTATGGTACTTCTGGGTATCTCCTTCGCAGACTATGCACATACTGCATTTATCAACTTTAAGAGCGATACGATTGTTGTGCCGGCTCCTAGGGCCTCGGTTGCGGATTGGCCGATCGTGGGTGAAAAGTTGTATGCGTTCTGGCAATCCGCCGCAAATAATTTGGCAGCGACATTCGAGTCCACGAAACCACAGCTCGCCGCGCTCGGTCGGTGGGGTTTAGGCGTAGCTGCGGGTACGATAGGGAGCCTGATGCTGTTTCTGGGTGCGGTGATAATCGCCGGTATTATAATGGCCTACGGCGCGAGTGGGTCGGCGGCATGTCAGCGTATCTGTCGAACGCTAAGTGGACAGGCGCGAGGGGATGAGGTCTATATGCTGTCAACTGCAACGATCCGCTCAGTGGCCAGTGGCGTTATTGGTGTCGCCTTTATTCAAGCGCTTTTACTCGGTATTGGGTTTCTTCTGGCCGGCATCCCCGGCGCCGGTATTTTGGCGATTATTACGCTGTTTATTGGCATTCTCCAACTGCCCGCGTTAGTCATCACTTTGCCGGCGATAGCGTACCTCTGGGGCATTACCGACAGCGGTACGATTAGCAACATTATCTGGACCGTCTATTTGATTGTCGCGGGTTTCGCGGACGGTATACTCAAGCCGATCTTGTTGGGCAGAGGTGTTGATGCGCCGATGCCCGTCATTTTGATTGGCGCTTTAGGTGGCATGGTCACTATGGGTTTGTTGGGCTTGTTTATCGGGGCTGTCTTGTTAGCGGTTGGCTACAAACTCTTTATGTCTTGGGTTGATAATGCAAATGTCGATCAAGCCGCCGAGCAATCAGTCGTCGGCGATCAATAACATGCAGGAACTGCCATAGTGAGTGTCCAAGCTATCGCCTCACAATCTTTGCGCGTGTCAATGTGGTTGTTGGGCCTTGTACTGCTGACCGGTTGCACAACCCTAGGCCCAGACTATAAAACGCCCAAGATTGCCTGGCTAGATCAGTGGTATAGCGAGCTCTATGGCGAGGCCGAGTCGAACAACCTAGACACCGATCCAGGTGAAGCCAAGTCGGCTGTACTGAGTGATTTACAATTTTGGTGGACGCTGTTCGAAGACCCGTCACTCAACACCTTGATCGATACGGCCCAAAAGGAAAACCCTGGACTGCGTATCGCAGCGTTGCGTATTTTGGAAAGTCGCGCGGTGTTAGGTATTGCCGGTAGTGCACTTTACCCGCAGCTGCAACAGTTACAGGCGGGTGCGCAATACCAAGATACACAAGTTAATGGCGGTGTCAGCTCGCTCCGTGAAGGGGATTTAGTGGGCTACTCTTCGGGAGTAAGCGCCGCATGGGAGCTCGATTTCTGGGGCCGATTTGCACGGGGCATTGAATCTGCTGACGCCGCTTATTTCGCTTCAGTAGCTAATCAGCAAGACGCACAGGTCCTGCTCAACGCCACGGTGGCGAACCTCTATTTTTCCTATCGGACGCTTGAGCGACGTGTCCTGATTGTCAAACGCAATGCCGATCTTCAGGCCCGTAGTTTTGAGATCACCACAAATATATTTGACGCAGGGCAGGCCTCAGAGCTCGATGTCCAGCAAGCTAAAACGCAGTATCTGGCAACGCTCGCCGTGGTGCCCGCCATTGAGCTGGAACAAATCAAAGTTCGCAATGCCATAGCGGCGCTGTTAGGCCGTCCGCCTGGGGATATCACGGAACTTGATCCCCGAGATCAGCCATTGCCTAAGCTGGACTCAATTGAGGTCTCATCAGTTCCAGCCCTCGTACTCAAGCGGAGACCTGACGTACGCGCTGCGCTGTGGGGCGTAGCAGTACAGTCGGCACAAATCGGTATTGCTGAAGCTGATTTTTACCCTGCCATTGCGTTAATCGGAGGCGTGACGTGGGCGGGCAACACTGTCGCGGCGTCAGGCGACAGTGTAACGCTGGGTATCGGGCCAGCGTTACAGTGGAATGTTTTTGACTACGGGCGGATTAAGAATAATATTCGCATACAAGATGCCCGCTTGCAGCAAACCATAGAAAATTACCGTAATACTGTTCTTCAGGCAGCGCGCGAGATCGACGACGCGGCGATCACTATTGTAAAAACTCGCGAGCAACTTGGCTACCTACAAGAAACAGTAACCACTTCAGCGCGGGCACTTGACTTGGCGCAGTCTCGGTATATCGAAGGATATGCAGATTTTCAGCGTGTGCTAGATGCACAGCGCGCCGTGGTATCTCAAACTGAGCGTGCGCTTATCACCGAGGGCAGCCACCTATCAGCGATCGTATCACTCTATAAAGCACTGGGGGGAGGCTGGTCGCCCTCAGATATTGACGCCATGCTGCCCGAAGCAACGTTAAGTGAAATGCGCTTGCGCACAGACTGGGGCACACAGCTAGATAGCCCGATCGCCCCCGCTTTGTCGCCCATATCGGATTCGGAGTAAATTACCATGAAAGATCAGTCGCCCGCATCGCCAGACAATGCGCCATCAACTGGCGCCACAGCAACCAAGATCAAAAATAGCGAGCAGCACTCAGTCGCCGATCAATCGGTCAATCGTGGTATGCGCGTGATCGGTATTGTTATCATCATTTCGTTGGTTTGGTATTTATTAGCAGACCGATTCACGCCCTATACGTCCCAGGCGCGTGTGCAAGGCTTTGTGATCGGCGTGGCACCGAAAGTGTCGGGGCTGGTGACCGATGTCTGGGTTGGCAATAACGAAGCCGTGGTCGAGGGCGATTCGTTGCTACAAATCGACCCGTCTGATTACCTGATCGCGCTTGAGCGGGCTCGCGCCGAATACGCAAATGTGCTGACACAGGTCAGTGCAGGTGACGCGGGTGTCGATGCTGCTCGCGCCGGTCTGGTCGCTGCGCAGGCTAATCAACGCAAGGCTGCACAAGATTATGATCGTCTCAAAAGGCTGTATCAGAAAGATCCCGGCGCCATATCAGTGCGTCGTCTGGAGATCTCCGAAGCCTCGCTTGCTTCTGCACAGGCCGGTGTGGTCGCCGCGAAAGCGGATATCGAACGCACTATCGACACAAAAGGTGGGGATGATGCGGACTCTAATACATTGCTTCGTACGGCGAAGACCGCATTGGCGAAGGCCGAGCTAGATGTCGCTAACACAGTGGTTAAAGCGCCACAGGCGGGGATAATCACAGATCTACGTACCGATGTGGGTTTATATGCAGGCGCGGGTAAACCGGCGATGACCTTAGTAGCGACGAGTAACCTGTGGGTAGTCGCTGATTTCACTGAAAACAATTTGGGCCGCCTTCGTATTGGGACACCGGTGGAAGTGGCACTTGACGTGGTGCCAGGCGAGGTATTTAGCGGCACGATCCAAGGTATCGGGTTCGGGGTTAGCGTTGGCAAGCCCCCGCAACCAGGGCAGTTGCCCAATATCAGCAACAGCCGCGATTGGTTACGGCAGTCCCAACGCTTCCCGGTAGAAATCACTTTCGAGCCCAATGCGCAGCTCAACCAATACCTTCGCTTGGGCGGGCAAGCTTCAGTCATCGCCTATAGCGATGGCGGTGGACCGTTGCATTGGCTAGGGCAGGCCTACATTCGATTGATGGCTTGGCTGTCGTATGCCTATTGAAGCGCGCCGCGCTTTTAGACTGGCGATGAGTGTCGGACTGTCATTGGTCGCCGCTTATGGAATGAGCGTTCCGCTACCCTATTTAGCACCAGTTTTCGCACTCGTGTTGAGTTGTGCATTAAATACGGCCATTGCGCCTAAGAGCCTACTTGGTTTGCTACTGGTCCTTGCGCTCTGCACAGGTGTCGGCATAGCGCTAGCGCCGATGTTGATCCACTATCCAGCGCCGGCTTTTTTGTTGGTGGCATTAGCACTTTTTTTGGCAAATTCAGTCGCTATTGCTGGCGGTAAAGCGCTAGTGGGGATCCTTTTAACCGTCGGTGCAGCGATGATATCGGCCGCTGCCGTGGCGAGCTCCGTATTAGCGATGACTGTGATCTCAGCGTTGATGATTGGCATGGTTGTTGCCGCCGTGAGTCATGGGCTAGCGTGTGGCTTGTTGCCCGATATTTTAGATACAGCAGCGGCACGAGACGCAGAGGCCTCGGCGCAAACAGATAGCTTACCGAAGTCAGAGGCACGGTGGTTGGCGATACGGGCGACGCTAATTCTGATGCCTGCATACTTCATGGTGCTGGTGAATCCGAGTGTATATATGCAGCTGATCTTGAAGTCTGCAAACTTGGGACAACAAATTTCGACCACTGATGCACGCGTTGCTGCACAGGAGTTACTCCTGTCGACTGCACTGGCCGGTGTGTTTGCAATGGTCTTTTGGTTTGCTTTGAAGCTGTGTCCTTCGTTGTGGTTTTTTGGCCTGTGGACACTGCTGTTCTTCAGTTACATCGGTGCGAAGTTTCACGGCGCATTGGCTAGTGGGTTTAGTCCTAGCTTCTGGCAGGGTGTGGGTATACAAATGTTGATTTTATTGGGGCCCGCAGTGCAGGACAGCGCCAATGGCAGTGATGTGTACCAAGCGTTCTTGGTCCGATTCAGTTTATTCGTAGTTGTCACGCTGTACGCTGTGTCGGCTGTTTGGTTGCTCGAAGGTTGGCGTCGACGGCGAACCGCACGTCAAGATACGGGTACTACACCAAGTTTGAGGATTGTTTGATGCTAATTAACATTGTTATCGGATTTGCCGTTATGACCACTTGTTTAATGCTGCAAACTACATTGCTAGTGGCGGCATTGCGCTACTATGTCCACCATACAGATCTGCTCGACAGCCCCTCGGTGTTGACCTCGCTATTGGTGATTAATGCGGTGATGTTTGTACTCGTTGCCGGTAATCTCGCTCAGATTGGAGTTTGGGGACTCTTGTTTTTGTGGCTAGGTGAATTTCAAACCTTTAGCGCAGCCTACAATCACTCAGCGGTTAACTTCTCGACGTTGGGCTACGGCGATCATGTGATGTCTGCGGAATATCGTCTGTTAGGACCGTTGGAGGCCGTTAATGGTGTATTGATGATTGGCGTTTCCACTGCCACGCTGATGTCGGCAGTAAACGATGCCATTAAACGGATGATCGAACAACGGCGTATCAATCATTAAGAATACTCATTTGTCTAGGAGCTCAATATGAAGGGGTTATGCATAGGGTTGGTCTGTTTGTGTCTTGCCGCTTGCTCGGCACCCCCAGTGTTAGAGCTGCCCGGTGCCGAAGTGGTCACTGATGGAGGTCGAGTTACAGGTGTCGGCAGCGACTATGAAGTGGTGCGTTGGCTGGATATTCCGTACGCACAACCACCCGTGGGGGACCTGCGTTGGCGAGCACCTAGAACTCTAGCGGCTAGCGATGCCCGCGTTATTTCAGCGGTCAAAGACGTGCTCTGTCCACAGCAGGCCAGTCAAACAGCCGGACTCGAGGGTGATGACGTGGTTGGCCATGAGGACTGCCTTTATCTCGACGTTGTGACGCCACGTGACTACGCGGGCCAGCGCTTCCCTGTGATGTTTTGGATTCACGGCGGCGCCAATACGTCAGGCCACAAAGGTACATACGATTTTTCGGCGCTCGCGGAACAAGAAAAACTGGTGGTGGTAACCATTAACTATCGTCTTGGTGCGCTGGGGTGGTTCACTCATCCAGCACTGCAGGCTGCCTCAGAGGGCCTCGATGCCAGCGGTAATTTTGGGACTTTAGATATCATTGCTGCACTGTCTTGGACGCAGCGCAATATCGCGGCATTCGGTGGCGATCCAGACAATGTTACGATATTTGGTGAAAGCGCCGGTGGGCGCAATGTCTATAGTATGTTGGTATCCCCGCTATCTACAGGTCTGTTCCATAAAGCCATCGCGCAATCTCCCACAGTGCAAAGTTTTACGCCTACACAAGCTTTTAACGCAAATAAGCTGTTCTCTCATATCGATCGAGGTGCGTGGGAGGTGGTGGAGGGCTTGGAATTAGACAATACCGCTGTCAGCGCGTCAGAGCTGCGCAATGTGTCAGCACAAGCGCTGGTGCATCAATACTTCAGTATTGATAAAGAGCATGCCGAGCCTTTGATCATTAGCGATGGTGTAGTGATCCCAGAGCAGGGATTGGTGGCGAGTCTTTCGGATCCACGTTACGCTAAAAGTGTCCCGGTTATGGCAGGCTCCAATCGTGACGAAGTCGCTTTATGGCTAGGTCTCAACCGATATTTCGTCGACGGTGAATCGTCATTTTTTGGATTGTTGCCGCCAAAGGTCAATATTCGCGACCCAGAGTTGTATCGCTATTGGGTTCGTCAGCGCTCACGTGGCTGGAAAGTGCGGGCAGTGGATACGCCGCTCGAGCGTTTAGAATCCGCGGGTTACCTTGATCTGTATGCCTATCGCTTTGACTGGGACGAACAGGACGACAACTGGTTCGTCCCCTTTTCGAAAATTTTAGGTGCGGCACACGGCAGCGAGATTGCCTTTGTTATGGGGGCGCCCATGTATGGCTCAGTGGGCGAGTATATGTATCCAGATAGTGATTCTGCCCGTGACATGACCGCGGTGATGATGGGTGCATGGGGCGCTTTTGCCCGCGACGGCGCGCCCGGCGCTGTTAACGGTGTTATCTGGCCTAAGTTTACTTCAGCAACACCTGAGATCATGGTGCTGGATGCGGGCCTAGACACTAGCCATGTTGCCATCGACAGTCCAGGTCTGGGCGGCTTACTCGACGAGATTGCAGTGACAGAATCTGCGCTAGATCCGCAACAGACCTGCATACTAGTCTGGGAGTTGGTCACTAATGTAGGTGATGCCCTCTATGACGCCTACGGGAACTGGGGGTCGGGTCGTTGTGCCGACTTAGACGTACCCGCTACCAAGTCTGCCGTGCGCGCTAGGCTCATTAAACAATACGGCTCTCCCGACTTATTTTAAACCTATGAACCACGTTCGTGTGATTGCTATTGCCGGGGCCTCCGGCTCGGGAAAGAGTTTTTTGGCCGCCGCTCTGCTGTTAGCGTTAAAGGAGGTAGCCCCGGCAAAATCAGTAGCGAGTCTGTCTCTTGATGCATACTATCGGGATCTATCGCACCTCGATATACGCGATCGTGAGCAGGTGAATTTCGACCATCCCGAGGCATTGGATCTTGATCTTTTCGCTGCACAATTAAATGAGTTGAAGCAGGGCGTGGGAGTCATGCGACCTCGGTATAACTTTAGTGCGCATACGCGGGATCCGGACCTCTATTTTCAAGCGCCGACTGACTTTCTTATTGTTGATGGACTGATGCTGACTGCGGCGCCATCATTGCGAGCACTTTATGACCTACTGGTATTTGTCGATACAAATCCCGAATTATGCTTTCAGCGGCGTCTGCAGCGCGACATTGAGCAAAGAGGCAGAACGCGCGCATCTGTGAAAGATTTTTGGGAGGGAAGGGCGCTGCCCATGTTTGAACTATTCGGCGCAAGTGCGGCGGCGGATGCCGACCTAGTTTTACCAGGGGATCTGCCTATAATAAACTCGGTCAATCGCATCATGAGCGCGCTCGGCACGGGCGTTTCTTAACTCAAAAGTTTAGTCCTAGGGTTGATCATCCGCCCTAAAAAGCAACCTTGCGACACGGTAAGTAAAAACGCTAATAAGCCCGTATGGCAAACGCCAGCATGATCCATAGTGTCAAATGGCAGCTATAAGACTGCGTCGATCGCTTTTAGTAAGTCAGTGCTTTCGGGGCTAACCTTACTGCCGAAGTGTTCGACAACATTGCCCTGAGCATCGACGACGTATTTATTGAAGTTCCAGCTCGGATAACCCTTAGCATCGCCTAGGCCTTTAAATACGGGGTTAACGTCGCTGCCCCGTACCGCGCTAGTGGCTATTACAGGAAAACTAACATCGTATTTTTCGAAACAAACCTTGGCGGCGTCACCTTCATCATTTTCTTCTTGGAAGAAGTCATCACTCGAAAAACCGATAACGACTAAACCTTTATCGGCATAGGCTTTGTGTAGCGCCTCCAGTCCTTCAAATTGTGGCGTGTAGCCGCAGTTACTCGCCGTATTCACTATCAACATCGGCTTGCCCTCATAGGCCTCGCAGAAATTGATGGTCTCTTTTGATGCCAGCTTACGCATACTGTGGTTCAGATACTCAGGGCAGGCTGAGACAGTTGCTGAAGCAAATAAGAGAACACTCAGAAAACTAGCTTTAGCTGCAAACGGCATAATAATTCCTTGTAAGTTACGTGTGCTAACGCATTTACTGCGGAGCCACCGTTCAATCAAATGGCCCGTTACCGAGCCATTTGTGCGATTTTTGGTATCCCCTATAAAGCCTACATCCAAAATCTCGAGGGAGCGGCTAAAACAAACACTGCAGAGGTCGAGTAAGCTTTTAGCCATCTTGTGGGGCTTTGACTTCCAGGTCGACCGCGTCTGCGGCTTCGGTAACGATCTGGGCACCATCATCCGACGCCTGATCAACTGCCTCGTGGGCATCCCCTGCTGCATGATGCATAGCCTGGCCGGTTTCATCGGCGGCTTGCTCTACCGCTTCTTGCGCGTCTTCAGTGACATCCTCTATGGCATCACCAACCCAATCTACTGCCGTCTCAGATGCTTGCAGCGCGTCCTCCACCCCAACGGCCATGTCATCGCCTGCTTGCTCGGCCGCGTGCTCAATCGCTTCGGCTGCAGCTTTTATCTCTCCCTCAGCAGCTTCTTGCTGCTCACCACTACAGCCCGCTAAGCTAAGTCCTGCGACTAGGGCGGCAGCTATTCTTAAATTACGCATAATAAACACCTTCATGGTTAGGTAAGTGAGTGATCAGTCTGTATTCGCCGCAAAAGCCGGTTGGGCATATTCGTCTACGGCGTGGACAGCATACGCCGCTAAGTGGATTTTACTAGTACAACGTTATCGAGATAGTGGTTAATCTCTGCCATCACCCATTGGGGGCTGCATAAAAAAGCAGCCACATGAGAACCCCAGCGGTATTTGAAGTCAATACAGGGCGCATCTGGGGATACGCGAGGGGCTTCGCGCAAAATGATAGCCGGGTTATTCGCTGCGAGTGTTCGTGCGAATGGTGCTCGCGTGATGGGATCCTCAGGATCCTGTATCAGCAGTGTAGGCTGCGTAAGCAAGAGCCCATTGGCGAAGCCATCGGTTTGATTCCCAGGAACGCCATACAGCGCCACCGAAGCATAGGCGAAGGGATAAAAAAACCAGCGGTGTATGCCCATGCTGATCCAGCCGCCTTGTATAAGGGAATCAATATTATTAAGGACAGGATCCAGTAAAATCCAGCCGTCAGCTTCAACGCCATTAGCCTGCGCGTGAATCGCAGTGGCGCCCCCCATAGAAAGGCCCATCACGACTGTCGGGGTGGCATCGTCGGTGACACCGGCTATCCAGTCGACACTCGCTTGGATATCGCGCCATTCAGTACGGCCCATTTGCAACCATCCATCGGTTAGTGGCGATTCTCCATGATTGCGTAGGTCAATAGTGAGTACCGAGACGTCGGCATCATTCATGGCTTGGTAAAACTTCAGCGACCCGAAGAAATGTGAGGTGCGATTGGATCCTGCGCCATGGATAAACAGTAATGTTGCCCGAGGAGCGGTAACCGGCATCCACCAGCCTTCCAATAAAATCCCCTCACTTGCAATGGCCACATCTTGATATTCGACGCCCACATCTTGAGGTGATGTAACCACAGGGTTGTCTCTTGCACGCAGGGCCATGCGAGGCCAAAATACCAATGAAATCAATAGGTAAAGTATGAAAGCTGAGATTACACTCAACATAAAAACTGTGCTTTTCATAGCGACAAAATCTTGCGTAATAATCCGTCTTTGTGTCGTCGCTGTTCGCGCAGTAGCAGCAATGACTTGATTTGCGTGTCGATTTCGTCGGCGACGGTATCTCGTATCTTTTGTTGCTGACGTTGAGTGATCTTGCGACCCGCATAAGCGGCTAAGTCGACCGGGCGACCAAAGCCAAAATATGTGGTTTTCGGCTTTGGCAATAGGGAACCGAATACACCTGACGGTAGCGGTGGAATAATGTCACTGCGCAAGTCATTAGGAATTAACCCGGCGCTTATCAGTAACTGTATAATCGGTGTCTCCATGACCTCGGGCCCCTCTAAGTAGTGCTCAAAATATTCGTCAGGTCCTACTGAAGCGAAGGGTACAATGGTGTAACCCATTTTTGCAGCCATACGAATAAAGCCATAGCGCTCACGCCACATCAGTTCGTAACGTTGCGCTGAGGATTTGACGGCTTCATAGGTGCCACCCGGAAATAGTAAAATATCTTCTTTGTGTTCCATGAGCGCTTCAACAACTTCGAGTCTGCCGACTGCAGCCCCTAGTGAAGTCACAATATGTGCATACTGTGGATTAGCAAATAATGATCGATCACCTAGGGCACGCAAAAAGCGGCCATGGTCATAGTTCATCAGCGTCCACAAGACCAAGCCGTCAACAGCCAGCAGGGCGTGGTTGCCAACGAAGAGCGCGGGTTTATTGGGTAATCGCTCTAGGCCAACAAATGTCGGCTTAAACCAGCGTTTTATCAATGCCGCAGCCAATGCAATATTGTGCCCTGCAGGCATCGGCGTGTTTAAGACAGTATCAATATGATGCTGTAGCTCAAGTGAAATCGACGGTGTATCAGACATAACAAACCATTAAACGTTGCAAACGAGACGAGACTAGCAGATAAACGCCTCAATTTTTAACCCATTGTCAAAACAGAGTAGTCACTATGCCAAAACCCACGGTCAGGCACTGGGCCCTATTAGGCTATTTAGTGCTAGCTTGGGGCTTTGCATTTTATTTAATTGCTATTGCAGTGGAGGCGCTTGCACCCACTACGTTGGTTTGGGCTCGGCTCTTTACAGGCGCCCTGGTAATGCTAGTTGTCATGAAGTGGCGGGGCGGTTCGTTGCGCTTAGGGAACGGTTGGCTTCGGCGACTAGTCATCCTCTCGGTAACAGGAAATATTTTCCCTTTCATCCTTATTGCGTGGGCTGAGAAATCAGTACCCAGTGGTCAGGTGGGTATGCTAATGGCGCTGATGCCTATAACAACACTTCTGATTGGGCACTATTTCTTAAAACAGGAAGCGATTACCTTGCTGCGTCTATTTGGCGTATTCCTAGGACTTGCGGGCGTGGCTATACTCGTGGGTGGCGATATATTGCTACAAGCCCCCGGTCCAGCGTTAATGGGGCAATTGGCGACGGTCTTAGCAACTTTTTGCTACGCGGCTAATGCGATCTATGCGAAGCGGCTACCGAGATATGATGTTATCTCGGTCACAGCGGCTTCTCTGCTGACAGGATCAGTCATTTTGTTGCCCTGGGTCGTGTTAAATCAGCCCGCTATTGATGTGGTACTACATTGGCATAATTTGGCGGCCGTGCTAGCGCTCGGAGTATTGGGCACAGGCCTGGCAACCTGGGTATATTTCACCGTAGTGAATGAGTGTGGGCCGGGTTTTTTGTCAACTATTAACTACCTTATCCCGGGGCTCGCTTTCTTGGCGGGGGTATTTTTACTGCAAGAGCCCGCTGGCTGGGCGGAGTGGGGTGCTCTGGCACTGATCGTCGGCGGGGTGTGGATGATTCAACCCAAAGGCACAGTGTAGTGTAGCGTTGCGCACTCATATACCGTTAGTTGCCCAGTTCGAAGCGCTGGCGTAGGAAACGTGCAACGCCATCTTCATCGTGATGACCAATGACTTCTGAGGCGAAAGCTTTAACTTCCGCATTGGCATTGGCGGGCGCATAGGCCTCATCGGCGCAAGCGAACATGCTCAGATCGTTATCTCCGTCGCCAAAAACCACAATATGCTTAAAGCCAAGCTCTTCTCGTAGCGTAGTGACCGCATTTCCTTTACTGCCCATACTGTGATGTATATCGAGCCAGCAAAGTGCTTTTGCCTCGACCGCAGCACCCGAATATGCGACCAAATGGGGCTCGTTCGCTATGCTATCTATGACCGCTTGTATTGCCGATCTCGGACCCATGGCACTGACATTGATCACATGGGCGTCATCGGGCATCTTTGAAATGGGGCTAAGCGGCAGCTTTCGCTCCTCTGAGAATAATTGCGCCATTTTTTGTTCGGCTTTGTATTGTAGTGGTGGGTGGTAAACGGCGTGATGGGCCCCATTATTTTCAAGCGTAAATACGAAGGGTGCGATGTCGCTCAGGGTAAACGCTGCAAGTACATGCCAGACCTCTTGCTGCGACAACAAATGGCGGTGGCTGTATGCCGACTCAGTTGGATCCCATATAACCGCACCATTTTTGATGATCTGTGGCAGTACAAAGCCATGATCAGCAATAGGTGTTGTAGCGGCTTGTAGCGTTCTACCTGTTGCAACGGTGTAAGACACACCGTGTGACTTTAATCTTTTGAGGGTTTCCGCCGTGTACGCCGATACTTCCGACTGTGCGTTGAGCAACGTGCCGTCTAGATCAAATACTACAAGTGTCATCATTGCGCCTAAAGTTGAGTGGTCTATCACAGTTTAACGGCTTCGTAGCATCTGCAAAGCACCGATGATAAAAAGCCCGCAATAGCGGGCTTTTTCCGTCAAAAATCGCTTTTTATTCCGCGGCTTCTAGTGGCTGTAACGACATAGCTAACGCTTCTGTATAAACGAAGACAACGCTATCACCGAGTGATACGCCTTCAAATTTGCTGCCGTCGATATCTTCGATGGTATGTAGGTTCCCCATCGCGTCTTTAACAATGATATAGCCTGTATCCGGATCTGCCACTTCAATCGTGCACACTGCGCGGATTTGGCGTGCGGCACCGGCTCCTGGAGTGGTCTCGCTGTCTAATCGCGCGGTATCTGTCACGACGATCCAGGGATTTGCCAACTCTTCTTCAGTCGGTGTACGTACTTCGCCTTCAATGGCTGCCACGTATTGCGCGCTGACGATATCGCCGACAGCGAGCTTGTCTAGATCCACTATTATCCCGTTACCGACCAAGGTAATGACACGACCCTGAGGGCCACGGATGCTCACTTCACGGGTTTCGCTGTTGATCGCGACGATCTCGGCCTCCACATTGACCATCATAGCCCGTGAACCATGGCTCTTAGTGGCGTGGCCTTCGTTCGCCCCATGATGGTTAGCCGCGACGGTAGCGGAGAGCATTACGCTTACTAACAAGACAAGCAACTGATTTGATTTCATGAGCGATTCCATTATTAGATTAAGTTTGGCCTGTTGAATAAGGCGGTTAGCGTAAACAATCTGTACGGCGTTTGTGTCCGCGGGTGAGCTTAGATTAGGGCGAATTATAAGCTATTTGGACGCGTTATGGTGCCCTTCATACACCCACGAGCCGAGAAGCCTTGCTGCGGGTTAGGGTTGTAATCGCAACGTTTGTCCCGGTTGCAGATATGCGGAGGTGTTGAGCGAGTTCCATCGAACAAGACTGCCCAGAGTTAGGTCGAAGTGCTGGGCAATGCTCCACAGAGAGTCACCCGTTTGTACGCGATATCGGCTCGGCCTGCTGGGTGTATTATTCTGAGACGCAACGTGTAGGCTGTCGCGCCAGTCTCCGCCCTGAGGAATCATGAGCGTTTTGCCCGCTCGAATAAGACTGCCCGATAACCCATTTACTTCTCGAATAAGTTGCACCTGCGTGTCAAATTGTCGTGCGATGCTGATCAGGCTATCCCCAGACTGAATTTCATAGTGCTGCCATTGCACACGCTGGTCGGCCGTCAGTGTTGCAAGCTTTCCACCTAGCTTTGCTGCCGCTGCAGCGGTCATCCATAGAAAATCAGGGCCATCTGGGGCAGTTGCCCAGCGTAAGTGTGCAGTATTCAGACGGCGGAGTTCGTTCGTTTCAATACCCGCAAGCCGAGCGACGCGGGAAAGCGCTATTTGCCCGCCGGTTGATACGGCGGTTAAGTTGGCGATAATAGGGGTGTTGGGAAAGGCGAGTCCGAACTCGGCAGGGTGTTGGATCAACTGCCCGAGCGCGATGATCTTTGGCACATAGTCACGCGTTTCTCTCGGCAGTGTTAGCTGCCAATAGTCCGTCGGCTGACCTGCTTTTTTAGATTTGGCAATTAGCCGTTTTAGCCGATTGGGACCGGCATTATACGCCGCCAGCGCCAGTGGCCAATCGTTGAAAGTCGCATGTAGCTCGACGAGATAATTCAGTGCAAAATCGGTCGCTTTAACGAAATCAAGCCTATCGTCGTACCACCAGGAACGCTGTAATCCATAATGCTCCCCTGTGTCTGGGGTGACCTGCCACAGCCCCGAGGCGCGTGCGCTGGAATGCGCCCACGGGTCGAGCATACTTTCGACCACTGGCACGAGTGCTAGCTCTATGGGCAGCTTGCGCGCCTGTACTTGTGCAACGACATACTGCAAAAAGGGTTCAGCACGATCACTCAGTACCGGAACTAATTGTGACTGTGCTAGAAAAATTTCGCGGGCAGATGCAGTGCGATCAGGGTCAGGGGATTCCCATGAAACTTCACTCGCAATTAATGTCCACAAATCATTGGGCAACGGCGTCGCTGTTACGATGATCATTTCTAGTGGCGGGGTGGCCTGTCTAACGACAGGCAAAGCATCAGTATCAGCATTTGTCTCAATGCCATTATATGGCGGAAATTGGGCACATCCGCCGACTGATAACGCGAGACAGAGCGCTGCAAGCCAAGAGACCCGAGGATGCGACATCAAAAATCATCCTTCCAGCGTCTCAAGGCACCAAACGCAGCGTCTAGATCCTCGCCTGAAAACCCTTGGCTGGCTTGTAAAGTCCTGCGTAACGCAGGCTCGCTAACGCGTAAAAATGGATTAGTCGCTAATTCTAAACCGATGTTTGAAGGTACCGTGGGTATGCCCTTGGCGCGGAGCGCCTCGCTATCTTGGATGCGTAACTGTAGCGCCTGATTATCAGCTTCCGCCGCCTTAGCAAATGTCAAATTAGCGAGCGTATATTCATGGGCGCAGTAAACTCGCGTGCTGGGGGGCAGGCCAGTGAGCTTGCTTAATGATGCACGCATCATCGCCGCGGTGCCTTCGAAGAGTCTGCCGCAGCCTCCGGCAAATAGTGTATCGCCACAAAACAGGGCGCCTTGTTCGGCCCCTCCCGCCTCACTCGGCAACCAATAGGCAATATGGTCTAAGGTGTGTCCTGGTACGGCGATGACATTGACCGAATGTTCGTGCAGGGTGAAGCTATCGCCATCATCTAAATACCGATCTATTCCTGCAATTGCGGGGTTGCGCGGCCCGTACACGGTACACCCGGTAGCGGCTTTTAGCGCTTTTAGGCCGCCAGTATGGTCCATATGATGATGCGTGATTAATAAGTTGGTGAGCGTCAAATTGCGCTCAGCAAGTAATGCCAGTACGGGATGTGGGTCACCCGGATCAACAACGGTGGCATGTCCAGATGCGTCCTCTAACAACCAAATATAATTGTCGTTAAAGGCGGCAATAGGGCTTATTGTTATAGCCATGTCGGTGCTTTACCTCTGTATAGCTGACGTAACCCAAATAAGGCTCAGTCGAAGTTCGATGTTTCGCTGTTGCTGATAACCTAGTCGTGGCGATACTCTAAACATATGACTTCAATCAGAACATCAATCCTATGAGCATTCCCCATTCTATCTGGCTTCGGCGTCGGCTGGAACGGTGGTATCGAAAAAGTAACGCGGGTAAGCGTTTGAATCGACAACTTGGTGATGAGCTAAGTGCCCGATTAGAGGACATTTTTGGCTACAACTTACTGTTTATAGGTATAGATCCAGGGGTATCACTATCGACGATGACACGAGTACGTTCACTCATAGCGGTTTCACCGGACTATGCCGCCCAAAGACCTACCCAACTCCATATCATTGCTGAAGACGAAGAATTACCGGTAGAGACGGAATCGGTCGATGTGGTCGTCGCTTGCAATGCGCTAGATTTAAGCGCCGATCCGCATCAAGTTCTGCGGGAAATCCGGCGCGTGCTCACTCCTCGCGGCCACTTGATTCTTGTTGGTTTTAACCCACATAGCCTGCTGGGTATCGACCGCTATCTGAGGCGACGTCCAGACAGCTCTCCCTGGCCTGGCCTGCAATCGTTACCGCCCCGAAGGGTGGCGGACTGGCTGTCTTTGATCGACTTTGATTGTGACGCCATTTGCCACAAGCAAGTGATTCCGGTGCCTAGCTGTGGCTACCTCGCTAAGCCTTTGCAGCGGCTCGATCGATGGTTAAGTCAGCATCACGCGCCTTTTGGAAGTAGCTATCTCATTCAAGCGCGTAAATTGGTACGCGGCCACTTGCACTCGACAGAGATAATGCGATCCAAGCCGAGGCTTATTTCAATGCCCGCTGCCAAACCGATTGTGGGGAGTAACACCCAAAGGACGCGTCAAACACGTAAACTACCACCAGTAGGTTAATGGCCTATGATCTTGGTACATAGATGAAAATATACTCACGTTCACCATTAGAAAGCAGTTTGAATACACATGAAATCAGTTGAAATTTTTACCGACGGCGCCTGCAAAGGTAACCCTGGTCCGGGTGGCTGGGGAGCATTACTGCGCTTTTTAGGATATGAAAAAGAGCTTTGGGGCGGATGCCCTGAAACGACCAATAACCGTATGGAGCTCACTGCGGCCATCGAGGCGCTTGCAGCGACAACGGAGCCTTGCTATGTCCAGCTCACCACAGACTCGGTGTATGTCCGTGATGGCATTACCAAATGGATGGCTAACTGGAAACGTAACGGCTGGCGCACGGCTGCCAAGCAGCCAGTTAAGAACCAGGATCTTTGGCAAGCACTGGATGAGCAGTGTGTCCGCCATACAATAGAGTGGCATTGGGTAAAGGGACACAGTGGTCATCCAGAAAATGAGCGAGCAGATGCACTCGCTAATAGAGGCATTGAAGAGCTGAGGCGTTAATACCATGCGACAAGTTGTACTAGATACGGAGACGACTGGCCTAGATGTCTCTCAAGGACATCGTATTATAGAAATTGGCTGTGTAGAGCTAGTTGATCGTCGACTAACCGGCAATCATTACCATCAATACGTTCAGCCGCTGCGCAGCATTGATCAAGGAGCCTTGGAGGTGCACGGTATCACCTCGGAGTTTCTGGCAGACAAACCAACGTTTGATCGCATTGTGCGTCCGTTTCTGGAGTTTATAGACGGTGCGGAATTGGTCATTCATAACGCTCCCTTTGATGTCGGTTTTCTCGACGCAGAACTCAAGCGTTGGCGCGAAGATCATCCTGGCTTAGAACAAAACTGCAAAATCATTGATTCGTTAACACTCGCACGCACTAAGCATCCGGGCCAACGCAATAGCTTAGATGCACTCTGTCAGCGCTATGACGTTGATAACTCAGGAAGAACTCTGCACGGCGCGCTACTTGATGCGGAAATTTTAGCCGACGTTTATCTGATGATGACTGGCGGGCAGACCAGCCTTGGTTTAGCCGATGATAGCGATGCCGCTGATGGCAGCGCCCTCAATACCGGAGTTCGACGGCTTTCTGCCGATCGGCCAGCACTGCGTGTGATTGGCGCATCAGAGACCGAGCTTACACGTCATGAAGCAAAGCTTGATGCCATTGCTAATGGCAACGGCGGTTCGGTTGCCTGGCGATCTGCGGAATAAAGCAGTGATTACAAAACGACTAAACAGTACCTGATAAATTAAAGAAAAATCGACACCGCAACTAATCCAACGCTACCCAATACGAGCGTGTAGGGGAGAGCCATGATCACCATGCGTCCGTAGGACAAACGAATCAATGGGGCCAGTGCTGAAGTCAGTAAAAACAAGAAAGCTGCCTGGCCATTCGGTGTTGCTACACTCGGCAAGTTGGTACCCGTATTGATGGCTATTGCTAAATGCTCAAACTCAGTGCGGGTGATCTTACCCGCATCAAGGGCTAGCTTTATCTCGTTGATGTAGACAGTTGCGACAAAAACATTGTCGCTGATCATAGATAACGCGCCGTTGGCGAGGAAGAACATCGCTGGACGATGCTCTTTATCCATGGCGAGCACAACTTCAATAACCGGCGTAAATAAATGCTGTTGATGAATGACCGCGACTATTGCAAAGAAGACCACTAGTAAGGCGGTAAACGGCAGCGCCTCTTCGAAGGCGTGACCAATTTGATGTTCCTCGGTAATGCCATTGAAGGCAGTCAATAAGACGATAACCAGTAGGCCAACCAATCCTACCGCTGCCAAGTGCAGTGCTAGACATACGACCAATATAAGGGCGACCACAGCCTGAATGACGAGCGTGGCGTTACTGCGAGGACTCGCCCTCTCAGCCTCACGTTGGGCGTAATCCTCAAGAACAGCACGCACATTCTCTGGCAGCAGCGCGCCATAACCGAACCAACCAGTCATCTCCAGTAATAGGCACGTTAGCAAACCAAACGCCAGTACGGGCATAGTGATCGGCGCCATAAGCAAGAAAAAGGTTATAAAGTCCCAGCCGGCAATATTAGCGATGAGTAGATTTTGTGGCTCACCCACGAGGGTGCACACACCACCCAGAGCAGTCCCCACAGCGCCGTGCATTAACAAACTACGCAAAAAGGCCCTGAATTGGTCAAGATCTGCACGGTGATAATCGGTAACTTCACCGTCCTCACTGTGATCATGGTTGTCGTGTTGAACTTGCTTGCCCGATGCGACTTTGTGATAAACCGAATAAAAACCGACACCTACGCTAATTAATACGGCGGTAACAGTCAGCGCGTCGAGGAAGGCCGACAATACCGCGGCCACAATGGAAAAAAGTAACGCCAGGAGCTTCTTGGACTTAACACCGAGCAGTATCTTGGTAAATACGTATAACAGTAGGTCCTTCATGAAATAAATACCTGCCACCATAAACATCAGTAGTAGGATCACTTCGAAGTTTGCTTCGGTTTCGTGGAAAACTGCTTCAGCATCAGCGAGGCCCAGTATGATGGCCTCAATTGCGAGAAGACCTCCCGGCTGTAATGGATAACAGCGTAACGCTAAGGCCAGCGTGAAGATAAACTCTGCGATCAATGCCCAACCCGTAATGAATGGCCCCGCGGTGATTAATAGAATGGGGTTGAGCACTAAGAAACCAATAATCGCCTGCTTATACCAGGCTGGCGAGTTACCGAGAAAATTATGCCAAAGTGCCTGACGTATCGATTCACTCATGATCAGAGCCTTGTAAATTTGGTGAGGGTTTATTGTGCATGATGTCACTTTGACAGCATGCCGCTGTTATCTACTCAGGATCTATTCTAGTGCAAGACCAGTATTTTGATACTGGTTTCTGCATTCTTGCTGCGAATTTCGCGCTCATGACACCGAGTTTCTGTAAACTGCAACGTTTTAACGGGAGACCGATATGCTAGATATTGTGTCTGTAACAGAAGTGCCTAGTGCTGAGGATTACTGTTTTGTCTTTTCAGGCCGAGATGCTGTGGGCGATTTACGGAGCAGACCTGGCGAGCCATGGCTGCGCGGAGTGTTGCAAGCGGAGTTCGGTATTGGAGAGGCTGGCGTTTGCATTGGTCGCTGGTGCGGTAAGCCCGCCTATGCAATGAATATAGAACATGACCGTCTCGATCCCTCGCTACATATCATTAACAACCTGTTTGCCTTTCTAGGTCGCGTCAGCGATGAGGTCTTTGCTGCGCAAGGTCGTGCTATTCAGATACTCAATTGGCGTCGAGATCATCGGTTTTGTGGACGCTGTGGCGGCTCGATGCAACTCGCCGACGCTGGCCGCGGCTTGCACTGCGGTCCTTGTGATTGGGTGAACTATCCGCGTTTGTCACCTTGCGCAATTTTTCTAATTAGTCGTGGTGAGGAGATGTTGTTGGCAGCCGCAAATGGTCGCCGAACACAATTTTATAGCACCCTTGCAGGTTTTATTGAACCAGGAGAGGACGCCGAGGCAGCGGTTGCTAGAGAGGCGCAGGAGGAGGTCGGCGTTGAAGTCAGTAATATTCGCTACTTTAAGTCACAGGCTTGGCCCTTTCCTGGACAGTTAATGTTAGGTTTCTATGCGGATTATGCCGGCGGTGAAATAGCAATAGATTCTGATGAATTGGAGCATGCCGATTGGTTCACTGTAGATAACCTGCCACCTGTTCCGCCTATGGCATCGATTAGCGGCCAACTGATCGCGCACTTTATAGAGACACATCGCTAGAGCAATGAGCGAATTTCAAGCACTGATACTATACGTACTAAGGATAGACTATGGATTTTTTACAGGAAGTTGGCATTTTTTTTGCCGAGGCCGCTATTCTGGTAACCGCGATATTGATAGCGTTTGCCGGCATAGTCGCTATGAGCCAACGCCGTCGCGATGGGGATGAGGGCTACATCGAAGTTCGTCAAGTTAATGAGCGATACAAGTCCTATCAAGACACGCTCGCAAGCTTAGTAGAGCCTATTGAAGGAACTAAGCTGCGGAAAAAAGCTGAAAAAAAGGCACAGAAAATAGCCCGTAAAGCGGCCAAAAAAGCAGCTAAACTCGTCGCCAAGAAAGACGCTAAGCAGACCATTGATTCGCTCGAGGACGACACTGTTAGCACGGCGCGTCCACGCTTGTTTGTCCTCGATTTCGACGGCGATATGCAGGCCAGTCAGGTAGAGGCACTTCGTGAGGAGATTTCAGTCGTCATTCCTGCCGCCACTGAAAATGACGAGGTGCTCATTCGGCTTGAAAGCCCTGGCGGCTTAGTCCACGGCTATGGTTTGGCCGCTAGTCAGCTACAACGTCTCCGCGATGCCAATATTTCATTGACAGTTGCTGTTGACAAAGTGGCTGCTAGTGGTGGGTATATGATGGCATGTGTCGCAACGCGAATTATCGCCGCACCATTTGCTGTGCTCGGTTCGATTGGCGTCATCGCTCAATTACCAAACTTCCACCGATTACTAAAGAAGAATGATATCGACTTTGAGTTGTATACCGCCGGGCAGTACAAACGCACCTTAACGATGTTTGGTGAGAACACTGACAAAGGTCGGGCCAAATTTGTAGAGGAATTAGAGGACACGCATACGTTATTTAAATCCTTCGTTGCAGAGAATCGTAGCGTGGTGGATATTGATCAGGTTTCTACTGGAGAAGTTTGGTACGGACAGCAGGCGCTCGAGGTCCGGTTAATCGACGAAATCTCCACCTCAGACAGCTATATTCAGCAACGTTTGAAAGATGTCGATGTGCTTGAAATTCGCTACCAATTCAAAAAGAACTGGCAGGAGCGATTGGGCTTTTCAGTTGAAAATGCGCTTTATCGCGCAGCGCTAAAGCTTTGGCAGCAGGGCACTAGCCGCCGACTGCCTTGATCTTTCATCCAAGCTACTGGGTTTGGGCATATCAATTTGGATCGCTATTACTGCAATGACACATCGATTTGCGCCTGGTTAAGCGCCTATATTATAGGCCTGTCAAAGCCACTATACGCTGGACAGGAATTTAGGGGGCCATGACATTACTGCGAGCCAGCTCCTGCACTGCAGCGTGATGATTTAGATAGACCCTACCTGTCAAGTGCGTGAGGAATTCGGTCGCTTGCAGCGCATCTATCACTGGCCCTTTAACTTCGCTTAGGTGCAAGCCGACCCCGAGTGTACCCAGCCGCTGATTGACCTCTTCTAGCGCCTCCAGCGCACTTAAATCAATTTCATTAATGGCAGAACACATCAATATGACGTGCTCTACCTCAGTATGGTCCCCCACCTGGCCACAAATGATGTCTTCTAAGTAGCTGGCGTTGGCAAAATAGAGACTCTCATCGATACGAAGTGAGAGCAGGTTAGGGTAGGTGGTAACCTGATGCCTAAGGACGTTTCTATAATGTTCAGTGCCGGGCACTGAACCGACAATGGCAAAGTGTGGTTTGCTGGTTTTATAAAGATGCATGCTGATAGAGAAGAGCACACCGGTTAGCACGCCAATTTCAACACCAAGCAACAGCGTTGAGATTATCGTCGCCACAATCGCATTAAAGTCGCTGCGCGAGAAGCGCCATGCAGCTTTGATAATAGTCAGATTAATCAACGTGCTAACAGCAATAATAATCGTTGCCGCGAGTGTGGCCTTGGGCAGGTAGTAAAGTGCGGGGGTTAGCATTACTGCTACCAGAGCGATCCCTAAAGCCGCCATGATAGAGGCTGCTTGGGTTTGGGCGCCGGCATCAAAGTTCACCACTGATCGAGAAAAGCCCCCGGTTACGGGAAAGCCACCTGACAAAGCCGACGCTAGATTTGCGGCGCCGAGACCAATCAATTCCTGGTTGGGACTGATGCGCTGACGACGTTTGGCCCCCAAAGTTTTGCCAACCGAGATTGATTCGACAAACCCAATGACTGAAATCAGGAGGGCGGGGAGGGCTAGCTGCTTGATCAAATCGATACTGATATTTGGGGCACCAAAAGCAGGCAGGCCACTAGGCACATGACCGACCAGATCAACGCCTTTCGCCTCTAACTCAAAGGCCAGCGCTGCGCAAATGGTCAGTACGATCGAGACAATAGGTGCCACCCTTGTGATCATCCCCGCCATCTGTCGGTTCATGCCGGCGCGCATGAGTATGGGGGCTAAATAATTTCGGCAAGCTACCAGAAATAATAATACCGACAGGCCTATAAAAACAGTGTAGAAGTTCGTTTGCTTGACCTCTGTACTCAGCGAGATTAGCAGCGATAACAGCGTGTGACCGTCGGTCTGAACGCCTAAAATATTGTCCAACTGACTCAGTGCAATAATAATGCCCGATGCAGTAATAAACCCAGAGACTACTGGGGTCGAGAGAAAATTTGCGAGAAATCCAAAACGTAAAAAACCCAAAGCAATCAAGATAAACCCGCTGAGCAGGGCTAGCATCACTGCAGCGGTGGCATAGTCGACGGTACCTTGTTGCGCGACGGCACCCACTGACGTTGCTGTCATGAGAGATACAACGGCCACCGGCCCAACCGAGAGGGTTCTGCTGGTGCCAAATATCGCATAGCCGATGAGGGGCAGAATTGACGCATACAAGCCCATCTCTGGCGGTAGGCCGGCGAGTAGGGCATACGCTAGCGACTGGGGGATCAGCATGACGGTGACAATTACCGCGGCTATGCCATCACCCAAAAACTGCTGTCGATTATAACTGCTCAACCATGCCAGACAGGGTACGTATTGGCGCATGTTCAGGTATTTCCTTGGGTTAGTCAGTACTGTGGCTTTAATTTTTAGCTGCGAATCGAGAGAGATTAGCGCCGCCAAACGCGTTTAACGGCACGCGCAAAAAGAGTCGAGAATCTTCGTCTGCGGGCGGAAAATGCCCGGCGCGCATGTTCACCTGCAGCGCTGGTAGGATCAATGCCGGCATGCCTAACGTCGCGTCACGGGCTTCGCGCATGAGGACAAATTGGTCTTCGTTAATGCTGTCGTTGGCGTGGATGTTGGTCTTGTGTTGTTCGCTAATGGTGCTTTCAAAAGCGAGCTCTCGTTCATCGGGTTGGTAATCGTGGCACACAAATACCCGGGTATTACCGGGGAGCGTCATTAAGCGGCGGATAGACTGAAACAGCGTCCGCGCGTCGCCACCCGGGAAGTCGCAGCGCGCTGAACCTGCGTCGGGCATAAATAATGTGTCCCCGACAAATAGTGCGTCACCGACCAAATAGGCCATACAGGCAGGGGTGTGCCCCGGTACATGAAAGGCATAACAAGCTATGTCACCGATCTGCAAGGTATCGTTATCGGATAGCATCAGATCGAACTGACCCCCGTTCACCACAAAACCACTGGGCGCGTTATATACCGCCGCAAAAGTTTCTTGAACGGTTGTAATATGCGAGCCAATCACGATTTGACCGCCTAGCTGTTCCTGCAAGTAGGGCGCTGAGGTCAGATGGTCGGCATGGACATGCGTTTCAATAATGTAATCGACGATTAAGCTTTGTGCTTTAACGTAGGCAATTACACGATCAGCTGAGACCGTATTAAGCGTACCGGAAGGATAATCTAGGTCGAGTACTGGATCGATAATCGCGCAGCGCCGGGTGGCTGGATCACTGACCACGTACGTCAGTGTCCACGTCTCGCCATCAAAAAAATGTGCGACCTGTGGCTTGGCAGCAGCGCTCAAGTCGATATGTGACAGCGTTTTCATCATTTTGTCCCCACAAAACGCGGATGTTCTCTGTGTATAACCCGCTTTGTCAATGAAACCTCTTTTATGCCGGCCTCATAAAACATCATAACCATTGGCAACTAGGGGGAGCGAAGTATACCAGCCCAGATGTTTATAGCAAAACGAACTTAACTTATTCTAAAAAGCAGATTTTTCATTTACCCCAGAGCCTTATTGCCCTCAATGCGTATCAAGTCACTCAATCCGTCGCGTCCTATCGTAACCGGTTGTCAACTTGGACGCCCGACGTCACGATAACAATGTCGCATGGGTACGCTTCGCGGTCATTCCAAGTCGGTGTGTCGGTAGACCCCATGAAGACAGATTTTATATAATAATCAAAGAGATCAGTAACAAACCTAAGTAGTTTTCTACTGGGTGTTTGGGCAGCATCACGCCGTTACCCACAGCGCAAAGTGGTCAGTTCGTGAGTGTGGCATCGACATCCACAGGCGTTGCACTGCACAAGCCTAAACTGCGTATAATGAATATTATGTTAAATTGAATAAGTCTAAGCAGCGTCAAACATTACCGACTCTGTAGGGTCAGCCCCCAAGGTCGCTCTGGCGCCCCCGCGCCGAGACATGAATCCGCGCTGACGAACGCCTGCGGGATGTGTCTCGCATAACTACGATAACGAGCCCCTTAACCTCTCGCTGTTTGATCCGCTCTGCCAAAGTGACGGCCCAACTTACCGACCGGTCCAAGTCGGCGCCCGCTTTTCCGCAAATGCCATAGAACCTTCAATCGCATCAGCACTACTGAGTATCGGTTGCACTAAGGCACCCTGTCGCGAAAACATTGTCTCTGCCGACCAGTCCTGCTGTTCGGTGATGACCTGCTTGCTAATTTTCACGGCTAGTGGGCCATTTGCCGCAATGCTCGCTGCTAGCGCCATGGCTCCCGCCATCGCTTGCCCTGACGGCACAACGCGATTGATCAAGCCCAGCGCAGCGGCGCGACCAGCATCCATAAAATCACCCGTTAACGCCAGCTCCATCGCAATCCGCTGCGGTAGTTGACGCGGTAAGCGCATTAGCCCTCCGGCGGCGGCTACCAAGCCACGTTTGACCTCAGGAATACCAAATTTTGCATCTTCAGCGGCGACGATTAGATCACATGTCAGCGCTAGCTCGAGTCCACCTGCAAGCGCATACCCCTCAACCGCTGCAATTAGCGGCTTCTTGGGTGGCGATTCCACGAGACCACCAAAGCCTCGGCCCGCTAAGAACGGCGTTTCGCCGCTCAAAAACGCTTTGAGATCCATACCTGCGCAAAAAGTATTATTGGCACCCGTGAGAATACCAATGCGAATATCATCGTCAGCATCTAACTGATCTATAGCAGCAGCGATACCCTCTGCCACTGCTTTATTGATGGCATTTTTCGCCTTAGGACGATTGATCGTTATGATCATCACACCTGAATCTACGTCTATTAGGACTTCATCGGTCATGGTCTTTCCTCGCAAATTATAAAAAAAGCGTATCTAGTGCACCGCATTTAAGATCAGCGTGGCTGCATCCGGATACCGCCATCCATACGGATACACTCGCCGTTAATGTAGTCATTGTCGACGATACTTGCCGCAAGTTTCGCGATCTCTTCGGGATGACCCAGGCGCTTAGGATACAAAACAGAGTTTGACAGCGTTTGGATATATTCTGGATTCAGGCTCGCAAACAAGGGTGTTTTAATCAAGCCTGGGACGATCGTATTAACACGTATACCCAGCGTCGCTAAATCGCGCGCTATGGGCAATGTCATGCCAACGATACCGCCCTTGCTGGCACTATAGGCGGCCTGCCCCACTTGCCCTTCATAGGCAGCAACGGATGCGGTATTAATAATCACACCGCGGCCCATGTCATCGGTGACGGGATCGTTACCCGCCATGATCTCCGCGCACAGTCGCAGTACATTAAAGCTACCGGTTAAATTTACGGCGATAACTTTGTTCCATATATCGAGTGGAAACGGCCCATCTTTTCCTACGGTTTTGGCTGCGTTGCCGATACCTGCGCAATTAACACAAACGTGTACCGTGCCGAATTTAGCAACAACCTCTGCAAGTGCGGACTTGACCGAATCTTCATCAACCACATTAACAGAGACAAAAAGGCAATTGTCAGCGCCGAGCTCATCGACCATGCCCTGCCCTGCTTCTGCGTTTAAATCGAAAATCACCACTTTGGCACCGTCGTGAGCAAAACGTCTGACTACGGCTTGGCCGATACCCGACGCACCACCAGTGACGACTGCAACCTTTCCTGAAATATCCATCTGTGAGTACTCCTATTTTTTGTGTTTTAGTAAAAATTTGTGGGCACGCAGTGATGCAACTCGCGGGCAGTGCTCAGCTGCAATTTGCTTAACCCTTTATTTTGCAAACCTAAATCGGTTGCCCGCTTCGCCAGGCTCTACTAACACGCTTCGGTGTAGTGGATCCCCTTCGTTCATAGCGGCTAACGTTTCGGTATCGCCGGGAGACGTATTGGCGACAAAGCGGCGATTATCCACCGCAAGTCGCCCGACAATAATGCCCGTAGATGGTCCGTTTTTATCCCACAGCACCGTATAGGTTTCAATATGACCCAAGCCCTCTGGGGTCAGTGTCAGGGGCACTTCGGTCAATCCGTCGAGTTTAGACTGTACCGCTTTACTCGATGTCTTTGTAAATACCTTCGGTGTTGTGGAGTAAACGCCAACTGCATGTTTGGACAAATTACCGCCGTTAGCACCCACCACACCAAAGCTAGCCGGATGTAGACGCAGGTAATCCACCATCGATGCCAGCCCGTGAAGGGAGTAATTATTTCCCGGACCGCCGAAGAATGGCAGGCCACCTGTCATCGTCAACGGGCGTTCATCGCCCAGCTGGAGATCCAGCGCATCCATAGCGGTAAATACCGCGATCGGAAAGCAACTATAAAGGTCAAAAGCAGCGATGTCCGCCGCAGTTTTTTCCGCCGCTGCCAAGGCGGCTTGATACGCTAAAGTCATTGCCGGTGACGCACCGAGATCTTCTCGCGCTAGCACTGCCTGCTCTTCTACACGGCTGTAGCCGTGCATAAATACCCAGCGGGCGTCAGGAATACCCATTTCGCGCGCAGTTCCTGCGTTGCAAACAATCACCGCAGCGCCCTGATTCACGCCGTCTTTAGCAACCATGGCACGTGTATATGGGTCGGCAATCATACGATTACGGTTTGTCGTTTCGCTAATCTCTGATGCGGATATTGCCTCGTCAAACATACTGTAAGGATTGCCCGCAGCAATAGCCGAGAAACGCGAGAATAGGTGGCCAATATCGGCGTTATATTGTGCTTTTGACAAGCCTAACCGAGCTCTCCGGGCGTGATCGAATAGAGGATAAACCGATGCAGGCATTTGCAGTTGATGTCGCACCATCTCTGGACTAACCAGCCCTTCAATCCCTAAACCGCGATCTTCCATATTGCCATCAACTGCTTCTCGCCAATCTAGCACCAGCCCAGTTTTTTGCGCCTGTCTTTGGGTTGCGATGGTTTCCGCGCCACACACCATAGCGGCACGTATTTCTCCGCGCGCTATCCGTTCGCACATCTCTGCCAACAGATGCTGCGGTTCGTCGCCGCATGCAGGTGAATAAATAGCCAAACCTGGAGAAAGATTGAGTCGCTGCGCGATTGAACGGGGCATATTATCGCTGGCACCAAAGGGTGCGAAAAACGGTACTAGCGCAGGTGGTAATGAGTCAGCAAACAACCGAACAACAGCGACCGCATCAATAGCCGCACCCAACTGCTGGGCCTTGCCGCTATCGGCTAGCGCTAAACGCCCCGCTTCGCTAGCCATCTGTTGCGGCGACGATGCGTCGGTGATCTCAAGCCCGGATAGTCGCTCTAGCGACTGCCCAACGCCAATAATCACCGGTGTGTTATCTGCAATAAATGTTATGGGTAGTCCCACCGCACCGTAACCCGTCAACCTGACTGAGCCACTGTGCCGCCATCCAGCACAATGGTATGGCCCTTAACCCATGCCGACGCGCGACTGGAGAGATAGATGGCGGTCCCTGCGGCGTCCTCGGGCGTCCCAAGCTGACGCGGCACGGCATCAAGTAGTGTTTTGTCATTGCCCTCGACCAACCAGTGTGCGGTCATTTTGCTCGGGAAGAATCCGGGTGCTATGCCATTAACGTTAATGCGGTTCTTGTTCAGCGTCGCAGCCAAATGTCGTGTGAGATGAATCAACGCGGCTTTACTTGCAGAGTAGGAATAGTTATCCATGCCCTCTGTTGGCGTCGTGATGCCATTGACCGAGGCGATATTGATCACCCGTGCTGGGTCTTCATTGCTAGCACCCGCTTCCAATAGCGGCAATAATTGCTGGACTAAGAAAAAAGGTGTCTTGACATTTAGGTCCATGACTTTGTCCCAACCCTGCTCGGGAAAGGTCTCAATGGATGCGCCCCATGTGCAGCCGGCATTGTTGATCAGTACATGAAGCGCAGTATTCTCAGCCTTGATTCGCGTCACTAACGCGCTAATACCCGCTCCAGTTGCTAGGTCGCACGCCACCGCGTGGCATTCGCCAAAGCTGGATAACCGCGTTGCTGTGGCATTGAGCTCTTCGGCTTTTCTCGCAGTGATGTAAACCTTAGCACCGCCTTGAACAAAGGCCTCTGCCATCATCTCACCAATACCGCGTGATCCTCCCGTAATTAGCACGGTCTTGCCGGCCACCGAAAATAATTTATTCATATCCATAGAGTGGAGCCTTAAGGTCGTTAAATAATCAATTTAATGTTAAAGGATCAAGGCCATCTGAGCGAGGGCAAAACTGACTCAGGGCCTGCACCGCAAGAATAGCAACGCCCGCATAGGCGCGCTAAAGCCGCAGGGTGCAGTAGTTTTCATTCAGCGAGCGATACTACTCACCGTGGTCCTGTGTAGCAATCGTTCGTGCCCTTCGTAACCCCCCGTGGCCCGGTGTAAGACACTACGGTTATCCCACATGACGAGCATGTTCGACTGCCAGGGATGCTTATAAACGAATTCTTCAGCACCTTGGTGCGCAACAAGCTCCATGAGAATGTGAAGCGCTTCGTCATCGGGGACGTCCTCGATACCAATAACATAGCCTAAGGCGCCAAAAATACGTTCCTCCCCTGTATCTGGATGGGGTGACAGCAATGGATGTAGCTGGACAGCTTCTGCTGAAATATCGGCGCGAATGTCCATACTGCGATCAGTACTACGATCAGCTTCGCCGTAAACACCCTGAGGTGCATAGGGCAATTTAGCAGAGTGGATACCTCGACGACCCGTGATCGCTTGGCGCAGCGCTGCAGGTAAGGCAGCAGCAGCAGCGATCTGATTGGCAAACCAGGTATCACCACCTGACGGCGGTATAGTAACCCCGTAGAGACAGGTCGCCGCTGGCGGCGTCGCTTGAAAACTCCAGTCCGTGTGCCAGTTTTCCGCAAAAATAGGCGCTTTTTCGGTCGCGCTGCGGCGCACCGCAATAATATGGTCGCGACCTGGAATCGGCGCGATAAAGGGGTCGTCACCGAAGGGGCCAAAGGTCAACGAAGCGGTTTCTAATTGGTCGTCATCAAGCGCCTGATCAGGAAAGGCGATCACTTTATGCTGCAACAGTGCCCCTACGCAGGCACTGCGAGCAGCTGCGCTAAGGGGCTGACTTAAGTCAATGCCAGTGATGGTGGCGCCACAGGAGGATCCGCTAGCGGTTATAATCTGCATTCTTCCTTCTTCCTTGATATTAAATCCTAGCCTGCGAGTGTCGACCTTTGACTTGCACTTGTCACATGTAAGAGGTTAATCAATTTTGTTCTGTTTGTTTAGACCCCAACTGCTTCTTGTGGCGGTTAACCCTATGATTAGACGCATTAACCGTTATCTTTTCAGCAACTTTGTTGTCATTCAATAGCGGCGATCGTCTCGCTAACGGCACTTGCGCAACTGGCTGGTCGTATCGCGTCGCCAAACGGCCACAATAACGCCGAAGAGATTACGGACACATTGATAAACAAAACCGAAAAGTCCCTTACTGCTTAACCTCAGAGCGCATAGTGGCTCGCACCTACTTTCAGCATGGACCCAAAACTCGGCATCAATAGTGGGGCGCTGGTCGCCTATCTACCGAGACGCCACCTAAAATCCAATCAATCAATGATTGGTGTGGGCGCAACCTACTCCAACACAGATTCGCTGGTTGCTGTGGCCTTTGCAGACCTGTATTGGGATGGCAATAAACACAAACTCACTGCCGGGGGGATCTACGGAGGTTTCAAGAATAGTTGCGATAACTTTTTAGGCACGGGTATGACGACTAAAACCGAAGATCCCCGCAAAGCCGGGGCTATCCGATACCGGCATTTCATCGTTAAGAACTGGTATCTTGGGAAGCAATTTATTCGTCCCAATTACACCAGCTAACGCATGCTTAACATGGCAGAGTAAGTGTGGGTGTCGGCTTAATGGGCTTTCAATCGACGTGCATAGACGCTCTCGCTGAGTTTGATAATTGTAGCGACCCACGCAATCCGATGACAGGAATACCGATCGTGACCGACAATATTACCTGGCAGGAATCTCTCGGGGGCCAAGTTAGCTTCGATGTTTTCAGCTTAAATCTCAGGTATTATTCGCCCCTAGCCAAGCGAATAAGCAGCACGGCTCCGAGAGCCATTGTGGCAGCGCAATAGAAGGACCGTTGGACTAGCGATGCGCTCCTGGCCGGTTATTCGTCGATTATTTTGCCAGGCTATACACGGGGTAACTATTTGAATGAAAACCTGCCTCATCTCATGGTGGATATGCGCGCCCCTTTAATAGGCGGTGGGGGTTCGTCGCCTATGGCGGCGTAGGCTGCTTGTATGCAAGCCCCGCGCAATATGGGACGGCGTTTTACCCGGCTGTAGGCGGCGGCATCGTTTGCCTCCTCAAGCCTGAGGCCGGCATTATCGCAAGGCTCGAGGCGGCCAAAGACAATGATTTCGCACACTATCTAGCTTTGGGCACCCCTTTTAGGAACAAATAGATAACAATACAGGTCGAAGCTTACTCTAGTCGTCTAGTACGTAATCAAGGTGGCCTGGGTGCCACTCCGCTTAACAAGGATTTTTTATGACAGCTGCTTTTGCCACGCGACAGAATATTCAAGACATCAAACCGATCTTAGTCGCCTGCCTGGCCCTCGGCTTTGCTACTATTTTAAGCGTCCTACCTGCTCATGCCCTCAGTCCGGGGACACTTCAGGGAGACACCATCAAAGCGGTGATCGAAACGTTAGAAGAGCGTCACTATGCCCACAAACGCTATGACGATGGATTGTCTAGCAGGCATCTAGATGAATATATTGATAGCCTAGACCCCCAACGTATGTTCTTTAGTCGCGATGATTTGGCTTCTTTTGAGCAATGGCGTACCGCGCTTGATGATTTCGGTCGCGCCGGCGATCTGGCGCCAGCATTCGCCATATTTAATCGGTATGAGGCCAAGCTATCAGCGCGGCTTAATAAAATCCTTACCAATCTGCCCGAGACAGTGGCTGCATTTGACTACAACCGCCAGGAGTACCTCTTGCTTGATGGCGAAGATGAGGGCTGGGCGGACGATGAAGCCCTACTCGATGATCGCTGGCGCAAACGCCTAAAAAACCAAGCCCTTAGTTTGAAGCTTGCTGACAAGCCCAACGATGAAATCATACCCACGCTCGAGCGCCGCTATAAAAATCAACTTAGCAGATTAAAACAATACAACGCAGACGATGTATTTCAGGTCTATGCCAACGCCTTGAGCGAACTCTACGATCCTCATACCAGCTATTTTTCGCCGCGGCGTGCCGAGAACTTTGATATCAATATGAGCCTTTCATTCGACGGTATTGGAGCGGTATTACAGGTCGATGACGAATACACGAAAATCGTCCGTTTGGTGCCCGCAGGACCCGCTGAAAAACAAGGCGAGTTAAAGCCCTCCGACCTCATCATTGGCGTTGGCGAGGGTGAGGATGGCGTAATTGAAGATGTTATAGGCTGGCGTCTCGATGAGGTCGTCGACCTGATTCGTGGACCGAAAGAAACCGTCGTACGGTTAGAGGTGATTCCAAGCAAGAGCAAGACAGATGAGCGACGAGTCATCGCAATTGAGCGTAATAAGGTCAAACTTGAAGAGCAATCTGCGCAGCGTGACATCATAGAGATAAAGGGCGCCGACGGTAAAACTCGTAAGGTTGGCGTAATCGACGTGCCCGCTTTTTATATCGACTTTGAAGCCTTGCGTCGGGGTGACGAAGATTATAAATCAACGACCCGCGATGTGCGTAGGCTCATTGATGAACTGCAGACAGAGCAGATAGACGGCTTGATTATTGACCTTCGTAACAATGGGGGCGGCTCGCTACAGGAAGCCAACGAGCTCACAGGACTCTTCATTGAATACGGTCCAACCGTCCAGATTCGCAGTGCGGAGCGCCGTGTCTGGCGCGACGGCAAGCGCCGGCGATCACCCTACTATGAGGGGCCCGTCGCCGTGTTAATGAACCGACTCAGCGCGTCGGCATCGGAGATTTTTGCCGGTGCGATTCAAGACTACGGGCGGGGCCTAGTCGTTGGCGATCGCTCATTTGGAAAGGGAACGGTGCAGACACTCGTTGATATGCCCGAGGGCCAGCTGAAGATAACCGAGAGCAAATTTTATCGCATCTCAGGCGATAGCACTCAGCACCGAGGTGTGGTTCCGGACATTAGCTTCCCGTCGCTTTTTGACCACGAAGAAATTGGTGAAAGCGCCTTAGACAATGCATTAGACTGGGATCAGATATCCCCTGTCAGGCATCGTGACTATGATGAATACGCCCGACTCCTTCCGGGTTTAAAAAGTAAACACGATGCCCGCGTGATGACTGACCCGGACTTCATATTCTTGCTTGATCAGCTAGCCGCAGTCGAGCAAGCACGCGGCTTAGATAAGCTGCCCTTAGCGCAAAATGAACGCCTGGCTATGCGCGACACTCAAGAAGAAAAGTCACTCGCTATCGAGAATAAGCGTCGTGCTGCGAAGGGTTTACCACTGCTGGATAGTTTGGATAGCGATTCAGATGCAGATGATATCGACACTAATGGCGATGACATGAGCGCGAATCAAAGTGAAATCGTCGATGGAGCGGTCGATAATGACGCCGATATCCACTCGGTTTCAAGTTCGACAGGAAAAGATGACAAAACGGAGATCGATGATCCCAGCGCCCTGCCCGATATACTCCTCGTTGAGACAGGCCATATTTTGGTCGATGCGATGTCTCTGGGCACGAAAAGTGACGCCGCAATCGTATCGTCCCGTTGAGCCTGTTGACAGCCCTTGTCGGGACGGCGCTCGTTAATCGACGCCCCGGTACCATCTTAGGCTCGGATGCAAGGTAACCACTGACCCTATGATCAGCAGCGTGGGCGCCTCGGGCTTGGCTGCCTTAACCACCGCTTCTATATTGCTTAATGTCCCCGAGATCACCCTTTGCGTGGGCAGTGTTGCCTTTTCTACAACCGCAATGGGCGTCTCTGTGCTGCGGCCTGCGGCGATTAGCTCGCGCACAATGATGGTGAGACCCGCTAAGCCCATGTAGAACACCAGCGTTTCGGCTGGATTTAAATAAGACTGCCAGGGTAAATCGAGACAATGGTTCTTGGTATGTCCGGTAATGAAACGTACCGATTGGGCATGGTCACGATGTGTTAGTGGAATACCCGCATAACACGCGGCACCGGATGCTGCCGTGATGCCAGGGACAACTTCAAACTCAATCCCTGCAGCCATTAGACCTTCGATTTCCTCGCCACCGCGCCCAAAAATAAATGGGTCGCCACCCTTTAATCTCGCTACCCGCTTCCCCGCCATCGCCATCTCGAGTAGCGCCTGATTGATATCAGACTGGGGCATGGCGTGGTCAGCGCGCTGCTTACCGACATAGATCCTTTCGGCATCTCGTCTTGCGAGCTCTAAGATGCCTGGACCCACTAAGCGGTCGTACAGTACGACGTCTGCACGCTGCAAAAGCCTTAATGCTTTAAAAGTCATTAGGTCTGGGTCTCCGGGACCCGCGCCGATCAAATATACAGCGCCTTTATTTAGCTCGTCGGTGTCTGCCAGCGCGGCGTCAAAGTCTTCAGTGGCTTGGCGGATATCCCCTCGCAAGACCTGAGTTGCGATGCTGCTATCGAGTAAACGCTCCCAGAAATATCGACGCTGAGATTCCTCAGGCAGCACCTCAGATACTCGTCGACGGCGCTCGCCCATGAAAGCTGCCAAGGCTCCGTACGCAGGGGGGAAAAGAGATTCAATTGCGCTGCGAATTCTTCTCGCCAGCACCGGCCCTGCTCCGCTAGTGGAAATCCCTATGAGTAGTGGATTTCGATCAACAATTGCCGGAATGATAAAAGAACATAAAGCGGGATCATCCACCACATTCACCGGAACATTTAATGCCTGCGCAGCGACTGAGATGGCGCGATTTACCTCCTTATCCGGGGTCGCTGCAATCACCGCCCGATAGGCCGCCAAGCTCTGCCCTGCCCACTCCGTGAGGTTTAACCGGGAGGGGTCATCGACAAGCAGCCTTAATTCGTCGGTAACATAAGGCGCGATAACGTGCAGCTGAGCACCAGCGCGATGTAGCAGCCGCGCCTTACGGGTGGCGACCACACCTCCCCCAATCAAAAGCACGGGCTTCCCCCGCAGTTGCAGACAAACCGGCAGGTACTCCATCAGTTAAGCATATCGGCACCACCCATGTAAGGCCGCAGCGCCTCGGGAATCGTGACACTGCCATCTTCATGTTGGTAGTTTTCTAGGACCGCGACTAGGGTGCGCCCTACCGCCAGACCTGAACCATTGAGCGTATGGAGTAATTCTGGCTTGCCTGTTGCTGGGTTGCGCCACCGGGCTTGCATGCGACGCGCCTGGTAATCGCGATAATTTGAACAGCTCGATATTTCCCGATAAGCATTCTGTCCAGGCAACCAAACCTCTAGATCGTAGGTGAGCGCAGCAGAAAAACCCAAGTCACCTCCACACAAAATAACCTTCCGATACGGTAGTTCGAGTTTTTGAAGAATGCCTTCCGCATGGCCGGTCAGCGCTTCAATGGCTGCGTCAGACTGGCTTGGTCGAACTAACTGAACCAATTCAACTTTATCAAACTGGTGCTGGCGAATTAACCCGCGGGTATCTCGTCCATAGCTACCCGCTTCGCTGCGAAAACACGGCGTGTGTGCAACAAACCTCAATCCATGTTCCCCGAGCTCTACATCATCAAAAATACGATCGCGGGCGATATTCGTGACAGGAACCTCTGCTGTAGGGATCAAATAGTAGTTATCTTCCCCCTCAATTTTAAATAGATCCTGCTCAAATTTGGGGAGCTGCCCGGTACCGTACAAGGATGCGCTGTTCACCATTAGCGGCACATACACTTCTGTGTAGCCGTGCATCCCGTGTTCATTGAGCATCAATTGAATAAGCGCACGGTGTAGCTTGGCAATGCCGCCACTCATCAATGTAAATCGGGAGCCCGTTATTTTACCGGCAGTGTCGGCATCGAGTTGACCCAGTCCTTCACCGATATCGACGTGATCCTTTGCTACAAAGCTAAAGTCCTTGGGTGTACCCCAGGTAAGCACTTCAATATTGTCACTTTCTTCTCGACCAGCTGGCACGGACTCTGCCGGAATATTAGGCGTTGCCATAAGCAGTGTTTCTAGTTCGTTCTGCACTGCTTTAGCTTCTTCGGTAGCGGCGTCAATTTCGTCAGCGATTCGCGCTAAAACCGACGCAACGTCCGCTTTGGCCTCCTCGACGCTGCGACCTTGGGCAACGAGTTCGCCAATTTTCTTCGATGCAGACTTACGTTCTGCAAGCAGATTCTGTGCGCTAATATCCGCCGCTTTGCGGCGCGCATCGAGCTGTTCGAAAATGACGACTGGAAACTCGAAGCCACGGATTGCGAGTTTTTCAGCAAAACCTGCCGGATTTTGACGGACTAGTTTGATATCTAACATAAAAGGCAATGTAGTCGATGAACTTGAAGCACCTATGATACCCCGTTCAGGGGGATTTTTCGTGCTTTTCAGCCGAGAAGTCTACCCGCATAAACCCCGATCATTACACCAACGAGGCAGGCAAGTACGCTCAGTGATGCGTATCCAGCAGCATAGACCCCCTCGCCCCGCTCAATCATGTGTAAGAGTTCTAGCGAGAACGTAGAGAAGGTTGTGAATGCGCCAAAAAATCCGACGACTAGAAAACTGCGTAAGTCGTGATGCACCATGGATCGCTCGAGTAAAACGAATACGATGCCGATACCGAATGAACCCAGGACATTAACAAGTAAGGTGGCGAGTGGCCAGTTATCAGCCACATAGGATCGAACCAAAATCCCTGTGCTGTAGCGTGCCATTGCGCCGCAAGCGCCGCCGCTTGCTACCAATAGAAACTGGTACCACATTAGGGTGCATCCTCATTGATCACATTGGTCATATAACTGTCCATTGAGCGTTCGGGCTTTAGCTTACTCTGCGAATGCGCGCGGGCATCTAAATCTCGAAGATGCGCGAGCTTTCCTTGAATTTTTATCTCCAAACCTCGATCGACCGGCTGGTAAAAGACTGTAGTCGACAGTTCAGGCGGTAGGTATTGCACCCCCGCAGCATACGCATTGGGTTCATCATGCGCATAACGGTAGTCCGTGCCATAGCCTTGCTGCTTCATGAGCTGCGTCGGTGCATTGCGAAGATGCATCGGCACCTCAAGGCTGCCGTGATGCTCCGCCGCCTGCCTAGCGAGCTTGTAAGCTTTGTAGACCGCATTACTTTTTGCAGCACATGCCATGTAAACAAGCGCCTGAGCAATGGCCAACTCCCCCTCAGGGCTACCTAGCCGCTCTTGAACCTGCCAGGCGTTAAGTGCTAATTCTAACGCTCGAGGATCTGCATTGCCGATATCCTCACTGGCCATCCGCACCCCGCGGCGAGCGACATACAGCGGATCACATCCGCCATCCATCATGCGGGCAAACCAATAAAGCGCCGCATCGGGATCGCTGCCCCTAACCGACTTATGCAAGGCACTAATTTGGTCATAAAAGGCCTCACCGCCCTTATCGAAGCGACGCAGACTGGCTCTGCCAATTTCATGAAGCGTCTCGGCGGTAATGACTCGCCGATCATCCGTAGTTGGCTCTGCGAGGTCCGCTGCCAACTCGAGCTGCGCGAGAGCACGGCGAGCGTCGCCATCAGCCATGTCAGCCAACTGCTTGAGTACAGACGAGTCAATATTGACGTCCGGTAAATCTGCGTTCAGCGCCCGCTCAAGAATCACAACCAACTCGTCGCTTGTCAGCGCTAAAAGTCGGTAGACTCGCGCCCGGGACAACAGTGCGGCATTCAGTTCAAAGGATGGGTTTTCCGTGGTAGCACCGATAAAAATCAACGTCCCGTCTTCAACGTATGGCAAAAAAGCATCCTGCTGAGCCTTGTTGAATCGGTGTGCTTCATCGACGAACAAAACGGTATCTCGCCCCTGCTGACGATTTCGTTGCCCAACCAATACCGCATCGCGAATGTCTTTAACCCCTGCCAGCACTGCGGAAATTTGTAGGAACTCGGCGTCCCCACCTGACGCTGCGAGGCGAGCGAGCGTGGTTTTCCCCACGCCCGGTGGGCCCCACAGAATAAACGAGTGTAGCTGGCCGCTCTCAATTGCTCGACGCAGTGGTTTCCCGGTTGCTAGTAGATGAGTCTGACCAACATAGCGAGACAAAACCGCCGGACGCATTCTGGCCGCTAACGGTGCATATGCCGAGGAGGTTGGCGCGAATAATCCCGTCTGATCAGTCACGGTAGCTTACTCACTGCAGGGTTTTGTTTTCAAGAATATTCACCTCGAGATTCTCAGGCACTGTAAAACTAAAGTCGGTGGGCGAAGGGGTGGCTGAATTATCGATACTTAGTAGAATAGAGAGCCGTTGATCTAAATTATCGATCACATCAAGTTGTCTGGGCATACCCTTCTCAATGACGATGTCCAGTTGCTGAAAAGGCGCATTTACTCGTCGCGGTGTTAGGCGATATCCGCGCTCAAGTACCAGAACTTCATAATCTTCCTGCAAGGCGTCACCATCTAGCGCGAGCAGCTGCAGCGGGGATAATCCTCTATCTGTCACTGTTCGTCTGACCACAGTTTCTAAGTCACGGTCGTATTGCCAAAGATAAGTACCGTCAGTGACGATAAGCTGACTTCCTGGGGAGTCTATTTCCCACTTGAAGTAATTCGGTCTCAATAAGGCAAAACGCCCTTTGCTCGCACCGAGTTCGTCACCGCTGGCACTGGTGATCAACTGCGTGAACGTACCTTGCATGCCAGATTTTTGCATAAATACCGTAAGTTCATCTGCGCGTAAATCACGGGTTATCCCGATGACTAAACACAGCCCTAACAAGCCCGTAATCCACCAGCGTTTGTGTAAGCACATAGCCATCAGTCCTCCATGGGTGGCGGCGCAAGCACTTCTCGCTGCCCATTAGTGCTCATCTCGGTCACAACGCCCGCCGCCTCCATCGCCTCTATCAGGCGGGCTGCTCGGTTATAGCCGATCCGCAATTTACGCTGCACGCTAGAAATTGACGCCCGGCGACTTTGGCAAACATAGTGCACTGCCTCGTCATAGAGTGCGTCTGCTTCTGCGTCGTCAGTACCTGCTGCAGCGTTTTTCAATTCACCCGCAGTGACCGGTGTCTGCCCCCCCTCATCAAGTAAGCCCTCGATATACAGTGGATTGCCTCGTTTCTGCCAATCCGCCACGACGCGATGTACCTCATCATCTGAACAAAAGGCACCATGGATGCGAATCGGAACACTCGAGCCAGAAGGCAGATAAAGCATATCGCCATTGCCAAGCAATTGATCAGCGCCGCCTTGATCCAAGATGGTCCGAGAGTCAATTCTTGAGCTCACTGAAAAAGCGATACGCGTTGGAATATTGGCTTTAATCAAGCCGGTGATAACATCTACCGAGGGGCGCTGAGTCGCTAAAATCAGATGAATGCCCGCAGCCCGTGCCTTCTGCGCAATACGTGCGATGAGTTCTTCAACTTTTTTACCAACCACCATCATCATGTCGGCGAACTCATCGATGACCACGACAATGCTAGGCAACTTAATCAGGTCCGGGTGTACCTGATCCTCTTCAGGCGTCATAGACAGCGGATCAGGCTTCCAGGTGGGATCTGGGATTGGTTCGCCAGCCTTGATTGCGTCGAGCACTTTACGGTTATAGCCCGCCAAATTCCGGACCCCAAGAAGTGACATGAGCTTGTAGCGTCGCTCCATTTCTGCAACGCACCATCGGAGACCGTTAGCGGCATCCTTCATATCGGTAATTACCGGGGTCAATAGGTGAGGAATACCGTCGTAAACGGATAGCTCCAACATCTTTGGATCTACCAAGATCATTCGCACATCATCAGGGCTCGCCTTGTAAAGCAGACTAACAAGCATGCAATTAACGCCGACTGATTTGCCGGAGCCGGTAGTGCCGGCTACCAGTAGATGCGGCATTTTGGCGAGGTCCGCTACGACGGGCGCTCCAGCAATATCGTGGCCTAATGCCAGGGTTAAAGGAGAGCGGGATTCTTCAAATGTTTTAGAGCCGAGTACTTCTTTGAAGTTGACCGTTTGACGGTCCGCATTGGGAATTTCAATACCGACCACACTCTTTCCTGGGATCACTTCAACGACGCGCACTGATATGACCGCTAGTGAGCGTGCGACATCTTTGGCTAAATTAGAGATTCGCGACACCTTCACGCCCGCTGCAGGCTGAATTTCAAAGCGCGTCACTACCGGCCCTGGATAGACGGCGACGACTTCAGCAATGACACCGAAGTCGGCCAACTTCAATTCAAGTAGGCGCGACAGCGACTCCAAATCGTCCTTAGAGTAACCTCGTGGACCACTCTCAGTGGCCGGATCTAACAGCTCTAAAGGCGGCAGATCACCCGAGAGCGGCATATCAAACAGCGCTTTCTGACGCTCCTTATCCGAGCGTCCACTCGCTTCAATCTTAGTGATTAAGGCTTTGATTTTAGGCGGTTTACGCTTCCTTTCTTTTTCCACGAAAGCGTCGATTTGGTTTTTACGAAGTTCTAGTTGTTTTTCTTTAGCACGTCGATCGATGAGGCGATCGCGCGCGCTGACTAGGTAAAGCCAAGTTCGGCTACTCCCTAGCAACATCCAGCGGCCCAAGCGGTCAATCAGATGCAACCAGTTGATATCGGCAAAAACCGTCAACCCTAGTAAAAATACGGCAATAAGAATCAGGCGCGCACCCACCGGACTGAATGCACTTTGAAAGGCGTCCCCAGTACTAGAACCTAATATGCCACCCGCCCCTTGAGGTAAACCTGAGCCACTCAAATCGTTGAGTGCAGCGAGCGCGGTGAAAGCAACCACCAATAAAACTAAACCAAGGACGCGCAAACCAAACAGTGTCCAGTCGATGGACTCATAGATATCCCGTTCAAGCAGAATCGCAATGGCCCTATACGCCAGCAGAAGCGGCAATAAATACGCCGCATAACCTATCAAAGAGAAAAATATGTCTGCTAGGAAAGCCCCGGTTATGCCCGCAAGATTGCGAATCTCTCCATTGCCGACGCTGGAAGACCAGCCGGGGTCCGCATCGGAATAACTGAGCAGTGACAGTAGAACAAACAAACAGCCGGCACCGACGGCTATAAACAACGCATCGCGCAAGCGACGTCGCGGTGTGGCGCTATTGTCCATGGTCATATCATCCTCGCTATTATGGCGCGTACTTGGAAATTTTTATGCTTGATTGCCAAACCCTTAAATCCTGAAAACGAAAACATCACTTTATCACGACATAGCTAAGGTATTACCCTATACGTTTGGCGCAAAGTCATCCTTTCCACCTATTTTGGATAACCTTCATGAAAGATGTACCGCATCATCGTCTCATTATTCTCGGTTCCGGCCCCGCCGGATATACAGCGGCAGTATATGCCGCTCGCGCAAATCTGCGCCCTATTGTCATTACCGGAATGCAACAAGGCGGCCAATTGACCACCACCACCGAGGTAGAGAATTGGCCCGGCGGCCATGCAGAGCTGCAAGGGCCTGAATTAATGCAGCAGATGCAGGCGCATGTTGAACGTTTCGAAGCCGAGGTTGTTTTTGATCACATCGAAAAAGTTGATCTAAACCAGCGGCCTTTTCGATTGGGGGGCAGTCAGGATTATACTTGTGATGCGCTCATCATTGCGACAGGCGCCTCCGCGCAGTACCTCGGACTCGAAAGCGAAACTGCTTTTATGGGAAAAGGGGTTAGTGCCTGCGCAACTTGCGATGGATTCTTCTATCGAAATAAAGAAGTAGCTGTGATCGGTGGCGGTAATACCGCTGTTGAGGAGGCGCTCTATTTGTCGAATATTTGCAGTAAAGTCCACCTGGTCCATCGGCGAGACAGTCTTCGGTCTGAGAAAGTATTACAAGATCGTATTTTTGCGCGTATGGCGGAAGGTAAGATCGAGGCTCACTGGAATCAAACGCTCGATGAAGTCATAGGTGACAACATGGGAGTAACCGGCATTCGACTTCGCGCCACCAACGATGACAGCACTACAGAATTACCTTTAATGGGCGTTTTTATCGCCATAGGACACAAACCCAACACGGGTATTTTTAAGGGACAAATCACAATGACCGGAGGCTATATCAACGTCAAGTCAGGTACCGATGGTGAAGCCACCAGCACCAGTGTTCCCGGCGTATTTGCCGCGGGTGATGTCGCCGACCACATTTACAGACAGGCCATCACATCGGCTGGATTCGGGTGCATGGCGGCATTGGACGCTGAAAAATATCTCGATGAATTAGCCTAGTCGATCGGTTTAGACCGCCCAGTGAAGATCCAATGCCCTGCCGACCTCCCCATCGTGCAAAGCGGCTTCAGTACCCGATGAATCAGCCCTCATTCGCCCCGGTATTTCCAGCCTCCAATGAAGCCCTGGAGGAGCCCAACGGGCTGATTGCAGTGGGCGGTGAATTGACCGTAGACTGGTTATTAGCGGCTTACCGAAGAGGGATTTTCCCATGGTTTTCGCCTGGGGAGTCGATTCTTTGGTGGACGCCCAATCCACGAATGGTGCTCTTCCCGCAAGAATTCCACTGTTCAAAATCACTGCGTAAAGTGCTTAAGAAAAACTGCTACCACATTGCGATGAACACCTGTTTTGACAAGGTCATGCGCGCTTGTGCCGCGCCTCGCCCTAACGCCGAGGGCACTTGGATTAGTGAGGATATGGTCTTGGCATACAGTGAACTCCATCGGCAGGGCTATGCGCATTCATTCGAGTGTTATCAAAACGAGACCTTAGTGGGCGGACTTTACGGCGTAAAGCTGGGCGACATTTTCTTCGGCGAATCTATGTTTAGTCTGCAGGCTGATACCTCAAAAGTGGCTTTTGCTTCGCTCGTAGCTATGGCGCGCGGCGACGGCATTAAACTCATTGATTGCCAAATCGCCCATCCGCATTTGGCGAGTCTCGGCGCTCGAGAAATAAGCCGTGATCAGTTTGAAGATTTGCTCCTGCTCTCCTCCCATGACAAGATCGGATCTAAATCTGAGAGCGGCCGTCAAAAAACGCAGCGAGAGCATTTACTAGGCGTATGGAGGGGGTCGCTCCCGCTAACGACCGAGGCTTTACTGTGACCGCATCACTACGTGAGATTAAGGTCTACACCACCTTTCCGCACGATTGCAGTTATCTTGCAGACATGCAGGCGACGACTTTATTCGTCGATCCCAGGCAAGCTATTAGTGTGCCGCTGTACACGCAGTTGTCGCTGCTCGGTTTTCGGCGTAGCGGTGACCATATCTATCGACCGCATTGCATAAGTTGCAGTGCTTGCATCGCCTCTCGGGTGCCCGTCAACACATTTCAGGCTTCACGCAGTCAAAGACGGGTGTGGCGGCGTAACCAAGACCTTAGAGTCATCGAGAGCGGTTCGATCATCGACGATGAGGCCTACGGACTCTACGCGCGTTACATTAACCTGAGACACTCTGATGGGGATATGTATCCACCGGATCGACAGCAATATGAGTCATTTTTAAATGGACTCTTTGATTGCACGCGTTATCTACGGTTTTACGAAGATGATCGACTGCTCTGTGTCGCGGTCATCGACGTGATGCTCGATGGCCTGTCTGCGATTTACACATTCTACGACCCAGATGAAGAAAGACGAAGCCTTGGGACTTTTGCAATCCTGGCACAAATCGAACATGCAGCGCGGCATGGACTTGATTATCTCTATTTGGGCTACTGGATCGAGCAATGCAACAAAATGAACTACAAGGCGCGTTTCCAGCCGCTCGAGCTATTTACCGACGGGCGTTGGCAATCTCTGGATCAGCCAGCATCTGTAGAGTTGATGTCTGCAGATGTTATTTCAATCACTGATATCACATAAATGTGCCAATTAGAGCCACTGTGCAAATCATGCGCTTTCTCGAACGCTGAGATTCGGGTACAGTGCGCGCCTGAATTACATGAGAGGCCTGCTGCCTAATGGCAAAAGAAGACCAAATCGAAATGGAAGGTGAGATCATCGATACCCTTCCCAACACCACTTTTCGCGTCAAGTTGGAAAATGGGCACGTCGTTACCGCACATATCTCAGGCAAAATGCGCAAGAATTACATTCGCATTTTAACGGGAGACAAGGTTCGCGTAGAGGTTACCCCCTACGACTTAACCAAGGGACGGATCACTTACCGAGAACGGTAAGCCGCCTGCCGCGTTAGCCTTATTGCCGTTCACTGGTTAGCGTCAGGTGCTGAGCGTGCCGGCGCGTTCGGTGCGGTCCAAAAATATCTATATGCTGCCAAACCTGCGTCGCGTAAGCGCCACAGGCTGTTCAAGGCGGTTTGAGTGCTTACGCGTCAACTACCTCCGTAGCCTCTACCTCGGCCGTAACCTCCAGATCACTGCGATCCTCACGCACCCGCACTACAGCGGTGCCGCCTTTTTGCAACTCGCCGAATAGCACGAGTTCTGCTAAGGGCTTTTTAATGTGTTCTTGGATAACCCGCGCCATAGGTCGCGCGCCCATATTACGATCGTATCCTTTTTCAACGAGCCATAGGCGAGACTCTTCGTCGACCTCAAGCATCACACTTTTCTCATCTAGTTGACCTTGTAACTCAGTGAGGAACTTATCTACCACCGTTAAAATGACTTCCTCATCTAGCGGCTCAAAGCCGACTATGGCGTCTAATCGGTTGCGGAACTCCGGGGTAAACATCTTGTTGATCGCCTCAAAGGCGTCACTGCTATTGTCTTGCAGCGTAAAGCCTATGCTACGCCGACTGATGTTCTCGGCCCCTGCGTTTGTAGTCATCACTAAAATGACATTTCTGAAGTCTGCCTTGCGCCCGTTGTTATCGGTCAGCGCGCCATGATCCATAACCTGCAGCAATAAATTAAAGACTTCTGGGTGCGCCTTTTCAATCTCGTCCAGTAGCACCACACAGTGAGGATGCTTACTCACCGCTTCGGTCAGCAAACCACCTTGGTCAAAGCCAACATAGCCTGGTGGCGCGCCAATCAATCGCGATACGGTGTGGCGCTCCATATACTCGGACATATCAAAACGTACGAGTTCGAGTCCTAGTTGCATTGCCAGCTGCTTAGTCAACTCGGTTTTGCCGACGCCTGTCGGTCCTGCAAGCAAGAAAGATCCAATAGGTCTCTCACCAGAACGCAAACCAGCACGGGCTAGCTTGATCGCTGACACCAAACTACTAACCGCTTTATTCTGCCCAAAAACAACCATTTGTAAGTTGCTCTCGAGCTTATGGAGTAATGTCTTATCATCCGAGGTAACAGTTTTTGGCGGGATTCGCGCAATTTTTGCGACGATCGCTTCAATGTCCGTCGGGCCAATGACCTTCTTGCGTCTGCTGACAGGCAGTAACTGTTGATACGCCCCCGCCTCGTCAATGACATCAATCGCTTTGTCCGGCAGGAACCGATCCGTAATGTAGCGTGCCGACATTTCTGCGGCGGTTCTTAACGCGCGATCGGAATAGCGTAAATTGTGGTGCTCTTCAAAGCGCGATTTGAGACCTTTTAGGATTTTGTAAGCATCGTCAACTGAGGGCTCGAGGACATCAATTTTCTGGAAACGTCGGCTCAGCGCTTTATCCTTATCGAATATGCCGCGATACTCCGCGTAGGTTGTCGAGCCAATGCAGCGCATTTTCCCTGAGCTAAGTAATGGTTTCAGTAGATTGCTCGCATCCATGACACCGCCAGAGGCAGATCCGGCGCCAATAATGGTATGGATCTCATCAATGAAAAGGATGGAATGCTCACGCTGCTTGAGGTTATTCAATAGACCTTTAAAGCGTTTTTCAAAATCGCCCCTATATTTAGTACCCGCGAGTAAAGCGCCCAAATCGAGGGAATAAACCACTGCGTCTTTTAAGGTTTCAGGGACGTCACCGTCGACGATCATCTTTGCAAGACCCTCGGCAATCGCCGTCTTCCCCACCCCAGACTCTCCGACCAATAGTGGATTGTTTTTCCTGCGACGCGCCAAAATTTGTGCGACACGCTCAACTTCTCCGAGACGCCCAATCAGGGGATCAATATTTCCCGCTTCTGCTTCAACATTGAGGTTAGTTGCATATTTATCCAACGGTTTAGCATCCTCGCCATCATCGCTGTCATCGCCCTGCAGCGCATGGCCATCGTCATCGGCGTCTCCATCATTGGCATCCTCACCGTCCTTGGAGATGCCATGCGTGATAAAATTCACCACATCGAGCCGCGATACATTTTGGGATTTCAGGAAATACACGGCTTGAGATTCTTGTTCGGAGAAGATTGCGACCAAAATATTCGCGCCTGTCACCTCGGATTTTCCTGAGCTTTGCACGTGAAAAACCGCACGCTGCAATACCCGCTGAAAACCCAGAGTCGGCTGAGTATCGACCGGCTCGTCATCGATATCACCAATGATAGGCGTAGTGGCATCAATAAATTCGGCTAAATCACCACGCAGCGCCTCCCGATCAACCGAGCAGGCATTAAGTACGGAAATTGATGTGGCGTCATCGAGCAGTGCCAGTAGTAAATGCTCAACGGTAATGAACTCATGACGACGGTTGCGCGCACTGCGGAAAGCGCCGTTGAGCGCTTGTTCGAGCTCTTTACTTAGCATGTTCTTACTCCTCGTCTTCGGACGGTTCAACTTCACACAGTAGCGGATGTCCGTTCTCTCTGGCACTCTTATTGACCTGTGCCGCCTTCGTTTCTGCGATATCTTTGGAATATATACCGCAAACGCCCTTCCCCAGTGTATGAACTGCAAGCATGACTTGGGTGGCTCTCTCTCGATTTAAACCAAAAAAATGCTCTAAGACCTCGACCACAAACTCCATAGGGGTGTAGTCATCATTTAACAAGACTACTTTATAGAGCGGTGGTCGCTTAAGCTTCGGTTTCGCCGGCGCAACTGCTAAGTCACCATCGTGTTTGCGGTGCTCATTCGGGTCATCTCCCATCGTTGGGCTGTGGGATGCCCGCGTCCTCACCTGGATCTGTTCTCTCGTCATATACCTTTGATCTTGTCGCTGACGCTGCTCAGTAAAAAACATCGTCGTTATCATAAATGTTGTCATCGTCGCAGTATAAGACTTTGTTAGGCTAGGGTGGCGAGAATCTGATGCACTCGGAGGATTAAGTTAAGTTTTTTAGGGTGGTGGGTTGAACTTGGATATTTCGCCAAGCCAAAAATACGCACAAATCTCGTTTTGGGGACCCAAACTCCAGTCGCCGGCTGGACTCCTTAGCGCCGTACCGCTCGATGGGTGATACCACAGACTGCCGTGGTGGCTTTGTAGGACACAAAAAAACCCGCATAAGCGGGTTTTTAATTTGGAATACAACTACTTACATGTGTTTTATAATCTCTTTTCCGAACTGAGAGCAGCTAACTAAAGTCGCGCCATCCATCTGTCTTTCGAAGTCATATGTCACAGTCTTGGCCTGAATTGCACCATTCATACCGTCGATAATCAAATCCGCGGCCTCGTTCCAACCTAGGTGACGCAACATCATCTCTGCTGAGAGGATCAGCGAACCCGGGTTAACCTTGTCCTGTCCTGCATACTTTGGTGCAGTGCCGTGAGTCGCTTCGAACAATGCAATGGTGTCTGACAGATTCGCACCCGGGGCAATACCAATACCGCCCACTTGCGCCGCCAATGCATCTGACAAATAGTCTCCGTTTAGATTCAGGGTCGCGACAACACTGTAATCGCGCGGACGCGTTAGAATCTGCTGTAGCATGGCATCGGCAATAACATCTTTAATGACAATGTCTTTTCCGTTATTAGGATTCTTGATCGAAACCCACGGTCCGCCGTCCAGCAACACACCACCAAACTCTTCCATGGCCAGCTCATAACCCCAGTCACGGAAACCGCCTTCGGTAAACTTCATGATATTGCCTTTGTGAACTAAGGTCACTGAGGGCAGGTCCTGAATAATGGCGTATTCGAAAGCCTTACGCACCAACCGTTTAGTGCCCTCTTCCGAGACGGGCTTGATACCAATACCGACATTGGTGGGGAAGCGAATTTTTGTGGCACCCATTTCATTGATGAGGAAATCGACTACTTTTTGCGCCTCGGGTGTACCTGCTTGATATTCGATTCCGGCGTAAATATCTTCCGAATTCTCACGGAAAATGACCATATTACAATCGCCTGGCGCTTTAACCGGTGAAGGTACACCTTCGAACCAGCGCACGGGACGCAAACACGTGTACAGATCGAGCTCTTGACGCAGCGCAACGTTCAGTGAACGGAAACCACCACCCACAGGCGTTGTTAACGGCCCCTTGATGCCGACTGAGTAGGTTTTGATCGCATCGAGCGTCTCTTCCGGGAACCAGTCACCGTCGTAAAGCTCTGCCGCTTTCTCACCCGTGTAAATTTCCATCCACGAAATCTTCTTGTCACCACCGTAGGCTTTGTCTACCGCAGCATCAACAACATCAATCATGACTGGGCTAATATCAACGCCGATACCATCGCCTTCGATAAATGGAATAATGGGGTTGTTGGGAACATTGAGGCTGTTATCGCTATTTACGACGATAATTTCTCCGATTTCCGGTACCTTGATATGCTTGTAAGCCATAGTGTAAGAATCCTTGTTTGGGGTCTGTTGAGTTGTCTATGCCACCAAACTGATGG
>CAWUVW010000013.1:0-5083 GCA_963926105.1 uncultured Luminiphilus sp. | reverse complement strand
CGTCAGTGGCCACTGGTCAAAGCGATAACTCACGCCACCAAACACGCCCACTTTGGGACCTGCGAAAAAGTCGCCAAAGGCTACCGTACCGCCCTTACCAAAATCAGCCTCCCTAGTTTCAAATCTGTCATCTAGATAAATAAGCGGATTAGTTGCAACGCCATTCCCGGCAAGCCGCCCCCAACCCACACCGAGGGTGGCATCCCAATTACCTATTTGCTTAGACGCCACCACATATTCGGAGCTGAAACGGCCTGTACCCACCACGTCGCGAATGCCTACACTGACTTGAGGCAGAAGATACTGCTCTTCCCACAAGCGGGCTTTCACCTCGTAGTTTCGGTCCCAGAAGGAAAAGTCTTTGGCGCCGCTATACCTAAACGTAGTTTCAAGCCAGGGTGTGGCTTGATACGTCAGCATATAGGACTCCCACAAACCGTCCCACGCACCCGTCATAGTAAAGGTGCCGTCGGGTCGCATGCGCGCGGTGGGGGTATCAATTAGGCCTGTGGTGCCGTAGTCAGACGCCACAGTTATAGGCGGAGTAAGGCAAAGCGCACCGCATAGCCATAGACATGCAAGCTGAGGTTTGAAAGTCATCGCTTAGTAACTAAGGCCTGCTATGAAGTCATTGAGGTAGTGATAACAGCAATAAAAAAGGGCACCGCAGTGCCCTTTCGAATCCTGAGGCAATTAGCCACCCGTGCCAGTGCTGGCAGTACCTGTCGTCGAGGTACCCGTAGTACCTGTCGTCGAGGTGCCCGTAGTGCCGTCATCGCCACCGTCATCAGCACCACCGTCATCAGCAGCACCGTCATCACCACCACCCTCATCGGAGGGCGCGCCATCGGAACCACCACTTCCTGCAAGGAGTGCAATTACACCTAAAGCACCGACAGCGACGACTGTGCCGACAGTACCGTCTTCCACGGCTGGCTTCTCATCCTGAGCTGACAACAATGCGGGTGTAAATGTTAGCGCAGAAGATAACGCCAATAAAAACAATTTATTTCTCATAAAAATATCTCTCTAAAACATAAAAATTCATTGTGTTCAATTTGCATAACATATCAGAATGCAAGACGAAGTTACCAATGTCCCCATAGTATAGACCATATTTAAATCTGAACCCTGTAAATAATTACCAGTCTACCCAGATACTTATATTAACTGCTGTTCTCGGAAAGCACACATAAATGGCGACTTAAGAAAATCCATAGTAGTCCATAAACGAGCCACATCACAGCAAAAATATACAGCCAAAATAAAGAGCTCTCACTCGCTCCCCACACTTGGAAAGCGCCAAAAGGTATTGCACAAAAAGCTATCGTCAGACTCAAACCAGTCAGCGTATTCGCCTGCACCGCGTAAGTCTGCGAGCGGTTCAAATAGACATAAATGAGGTTGTGTAGGTGATTATTATCAGGGACGAAGGGCGACCTTCCAGCAGCAATACGTCGGATCATACTCACTAGCAAGTCAGCGACGGGGTAAAATATGAGTGCCAATAGGTACCACACCGAGACATCGGTGGAGTTCGAGACCACAATAATACTTAGGCCCATCAGCGCACCGAGAAAATAGGCGCCGCCATCACCTAAAAAGAATCGCCCCGTCGATAGATTGTACATCAGGAATAATGCACACCCTACGGCTAGGGAATACAAAAAGCCTTGGATATCAGCCGGAGAAATTTGCGCCAAAGCAAGTGAAGTGATCATGCTTAGGCCAGCCACCAAGCCATTGGCACCATCGGCGGTATTAAATGCATTGGGCAAAAAAGCCAAACATACGATCCCAAATAACATCGCGACCCATGGGTTAGCTAGAAACACACTGTCAATAATCAGCACCCCAACCGGCTGCAAATTGAACATAGGGATTAGGGCCATTGATAAAGCCGCGGCAACCAACATGCAGATAAAGCGAAAGCGTGCGCTGAGAGCACCCTGTAAATCTTCGTAAAGGCCCAATAAGAAAAAGGGTACGGCACCGCATAGCAATGCTGAGCTAGACTGATTAAAAGCGTTTATGCCGAGCACTGACGCCTGATAGACCAAATGTAGTATCAGGTAAATCATAATTAACACGCCGCCGATCCGAGTCGATTGAACGGTCGATATACCGTGCGTGTCCTTGTCGTCCTGTCCGCCAAAGGTCAATAGGTAGTGGCACCCAAGAATCGCTAGCAACCCGGCAAAACCGCCCAGCAGTGCGCTTATTACCAGCAACCCAGCAGCCTTAGCGGGCGTGAGACCTAGCAAGTCATTCATCGGTTTTCCTTTATTTTGGGAGGTGGGTCTGCTGCAATCATCGCCAAACTTACCGCATCTTCGCCCAGTCGTGAGCCATCAAGACAGTGCTCACGCCAAAGCAATACGGGTTCAAGCACCCCCATGACGCCCATTGGAGGGGTTCGCTCTTTTATATAATATATATTAAACGCCTCTAAAGCAGGCCAAATGAGCTCGCCTTTTTCTTCCCACTTAGCATTCCAATTACCACAGGCGGCAGCCGCAAACCGACCCAGCTCGTGCTGATAGCGCGTGCGCTTAATACGCGACAAATACTTACGCCATCGGTAATTCTTGACTTGATCAGGGATAAATCGTTTTGGTTTCTCAGCGGTGGGTTGCGATAAAGATCGTCGCAATACATCAACGAGTTCGCCCGACGTCGTTAAACCCACCATCAAAAACCAACCGTCGTTTTTCTGTGGGTAGGGCGCGAACATATTCCAGTGCTGATCTGTCCTGAATATATCCTGTATTGGCATCGAGGCCTGTGTCACTACCCCGACCGCGGATACCAGCCCCGCCGGCAGGACTTCACGGGTACCAGCGGGAAGGCCCGCGACATTGTCAACAAAAACAATCATAGCCAATACTAATGCGGTAGTTTGAGCCCCAAATCCCGGCCGCCAACCTTCACTGCGCCACGGCATTAACACATGCGTTAAGCGGCCAAAGGCAGCTCGATTGACTCCGATCCAGTGGTAGATTCGATCACCCAGTGGACTTAGTGTTCTCAGAAGGATCGCGACCCAGCGACACCGACCACCGTTGGCAATGGCGACCACCAGCGCTTCCCAGCGCAGGTAGCGGTGACCATCACGAAGTAGCACCCAACTAAATTCTCGCTCTAGCAACGCGCCTATCTCGGGCGTAGATTGTGCCGGTTCTATGCGCGCATTTAACGCAAAAAATGCGCGCAGCAACACGCAAGTCTTGTGGCAGAAACTGCAGTGCTCGTCGTAGTACATCACCATAGGAAGATGTGGCTGTGGCGACAACTTACGGCCTAGATAATCCCATACCGCACTAGGAATTAAAATCAGTAGCGAAGCGATGGAGACTAAGGGGAATAGGCCAACGTTCAAATTAAATAAAAATCCAATTTCTATGGTGATCAAACATACGCCGACCAAACCTCTCGCCCACGCGTTAAACCAGGGCGAAAGCACAACTAATGGGCCCACCAATTCAAGCCACCAAACATAATGGGTCAGCGGCACTGTTAACCAATGCCAATCGCGCCAATAGGGTGCGAGCAAATGGGCTACCTGGTCATAGTGCAGCGCGTAATAAATCGCCGTGCCTTCAGTGGACCATTCCGCGCCCGTCTTCAAGAAGGCTGAGAAGAAATAGACTGACAGCACCTGTAGCAGTAGCGCAGCGCTGGATATACTGACATAACGATTACTGGCTGGTTTTACAGCAGTCATGGCCGCGTCAACGGAAAAGCGAGATCCCCAGGGAAGAAACAACCCCCATAGCGTCAGCAAGAGCAGCAGATTATCACCGCCATTCAGTAATATGGGGTTGCGATTATGTAAAGACACCAACAACACAAACGCCATCCAACCCATGACTCGGGTCCGCACACCCAGCATTAGCATAAAGCCAACGACCAGGTTAATGATAAACAGACCGTGCACCCACCAGAGAGAATCGGACAGCCAGTAAAGCGACAAACGCCACTCGCTAGCAGCCGCTTTTGAGGTGGCCACAGGGTAAGCACCCATCTCCGACATAAACCAGCCGACATCGGGCCAGCGGATTAGTAGGTCAGCGACAATGAGCAGACCGACCGATATACGCAGCGCCGCAAGTGCGCGTAGGTCTATCGCAAATGGATTGCTCATATAGCGTCGGCCTTGGTTTTTAGACAATGAATACCGGGTTACTCCGCAAAATGACACCTCTACTGCTAATCACTCGATTAGCAACGCTAAATTATCGCAGATTACACTATTTCCGAACACCGAAATGCCGCTTTCAATTAACACAAGTATTGCATTACTTAATCGGGTGCAGCTGCAGAGGATCGCAAATAGCTCGCGCCTATAGAACGGGTTCTTGCTGATGATTCAACACTGAATACGCGCTGTGTGCGCACACTCACGGCTAGCCAGTCTCCACGCTGCCCTGCGCTCAGAGAAGCACAAGATTACACGTGGATTTCAACACTACCTGCGTCCCTGTTACCGGTATGGGTCTCGCGCGCTGCCAAACAGCTCATCACTGACTCATCATCACCCTATTTAAATGAGTGACTCCCACAACCCTCAGGGGCGTGACTTATGGTGTTTTGTTTAGAAGCCCAGCAACAGCCCCCCATCTTTCGGGTGTGACCCTAGGTCATGGCGAACGCAGTCCACCACGTGCACGCAAAAAAAATCCCGCAACAACCGTTACGGGATTTTTAATTTAGAAGCCTGGCAATGACCTACTCTCACATGGGGAGACCCCACACTACCATCGGCGATACATCGTTTCACTGCTGAGTTCGAGATGGAATCAGGTGGTTCCAATGCTCTATTGTCGCCAGGCAAACTGGTATGAACGACAGAGCACATGCAAAGCATGCGCAAGGCCACTCAAATGGGGGTAAATCAAGCAATTGAATCTCTGTATTACTGGTGTATACACACCATGACTTGGTCACAACATCCGATGTCTTCTTGGCGCGCGGCTGTCTTTCTAGGCGAACCTATCGAACAACGTTACGCAAAATAACTTGGATTATATGGTCAAGCCGCACGAGCAATTAGTACTGGTTAGCTCAACGCCTTACAACGCTT
>CAWUVW010000012.1:0-91821 GCA_963926105.1 uncultured Luminiphilus sp. | reverse complement strand
GGCGACATTTTTGGTTTGTGCTTTCATGTGGATTCCTCTAACAGATGGCTGCAACTCTAGCATATACCCACACTGTTATTGTCGCTTTTGATGCTGAGCGTTTGCGGCGTGAGCGCGGTGAGTTAGCGGCGGAGAGTAATTATGTTAATGGAAAGCAGGAAGGCTTGAGTCGTTCTTGGTATAAGAGCGGTGAGCTGCAGCGAGAGAGTAATTATGTCAATGGAAAGCAGGAAGGCTTGGCTCGTGATTGGCGTGAGACCGGTGAGCTGGAGTTTGAGCGTAATTATGTCAATGGAAAGCAGGAAGGTTTGTTTCGTTATTGGTATGAGAACGGTGAGCTGGCCCGTGAATCTTGCCTCAAGGCCGGAGAGTTTGTGGCCATGACTCATTGCACGCCCTAGCGCCTGAAGCCCCCGAGTGGAAGGGGGCTACTTTTTTAAAACCGAAAGTCACCCTTTGCAAACGGCAGTGCCACCCCCATCGCGCGGAGAACCTAAACAGGCCCCCCGCCCCTTGGATTACTGGGCGTTTTGGATCGAGTGTGGGGTGCTTTTCGAGGCGGTCGGTATGATAGAAACTATGATAGACTCGTCGGTTGAAGCGGCTGAAAGCCTTTATCTATCTAGGTCTAACGGTATATTGGTGCCCAGAGACGGAATCGAACCGCCGACACGGGGATTTTCAATCCCCTGCTCTACCGACTGAGCTATCTGGGCCAGAAAGGTCGCACATTAAACCCGCACAGCCAACCATCGTCAAGCGAGATTTTGCGTTGCGCCGTTAAACTGTATTTATATAGGGGCTTGGCGCCGTATCTGCGCGGTACTGCTCTTCGGAGGCATCTTCCTCCTCGGCTGTTTTGCGATGATCCGAGGCGAGCGTGACGTAAATAGCCGGTAGCAGCACTAACGTGAAGAACGTCCCGATAAGCATGCCCACCACTAAAATGAAGCCAATGCTATTGCGTGCCTCTGCGCCAGCGCCTGACACTAACACCAGCGGAAAGTGCCCGAGCACAGTGGCCCCGGTAGTCATCAATACAGGTCGCAGACGGGTTGCCGCCGCCGATTTTATTGCGCCGATTTTATCGAGACCGTCCTTCTGCGCCTGATTGGCAAACTCCACAATGAGAATCGCATTTTTTGCTACGAGACCGACCAGTGTCACCAGACCTACCTGAGAATAGATATTGATGGTGCTTAAACCAATAAAGGTAATGATCAGCGCGGCAAAGAGTGCGAGCGGGATTGAGCCCAGCAAGATGATCAGTGGATCACGGAAGCTATTGAACTGTATTGCGAGTACGAAGAACACCAGTACCATGGCGACGCCCAGCACGCCCATCATCGTATTGCCATCGCCGCGAAGTTCACGTGATTCGCCGGTGTAATCTATAACATAGCTCGGTGGTAGCAGTTCTGCGGCTTGCTGTTCTAAAAAGGCTAAACCCTGCTCTTTGGTGGTGCCGGGTATGACGCCGCCGTAAATTTTAAAAGAGTTTGTCTGCTGAAAACGGGTCAGCGCGCGAGGCGCTGTCACCCGCTCTAGCTTAGCCACTGTACCAAATGGCACTAATTCGCCCGTGGGTATGCGAATAGGCACATCGAGTAGCGCTTCTGGCGAGCTGCGTTCGCGATTCTCCATCATGGGTATCACTCGATAGGCGCGACCTCGGTCTTCGTAGCGTGTGACATACCCCTCGGAGATCAGCATGCCCATTTGCCCGGCCACATCGCCGAGACTCATCCCTAGATCAGCTAAGCGCTGCTTGTCTATCTCATAACTGCCTTTTACCAGGTCGACGCGCAGGTCGGTGTCTGAATACATGAATAAACCCGATGTCTGTGCGGCGCGCACCATTTTCTGTGCATAGGGCAGCATTGTGGCCGCGTCATCGGGGCTGGTAATGACTAATTCGACATCAAACTGTCCGGAGGTTGGCAGACCCGAATCGGTGACCGGAAAAGCATTGACCTCGGGCACTTGTTTTAACTCGCTATAGAAGCCGTACATGATCTCTTGTGTCGTTTGATCCCGCTCATCAGGTTGCGTCAAATTGTGACCGCCATAGCCGGCAGACGGCATGATCATTTGCCATGTGTGGCTAGATGCAGGGTTCTCATGAAGGATATCGATCAGTTTGTGAAAGCCGCGCAAGGTATCTTCCACGGTCCCCTCAGGCGCAGCATCTGCGACCAGCGTAAAACCGCTTTGGTCTTCTACAGGCGCTAGTTCTTTCATTGAAAACATATAGAGCGGTAGTGTGAGACTGCTCAAAAATGCGCCGGCAAAAATAAGCTGCCATCGGTTTTTCAAAGACCAATCAACGACTTTGGCATAAAGCGCGGCAGTGGTGTCAAAGCGTGCATTTACCCAGCGCGTTGTTCTTGTCTCATGGCCTTTGTCTGGACAGACCCAGGCACTCATGATCGGCGATAAGGTAATCGCGACGACACCGGAGATCAGCACTGCGACTGCCAGCGTAAAGGCAAACTCCCGAAACAATACGCCGGTCAAGCCAGTCAAAAAACCAATGGGCGCATAGACCACCGCCAGCGTCAGTGTCATGGCAATGATAGGTGTCAGTAATCTTCGCGACGAGGCTAATGCCGCTTGTTTGCGCGACATACCCTCGCGCAAATTTCGAGCAACGTTTTCTACGACGACAATGGCGTCATCGACCACTAAGCCTACGGCTAGCACGATCGCTAAAATCGTTAGTAAATTCAGTGAGAACCCCATCAATGACATGGCTGCGATAGCGCCTAGCAATGAAATGGGAATGGTGAGCAGAGGTACCAACGCCGTGCGAAATGAACCCATTAACGCGACGACGACTAGGCCTACCAGCAGAATGGTTTCGGTGAGTGTAATGAAAATTTCTGAGATTGCTTCTCGCATATACTCGGTTACGTCATAGGCAAAATAAAGCGATAGATGGTCGGGCAGGCTTTTGTTAATTTCGTCGACTTCTTTGTATAACGCATCTGCAACGGCGATTTCACTGGCGCCGGGCACAGGGTAGACCCCCATGAAGACCACTGCTTTTTGGTTGTAGCGGCTGATACGGCCGACTTCCATGGCGCCAGCCTCGATGCGGGCGACATCCCCTAGCCGGATATCGATATCGTTACTACCGCGAACTAAAATATTGGCAAAGTCTTCCGCAGTGCGTGCTTCAGTATTGGTTTGTAGGTCGATCTGTTGGGTATTGTTGCGGGTGCGGCCAATGGTGCCGATAACATTATTGCGCTCAAGGGCAGAGCGTACTTCATTGGCATCCACATCGAGAGCGGCCATACGTAGTGTGTCCAGCCATATGCGCATGGCCGGCGGCGTGCCGCTGTTTACCATACGTTGAACATTGGCTACTGAGGCGAGGCGTGGCTGAATATCGCGCTGTACCAGGTCAGTGATCTCGGCAAAGGTTTTATCTTCGGGCACATCAACTGCCAGGTAGAAGCTTGCGTAAGGGCTGTCGGTGCGTACCACTTCAATTGACGGATCTTCAGCGCCCGGCGGCAGCTCAAATTTAATCTGGCTCAGCTGGGTCGAAAGCTCCGCGAGTGACTGGGTATTGTCTTGATTTAAGCGTAGCGACACCTGCACCAAACTCGACGCACTGGTTGATACCGACTCTACGTAATCAACCCCAGGAACACTGCTCGCGACACGCTCGATAGGTTCAGTGATAAAACCACGGACAGTCTCAGCGCTTGCACCTGGGTAATAGGTAGAAATTTCCAGCGATGTACTTTCAATAACCGGGAACTGAATGACGGGCAAACTTAATGCGGCCCGCAGCCCTGCTAATAGAATGACCAATGACAGGACGACCGCAACCACTGGGCGATTAACGAATATGGCTGTCCATTTTTTGGCATTGTGGTCATTCATCCTTGGCTTGCCTCATCGGTACGTGCGACGAGCGCACCATCAGCCAGCTTGAAAGCGCCCACATTGGCGACTATTTCGCCGTCGACAAGATCGCCGCGAACAAACACATTACCCCCACGCTCATCGAGCAGTTCAACACGCCGCAGATCAGCCCTGTAAGGCTTAAACGCGCCAGCTTCAGCGGTACTGAGTACGAAAACATGAGCACCATCGATATCCCAGCGCAGTGCTTGGTTGGGCACCTTGATGGTGACTTGCCTGGGGCCGGTGCGCACTTCTATTTGAACCAGCTCACCGTGACGCAATTGCGATGCCTTGATTGTGGCCCGGACATCGTAGGCGCGAATGCCACTGCTATAGGCCTCTGCCACGGCAATGACCACCGCTTCGCCAATGAATTGGTTATCGAGGTCGAGCAGTCTTACTGAGTCGCCTTGGACGACATTGGCTACCCCTTGGGGCACTTTGAAATCGATCCAGCGCGCATCATCGACACCCGTTAGTGTCGTTAGTACTTCGCCTGCCTGCATTAAATCGCTGACGTTTTGTCGATAAATACCCAGTCGTCCATCAAACGGTGCGCTAATGGTTAAGCGGCTTATTTGCGCATCGAGGGCGGCCAGGCTGGACTGCTGCGACTGCGCTCTGGTGAGTAAACTATCCAGTTGATCTTGTGAGGCGAGGGATTCTTTTTTGAGTCGTTCGACGCGAGAAAGCTGGAGCTTGACCAGCTCGAGATCGCTGATTAGTGCGTCGCGTTGGGCGAGCACATCATCGTTGAAGAGCTGTAAAATGACGGCGCCCTCGGGGACTTGTTCGCCTGCTGCGAAGGGTAGAGCGGTCACCCTACCGGCAGACTCGGCGGCGATGCTAACAAAGTGTGGCGCCCGGACTGTTCCAGTCAACCGTCTGATAGGCGTCCACTGCACTGATTCTGCGGTCGCAGTCGATACCGTCGAGTAGCCGGGTGGGAAACTCTCGGCCATCGCCATAGCTGCCTTAATTTGGCTATATTTAATACCGGCAAGTCCGAAAGTAATGGCAAGACAGCCGGTGATAGTTAAAAGCCAAGAGCCGATTCGCATGACACAATGCTCTGATCTAAAAGATGGTGATAATACGCCGTTTGTAGACGTCCAGTTTACTCAGATGGCGGTACAAATCCCTCCGCAGTGTCGTGATCTTCTCCCGCAAGAAATTTGTCCATTTCGCGTTGTAGGTACTGTCTTGATTCCGGGTCCATCATGCTCAAATGTTTCTCGTTAATCAGCATGGTTTGATGTGCCTGCCATTCGCTCCACGCCTGCTTCGAGACGGTTTTAAAGAGTACTTGTCCCTTGGCACCGGGCAGCGGTGGGCGTTCAAGTCCCTCCATGTCTTTTTGAAAGCGCTGGCAAAATACGGTGCGTGTCATCGGTGTCTCCTTGCGTAGTGACGTATAAGTACATCATGGCCCACAGTTTAACCGGATGCACAGGACTTTGTAGCCGCTGGGTGCGTTGGGCAGTTAAAGCTGAGAATCGTCCAAGCGGCGCTAGTGGGTGGGATCACACACTAATAAAGCGCAGTGCATGGATAAAGCGCTGGCATCGCACTGCCCAGATGGTGGCTAGCCTCATAATCCGCTATGTGTTGGGTTCTTGTTGAATGAAATTTGCTAATAGTCGTGCCACAGGTGCCGGCAAACCCATGGTGCCCGGGGCTTCGGGGTGGACCCAGTCGAATTCTTGTTCTGTAATTTGCGTTACTGCATTTGGCAGATGTATTCGTATTGGTTGGATATGCAGCCGAAAATGGGTGAAGACATGCACTAATGCCGCCTCTGAAATGACGTCTTTCGGTTCGGCTCCGCAGTGTGTGAGGCACCAGCCAGCAATCTGCTCAATGCTTTCTAACTCGGGGAAGCACCATAAGCCGCCCCAAATTCCGGATTCGGGACGGCGCAGCAGCAGCACTTGACCGGTCGCGTTTACGATTTGTAGAAATAACGCATGTCGCTCCGGTGTCGATTTCTTTGGGCGCTTACCTGGAAATGCGGTCGGTTCGCCGGCGGCGAGCGACTGACACGTAGTCGACAGCGGGCAGCGGTCGCACTGAGGGCGACTGCGCGTACAAAGTGTCGCCCCTAAATCCATGACGCCTTGGGTGTAATCTGCAACGCGTTCGCTGGGTGTAGTCGCCTCTGCCACTTGCCATAATTTGCGCGCAACTTGAGACTCGCCCGGCCAGCCTGCAATGGCATAGTGTCTTGCCAAGACTCTTTTTACATTACCGTCGAGGATCGGGGCGCGCCCTCCGCAGGCGATACTAACAATAGCCCCCGCGGTTGACTGACCAATGCCCGGTAGCGCCATCAATGCTTCGGCCGTCGAGGGGAATACGCTGGCTAATTCATGGGCGACGATTTTTGCAGTTTTATGGAGATTGCGAGCACGCGCGTAGTAGCCCAGTCCAGTCCAAAGATGCAACACCTCATCGCTGGCAGCGCTGGCGAGTGCCTCTACATTCGGAAACGCAGTAATAAAACGCTCGAAATACGGGATCACCGTGCTCACTTGAGTTTGCTGTAGCATGATCTCTGACACCCAAACTCGATAGGGATTGATCTGCTTTTGCCAGGGCAAGTCTTTGCGCCCATGAGTGTCAAACCATGCCAGCAATCGGTTGGCGATATCGACTTCGATCTCGATATTGGGGGATGCATTAGCAGTGAGTATTGACTTGGGCACAGGTTTTCTCAGTGAATTCATGGTCACAATTAACAATGTAGAAATCTTGGCACGACAGCGCGGTGATCTGTGTGCTTAATTTCTATACAATCCGCGAGTCAGTTTATCGCGAAGATGAATAAAGTGTTGGTCCTCGCCTTTAGGAGCTCAAAATGACAAATAATTATGACGGTGTTGGCAGCTCGCCGATTCGCAGCGCGACTGTGCGTCGTGAAACTCTCGAAACCCAAATTAGCGTTGCGGTTTGTTTAGATGGCAGCGGCCAAGCTGAATTCGAAACGGGCTTGCCTTTCTTAGAGCATATGCTTGATCAAATCGCTCGCCACGGGATGATTGATTTAAATATCCACGCTGAGGGCGACCTACATATCGATGCGCATCACACCGTTGAAGATATTGGCATTACGCTGGGTCAGGCGTTCGCTGAGGCTGTAGGCTCCAAAAAAGGGATTAATCGCTATGGCCACGCCTACGTCCCTTTGGACGAGGCACTATCGCGGGTTGTTATCGACTTATCGGGGCGTCCAGGATTGACCTTTGAGGTGCCCTTCACCCGCGCGGTTATTGGTGGCTTTGATGTAGATCTATTTGTTGAGTTCTTCCAAGGCTTTGTAAATCACGCAAACGTCACGCTGCACATCGATAATTTGCGTGGCCACAACGCGCATCACCAAGCTGAAACTGTTTTCAAAGCATTCGGTCGCGCGCTGCGTATGGCTTTGGCGCGCGACCCGGCCATGGCTGATGTGATGCCTTCAACCAAAGGTGTGCTGTAAGGCGGTGGCCACAAGCGTTGCCGTTATCGACTATGGCATGGGGAATTTGCACTCGGTAGCGAGCGCGCTTGAGCACGCAGGTGCGGGCGAAGTGATTGTCAGTAACGATCCGGCTGCGATTGCCCGCGCAGATCATGTTGTATTTCCAGGTGTGGGTGCTATTCGTGACTGCATGGCTGAAATTCGCCGGTTGGGTTGCGATAGTTTGCTGCGCAGCGCGCTCGACGATGGTCATAAACCGGTATTAGCGATATGTGTGGGTATGCAAGCCTTATTCAGTCATTCCGAGGAAAACGGCGGTGTTGATACTTTAGACTTGATCGAAGGTCGGGTACGCTTTTTTGGTCATGAGCACCGCGATACGGATGGGCAGCGTTTAAAAGTGCCGCACATGGGCTGGAATGAAGTATCGCAAGTACAAGATCATCCTTTGTGGGCGGGAATTCCCGATATGAGTCGCTTCTATTTTGTGCACAGTTATTATGTAGATCCCGTCGATTCGTCTTTGACGGTGGGGTCGTTTGATTATGGCTTAAGTGCCTGTGCGGCTCTCGCGCACAAAAATTTATTTGCCGCGCAATTTCACCCTGAGAAGAGTCATACCCACGGCTTAAAACTTCTTGAAAATTTTCTTAAATGGGACGGCACATGCTCGTAATTCCCGCAATTGATTTAAAAGATGGTCAATGTGTACGCCTGCGCCAAGGGCTGATGGATGACTCTACTGTCTTTTCAGACGACCCAGTTGCAACAGCGCGACGCTGGGCCGCTGCAGGGGGTCGACGTTTGCATTTGGTCGATTTAAATGGTGCTTTTGAAGGCGAGCCAGTTAATGCCGGCGCTGTTGAAGCCATCGCCAGGGCATTGCCTGATATGCCAATCCAAATTGGCGGCGGTGTTCGGGATATGGCCACTATTCTGCGCTATCTAGAGGCGGGTGTGACGGCGGTAATTATTGGTACGCTCGCGGTGAAGGATCCCGCTTTTGTGCGCGCGGCATGCAAAGAATTTCCAGGAAAGATTATCGTTGGTATCGATGCGAAAAATGGCCTAGTTGCAACTGACGGCTGGGCCCAGGTCAGTGATGTGCGAGCTACGGAGCTTGCGAAGCAGTTTGAAGAATATGGTGTTGCATCGATTATTTACACGGACATTGCTCGTGACGGCATGATGCAAGGCGTTAACGTCGAGGCGACTGTTGAGATGGCGCACGCGTCCTCGATTCCCGTCATTGCCTCTGGCGGCATTTCGCATATTAATGACATACGCGCCCTCGCTCATTACATGCGCGAGGGTATCGAGGGCGCTATTACTGGTCGCGCCATTTATGAGGGCTCGCTCGATTTAGCCGAGGCCCAGGATCTGGTAGATCGGATGATGAGTGCAGGGTAATGGCGTTAGCTAAACGGATTATTCCGTGTCTTGACGTCGATCGCGGCCGTGTTGTTAAAGGTGTTAATTTTGTCGGCATCCGCGATGCAGGTGATCCCGTTGAAATTGCCCGTCGATATAACGAGCAAGGCGCAGACGAGATTACCTTTCTCGATATCACCGCCACTCATGAGGGTCGTGATACTACCGTGCACACAGTTGAGCAGATGGCACGCGAGGTATTTATCCCGCTGACCGTCGGCGGTGGTATTCGCACCATCGAAGATATTCGAACGATGCTCAATGCGGGTGCGGATAAGGTCAGTATCAATTCCGCGGCAATATATGATCCAGATCTCGTTGCGCGCGCGTCAGCGCGATTTGGTGTCCAGTGCATTGTTGTTGCTATGGACGTGAAGCGTGTGGCTGATATCGATGGCAGTGGCGTGCCCCGCTATGAGTTATTCACGCATGGTGGCCGTAAAGCGACGGGGATCGAGGCGGTGTCTTGGGCCCAAAAAATGGCGGGATTAGGCGCTGGAGAAATCTTGCTGACCAGTATGGATCGCGATGGCACCCGAGATGGGTTTGAGCTGACCATTACCCGCGCGATTAGCGATGCAGTTGATATCCCTATCATCGCCTCAGGTGGTGTAGGTAATTTACAGCATCTCGCCGATGGGATTTTGGAGGGTGGCGCTGATGCGGTATTGGCGGCGAGTATTTTTCACTTTGGCGATTATACAGTGCCAGAGGCGAAAGCCTTTTTGGCCGCTCAGGGAATCCAAGTCAGGCTTTGATTGCGATGGCAGTCTGTCAGCGCTGAGGCCGGCACCATCGTGAGGTCGATCGGCAATCTTGGCAGCACTTGCGATAGCACTGCGAGGGTTTCTGGATACGGATGACCAATCACCACTACGCTGCCCGTACGTCGCGCAATCGTTATTGCATGTTCTAAATTGGCGGCAATGCTCTCTGGATCGCGATCGTTGTCGAGAAACACTGACCTTGATGCCACCGGCACCGCCATCTCTTGGGCTACGGTAGCTGCGATTGTTTCTGTGGTCGTGCGTGAGTCGATAAAAAATAAGCCGTCCTTTACAAGACTTGCCATCAGTCGTTCCATCGCTGTCCTGTCTTGGGTCAGAGCGCTACCTTTATGGTTGTTCATGCCTTTTGCGCCGGGCACCGATGCCCACGCATCTGCCATCAATCGCTGAAAAGCTTCATCAGACAAATCTGCCGTAAGCACCAAAGGATCACTCACCAGATCTTCTATGGAAGTCATCGGCAGATGCATCATGATCTCTTTGCCGGAAATTTGCGCATGGATAGCGAGGTGGCGTGCATAGGGCGTATTGGGAATGATCGATAACGTGACCTGTGCCGGCAGCTCCGCGGCCTCTACCCCCCGCTCGAGTGAATAGCCCAGGTCATCAATGATGATCGCGAGTTGTGGCTGGCCTAAATACCCGCAAGCCAAGCTCGCGCCGGCCATTGTCGTCAAGCACCATCCGCCGATTAAGGACGCCAGTCCTTTCACGGATTTTGATGGCTTGTCTGGTCGGCACTCTTGTCAATTGCTATGGGCCGTTTATGGAGCAGATTGACGCCACGCAATAGGGTTAATGCTTCGTATAGTTGGTTATCTTGTCCACGAAGCTCGGCGAGTTGTTCGCTCTTTGTGTCAGCCTTTTCAGCTGTTGCACTGTCGAGACGACCTGCGAGATCAGCTTCTTTAAGCGTACGTGCCGATTCCATGCTGGTCACTTGCGCGCGTTCAACGACAATATCAGGCACGATTCCATCGGCCTGGATAGAGCGGCCGTTTGGTGTGAAATAGAGCGCGGTCGTGAGTTTCACTGCTTTTGATTCCGAAACGGGTAAGACAGTCTGAACCGATCCCTTACCAAAGCTTCGTGTTCCCATCACAACCGCGCGACCGCGATCTTGCAGCGCACCGGCGACAATCTCTGAAGCGCTGGCTGAGCCACCATTGACTAATACGACAACCGGTGCGCCATCTAGTATGTCACCGGCTTCGGCTTCGAAGCGCTCGGCAGCACCCGGATGCCTACCCTCGGTATAGACCACTAAGCCGCCATCCAAAACTGCGCCCGCAACATCGACACTGGCATTGAGTACACCACCGGGGTTGTTGCGAAGATCGATCACCAATCCGTCGAGCTGCCCCTCGGCTTGTAGCGAGCTGATGGCGGCGACAATTTCAGCGCCGGTTTTGCTCTGAAACTGCGCAATACGCAGATAGCCATAGCCGGGTGTTAGCACTCGGCTGCGTACACTGGCTACTTTGATAACATCTCGAATTACCGTGACATCAAATGGTAAGGGTGTGCCGGGGCGACCAATTTCCAGCTCGATCGCGCTGCCTTTCTCACCGCGCATCATACCCACTGACTCATCTAAACTCAGACCCTTCGCTGATACTCCATCCAGTTTGAGAATGACATCTCCTGATTGCAGGCCTGCCTCCGCGGCAGGTGAGCCATCAATCGGCGCAATAATTGTAATGTAACCACCTGCTCGACCTATCTCGATACCCAGTCCTGAAAACTCACCTTTCGTGGCGGTCTGCAGATCATCGTAATCATCTTCAGATAGGTATGCCGAGTGTGGATCGAGACCGGTGAGCATGCCCTTGACCGCGTATTCGAACAATGTGCTGTCGTCTACTTCCTCAACATAGCCCTGGCGAATTTGGTTAAAGACATCGGCAAACATCTGCAGTTCTTCAAGCGACAATGATTGCTTTGGTGCCGCGTTTAAATGCATCTCTGCCGTGCTCACGTCCGCCTGCTCGTCGGATTGTGCCTGCACAGGTAGCGCTAGCAACGGCCCGCTTAACAGCAGCGCGAGTGGCATTGCCCGTAGGCGATAACTTAAATTGCGCATAATGCTCAAGCTTCCGTTCAAATGTCTATGCCCTATGGTACCCGATTGGACTGGCAGAGCGTTTATCTCTTTAGCCAGCTGCCCGGATCAACAGGCTTGCCAGCATGGCGTATTTCAAAATAGAGCGCAGGAATGTCGGCACCGCCACTGCTGCCTACCTGAGCGATGACATCGCCGGGGCCAACCCACTCTCCTACTTCCCGCTGCAAACTACGATTTTGCCCATAAAGACTCAGCCAGCCCTCGCCGTGGTCGATGATCATTAACAATCCATGCCCACCTAACCAGTCGGAATAGACTACCCGACCATAGTGGATCGCGCTGACATCCACGCCTTCTTTGGCGGGCATGAGCCAGCCGCGCCAGCGCATGTTGCCAGTATTACGTAGCTGGCCAAAACGACTGGTAGATTTGCTGCGCACAGGGTAGGGAAGCTGCCCTTTAGCTGCGCTAAAAGGAATGTAGGAGGCGGGAGTGCCTAACTCTTCAAGCGCCTGCTGTAATGCGTTTAGAAGCGCGGTGAGGCGAGCGCTGTCAGCCTCTAACTTGGTGATAGTTTGGCTGTCGTTGCTGAGCGACTTTTTGAGTTCGGCGAGGGTGCTGCGCCGACCACCTTGCAGGGTATCCATTTTGTGGCGTTGCGTGTCGAGTTGATCGCGCTGCCCTGCCAGCAGCGCTTGCGCCTCACGAATGGCCGCGGCATTTGCTTCGGCCTCAGCCGCCAGTACCACGAAGGCGTTGACGCTGGCACTGCGCGATGCCAGCAGACGTTGATAATAAACGCGATTGCGTGCGATACGTTCAGGCGGTTGATCGCCCAACAGCAATCGCAGCGCACCGCCTTGTTGCAGTGCCCAGAGATTGCGGATTTCACTAATTATGACCGACTCTTGTTGTTGAATCGCTCTTTTGAGTCGTTGTTGCTCAGCGTTGAGCTGCGCCAGTTTTGGCAGTTCTGTCGCAATAGCGGCGTTGAGACTACGCAGTTGCTGATCTAATTTTCCAATCGCAATTTCGGCATCACGAAGCTGAGTTTGCAGGCTGTCCCGCTCGCCCGCCTTGTTGAGCATCGCGCGCTGTACGTTTTTTATTTCTGCAGCGAGCGCTGTGATCTGCGCTTGAGTTGCCTGTTCTCGCGTTTGCTCATCGGCGTTAGCCGATAGCGCAATAGCCGATAAAATTAGCGTCGAGGCAAGTAGGAAAATGCGCAAGATATAGGCTCGATTACAGTTCAATCAGGCTATTGCCCGTCATAGTGGCGGGGGGTTCAATACCCATTAGTGTCAATAGCGATGGTGCGATATCCGCTAGAATCGCCACCGCTGGCGATAATGTTACAGACCGGCCGCCAATATAAACCAAGGGTACCAATTCAGTGGTGTGTTGGGTGTGGGCCTGACCGCTGTCGTAGTCGAGCATCTGCTCACAGTTGCCATGGTCGGCGGTCATTAGCGCTTCTCCCCCGGCGGCAAGCAATGCCGCCTCGACTCGGCCGATGCATTGATCTAGCGCTTCTACCGCTTTAACCGCCGCATGGAAATCGCCCGTATGTCCCACCATGTCACCGTTCGCAAAATTAACAACGATCAGGTCGTAAGTATGTGATTCGATCGCAGTCACTAATGCGTTGGTCACTTCTGGCGCGCTCATTTCAGGCTTTAAATCGTAGGTGGCTACATCGGGGGACGGAATCAACTCCCGCGTCTCGCCAGGAAAGCACTGTTCTTGCCCGCCGCTAAAGAAAAATGTGACATGGGCGTACTTTTCAGTCTCGGCAATACGAAGTTGTGTCATACCCCGTGTCGCTATGATTTCGCCAATAGTGTCGCGAATCGGCTCGCTGGGAAAAGCGACCGGACAGTTAAGACTGGCGGCATACTGGGTAGCCGTAACCAAGTTGCAAGCGGGGTATGTATTGCGCGCAAAACCCGTGAAGCCGTCTTGGGTCAGTGCTTCAGTGATCTGTCTTGCGCGGTCTGCGCGAAAGTTCATAAATAGCACTGCGTCGCCATCTTCGATGGGTGCTGCTTGGCCAATGAGAGTCGGGGCCACAAACTCATCATTTTCATCTCGCCCGTAGGCGGCGGCTAATGCCTCAGTCGCCGTGCTGTAAGCATGCTCACCGTTTCCTTCTGTCAGAAGGCGGTAGCTACGCGCCACGCGATCCCAGCGATTATCTCGATCCATTGCCCAGTAACGGCCATGTACGCTGGCTAAGCGGCCTTTACCAAGATGTGCAAACACGGCTTCCGCCGCGTCTATACTAGGCTGGGCACTGCGGGGCGGTGTGTCTCGCCCATCGAGGAAAGCATGCAAATAAATAGCGTTTGCTCCGCGTGCTGCCGCCAGACGAATGGCCGCAAAAATATGATCTTGATGACTGTGAACGCCACCCGTAGAGAGTAAGCCCATAATGTGTACCGCTTTATTGGTGGCGACTGCATCGTCGATCGCTGCACATATTGCTGGGTTGTTATCGAATACTAAGTCGTCAATGGCTTTGTCGATACGTGTAATAGACTGATACACGATACGACCCGAACCTAGACTCATATGGCCCACTTCAGAATTGCCCATTTGGCCTTCGGGTAGTCCTACATCGAGCCCCGAGCTAGAAATGAGAGAGTGTGGCGCTTTCGTCCAGAGCCGATCCCAGTTGGGAGTGGCCGCTGCTGCGATAGCATTGTCTTCGGTGGCGGGCCTGTGGCCAAAGCCGTCGAGGATAATGAGCATCGTAGTTTTCTTGCTTTGGGTGTGATGATTCATAATCGCAGTTACTAAGTTTGTCGACGAAGTGTCTATTGTATCGTGCCCTTGGGAGGGATTGGGGCTATTCGTGAACCTTGTCTTAAAGGTTGCTGTAAATACGGTCCTCTTTCAACCAGAAGCGGGTCAAGTTTCGATAGTTTACTTGGCTTTCTGAAGTATCCTTGGAGTGCTGAGAGCCATTACAAAGATGCAGATGATCGACGCTCGCCATGAGGCCAATGGATGCTTTATACTACGCGCCAATCTACCCGCCCTGTGCGCTTTATTGCGCGCCACTGACTGAGTTTCTTCCCTGTGCAGCTGGACTTGTTACTGCTATTTATTTTCGAACAGTGGCTGTTGGTGTTGGCCCTGGTGACCACTCTTGGCATGCTGTTTTATTACGAGGCTAGTAAGTCAGGCCCAGCCGTCTCCTGCCAGCAGGCCATTAATTTGGTCAATAGCGAGGGAGGTGTGTTCCTGGATGTCCGCGATGTGGGCGATTTTAAGAAAGGCCACCTTGTAGATGCACGCAACATTCCGTTTACAAAATTGGCGAGCCACATCGATGAGCTGGCCAATCTCCGCGACAAGCCTATTATTATCGTTTGTAAGCTTGGGCAAACTGCTGGAACTGCCGCCAAATTATTGCGGGGGAACGGCTTCACTCGCGCCCATAAAATGAGCGGTGGCATGACTGAGTGGCAGGCGCAGAAATTACCGGTTATCAGTGCATGAGTCAGCAGCCAAATGTAGTCGTTTATACAACAAGCTTTTGCCCCTACTGCGTCCGGGCTAAAGGTTTACTGACGAAGAAATCTATCGCCTTTACTGAAATCCGGGTCGATGGTGACGCCGCTTTGCGTCGTGACATGATGGCGAAGTCCGGACGTACCAGCGTGCCACAGATTTGGATTGGCGAGACGCATGTCGGCGGATGTGACGAACTATATGCGGCGGAACGCGGCGGACAGCTGAGCCAATGGTTGAGCCAATAAACGCATTTTTATAACAATTTAATTTTCTAACTTATGACTATAAGGAGAATCATCATGGCCGAAGAACAAGCCGCAGCGGCAGCCGAAGCACCAGAGCAGCCTCAGTTCACACTTCAGCGTATCTACAGCAAAGACGTGTCATTTGAATCGCCAGCGACCCCGGGCATTTTCCGCAACAATTGGCAGCCATCAGTCAATGTTGACTTAAATACTAAGTCTTCGCGAGTAGACGAAGAGGGTAACTTCGAGATTATTTTGACCCTTACTGTTGTTACAAAAGCCGAGGAAGAAACCGCATTCTTAGTAGAAGTGCAGCAGGCGGGTATTTTCCTGGTTCGGGGTATTGAGGGAGAGGCATTGCGCCAGGTGTTGGCAACGGTTGGTCCAAATATCTTATTCCCTTATGCCCGCGAAGCGATTGATGCCTTGGTGACTAAGGGCGGCTTTCCAGCGCTACACTTGGCGCCCGTTAATTTCGATGCACTCTATAGACAAGCCGTAGCCCAGCAGCAGGCAGCCGCTGACGCGACACCTGGCGACGCACCGTTACAGTAAGCGCGCTAAAAGGCTAACTGACTTCGGCCATTAGCCATTGCTATGGTTTGGTGATGCATCCGCATTCTCACGCTAGTTTGTCGTTACTGCGTAGTTTTGCCGAGCCTGCGGTTACTGTGACGTACTCGTTGCCGTGGGTTCGGTAAAAGCCATTGGCCTGGCTGTCATCATTGATCTAAAGTTTTGCTAGGTCGAGCTCTTTGAGCTTTCTTGTTAGGGTATTGCGCCCCCAACCGAGCAGTTCAGCGGCTTCGGCCCGTCTCCCTCCGGTGTGTTCAAGCGCGGCTTCTATCATAATGCGTTCGAATGCCGGCACCGCTTCGCCTAATACGTTGCTGTCGCCGGCAGATAGCCGATCTCTTGCCCACGTTGCGAGTAGGCTCTGCCAATGTTTATTCTGGCTGCCACTGCGCGGCCTGTCTTGGGGTTGCAATAGCTCAGGGGGTAAGTCGGTGACTAAGATCTCGCGTCCTGCGGCCATGACTGTGAGCCAGCGACAAGTGTTCTCTAGCTGTCGAACATTTCCCGGCCAAGGGAGTTGGCAAAGGAATTTCTCCGTCTCTCGTGCCAGGCCTTTAGCCTCAACATCTAGCTCTTTAGCAGCTCGCCGCAAGAAATATTGCATCAGTTTTGGAATATCTTCGCGACGTTGCGCCAGTGTTGGTAGATGAATTCGAATCACATTCAGGCGATGAAATAAATCTTCGCGGAAACTACCGCTGGAGACTAATGATTCTAGATGTTGATGTGTTGCGGCAATAATTCGGACATTTGTGTGCACTGGATTGAGTCCGCCCACTCTAAAAAATTCGCCATCTGACAGCACTCTCAGCAGTCGCGTTTGCGTCTCGGCGGGCATGTCACCAATCTCATCGAGAAAGAGCGTGCCGCCATCAGCTTGCTCGAAACGCCCTTCGCGGCGTGCGGTGGCACCGGTGAAGGCCCCTTTTTCATGGCCAAATAGCTCTGATTCCATCAGTTCTTTAGGGATTGCTGCCATATTAAGGGCGATAAATGGCGCTTTATTACGCGGGCTATGTCGATGTAGCGCGCGCGCAACTAATTCTTTGCCGGTTCCAGATGCACCATTGATGAGTACCGTAATGTGACTCTGAGCTAGTCGACCGATGGCGCGAAAAACCTCTTGCATCGCCGGTGCATTTCCAATGATGTCAGTGCTTTGATCAGGCATTGCCTCAGGGGTATCAATACTCCGCGCTCGTTTTTGCGCTCTCGCTCGCTCCACGGTCGAGACCATTTCATCAATATCAAATGGTTTAGGCAGGTACTCAAATGCACCCTCTTCATAAGAGGCGACTGCGCTCTCTAAATCTGAGTGTGCAGTGGTGATGATGACCGGTAGATCGGGATTCGTTTCCTGAAGTTTGGTGAGTAGGGTGAGCCCGTCAGTACCCGGCATGCGGATGTCGCTGATGACAACATCTGGTTGTTCTTTTTGGATCGCACTGAGCATTTCATCAGCGCTGTTGAATGTTCTACATCTAAGGCCGGCGTTCGACAGCGCACGTTCGACGACCCAGCGAATAGACTTGTCATCGTCGACGACCCAGACGATATCACGTGCAGACATTAGTTAAGTTCTCCATGGGCAGTATAAGGGTGAAGCAGGTATCGCCAGGCTGGCTTTGACATTGAATGAGCCCGCCATGCCGATTGGCGATTGTTTGTGCAATTGAGAGGCCAAGACCGGTGCCTTCAACGCGGGTAGTGACCATTGGTAAGAAAAGTTGCGGTAGAATTTCTTCTGGTACACCGGGTCCGTTATCCAGTATCTCAATTGAGGCTGCCAGCCTGTGTCGTTGCCCGCCTAATGTGTATTGTCGCCGGACGCGAGTGCGAAGGGTGATCTCACCTCGAGCCCCTGTAGCCTGCCATGCATTACGCACAATATTGAGTAGCGCTTGGGTGAGTTGCGCGCGGTCAGCTTTGATGTCGGGGAGGCTAGGATCATAGTCGCGATGCACAGTAATTGCCGGCCCCGCCTCGACTTCGATGAGCTGCCGCACGCGCTCTAGTACCTCATGGATATTCATTTTCACTAAGTTAAGTTGTTCTCTTGGGCCAAGCATACGATCAACCAATTCGCGCAGCCGATCAGCTTCTTGCATGATCACATCAGTGTATTCCGAAAGCGCTGGATCGGGCAGTTCGCGGCTCAGTAATTGCGCTGCTCCCCGAATCCCCCCCAATGGGTTTTTTACTTCGTGTGCTAAGCCTTTCACGATGGCTCTTAGGGTGACTTGTGACTGCCAGAGATTCTCGCCTTCGCTGATACGATGGAGGCGGTCGACCGGATTAAGCTCTAATATTAGGTGACGCACATTTTCGAACTGAAATGGACTGACCGTTAAATCCACGACGCATTGATTGCCGCTGCGCAGTCTAATCAAGATGCCACGCCTGACAACGGAAATATCATCATTTAAAGCTTGTTTTATTAAATCATGCCACTCGTCCGATGCATCGATGAAGTTCTCGATAGGCTCGCCAAGCATTCGGCTTGCCGAGACCTCAAGCAAGGTTTCAGCAGCAAGGTTGATGGTGCGTATATGCCGGTCAGCACTTACCGTCATTACCGCAGTAGCCAGCAGGTCTAAGTTGATGATGGGGATATTAGGTGTCAAAACTTTGCCCCTCAGCTATTGGCGCGGCGTATTCACAGGGTTTATTAGCGAACGGATGGACGCAAAACATAGACAGTTATCGGTGATGCGCTGTGCAGGATTTTGCCTCGAGGATCAATCCTCTCCACCATCACGCTGTGCTCGCCGCGATACACATTCTGCAATTGCCAGATGGTGCCATTCTGAGGTTCTCCATAGACGGCGCCATCGATCTTAAGCTGTAGCTTTTCTCCTTGTGCCAGCCCAGGCTTGCTTCTGGCGTTGACTACGAAATTACCGGGGCCCATAGGAATCGTCGTGCCATCTGCGGGTGATGTAATCGTTATTTCATAGCGGGCAACGGACTTGCCGCTCTGCTTTTCTTGCCGAGTTACCGTGATTTCTGGTGGTGGTTGGGTCATGTTGCTAGCAGGTACTTCAATGGTTTCTAGCGAAGCAGGTTTGGCATTGTCTTCAGCGGGTATTCGGTCGCTAAACACCATATTGCCGTTTTCATCTCGATATTTATAAACTTTGGTTTGAGCGGCTGCCGCGGTACTGAACAGCAGTGCAAAAACGACTGACTGGCAAATTATGTGATGTCTTGTCGTAGATGATGCCATAACACGAGATCCTTTCTGCGAATGCCATCAGAGTGCGCCATTTTGGTGCGACGCGCCAGCAACTTCAATTTTACGTCGGGCTTGTTAGTGTCAATAAAAGCAAAAAAGCCCGCACGGGGCGGGCTTCTCCGTGTTATTAGCAGACCGCTTATTAAACGGAGTAGTACATATCGAATTCAACCGGGTGAGTGGTCATGTTGAGACGTTCGATATCAGTTTCTTTTAGCGCGATGTAACCGTCGATCATATCGTTGGTGAATACGCCGCCGCAGGTTAAAAAGTCTCGATCAGCATCGAGTGCTTCCAGCGCCTGACCGAGGCTGGTCGCAACAGTTGGGATCAGCTTGCCTTCTTCCGGTGGCAGGTCATATAGATCTTTGTCGGCAGCTTCGCCGGGATGGATCTTGTTTTGGATGCCATCGAGACCAGCCATCAACATAGCTGCAAATGCTAAGTAGGGGTTGGCTGTCGGGTCAGGGAAGCGAACTTCGATGCGCTTGCCTTTAGGCGATGCAACATAAGGTATACGGATTGATGCCGAGCGGTTACGTGCAGAGTAAGCCAGCATTACCGGTGCTTCAAAGCCGGGAACCAGGCGCTTGTAGCTATTTGTTGACGCGTTGGTAAAGGCGTTTAGCGCGCGCGCATGCTTGATAATCCCACCGATGTAATAAAGCGCCGTCTCAGATAAACCCGAGTAGCCGTCACCGGCGAAGGTGTTTTCGCCCGCACTCCAAATCGACTGGTGTACGTGCATGCCCGACCCGTTATCGCCAACCAGCGGCTTAGGCATAAACGTAGCGGTTTTGCCGTAGGCGTGTGCAACGTTGTGTACGCAGTACTTAAAGATCTGCGTCTCGTCAGCTTTCTTGATCAAAGTGTTAAAGCGCACACCAATTTCACATTGACCGGCTGTACCGACTTCGTGGTGGTGAACTTCAACATCAAGGCCCATCTGCTCCATGGCAGTGCACATTGCTGCGCGAATATCGTGCAGTGAGTCGACGGGGGGCACGGGAAAATAGCCGCCTTTAACGCGTGGCCGGTGCCCGGTGTTGCCTTCTTCAAAATGGAGGTTTGACGACCAAGCGGCTTCTTCTGAACTAATAGAATAGCCAGCGCCACTGATGTCGGCGTACCACTTAACATCGTCAAAAACGAAGAACTCGGGTTCGGGGCCAAAAAAAGCAGTGTCGCCAAGACCGGTTGACGCAAGGTACGCTTCCGCACGGCGCGCAACACTGCGTGGATCGCGCTCGTAGCCTTGCATTGTGCTGGGCTCGATGACATCGCAACGTAAAATAACGGTGGCGTCGTCAGTGAAAGGGTCGAGAATTGAAGTGCTATCATCGGGCATGAGGATCATGTCCGACTCGTTGATGCCCTTCCATCCGGCGATAGACGAGCCGTCGAACATTTGGCCGTCCTCGAAGAAGTCTTCATCGACACTGCTCGACGGAATGGTGACATGCTGCTCTTTGCCGCGAGTGTCAGTAAACCGTAGGTCAACCCAGCGTATATCGTTATCTTTGATCAAATTGAGCGTGCGCTCTGACATGTTACTACCTCCTCCAGAGGGTTGAGTTAGATCGGCTAACCGACCAATGTGAACTATTGACGGTGTTAACCGTTTTATAAAGCCTGCTTATTACACTGCAAACAGCTAGCAATACCCGTGCCAGCATGCGCGAAAAAGGTGTTGGTTCGCAAGTATCTGATTTTTAGATTTTTTTTCTAGGTCTATTTACCCATGCCTCGGGGGAGCGGGCGCGTAATGCGCTATATTAGTGCAAATACAGATTGCTGCGCACTATCTCGGTGCGCGGAGTGTCATGTGTTGCTTTTTCCTCGCCTTACCAGTACCTCCTGATGCCACTACGTGTAAATAGTCGGTAATCCACGCGATGCGGTAAAGGTTCACAAGTATTTCCATGCGGTTCTGGTACACTCGCGCCGCCGCTTTTGGCCTAGTCCCTATTTATATCCCCTAAGAGAACGCTAACGTGATCAGCCTACTCCGTAATATCGCCATCATCGCGCACGTCGACCACGGCAAAACGACCCTCGTCGATTGTCTTTTACAGCAGTCAGGTACTCTGGATCGCCGCAGTGCAGGTGCTGAGCGTGTCATGGACTCTAACGACCAAGAAAGAGAGCGGGGCATTACGATCCTGGCCAAAAATACGGCGATTCGATGGGGTGAGTACCGCATCAATATCGTCGATACCCCTGGACACGCTGATTTTGGTGGTGAAGTTGAGCGGGTGCTATCGATGGTAGATTCGGTGCTATTGCTAGTTGATGCAGTTGACGGTCCAATGCCGCAAACGCGCTTTGTGACTTCAAAAGCATTTGAGCGCGGACTCAACCCAATTGTGGTGGTCAACAAAGTTGACCGACCAGGCGCGCGGCCTGATTGGGTCGTAGATCAAGTATTTGATTTGTTTGACAGTCTCGGCGCCACGGAAGAGCAGCTCGACTTCCCCATTATTTATACGTCTGCGTTAAATGGCACCTCGGGCGATGATCCAGAGAGTATGTCCGACACTATGGGGCCCTTGTTCCAGGCGATTATTGATAAAGTAGCGCCGCCCGAGGTTAACTCTAACGGGCCGCTGCAGTTGCAGGTCAGCGCGCTTGATTACAATAGCTATACCGGTGTCATCGGTGTGGGGCGTATCACGCGGGGCACGCTTAAGGCTAACACCAACGTCACCGTCATTGATCGCGAGGGTAAAACGCGTAATGGCCGCGTTTTGCAAGTGATGGGTTATCACGGTCTTGAGCGTGTTGATGTGGCGACCGCTGAAGCCGGTGACATCGTGTGTGTGACGGGTATAGAAGCACTTAATATCTCCGATACCATTTGTGCGCACGGTGAAGCCGAGGCGTTGCCGCCACTATTAGTGGATGAGCCGACCGTCAGCATGACCTTCCAAGTCAATGATTCGCCATTTGCGGGTAAAGAAGGCAAGTTTGTGACTTCGCGGAACCTTAAAGAGCGCCTTGAGCGTGAATTAATCCACAACGTCGCGCTACGTGTTGAGCCGGGTGAAACGCCGGATAAATTCAAGGTGTCTGGTCGCGGCGAACTGCACCTTTCGGTCCTGATCGAAGGCATGCGTCGCGAGGGCTTTGAGCTGGGCGTTTCTCGACCCGAAGTTATTCAGAAAGAAATTGATGGCGTGCTCTCTGAGCCTTACGAGCGGATGGTGATCGACGTTGAAGCAGTCCACCAAGGCGGCGTTATGGAAGAGCTTGGTCTGCGTCGCGCTGAGCTGAAGAACTTGATTCCCGATGGCACTGGACGTGTACGGCTTGAATTTATTGTCCCTGCGCGAGGTTTGATTGGCTTCCGCTCAATGTTTATGACCCTGACCTCGGGTAGTGGTGTTATGACCCATGTATTCGACCACTATGGTCCTGTGGCTAAATCTGACTTGGCGGGACGATCCAATGGCGTCTTGGTGTCGATGGTGAAGGGTAAGACACTGGCGTATGCCCTGTTTACCCTGCAGGATCGCGGACGCCTATTTTCCGAGCCAAACATCGAAGTTTACGAAGGACAAATTGTCGGTCTCCACAGTCGCAGTAACGATTTGGTCGTCAATCCAACCAAGGCGAAGCAGCTTACGAACGTACGCGCTTCAGGCACTGATGAGGCGCTCACCTTGACAACACCTGTGCGTCATACGCTTGAGCAGGCGCTGGAGTTTATCGAAGATGATGAGCTGGTTGAGGTGACCCCGCTGAGCATTCGGTTGCGTAAGAAGCTATTGCTTGAGCACGAGCGTAAGCGTGCTGCCCGAGGCGCCTGATTAGCTAGGCGCCCTGCTGTTCACGGGATATCCCTGGGCAGCACCATCTCAAAATGCGGTATGTCATCTTCCTGGTAGGGCCCACGCACCGTGCTAAAGCCCAGGGAGTGATAGAAAGGCGCCAAATACGCCTGACCACTAATTCTGATGTCGGTATCCCACATGCTGCGGTTGAAGGCGATGCCGCGTAACATCAACGCCCTGCCTAGTTGTAGGCCGCGATAGTCCGGATCAAGCACGACGCGGCCGATAGAACTGTCTGCGTAGCTGATTCCAGGCGGGACCGCTCTTAAGGTACCGATCGTGGCATCTTCAATGAAGGCCTCCAAATGCCAACTCCCTGGATCCTTGTTGTCGGGGTCAAGATAGGGGCAATTCTGCTCAACCACGAAAACTTTGGCCCGCAACTGCAAGACCTTGTGCCAGTCTCGAACATCGAAATTGTCAAAATGTCGCCACCGCCAGGTAATCGTGGGTGGGGCATTGTTCATGCGTCGTCTCTCTGTGTTGATCTGTAGGGGCAATATATTATGTTTGCCTGCGACATCACCTTACCTGAGTCAGCCGCGCTTTGTCCTATGCTCGTCGCTTTCTAGGCATCAAAAGCACTCAAAATAATAGGTAGTGCGGTGAGTTGGGCTCAGTTACGATGTAGCATAGAATAAAATATCTGAGACAATAGTATATGCTTGCTACCCCACAATCCGGCAATGACTTTAAACAAGCTAATGAGCATGCTCAAGACGCTGTGCGCGCGGTCTTTAACAACATTCCCTTAGACAGTAATACTGTGATCCTGCAATCGACACCCGCCGCGAAGTTTCGCGCGATGCCTAGCGATGTTGTGGGCGTGGTAGAGGAGGGTCTGGTGTCGATACTCCATAACAACACCGTTGTCAGCGTACTCGAGTGTGGTGATTTACTGATCCCTGACACAGATTACCTGACGTCGGAGATCGGTTCCTTAATTTATGGCTCAGAAGGCGGCGCGAAAGTTCGTACCTATTCAAAAAGCAGTTTGCTGGCTATTCTCGCCACCGATAGCCTGCGTATGGAGCAGTGGATGCGTGCGATCAGTCTCCAAATTTCACTGCATCTACGTTTGAATGCACTTCATATTCGCTACGCCGGTGGTGCAGATGGCGTCCCGGAGGTTTTTCCAAAGGGCGCCATTATTATCCGCCAGGGTGATCCGGCCGACGATATTTTCTCGATGTCTGATGGTGAGGCAGAGGTTTTGGTGAACGACATGCCTGTCGCTACAATTCAATCGGGGGAGTTATTTGGCACAATGGCAGCGCTTATGGGTACCCATCGCAATGCGACGGTGCGTGCAATTAAAAGGTGTAACGTCGTACGTGTGCCAAAAGATCGCTTTTTTGAACTTATCCGTTCGCGCCCTGCAGCTGTTCAGGGTTTACTGGCAGATATGGCACACTCTATTACCAAGCTTAATGAAGAAGTGGTGACACTACGTCGCCGCCAGCACGGCACTTAGCCCGCTTCCCAGAATCCGGATCGAACATGACTGATTTAAATACTGGGCCGACCTCCGTCGAGACCATGTCACTACGTGATTATGCTGAAAAGGCTTACCTCGATTACTCGATGTACGTCATTCTAGATCGCGCCCTGCCCAATATTGGCGATGGCTTAAAACCTGTTCAGCGTCGCATTGTGTATGCAATGAGCGAGTTGGGGCTAAAAGCTACCGCTAAATACAAGAAATCCGCTCGAACAGTTGGTGACGTTATCGGTAAGTTTCACCCGCATGGTGATAGCGCGGCTTACGAAGCGATGGTACTGATGGCGCAAGACTTTAGTTATCGCTATCCGTTGATCGATGGTCAGGGTAACTGGGGCTCCCCCGACGACCCTAAATCGTTTGCCGCGATGCGTTACACCGAGTCCAAACTTACAGCGTACGCCGAGGTGTTACTCGGTGAGCTTGCCCAAGGCACCGTGGATTGGCAGCCAAACTTTGATGGCACGCTAGACGAACCCCGCGTATTACCCGCGCAGGTACCCAATGTATTGCTCAATGGCACCACAGGTATCGCGGTGGGGATGGCGACCGATATCCCGCCACACAATTTGCGGGAGGTAGTCACCGCTGCGATTCATCTTTTAGATTCACCAAAAGCGACGCTCGAAGAGATCTGCACGCATATAAAAGGGCCTGATTTTCCAACCGAAGCGGAAATTATTACCCCTTCTGCCGATATTCATGCGTTGTATCGTAGTGGTCGTGGCAGCCTTAAGATGCGTGCCGTATGGCGCGTTGAGGATGGGGCGATCGTTATTGATGCGCTACCTTATCAGGTCTCTGGTTCTAAGTTGCTCGAGCAAATAGCGGCACAAATGCAGGCGCGAAAACTGCCGATGGTGGCAGATCTACGGGATGAATCTGATCATCAGAATCCTACTCGGCTGGTTGTTGTCCCGCGGTCCAATCGCGTCGACTTAGAATCGCTAATGAGCCATTTATTTGCTACGACAGAGCTTGAGCGCAGTTACCGCGTCAACCTAAACCTTATCGGGATTGATGGTCGACCTAGCGTAAAGTCTCTCGATAGCATTTTGCGCGAGTGGCTAGAGTTTCGTCGTACCACTGTAAAGCGTCGACTCGAACACCGTCTCGAACGAGTATTACGTAGACTCCATATTCTAGAGGGTTATTTAATTGCTTACCTCGACCTTGATGAGGTGATTCGAATTATCCGCGAGGAAGATCATCCGAAGTCGGCGCTAATGGCCGCTTTTGGGTTATCTGATATTCAGGCGGAAGCTATTCTGGACCTAAAGCTGCGCAATCTGGCGAAATTAGAAGAGATGAAAATTCGCGGCGAGCAAGATGAGCTGGCAGCAGAGCGCGATGGTTTAGCGTTGATCTTGGGAAGCGACGCACGCTTGAAAACACTGATCAAGAAAGAGCTGTTGGCGGTTGCAGAGAGCCATGGCGACGATCGACGTTCGCCTATCGTCAGTCGTGATGAAGCTCGCGCCTTTAGCGAAGTAGAGCTGACAACAGCGGATCCACTGACCATCGTTTTGTCAGAAAAAGGATGGATTCGTGCGGCTAAGGGGCATGATATTGACCCTGGTGCACTGAGCTATAAGTCGGGCGACAGTTTTAAGATGTCGATGCTCGGTCGTTCAAACTTGCCAACGGTGGTTTTTGACTCGACCGGCCGTGCTTATACCCTGTCGAGTCACCAGCTACCTTCAGCTCGAGGACAAGGGGAACCGCTCACTGGGCGTATTAATCCGCCCTCTGGTGCTTCTTTTGAAGGTCTGCTGACCGGTGCCGATACAGATCGTTACCTGCTGGCAAGTGATGCGGGCTACGGTTTTGTGGCACGCTTTGGTGACCTGCAGTCAAAAAATAAAGCGGGTAAATCCGTATTAAGCCTGCCTAGTGGCGCACAGGTAATTCATCCTGCGCCCATCCCACAAGGGAGCGACTTGTTGGTCGCTGCGGTCACTAACGAAGGACGGTTGCTGGTTTTTCCTTTGGCGGACCTACCGGAGATGGCCCGGGGTAAAGGTAACAAAATTATCGGAATACCGTCGGCACGGGCTTCTTCGCGGGAAGAGATTTTGGTCGGTCTGTGTGTGATCCAGCGGGGTGATGTACTGCAGGTGACTGCTGGCAGACAGCATCTGAATCTCAAGCTCAGTGATCTTGAAAACTATCGTGGTGAGCGTGGCAGACGGGGCAACAAGCTACCTAAAGGCTTCCAGAAAGTGGCCGGTTTGAGTATTGCCTCGCCTTCGTGATGCAAGGCAGCCTAAACTGGGGTCTGGCGATCGATCGAGACGGGGCTAAGTACTTGACGTTGTGTTGAGTACCGCCTTAAGCAACACATGCAGCTGTCGCTCTAACAAATCGCGATGGCCATCCGCTAATCCCCCTAAGACCTGACGGCCTTGTGATGCCGACTCAACTTCCATTCGCGTGGTGAGATCGATATCCGTCGATGCGGCGACACTCACTGCAATGCCGTCGTCACTATCGCTGGCGAGGCTCTCGAGTTCATCGAGTGTGGCCTGAATGTAGAGTCCAGGATAAATGTCGTCGCTGTTACCTATTCCCAGCTCGCTCATCCCAATGGCTATACCTAATTTCACAGACAATCGAAGGTGTTCTTCAACGCTAGGACAAGCTTGCTGAATCAGCCAGCCGCAGCTCGCGGCACGCAATATCGGCGACCCGATTTTGTGTTCGTCATTAAAGAAAATCGCAAGTCCTAATTGACGCACCACCTGCAAACGACCGCCGTAAAAACCGGCCGCGCCAAATAATAAACGGTGTACCTGCGCAATATAGCGTTGCAGCCGCTGCTCATCGAGGGTGTCGACATAGTCTGGAAGGCTACTTAAACGCAAATAAAGCACGGCGGTATCTTGGTAGTGCTCAGCACCTTGGATGGCATCAGTGGCACCGGGACGCAACAAGCTGAGTGGCAGCGCCGCGACCCGCTGGCGCAGTTTTTCGAGCTCATTAGTCACGTTATCTGGGCTCGCGGCGACGTCGCCGAGTTCGGCACTAACGGCGTCGATATTGCGCGCTAAACGCTGCCCTAGCGGACGCGTCACGCCGTAGACTACGACGCTGAGTAACACCGCTAGCGCGGATAGGCCGATGATGAAAACGAGTTGGGCCTCGTCTTGCTCGCGGGTGTCGGTGGCGACCTCTGCCCAACCTGCCATATCACCGGCGATCAAGATGGGTGCGGTAAAGGGTAATGGGAGTGTATCGATAACACCCCCTTCAACTATCACTACCCCGTCTATATCGACAGCCCGCGCGCCCGCGATACTGTCCTGCTCAACCAGCTTTTGTATTTCAGCGCGGACGCCTAACAGGTCCCCTGTTGCGAGTTCACTCGCCAAGCGGTGCGCTAGTTGCTCGGTAACGGCATGGCCGTAAGCATTCTGAAGATTGTCTTGCGTGTATTCGCTAGAGCGCGCCGCAAGCGCGACGAGCGCCAGTGTTGCCACTAAACAGCAGCTGGCGGCAACCAGTGCCAATTGTTGACTAAGCGGCAGCCGCCGAAGAGTTATCATCAAACGTTGCAAAGTGTTCACCAAGCTAAGAGAAAGGCGCAGTATAAACCCCTAATGGGGCCGGCTGCGTTATGCTTGCATCCGCATTTATTTAGGATTTTTTTATGAGTCATGTCAGCCATGCGATTACTGTCTTATCCGCCGCAGAATCCCTTGATTTAGCGGCGCTTCGCAGCCTGCTGGCGGATCGAGAGATCAGTATTGTCGATATGTATAGCGTGCCTGTGCCGAAGAAACTTGCGAAGCAGCGCTGTGTGATGACATTAACGCTGGCCAATGTGACCGAGGGCGCAGAGTTTAAAACTACGCTCGATCAGTTATCAGAGCAGTGTAATGCAGATTTTATACTGCAGACGCAGCAAGTGCGCCAGGCGGATTATCGCCTGGCTGTTTTTGATATGGATTCGACGCTCATTCAATGTGAGGTGATCGATGAGTTGGCACGTATTCACGGTGTGGGCGATGCGGTGGCAGAGATTACCGAGCGTGCCATGCGCGGTGAACTCGACTTTAAAGCCAGTTTCTGCGAACGCTTAGCCATGCTAAAAGGCCTTAGTGAGGTGGCCGTGGCACAGGTGGCCAGCGAGTTACCTATTACCGAGGGCATGCCTGAGCTGATGGCTACTTTGCGCGGCCGAGGTATCCGGACCGCGATTTTGTCTGGTGGTTTTGTCTATTTCGCAGAATATCTACAACGCACTTACGGATTTGATGAAGTCCATGCCAATATACTTGAAATTGAAGACGGTTTTGTGACGGGGCGTGTGGCTGGAGATATTGTGGATGGCGCACGTAAGGCTTCATTATTAGTTGATCTTGCGGCGGCTATGTCCCTGGATCTAGAGCAGGTTATTGCCGTTGGCGACGGCGCTAACGATCTGCCCATGCTGGGTCTGGCTGGCCTCGGCGTTGCATTTAATGCTAAACCAGTGGTACGTGCTGCAGCGGCATATAATATTCGCCATATTGGCTTAGATGGTGTGCTCTACCTGCTAGGTAGCGGCAGCGAGCTTTGAATTGGTTGAATAGGTGCTGACCTAGCGATACTAGCTACGGTATGATCGCGCGGATTTTTAGAGGATTATCTATGGCAAATTACTCCACAAACGAATTTAAAGCGGGACTTAAAGTCTTGCTTGACGGGGATCCTTGTTCGATTCTTGAAAACGAATATGTCAAGCCAGGCAAAGGCCAGGCGTTCAATCGCGTGCGGTTGCGGAACCTAAAGAGCAATCGTGTTTGGGAGCGGACATTTCGCTCTGGCGAATCCTTGGAGGGTGCTGATGTCATGGATATTTCCATGGAGTATCTCTACACCGATGGTGAGTTTTGGTATTTCATGGAGCCTAATACGTTTGAGCAGCATCAGGCGGACGAGGCGGCGGTAGGTGACACGCGTAAGTGGCTCAAGGAACAGGATGTCTGTGAGGTCACCCTCTTCAACGGCACTCCGCTGGCGGTTGGTGCGGCAAATTTTGTCGAATTGGTCATCACCGAAACTGATCCGGGTTTGAAGGGCGACACGGCGCAGGGCGGCACCAAGCCCGCCACGCTCACAACCGGTGCGGTCGTGCGGGTTCCGTTGTTCATTTCAACCGGCGAAATTATCCGTATTGATACGCGCACCGGTGAATACGTTAGTCGCGGTGGCAAGGGCTGAGTCAAAACCCATGAGTTGGCAGCCCGGTGCGGCGACGGAACATTTGCGTGCCCGTGCTGATCTGCTGACCCAGATACGGCAGTTTTTTTCAGCGCGATCGGTGCTTGAGGTTGAAACCCCGCTGCTCGCATCGGCGGGTGTTACCGACCCATCCATCGAGCCGATTATCGCCGATTGCGGCAGTGAGGCGCGCTATTTACAGACCTCCCCTGAGTATGCAATGAAGCGTTTGCTGGCGGGAGGCGCGCCTGATATCTACCAAATTTGTAAGGCATTTCGTGCCCACGAAGTGGGCCATCGTCACAACCCTGAATACACATTGCTCGAGTGGTATCGGCTAGATTTAGACCACTATGCATTGCTGCGCGAGGTGGCGGAGCTTATCTGTAGTGTCACTGCTGTCGATGGTTGGCAGTCCTGGCCCTATCGGACCTTGCTTCAGCATGTGCTTAATATTGATCCAATGACCGCCAGTTATGCTGACTTAAATGCCGTTGCGCAGCATCATTGCGGCGAAATCCCCGGTGATCTCGATCGCGATGGGCTACTCGATGTACTGATGAGCCATGTCATCGAGCCGGCAATAGCTGATTGGGGATTGGTATTCGTGGTCGATTACCCGGTGTCCCAGGCGGCCCTGGCGCGGAAAGTTATCTCGGCTGATGTCATAGTCGGAGCCAGATTTGAAGCCTATCTTGGGGGTGTTGAGTTGGCCAATGGCTACTGGGAAGCGTCAGATGCTGGTGACTTACGCGAACGGTTTGAGGCTGATAATAAACTGCGTAGACAGCGAGGTTTGGTCCGGCGCCCGATTGACGAGCGATTGCTGTCAGCCATGGAGGCGGGCATGCCCGATTGCGCGGGTGTCGCGTTGGGTGTTGATCGCTTATTGGCCTGTCGCTTAGGCCGTTCAGATATCAGGCCTCTGTTGGCCTTTGATTGGTCTAGAAGTTAAGTTCGCGACCTTTGCAGGTAGCGGTATGTTAACGCGATGGTTCGGTAGGCGTGTCGGTCGCTTCAGATGACCTTGTTGCTAGAACTGCTGGCTCGTAGCCATCAATAAACGCTTGGGGCATACGTCTTGGTCGTCCAGAACTAATTTCAATACAGGCGAATATCATACTGGCGCGTAATACCGTATGACCTGTTTCGGCGTGAATGATTTGAAAACGACGCTCCATGGTGAGTTTGCTGTCCCAGCCTGCAATCCATGTACCAATTTTTAGGACATCTCCAACACGGGTCGCCCGCAAATAGTTGTATTTGGCTTCGGTGACCGCCATAGCGCGGTCCAATGCTTGGTACTCGGCAAGCCCGAGTCCAAGTGACTGGCTATGAGCCCAAGCGGCTTCCCCACACCACATGACATACACGCCATTATTGGTGTGCTGTAGGCCATCTATATGGGCATCGATTACGTGTCTTTGTTCAATAAATGGGCTGGGGTGATCCCAGCTCATGCTTGACTGGGCATCTGTGGTTTTTGCGCGATGAGCAAATAGCCAAAGATGATGGCAATCAACGGACAGACAAAATTGAAGACTGCGTAGGGGAGGTAGTCTAGGGTTGCCACCCCCAATGTTGCTGCCATGTAGGCGCCGCAGGTATTCCAGGGTACGAGTACTGAGGTTAATGTCGCCGAGTCCTCAAGTGTACGTGATAAGTTTAAGCGGCTCAGGCCTCGTTCGTCATAGGCCAACGTAAATAACCGCCCCGGAAGCGCTATGGCTAAAAACTGATCTGCCGCGAGTATGTTAGTCAACACCCCGCCGCTAATGGTTGCCAATACAAGATCACCGGTACTTTTTACGCGACGCAGAGCCCAATCGAGTAGGCTCTTCAAGATACCCGTTCGCTCAAGTACGCCGCCAAATCCAAGTGCAGTGATAATCAACCAAACGGTGTTAAGCATGCTCGACATACCGCCCTTGCTGAGTAGGTCATTCAGTGCGGCGTCTGTTGTTGTCCCTGTGTAACCGTCGAACAAGGCAATCCAAAGCCCTTGTAGTAGCGGTGCAGGGGAGTCTGGATGGCTTGCTAGGGCTAATTGCTCAACAACGTCCGCCTGAAAAATAGCGGCAAATAGACAGCCTATAAGTGCTGAAATTAAAATGGCGGGGTAGGCGGGGACGCGAATCGCGATCAGTCCAAGCATACCTATCATGGGCAGCAGAACATGTGGGCCAACATCAAACTGGCTGTCCAGCGACGCGCGCAGTTGCGCGATATCAGCGGGTGCCCTGGCGCCTTCACTACTGTTGAGTGCGAAGAATGTTACCGCGATAGCGAAAGCTGGCAATGTCGTCCAGAGCATGTGTCGTATGTGTGCAAATAAATCGACGCCGGCGCAAGCTGCTGCGAGATTGGTGGTGTCCGACAAAGGCGATAGTTTATCGCCAAAGTAGGCGCCAGAAATAATGGCTCCTGCGGTGATCGCCGGAGATAGGCCATAGCTATTAGAGATACCGATAAACCCAATACCCAGGGTTCCGGCAACGGTCCAGGAGCTCCCGATACTGATCGACGCGAGCGCACAGATGATTGCACAAGCGGCATAAAAAATACTCGGATTGAGCAGAGCGACACCGTAGTAGATCATCGCAGGTACCGTGCCCGCGATGATCCAGGAGCCGATCAACGCGCCGACAGCAAACAAAATCATAATAGGGGCAAGACCAACCCGGATGCCGGTTGCCATGCCCTCTTGCATTTCTTCCCACGTCAGACCGCGGTAAATACCTACTAAGGCCGCCGTCCCAGTGGCGAGTACCAAAGCGATCTGATTGGGGCCATAGGAGGCATCGGCACCAAAAAGTTGAACCGCTAATGACAATAAGCCGACCAGAAACACCAAAGGTAGTAGTGTTAAAAACATAAATTTAACTCGGTCGATATCCTGGTTTTGCCATGGAGATTTGGAAGGTGCCAATAATTCGCTCGCGAAAGCCGCCTTCACAATAACTCAGATAAAAGCGCCACATCCTAATGAAACGCTCCTCAAAGCCCATATCCATGACCTTGTCTAATTGTTCAAGGAATACATGATGCCACGCTTCTAGGGTGCGCGCGTAGTCCTGTGTAATATCATTCAGGCCAACAATATGTAGGTCGGTGTGACGGGCGAGATTCTCGGTGATGACGCCGATCGATGGCAGGCAGCCGCCAGGAAAAATGTAGCGTTTGATGAAGTCTACAGACTGTCTCGCATGATCGTAGCGCTGATCGGGAATGGTAATCGCTTGGATCACCATTTTGCCGCTACTTTTAAGTAGTTGACTGCATGTTCTGAAGTAGCTTTCGTAATACTCATGACCCACCGCCTCAATCATTTCGATCGACACCAACTTGTCGAACTGCCCAGTCAGATCACGATAGTCGTCGCAAAGCAACGTGACACGATCCTCAAGCCCAGCGCGAGCTACGGCCTCGCGAGCGTACTCGTATTGTTCTTTTGAAATGGTCGTTGTGGTTACGCGACATCCGTAGTGCTGCGCGGCGTAAACTGCCATACCCCCCCAACCAGTGCCGATTTCGATGAGGTGGTCGCTTTCTTTTAGTTCTAGCTGCTGGCATATCAACGCAAGCTTGTGCTCCGCTGCAACGGCGAGATCCGCATCTGGAGTGGGAAAGACCGCCGATGAATACATCATGATAGGGTCTAGAAATAGCTGGAAGAATTCATTGCCTAAATCGTAATGCGCAGAAATATTCTTTTTTGATCCTGACATCGTGTTGCGGTTAGCAAAGTGCGCGAACTTAAGCGCAAGCTTCATCCACCAGTGTGAGTTCGCGTGCATATTTTCCATGGTTTCCATATTAGCGCTAAACAAACGCGTCACTTCGGTGAGGTTTTGGCTGCTCCAGTCACCATCGATAAACGCTTCGCCAGATGCAATCGTGCCGCCGGTGAGCACGCGACGATAGGTGCGGTGATTATGTATCGTCACATCCGCATGTGGGGACTCAGGTCTGCTGTCGTCGCCAAAGTGTAAAACTTGATCGCCATCGTAGATGGTTAGCGTGCCTATCTTGATATTACGAAGCAGGCGTAAAAAGAGTTCGCGTGCGACCTCTGGTCGCTTAAATTTGCTGATGAAAGGGAGTTTTGCGATTTCGCGAACGCTATTTTCTGACATGAAGTTATCTCTTTGTAGGTGGCGTGCTCTATATAATTTAACGGATTGACAGTTGGTAGAAAACTTACGCAGGCCAATCTTCTTCGGATGCACTTACATCGACTTGCTCGGCATTCTTTTTGATCGTGTCATTTGCTGTCCCTTTCGTTGAGCTTTTGGGCGCGGGCTCCGAGTTTCCGGGATGGCCATAGAATGGCACGCGCTTTAAAAATAGACGCAGGGCCTGCCAGTAAATCCCAACAAGCACCTGCAGCGTCATCAAGGGATAGCGCAATAACACACGAGTGCTGGTGGACTGATCGAAGGGTTCCGCATTAAGTTTAAGCGTCGCATCAAAAATACGTTCGCCCGCTGCAAGGGTGGTCAACTGTATAGCCAGGGTTTCTCCCGGCGCACTGCTGCGCCAGCGATAGGTCATTTGCATAGGATTAAATGGGCTTACGTGCAAGGCTTTGGCAAAATCTATAGTGAGCGGTTGGTTGTCGTCGGATGCAGGCAAAACATAGCTGCAGCGCTCACCCCAAGGCGTGTTGGTGACCTCAGCAACCACGTATTGCAGCGCTGCCCCGCTGTCGTCGTAACAAAAATAACAGGCGATAGGATTATTCTGGTAGCCGAAATAGCGCCAGTTTGCCAGTAGGAAGATGGGTCCAGTGTGCTGCGCACCCGTAACTTCCTGAATGCGAGCGCGTACTGCCTCAGCCAGTGGTTGACGTGGATCCCCTAAAAAGTCGGTCCGTTTGAAGCGCGCCAACGCCCACCGCTGGGTTGACCAAAAAGGGAATGGCTTGACGAGCTGATCAACACTCGCCAATGGCACAAAAGGCATAAAGACTTGATACTTGAATGCATGTCGAACGGGCGCATACCGAATGTGTTCGAGTACACCGCAATAAAGCACAGTCTTCACGCTGCGGCCTGACGTTCCTGGCCAATTGCTTCTGCGACTCGAAGGCCACTACTCAAACCATCTTCATGAAAACCGTTATGCCAGTAGGCGCCGCAATACCATGTGTTATTGATGCCGTTGATCTCTGACCAGCGTGCTTGAGCAGCAATACCTGCAATAGTGAACTGCGGGTGAGCGTAGTTAAATCGGCCAAGGATACGCTGTGGATTGATCGCGTCTGTGTCGTTTAGGGTCACACAAAAGGTTTCCGGCGCGTTAATCCCCTGTAAGATATTCATGTTGTAAGTGAGGATTGCGCGATCAGAACCTGGACGTATTCGATAGTTCCAGCTAGACCACGTTCTTCGATTTGTTGGCAGCACTCGATCATCAGTATGTAACACGACATCATTCTCTCGGTAGGGTAGCGCACCCAAAATGGCTTTTTCATTGCCGCTAGCGTCGGTTAATATCGACAAGGCTTGGTCTGAGTGCGTTGCAATAACAACTTGGTCAAAGCGCTGTTCACTGTCATCTTTAAAGTGCAATACGACTTCTTGAGCGCTTTCTCGACGAATTTTTGTCACACCCATGTTGGTGTAAATACTGTCCTTGAAGGGCTGGCAAAGCGGCGCCAAATATTCACGACTGCCGCCCTCGACTACCCGCCATTGAGGTCGGTTAGCGACCTGTAATAAACCATGGTTGCGGAAAAAGCGGACAAAGAACTCCACAGGAAAAGCCTTTGCATCATTGAAATCAGCCGACCAGATAGCCGACGTCATCGCCAGGAGATAATAACGGCCGAAATAATCGCTGTAGCCTTTGCGCTTTAAATAGTCCCCAAGGGTCTCGGTTGGTGAGAGTTGTCCGCTTTCCAGGTCCAGTACCGCGTGCCGATTGAAGTGCAGAATTTCTCGTGTCATCTTCACAAAACGCGGTGACACTAAATTCCTGCGCTGAGCAAACAGAGCATTCAAGTTTTTGCCCGCATACTCCAAACCAGTGGCGTCGCAGCTGACCGAAAAGCCCATTTCAGTAACAGTGCTTGCGACGCCTAGTGTGTTGAGGAGTGCAATAAAATTGGGGTAAGTCCGCTCGTTGTAGACAATAAAGCCGGTGTCGATGGCGTAGCGCTTAGCGCCGAGCTTGACGTCGTAAGTTGCGGTATGGCCTCCAATGCGACTACCCGCTTCGAAAACGCTGATGTCATGACCCTGCGCATTGAGCTGATGGGCACATCCCAATCCAGAGATACCTGCACCAACGATGGCTATTTTCACTTGCGGACTCCATTAAGTCGGGAACACAAAACACTGTACATCAAACGTTTTATACGTAGACGATCAATACGTAGATCAATGGCCAGGTTATCAATAGGGTGCAATTTTGAGCGGCTCCTGTATGCTTTAAGATATGACGTTTGGGGTGTTGTAATGGCAAAACTTTCAACTATTGACGCGCCGGTGGCGGCTGGATCAACGTCTTCGTTGCAGCAGTATGCCGGTCGGCGCACTGACGAGTGGAGCGAACGCTTAGTGTTGGTAGGCGAACAACAAGATCGCGCTGCGTTCACACAATTTTTTAGGCATTTTGCACCCCTAATAAAAGCTTTTGCGCTGTCAGGATCAACTATGTCAGCGATTCACGCGGATGAGCTGGTGCAAGAGGTGATGATCAAAGTCTGGCAGAAGGCCTCTGGTTTTAATCCTGAAAAAGCTGCCGCCAGTACATGGGTATATACCATCGCCCGTAACTGCCGCACTGATATGTTTCGGCGACTGCAGAAATTTGAGACAGCAATCGCGGCAGAAGATCTGGAGTTTGATGAGGCCGCAGAAGGGCCATTTTCAGTGCTGCACAGCCATAGAGGCGCTGAGCGTATTAGAGAACTAATGGCTGACTTACCGCCTGATCAGGCGCAAATACTGGGTAAAGTGTATATGGAAGGAAAGTCCCATTCCGAGGCTGCAGCTGAATTAGATTTACCACTGGGGACGGTAAAGTCTCGAGTGCGATTGGCGATTCAAAAGTTACAAGTACAGTTTGGCACGCAGTGAACCGGTGACACCGCTGCCGCGTATGAACAGAGTAAGAATAAAAGTATTGCAGCTCACAAACCGTGTGAACGTTTAGAGGCACAACGGCATGGCCAGGCACCACCCCCCAATTAATTTTTTGACCGACTATGCCGCGGGCGCTCTGCCGACGGCGCAGGCTGCCTGTGTGTATGCGCATGCGGTGTGCTGTGAGCCTTGCCGCCGCATAGTGGGTCAACTGCAAGATATCGGCAGCGCATTATTTAACCAGCTTGCGCCGATCCCGGTGAGTGACAAGGTGCTGGATTGCGTGCTTGTACGGCTCGACGATCCTGCCCCTTTGCGTTACAGGGACAATAGGGCTGCTGCGAATGAGTGCCCCCCGCTGCCAGGGTTGTTAGCTCGAATTATGAATGGAGACTTCAGTGAGCTGGCGTGGAAGCGCATCACAAAATCTTTAAGTGTCAGTTGTTTAAAAGTCGGTGATATAGCGCATGAGTTCGCTTTGTATCGGATTACCGCCGGCGGTCAAATCCCCGAGCATAACCATGGGGGTAGCGAGATGACTTTGGTGCTTCAAGGCGGTTTCTCTGATGATTCAGGCGTCTATCACCCCGGTGACTTTTTGTATCGCCAAGGGCTTGATACGCATGCGCCGCTGGCTATCGATGGTGAAGGCTGTATTTGTCTGACTGTGCTCGATGCTCCATTGCGCTTTACTCGATTGCGGCACCGCTGGATGAACCCGTTTCTTCAGCTTCGAGTAGGTTAATTTACCCCATCTTAGCATAATGCAAATAACCGGCATTTCCCAAACGCTAGTCGTATTTTTCAGATCCACGAGATTTATAGTGGGTGTTCTAGTAAAATCAGGCTTGCGCAACACTCATACAACACGGAGTCATTATGCGACTGGCAATTCCTCGAGAAATCCATGCCGGTGAGGATCGAACGTCCGTCACCCCAGAAACTGTCAAGAAACTGGTTCGGCTTGGCGCTGAAATAGTCATCGAATCAGGTGCTGGAATTGGCGCAGGTTTTAGCGATGAGGATTACGCCACCGAAGGCGCAACCATAGAGCATGATCGTGATGCGCTGCTTGCCAGTGCTGATATGGTATTACGTTTGCGCAAGCCAGCGCTGGCGGAGATTGCGAAGCTCAAGCCTGGCTGTATTCATGTTTCTTACCTAGACCCTTTTAATGAGCACGGTCTGATCAAGGCGTTTGCCGAGCACAAAGTCACTGCGATCAGTATGGAGATGATTCCACGCTCGACCCGCAGCCAAAAAATGGACGCCTTGAGTTCGCAGGCGAACTTAGCCGGTTATGTTGCTGTGATTTTAGCGGCGCGACAGTTGCCGCGAATCTTTCCAATGATGATGACGCCAGCGGGTACGTTAAAGCCCGCTAAGGTTTTCATTATTGGTGCGGGTGTTGCGGGCCTTCAGGCAATTGCGACCGCTAAACGATTGGGCGCGCGGGTAACGGCTTTTGATACGCGTCCTGTAGTTGCAGAGCAAGTGCAGTCATTGGGTGCCAAATTCTTGGAAATTGATCTTGGTGATACCGGGCAGACGAAAGACGGCTACGCCCAAGAATTGACCCCAGAACAGGTGGCAATTCAGCGTCAAGCGCAGAAAGACGTCATTGCCGATTCGGACGTCGTTATTACCACGGCGCAAGTTTTTGGTCGCAAGCCCCCGGTACTGGTGACTAGAGATATGGTCGAGGGCATGTCGACAGGTTCCGTAATCGTTGATATGGCGGCTGATACCGGTGGCAACGTCGAGGGATCTGTGCCTGATGAAACGGTAACAGTGAATGGTGTAACGATTATTGGTACGGGGAATCTGGCCAATGTTGTAGCGCGCCACGCGTCGACAATGTACGCCAATAACTTATTCAATTTAGTTGAAGATACTTGGGATAAAGAAACCAAGCAGTTTGTACTCGACCTTAATAATGATATTTTACCGGGCTGTGTGATCACCCACGATGGCGCCATCGCTCATCCGGCCATCAAAACTATGATCGAAGGAGGTCACTGAGATGCTCGGTACTGAATACCTACTATTTATTATTATGTTGTCAGTGTTTCTGGGGTTCGAACTCATTAACAAAGTCCCTGCAACGCTCCATACGCCATTGATGTCCGGCGCAAATGCAATCTCAGGTATCACAGTCGTCGGTGCCATTGCTCTGGCTGGAAACGGCAATGCCGATACCGCACAATGGCTTGGTGCTGCTGCGGTTGCCTTGGCGACGATCAACGTTGTGGGTGGGTATATGGTCACTGACCGTATGCTGGGCTTCTTTAAAAAGAAGGTAGGCTAAGCGATGGGAATACATATGCTGATTGAACTGGGCTACGTATTAGCTTCGGGTCTGTTTATTTACGGACTAAAAATGCTGGGCTCGCCTGGAACCGCGCGCAAAGGCAATATGATCTCCGCCGTGGGTATGCTGGTAGCGATTGTGGCTGCACTGTTAGATCAGGGCATCGTCGACTTCACCTTTATTATCGCGGGCATTATTGTCGGTGGCGCCATTGGCGCATTAGCCGCCCGTATGGTTGCCATGACCTCAATGCCAGAGATGGTTGCGTTGTTTAATGGTTTTGGTGGTGCGTCCAGTTTGCTGGTGGGTTGGGCTGCATTAACGCCCGATGCCAATGTCTTCACACTGGTCACTATTGTACTGTCGATTTTGATCGGCGGTGTAACGCTAACCGGCTCGCTGATTGCCTGGGGAAAGCTCAGTGAGAACTTGGGTAGTGGCGCCATTAATTTTTCTGGCCAGCAAATTATCAATTCATTGATCGTGCTCGGCATCGCTGCGAGTGCTGTGATGTTTGCTTTGGAGCCGACCAATAGCCTGTGGTTGTATCTGGTTATTGGATTGTCACTCGTGTTTGGCATCATGGCCGTGATTCCGATCGGTGGTGCAGACATGCCTGTGGTTATCTCACTGCTTAACTCTTATTCAGGCCTGGCAGCTTGTGCAGCAGGTTTCGCCATTGGCAATAATGTGCTTATCGTGGCCGGTTCACTGGTGGGCACTTCAGGTATCATTTTGACGCAGATTATGTGCAAAGCGATGAACCGTTCTTTGAGCAATGTATTGTTTTCAGGTTTTGCTAGCGTGTCTCATGAAGTCACGGAAGTGGACGGTGAAATCAAGCCTATTACCGCTGAAGATGCATATTACATTCTTGAAGCTGCGACAAATGTAGCGATCATTCCAGGCTATGGCATGGCGGTAGCACAGGCACAACACGTGGTTAAAGAATTGTGTGGACTGCTGGAGCAGAATGGTGCCGAGGTGTATTTTGGCATTCACCCTGTGGCGGGTCGTATGCCAGGTCATATGAACGTGCTGTTGGCTGAGGCCGATGTTCCCTACGATCAGTTGCTCGAGATGGACGAAATCAATCCACGCATGGAATCAATGGATGTGGTGATTGTCATTGGTGCGAACGACGTTGTGAACCCGGCAGCACGGGAGATCGAGTCTTCTCCGATCTACGGTATGCCGGTAATCAATGTTGCCGATGCTAAGACAGTGTTTGTCCTCAAGCGCTCAATGGCATCGGGTTTCGCAGGCATCGAAAACCCGCTGTTTTATAAAGAGAATACGCGCATGTTGTTTGGTGATGCAAAAGAAAGTATCGCGACATTGATTCGTGAATTTAGCTAGACAATAAGTGCTATCGAACCGCTAGCAGTGTATCTGTTAGCGGTTTTTTTATGTCCGAAACTCTCCCGTTACGTTTACTTCAAAATGAAAGTTATGCCACGCCGTCTCGAGTTCTCTACCGCTGCAACCCTTGTGAAGATCCGGTTTGCTTGGCGATGCTTAGGATACCGAGCCGCCGCCATCACGAAACTGTAGCTCAGCCAGTCGGGCATAAAGCGGACAGCTATCCAATAGTTCCGAGTGAGTACCTGTTGCTATGACCTGCCCAGCTTCCATTACGGCAATACAATCAGAGTTGATGATGGTGGATAACCGGTGAGCAATCACAACGGTAGTACGATGACGCATGATTTCGGCTAGCGCTTGCTGAACCTGGTATTCACTTTCCGTATCGAGGGCGCTGGTAGCCTCGTCTAAAAGTAAAATTTCAGCGTCTGCGACAATCGCTCTGGCCAAGGCAATACGCTGCCGCTGGCCTCCTGATAATTGCAAGCCCTGCGCACCCAGCAGACTATCGTAACCTTGCGGCAATGCACTGATAAAATCATGTGCATGGGCGGCTTTCGCAGCGGCGATAATGGTCGCTTCACTGGCCTCTGGTTGGCCATAGGCAATATTGCTGCGCACGTTACCCGTGAACAGGATTGGGCTTTGTGGAACAAGCCCCAAACGGCTGCGCCAGCTGGCCAAGGTATATTGGCGAACGTTCTCGCCATCAAAGGTCACTGCACCAAACTCCGGATCATAAAAGCGCTGAAGCAGTTCGAATACGGTCGATTTACCCGCGCCAGATGGGCCGACCAAAGCGAGAGATTTACCCTTTTCGATACGTAAATCAAAATCGCGTAAAGCGGGTTGTGTCGGGCGGCTTGGATAGGCAAAGGTCACTTGCTCAAAGCGCAGGATGCCGTCATCAGGATTGCCCTTGCGAGGCGCAGCATTGACATCGAGTGTGCCGGTGTCTGGCACGTCGCTGTCTTTAGCAAGCAGTTCGAGCAAACGTTCTGCCGCACCTGCGGCCCGCTGCAAGTCCCCCCAAACCTCAGACAGGGTCGCGAACGCCGCACCTACCATTACCGCATAAAATATAAAAGCGCCGAGCTCCCCGGGTGTCATCTTTCCGCTGATGACGTCCGTGCCGCCGGACCACAGCATTCCCGTCATGCCGGCTGCCAAGAAGAAAATAGCGCCAGCCATCAAGATAGCGCGTTGCTGAATACGCTGTCGCGCAACCTCAAAAGCGTTATCCACCTCTCGATTGAAGGCAACGATTTCTCGCGCCTCTTGATTATAGCTTTGAACAACCTTGATACTTTGTAGAATTTCGCCTGCATAACTACCTACCGAGGCAATGCTTTCTTGGCTTTGATTCGACAAAGTGCGGACTCGACGTCCGTAAAATACGATCGGGAGTAGGGTCAGTGGGACCATAACTAATATGATGAGGCTGAGCTTCAAGTTGGTGATGAGCATGAGTATGAGTGCGCCAATTAGCGCTAGGCTGTTGCGCGCCGCTAGGCTGACCGATGAACCGATTAGCGTCTGCAATAGTGTGGTGTCGGTGGTAAGTCGCGACATGATCTCGCCGGCCTGATTTTGCTCATAGAAGCCCGGATGTAAGCGGACGAGATTCCGAAATACTGCACTTCGCAAGTCCGCGCTGACGCGTTCGCCCAGCCATGAAACGAGGTAAAAGCGGACGAATACCCCAATAGCCAGTAGCAGGCTGATACCTGTAAGCAGTAAAACGGCGTTGCGCAGCCCTGAGGCATCAGATCCGCCAAGCCCAGTATCAATAAGTACCTGAATACCGATGCCTATCGATAGGTTGATTCCAGCAGTGACGATCAGAGCGGCGCTGGCGCCAATCAGGCGCAACTTATGAGGCCAGAGAAATTGCAGGACTCCGCGCAGTGGCGCGAGTGATGAAGACTTGCTCATGTAGATTTGCTCATGTGGTCTGGCTTTTGGGAAACTACACTTCCTGCGCACTTGCCATACTTGGTCGCGGGAAGCGCAATTTAACGGGAGATTAGCTTAGCGGGTAGCAGATCCTGATGGAGGATACTCGATCGAGCCCTTGAGGCGCTGTTTTTCTTCAGCGGTGAGATCCGGGAAAGGCAGGTTTTGCACATTGTTCCATTGAGCCAGCTTGTTATTCACTTCCAGCATTTTCTCTTCGCTGGCTTGATGGGAGTCACGGGCTTGTAACACCTGTCCAGGACCCGAGAATATGGCGCCGTTGTGATGAACCAATTCGATAATACGCAGATTGAGATCCTCCGCAATGGCTAAATAGGTTTGGAAATCTTGAGTCATGATTCCCGCCTCTATTCTCACCACGGCGGTTGCAGCCTGAATATCTTCGAGCCGAATACTGACAGTTTCTTGCGGTACCTTGGAATGAGCGGCGAACATTTTAGTTCCGATTACCGCCACTGTTATCGCGCTTAAGAAGGCGTCCAAAGACAATGCCCAGTTCAAAGAGCATCCACATGGGAACCGCCAGTAGCGCCTGAGAAATGATATCGGGTGGCGTGAGCAGCATGCCAAATACGAAGCAGCCAACAATGATGTACGGCCTCTTTTTAGCAAGCTGCGCCGCTGTGGTCATTCCCGACCATATTAAAATGACAGCAACGATCGGTATTTCAAAAGCGATACCAAATGCAAAGAATAGCTTCAATACAAAGTCGAGATAGCTGTTGATGTCGGTCATTACTGCAACGTCGGTTGGGCCGACGCTGGTGAAGAAAGCAAAAATTAGTGGAAACACTATGAAGTAAGCGAAGGCGGCTCCCGCGTAGAACAAAATCACACTAGAGGCGAGTAGCGGAAAAGCAATACGCTTTTCTTTGTGATACATACCCGGCGCAATGAACGCCCACAGCTGATAAAGAATGACTGGAATGGCGGCAAAAATAGCCAGTACCAGCGTCAACTTAAACGGCGTCAAAAACGGTGAGGCCACTTCGGTTGCAATCATGCTCGAGCCCGGCGGTAGTAGTGAACGCAGCGGCTCAGAAATAAACGTGTAGATGTCATTGGCGAAAGGGAAAAGCCCCACAAAGGCGACGAGGATCGCCAGTACCGCACGAAGTAATCGGTCACGCAGTTCGGTGAGATGCGCAACTAGGGGTTGTGGCGTGTCCTGCTCGACATCAGTCATGGTTATTTGTTGGCACTCGGTGCGCTTGTGTGAGGTGAAATAGTCGTAGCGTCAGGTTCGGTCGTAGTCGCTTCGCTAGCCGTTTCTACTGTGAGGTTTTTCGATCCGGACAGGGGAGATGTCCTATTTGAGTCTTCGCTTTGCACGCTGACATCTAACAGCGCTTTTGCCGAGTTTAAAGGCTCACTGAGCCCCTCTTGCATTTGGGCAACATCGTTTTTTATATTGGCAGTGGCGTGCTCAATATCGCGCTTAATACTGTCACTGCTCTCTTTGAGCTCACGCATGACCGAATCGTTATGTAACTCGCGCTGCACTTCTGCACGCACTTCGTCGAACCCGCGCCGAAATCGACTTACCCAAGCAGTGGTGGTTCGTATGGCACCGGGCAGTCTTTCCGGTCCTATAACCAGCAGCCCGACAACGCCAACCAATAAGAGCTCGGCAAAACCGATATCGAACATACGCTGCTCCCCTACAGCTTATCTTCCGGCTCTTGCGCATCTTTTTTGCTGTCTTTTTTATCGTCATCAGAAATATTTTTCTTGAAACCCTTGATAGCGCCACCCAGATCACTGCCGATATTGCGCAGCTTGCCTGTGCCAAATAATAGCGCCACGATGGCAAGAATAATGAGGAGTTGCCAGATACTGATTCCGCCGAGACCCATAATGTTGCTCTCTATTGATGGTGAGTTGATGAAGGATTGTCATTATGACCTGTTCGGCCTTTTTTTTCCTCCAGTCCAGAAATGTTGAAGCGCTCCCCGAGTTTGTCGAGAACATCTTGATGACTCAAGTTCAAGTAGCTCAGCATGACCATACTGTGAAACCACAAGTCTGCGACCTCACCGATGACGTTGTCTCGATGCCGATCGTCACTGTGGCAATCCTTGGCTGCCAAGATTACTTCGGTGGTCTCTTCGGCAACTTTCTCAAGAATTTTATTCAATCCTTGGGCATAAAGGCCTGCTACATAGGAGCTGTTGGGACTGGCCTGCTTGCGAGTCTCAAGGGTCGCTTCGAGCGCGTTTAACACATCATTCATAACGATACCTCTGGTGACGTGATGGTGGTGGAGACGGCTTCTTCAATGCACCATTGATCGCCCTCGGGATGGTAAAAAAAACAGTGCCTTCGCCCCGTATGGCAGGCTCGACCGCCAATTTGGTTGACTTTGACTAAAAAAGTATCTCCGTCACAATCGAGTTTTATATCGACCAGCTCCTGTACATTGCCCGATGATTCCCCTTTGCGCCACATACACTGCCTTGACCGCGACCAGTAGACCGCACGTCGTTCGGACAGTGTGGCGGCGAGGGCGTCGGCATTCATCCACGCGAGCATCAACACATCACCGGTGGCGGCATCTTGGGCGATAGCAGGAATCAAGCCATCTGTATTCCAACGAGGTGTCATACTGGGCTTGCGATTACTGTCAGGGAGATCATTCATAAGCGGAGTGTTCCAGCATTAGCGACGCAAGCCGCTTAGACCAATAATGATTAGCGCGCCCGCACCGACTAAGCCCAGCTGGATGTCAGATGCAATCGCCATCGTTTTTGCCGCTAATAGTGACCCTGCAACCAGCGCGAGTGTGGCGGGAAGGCGGCTGGAAGGCTTTATTGGCGTGGTATTAGATAACTGTCTGTCGCGTAGTTGGTTAATCAGGAGGTCGGGCAGTAATGGCAGTAATTCAAGCCAGCCAGGTACTTCATCTTGCATGCGGCGCCATTGGGTTTGCGGCGCGTAACGCGCTTTCAGCCAATCTTCGAGGAAGGGTTGCGCGGTATCCCATAGGCTCAGCTGTGGGTATAACTGGCGGCCGAGCCCCTCTATGTTAAGCAGCGTCTTTTGCAGTAGTACTAATTGAGGCTGTATCTCCATGTCGAAGCGGCCCGCGGTACGAAAGAGGGCCACCAGCATATGACCAAAAGAGATCTCGCTCAACGGGCGCTCGAATACGGGCTCGCATAATGTACGCATAGCAGATTCAAACTCCGCGATAGGCGTGTTCCGAGGCACCCAGCCACACTCGACATGTAGTTTTGCAACCTGTCGATAATCCTGTCGAAAAATCGCCAAGAGATTGCGTGCTAAATAGTAGAGGTCGGCTTGGTCCAGCTGGCCAACAATTGCGCAATCAATGGCAATATAGCGAGGGTCTTCGGGGTCGCTGGCATCGACAAATATGTTGCCCGGATGCATGTCTGCATGAAAGAAGCTATCCCGAAAAACCTGCGTAAAAAATATTTCCACACCGCGCTCTGCAAGCAGCTGCATATTGACTTGTCGTGCATGTAACGTCGCGACGTCAGTGACTGGAATACCAGAAATGCGCTCGCTCACCATGATCTGTTGTGTGGTGAGCGGCCAGTGAATTTCGGGGATATAGATCAGGCGACTGTCGGAGAAATTGCGACGCAATTGAGAGGCGTTAGCGGCTTCGCGTCGGAGATTGAGCTCGTCGAGTAACGTGCGTTCGTAATCTGCCGCGACTTCAGTCGGTCGCAACCGCTTGCCATCCTTCAATAGTAGGCCCACCCAGACGGCAACCCTTTTGATAATGGCGAGATCTTGGCGAATCACTTTGTCTATATCTGGGCGTAGTACTTTGACGACGACTGCTTGGCCGGAAGGTAAAACTGCGCCGTGCACTTGTGCAACTGAGGCTGCGGCAATGGGTTCCCGCTCAAAACTACTAAACAGCGTGTCTATAGGGGCGCCCAATGCAGCTTCAATTAAAGAAACGGCGGTATCAGATTCGAAGGGCGGTACGCGATCCTGCAGCATGGCGAGTTGATCAGCGACGTCATCAGACAGCAAATCTCGACGGGTCGATAACAACTGACCGAACTTAATAAATACGGGGCCTAAAGTCTCAAGGGCCTGGCGCAGTCGCTGACCAGGTTCATCTATGGCATAACGGGGTGCGCTGGGATTGAGGCGAACGAGCAAGCGCAGTAAGGGGCCCCGACGGTCTTCAGGTATAAAGGTATCGAGTCGATATTGCCCAGCAACTCGATAGAGTGTCAGCAGTCGTCGGATCATCATTTTTGCACCTGCATGTGTTGGGAGATGCGCTTCGACAAACGCTGTAAACGCGATTGTAGGCGATCTACCCTTAGGCCCAGCGCCTGTACTTCACTATAAAAGTGCTCTAACTCTGCAGCCGGCGGTGATAGTCGACCCTCCTCTAAAATAAACTCTGACAGCTGCCTGCGCAGGCTCTTGGCTGCCTGGCCTCCCCAGCCGAACACACCGCGTAATAGCTGCGCCATCTGATGGCCCGCTACGTCGCCTAATACATCAACCAAGGGCGCCTCCCAGTCCACATCCATGCGTGTGATAATTTGCTGTAATGCTATCAATGGTGCGCTGTTGCCTAGAATCTCGAGATCGCTATTGATCAGTGTGGCGGCGGGATCCTCGGCGGTGGCCAGTTCAATAAAATGTTTAAGTGCGCCACGCATGCGTGTGGCGGGTTGGTTTTCGTTGTAGCCCGCAAAGTGCAGTAGCCCGCTGGGTTCGATAGTGATGAACACTTCAAGCTTCGGTGCTGTGCATTCTATGGCAATCATCGTGCCCGCCATCTCTGCCAAATCTTTGGCTGAAGCGGGTGCCAGCATCAGTGCGCGATTAACGGCAGCCTCTAGCCCGGCAAATGCACCGGACAGTATCGCTGGGTCGTGTTGATTATTCATGGCGGATTTAAGCCTTAATACCGCGGTGAACGGCAACAATACCACCTGTCATATTATGGTATTGGCAATCGACAAAGCCGGAGTCTTCTAACATCTCAAGGAGTGTGTCTTGATCGGGATGTTTTCTGATGGACTCGGCGAGATAGCGATAACTCTCCGCATCGTTGGCGACTATGCGACCCATGAATGGCAATAGCTTGAACGAGTAAGCATCGTAAGCTTTCGCTAATAACCTACTGGTGGGCTTTGAGAATTCTAGCACCAGCAATCTGCCACCCGGACGCAAAACCCGAAGCATAGCGCGCATTGCTAGGGCTTTGTCTGTGACGTTACGTAAGCCAAACGCGATCGTAATACAGTCGATGCTATTGTCGGGAAAAGGTAGGTATTGGGCATCGCACTGCACCACATCGATATTGCTGAGTGCGCCGCGGTCTATCAGACGGTCTCGTCCAACTTCGAGCATGGCGGCGTTGATATCCGCTAAGATAACCTGCCCTTGAGGCCCCACTAGCCGCGAAAATCGCTCAGCAAGGTCACCGGTACCACCGGCAATATCGAGAACGGTTTGGCCCGGCCTAACCGCGCTTAACTCGATGGTGAATCGTTTCCAGAGTCGATGTACACCAGCCGACATGAGGTCGTTCATCAGGTCGTAGCGTGCCGCAACGGAATCGAAGACACCGCGAACTAATGAGGCTTTTTCTTCGCTTTTTACGCGCTTAAAGCCAAAATCTGTGGTGTCTGTGCCGGTATCCTCGGATTGGCCATGATCGGTCATGGTGCTTGCTCAATATAACAAAGGAGTATGATTGTACCCGAGAGCACGCTTTCTATCAGGGCTTGAATTGAATCACTTGCACATCTGGATCGCGACTGGCATTAGCGGCCTCGAGTCGACGCAAATAGTCTTCCCAGAGCGCGTCGCGTTGCTCAATCAGTTCAGCGAGATATGTCCAGCTATAAATACCGCTATTGTGCCCATCGCTAAAGACCAGTTGGACCGCGTAGTGCCCAACAGGCTTAATATCGACCAATGTGACATTGCGTTGGCCTACCTGTAGGACCTCTTGTCCGGCGCCATGACCACGAACCTCGGCCGAGGGTGAAAACACCCTCAGCAGTTCAGCACTCAACTCCCCTTCGAGGCCATGCTCAAAGACTAAGCTGAGTTGGCGCTGAGTCTTGGCATAATGTATTTTCGTCGCTTTTATCATATCGTATGCGCTACAAAATAAATCGCGACAAGTCTTCATTTTGTGCTAAATCTTCCAGGCGGTCGTCGACAAAGGACTTGTCAATGACCACGGTTTGCTTAGCAAGTCCTGTATCTGCCGCCGTGAAAGAGACCTCTTCAAGCAGACGCTCCATGACCGTATGCAGGCGCCGCGCGCCGATGTTTTCGGCGCGCTCGTTGACCTGCCAAGCAATTTCCGCCAAGCGGCTAATGCCCTCATCAGTAAATGAAATGGTCACGCCTTCAGTGGCGAGTAGCGCACGGTATTGCTCGGTTAATGCCGCCTTTGGCTCGGTGAGAATGCGGCGAAAATCTTCGGGGCTTAGGGCGTTGAGCTCGACGCGAATCGGCAGTCGGCCCTGTAATTCGGGAATGAGGTCAGACGGTTTTGATAGATGAAAGGCACCGGATGCAATAAACAAAATATAGTCGGTTTTTAAGGTGCCGTGTTTGGTGGTCACCGAACAACCTTCAATGAGCGGTAACAGGTCGCGCTGCACGCCTTCTCTGGAGACGTCCGCACCACCGGTTTCGCCGCGTTTGGCCACTTTGTCGAGTTCGTCGATGAAGATGATGCCGTTCTGTTCCGCGGCCTCGAGTGCCTGGGCCTTCAGTTCTTCCGGGTTAATCAATTTGCCAGCTTCTTCTTCAGTCAACAGTTTTAGCGCTTCTTTGACCAATACTTTTCTCGGTTTGCCACCGGTTTTTATATTCGAGAACAGCCCTTGCAACTGCTGGGTCATTTCTTCCATGCCGGGCGGCGCCATAATATCGACACTAGTGCCCTGTATGTTTACCTCGATTTCTACTTCTCGATCGTCTAATGCACCTTCACGCAATTTTTTCCGCAGTACCTGTCGTGTGCTGGCATTGTTGTCGTCGCGTCCAGGTGGCAGTAAAATATCGAGAAGTCGTTCTTCTCCCGCTTCTTCGGCGCGAAATTGAACTCGCTTAATGGCTTGCTCACGATGCATTTTGATAGCAGTTTCAGCAAGGTCGCGAATCATTGATTCAACATCGCGGCCTACGTAACCCACCTCAGTGAATTTAGTGGCTTCTACTTTGACAAAAGGTGCGCCGGCAAGCTTCGCTAAGCGCCGCGCAATTTCTGTTTTCCCGACACCGGTTGGACCAATCATCAAAATATTTTTGGGATGAATTTCGGCGCGTAGTTCGGGTTCGAGCTGTTGTCGGCGCCAGCGATTGCGCAGCGCAATTGCCACCGCACGCTTGGCTTCTGATTGCCCAACAATGTGTTGGTCGAGTGCGTGAACGATCTCGCGTGGTGTCATAGTTGACATAATATTAGCCCAGTGTCTCGATGGTGTGATGATGGTTGGTATAAACGCAGATATCGGCGGCGATACACAGGCCTTTGCTGACAATAGCCTCTGCAGATAGCTCGGTTTCATCAAGCAGCGCCCTTGCTGCAGATTGCGCAAAAGGTCCGCCAGAGCCGATGGCAATTAGGTTATCTTCGGGCTCTATGACATCGCCGTTTCCGGTAATAATCAGCGAGGTTTGTTTGTCGGCCACGGCGAGCAGTGCTTCAAGCCGACGCAGAGATCGCTCCGAGCGCCATAATTTTGCCAGTTCAACTGCGGAGCGAGTCAGCTGACCCTGATACTTTTCAAGCTGCGCCTCAAAAAGCTCAAATAGCGTAAATGCATCGGCAGTGCCGCCGGCAAAACCGGCAATGACTTCACCTCTAAATAGCCGTCTTACTTTGCGCGCATTGCTTTTCATTACTGTATTGCCCATTGAAACCTGCCCATCTCCACCGATGGCAACAACGCCATTGCGCCTGACTGAGAGAATTGTCGTGCCGCGATATTGGTCCATGGAAAAGGCCTATGTTATGGGGCGAATTTAGCGGCAGTGCGGGTTCGGTATCGCGCTGCGTTATCTGAAATCACTATGTAAAAGTGCTATCCGAAGTTATCTATATGGTGGCGCGGATACACAGTTCAAGTTGTCTAGCCTACTCAGAAATTGGTGGTGGGAAGTCATTCGCCGTTGCTGCGCTTTAGCAGTAGTGTATCGATACCACCTTGTTCGGTGAGCGCGCGTGCTCTGGCCATCAAAGACCGGCTTTCAAATGGACCGATCGAGACACGATACCAAAGGCCGTTTTCACCTCGTGCCTCCTCTATCTGTGACTCTAAGCCGAGGAGTGCGAGCTCGCCTCGGCGCCGATCTGCATCATCTGTATCCCGGAAAGATCCAGCTTGTAGTACATACAGAGCGCTTGTGTTCGAGTTTGGAAGCTCGGCAGGCTCCACGTCGCCACCCAAATCGAGTTGTTGGTTTGGCAGCACGGTAAAGAAATCCCAGCGTCGACTTGATGCTTTGCTCATTGTTTCCTGGTTCGCAGTGTCTACATGAGTAACCTGCGCTGTAATGCCAGGATTTGTAAGATAGGCATAGCCGCCAACGCCCGCGAAAACCCCCGCGATTGCACCGGCAAAAAAGCCATTGATATGCGCACGAGTGAGCGTGGGTGGACCGCTGTTATTCGCCGTCTTGCGCTGGTTCGCGCCGGTACGGTTGCCCGCTGCTCGGCTATTGGTCGCTGTGCGTGCTTTGGGTTTGCGCACCCCCGCAGGACGCCCATTAGCGGGCCTGCGATCTCCGCCGGAAGAAGAACCGTTATTCGTCGCCACCTTTACATGGTCTCTGGTGCAGAAACGCCGAGCAGATCAAGGCCGTTGGCGATGACCTGCCTTGCCGCCTCTGCTAACGCTAATCGTCCAAGTGAGATCTCGATGTTGTCATCGAGCATTTTGTAGGCGTTATAAAAGCTGTGGAAACTTGCCGCTAGTTCGCGCAAATAATTGGCGATGTCATGCGGTTCCAGCCGCTTGGCGGCGCCCGAGACAGTGTCTGGGAATCGACCCAGCATTAGTGAGAGCGCCAATGCCTCCGGTTCGGTCAGGGTTGATAAATGGGGGAGGCCATCGGCCGGCCGCCAATGTGGGTTCGCCGCGAGCGCTCTACGTTGCACGCTGCAAATGCGGGCGTGAGCATATTGAATGTAATAAACCGGATTCTCATTACTCTGGGAGAGCGCTAAATCAATATCAAAAGTGAGCTGAGAAGTTGCCGCTCGTGCCGACAAGAAAAAGCGTGTTGCATCTCTACCTGCCCAGTCGATTAGGTCACGTAATGTGACATAACTGCCAGCACGTTTTGAAAGTTTGACCTCTGCGCCATCGCGCATAACAGTGACCATTTGGTGCAGGACGTATTCTGGCCAGCCATCGGGTATGCCTTCGTCAAGGCCCTGTAAGCCCGCACGTACACGGGTGATCGTGGAGTGGTGGTCGGCCCCTTGCTCATTGACTACTCGCTTGAAACCGCGCTGCCACTTATTGAAATGGTAGGCGACATCGGGCACAAAATAAGTGTAGCCGCCTTCCCGCTTACGCATAACCCGATCTTTGTCGTCGCCAAATTCGGTACTGCGCAGCCATAGAGCGCCACCTTCTTCATAGGTTCGGCCATTGCTATTTAGCTGGGCCACGACCTGTTCAACGGCGCCACTGTCGTACAGTGATGACTCTAAAAAGTATTCGTCAAACTGTACCGCAAATGCTTTCAAATCGGCATCTTGCTCGCGGCGCAGCCAAGCCACGGCGAAGTCCTGAATTGCCTCCAGGTCGTTTACGTCGCCGCCGGCAGTCATATCGCGATCAGCTGCATGTACAGATTCCCTCGCTAAGTAGGCATTGGCGAGATCTACAATATATTCACCGCGGTAGCCGTCTTCCGGCCAGCTCGTATCGTCGGGAGTCAGACCTTTAGCGCGCGCCTGAACCGAGCGCGCTAGATTATTTATCTGTTGTCCAGCATCGTTGTAGTAAAACTCTGCGTGCACTTCCCACCCCGTGGCGCTAAGCAGGCGGCAGAGTGCATCGCCGATAGCCGCGCCGCGCCCATGGCCTACATGCAGTGGCCCGGTGGGATTGGCGGAGACGAATTCCACCTGAACTTTTTGACCCTGCCCCGTATCGCTGCAGCCATATTTCACGCCTGCATTTAAGATGTCACTGACAGCTTGGGTGTTGGTAGTCTGGCTGATGAAGAAGTTGATAAAACCTGGGCCGGCAATGTCAGTTTTCGCTACCAGTGTGTTTTCAGGCAGGGCGGCAACAATCTTGTCAGCTAAAGCGCGAGGTGACATACCGGCGCGCTTGGCGAGCACCATAGCGAGATTGGTAGCCAAATCTCCGTGACTCGGGTCTTTGGTGTGATCGAGCTGCGGTATAACATCTGCACCCCCACTCAGCGTACCGTCTGCCACCAACGACTGCAGCGCTTTTTCTATCAGCGAAGTAAGCGCTTCCTTCATGAAATCTCCTTGGGCCAAATTTGGCGCAGGTACGAAGATGGCCGCGCCTGCAAAAATAGAATTATCCCCGCGATCGGGGTCAAGCTCCAGTGTCTTGTCTTGATCCTTTGATTTATGCCATTAATTTATCTGCCGCTGTGCTTTGAATGGCCCGCCATTCATTAAAAAGGTTCGACGGGATCAATGTCGACAAACCAGGCGAGTCCCGCCGGTTTCTTTAGGCTGTCGGCATGCTCAACCAGAGCGCGGATTCGGTAAGCGAGATTGCCACGGGTTTTCGCCATAACGATCAGCTGGCTCCGATACAGGCCGGCGCGACGTGCCATGGCAGCGGGCAGAGGACCGATAACTCGGCAGTCTTGGTGCGACATTTGTGCAATTGGCAAGCTGTTAATGTGCTGTAAAAACGAAAGTCCTTCCTTCAGTTGGCGACTATCACATCGAATCGCGGCGACGGCACCGTGCGGCGGTAGCCCCTGTTGAGCACGTAGTACAAGTAGCTGATTGGCCAGCACATCGTAATCAGTGCGCAGCACTTGTGTCATAAGGGGATGATCCGGCTGTCGAGTTTGAATGATAACCTTGCCGGCATGTTGCGCCCGCCCCGCCCGACCGCCTACTTGCGTAAGCAGCTGCAACAATCGCTCCTCACCGCGAAAATCCGGATTGAAGAGCATACCGTCTGCATCGAGCACACCGACTAATGTCACCCTTGGAAAATCGTGACCTTTTGACAGCATCTGAGTGCCGACCATCAAGACGCCCTGCTCAGTGTTTAAAGCCTCGCGCAGGTTTTGCATGGCTCCTCTTTGGGTCATTGAGTCGCTGTCGACGCGATAGATCGGCGTGCTGGGGAAGCTCGACATCAGAGCTTGTTCCACTTGCTCAGTACCGAGACCTGCGCTGACGAGTCGGCGACTTTGACAGCCAGGGCATTGGTTGGGCAGTGCTTGGCGAGCGCTACAATGATGGCAGCGCAGGCTTGCTGGTTGCCGATGAACAGTCATGCGCGCATCGCAGTTTTGGCAATCAGCCACCCAGCCGCAATCGTGACACAGCAAGCTTGCCGCGAACCCGCGGCGATTAATAAAAAGCAGAACTTGTTCATTGCGACTCAAAGTGTCGGTGATTGCTTGCTGTAATGCCGGACTGATACCCCCGTGCAATGCCAGGCTACGAATATCTAAAATCTCAACGGAGGGTTGAGCAGCACCGCCAGCGCGCTCTGCCAGCTTGTGGTGCTGATAGCGTCCGCGCGCCGCATTATCGAAGGTTTCTAGGCTGGGTGTGGCGCTGCCCAGCAGGATTGGACAATGGCTCAGGTGTGCGCGTTTAACCGCGACGTCTCGAGCAGAGTAGCGTAGACCGTCTTGCTGGGCATAAGCATTATCGTGTTCTTCGTCGACAATAATGATGCCGGGCCGTGCCATCGGACAAAACACCGATGATCGGGTTCCAATGACTACCGCGGCTTCGCCTTTGCGGGCCGCTGACCAGCCGCGATCGCGTTCTTTATCCGAGAGGCCCGAGTGCAGTACGACGATCGGCGCATCAAAGCGCTCTCTAAATCGTTCGACCATTTGTGGCGTCAGGCCAATCTCTGGTAGCAGCACCAGTGCTTGCTCGCCGCGGGCAATACAGGCTGCAATGGCCTGTAAATACACCTCAGTCTTGCCACTGCCGGTCACACCCTCTAAAAGGTGTGCTGAATAACTTCCTAACGCTATTTGAAGTTTAGACACTGCGTGCTGTTGTTCGCTATTGGGTATTAGACCGGGCCGCACTTGCCAGATTTGATCCGGTGCTATTTCGCACCGCTCAATTAAAGACTTCGCAAGCATTTCCCGAACGACCGCTTTAGAGATACCCGAAGCCTGGATCGCGTTATTGCTTGCTGCTCTTTGTTGCAGAAGCGCTAATAATGCTGCTTGTTTCGGTGCGCGATCTAGTGCGCCCTTGGGGAGCCCCCTGCCGCGCAATGACAGTTGCATGCCCGCCGCGCCTGATCCGGCAGGGGGCTCGCCGCGGCGCTCACCGGGGGAGAGCGCGAGCGTAAAAACCTCTCCGATGGGGTGTAAATAGTAGTTTGCGACCCATGACATGAGCGCGAGCTGGATCTCATCGAGTAACGGTAGATCGTCTAGTAGTTTCTCGGCGCAGCGTAAGCGCTTTGGCGTTACCGCCGGCGTTTGGTGAATATCGATTAGTATTGCCGTCAGCGTACGTCGACCCAGTGGGACCTGTAGTCGTGTTCCGCGCTTTAATTTATCCCATGCGATATGGGCTGGGGGCAGGTAGTCTAGGGTTTTGCGTAACGGCATTGGCACGGCGCATCGAAGCACCCGTGGCGACTCCTCGAGGCATTTTTCGCTAGATTCGGTCTGTTTAATAAGATGGGGTTGCAAAAATGCACTCCAAGAAGGACTCGTTTCAGTGTACCCTAGTCGGCACATTGGTTTTATTGTTACACATTGACTACTTGATATCGTTTGATTTTCTGGTAATCTTCGCGCTCTTTTTTTCAGACGTCAGCCTTTCTGACGGAGGTCCCCATGAAAGCAGAAATTCATCCTCGTTACGAGGAAATCACCGCTCGTTGCAGTTGTGGCAGCGAGATTAAGACCCGCTCTACGCTGTGCAATGATCTGCAGATTGATGTGTGCAGTCAGTGCCATCCTTTTTTCACGGGTAAGCAGAAAATGGTAGATAGTGGTGGTCGTGTAGATCGTTTCAATAAGCGTTTTGCGAGCCGCAGTTTCAAGAAGTGATGAACCTCTCCAAAAAAACGCCGGCTAAGCCGGCGTTTTTTTTACATGTTATGGGCGTTATGTGTAAAGAAGTGTGCCCAAAGACACGTAGCGCGCGATAAGCTGCCGCTTTCTTGCACTCGATGCCGTTGTTTTAAGGATTTTCCATGTCTAATCGTCTTACCCGTGATGCACTGGAGTACCACGCTCTTCCGGTTCCCGGGAAGATTTGTATTGAGCTGACCAAACCCGCTCAGACTATGCGTCATCTCGCGATGGCATATAGTCCAGGTGTGGCGGCACCGTGTATCGAGATTGCTAAGGATCCGGCAATGGCATACCGCTATACGGGAAAAGGTAATAGTGTGGCGGTTATCAGTAATGGTACTGCCGTGTTGGGTTTGGGCAATTTGGGTGCGCTGGCAAGTAAGCCCGTGATGGAAGGTAAGGCGCTGCTATTTAAACGATTTGCTGATATTAACGCCATTGACGTTTTAGTTGATACCCAGGATGTGGAGACCTTTATCACTACTGTACGGACTATTTCGTGCACTTACGGTGGCATTAATTTAGAGGACATTAAAGCGCCAGAATGTTTTGAGATTGAACGTCGTTTGCAGGCGCTTTGTGATATTCCGATCTTTCATGATGACCAGCACGGGACCGCGATTGTAACTGCCGCAGGGATGCTCAATGCGCTCGAGGTGCAGGGTAAGTCCCTCGATAATGTCACCATCGTATGTTTGGGCGCCGGCGCAGCCGCAGTTGCTTGTATGCGCTTGTTGCTTGAGATGGGCGCGGACCCCCAGCGGATGATGATGCTGGATCGAAGTGGTGTCATTCACAGCGGCCGTGAGAATTTAACCGAACAGAAAGCATTGTTCGCCATTGATACCGATAAGCGGACACTGGCAGATGCGATGGATGGGGCTGATGTATTTGTTGGATTGTCGGGCCCCGATCTAGTGAGCGCTGATATGGTGCGCTCTATGGCATCGAAGCCTGTTATTTTTGCCTGCTCTAATCCAAATCCCGAAATTAGCCGCGAACTGGCACTGGCGACACGCAATGACTTGGTGATGGCCACTGGCCGTTCCGATTATCCAAACCAAGTGAATAATGTGCTGGGTTTTCCGTTTATTTTCCGCGGCGCACTTGATGTGCGTGCGTCAACGATTAATGAAGCCATGAAGATCGCGGCGGTTAAGGCCTTGGCGTCGCTGACCCGCGAGCCAGTGCCGGAATCGGTGCTTGATGCTTACAGCCTCGTTGAGCTTGAGTTTGGGCCAGATTATATTTTGCCAAAACCCATGGATCCGCGCTTGCTACCCATCATTGCCTCGGCAGTTGCTCGGGCTGCTATTGACTCAGGTGTTGCCCGCACCGTCCTCGACCCCGACTACGAAGAGCAATTGTGGGGTGGTGTGGGTTTTGGTGCTGATCGCAACTGGCGTTAATCATTTGCCTTGGTTGAGATCGTCGGCGTCTTGGGTGGTTTAGGCTGATGCTTGACGGCGAGTGTTGTCTCGTCCTAAAGCCTACGATCAGAACTCTGCTAGAACAATCCTTTTAGCTCGTCTGTGCCGAGCGGCGCCTGGTTGGCGTCGATGGCAGCGGGCAAATATTCTTTCAGAAAATATTCGAACATACTATTGTCGGGCGCGCCGTTCACACGTTGGCCGGTGGCTTTGTCAATGCGTAGGCGTACGACCCCCAGCGGCATGGGCAGGGGGGGTAATTCTGAGCCCAGTGCTTCACGCATAAAGTCAACCCATATGGGTAGTGCTGCAGTCCCACCAAACTCACGCTTGCCAAGTAGGCTGTAATCATCAAATCCCACCCAGGTGGTCGTTGCTAACTGCCCATTAAACCCAGAAAACCACGCGTCTCTTGGGCCGTTTGTGGTGCCTGTTTTTCCTGCAATGTCGCTGCGTTCCAGCACGCGCGCACGGCGCCCTGTGCCGCGCTGAATAGCGTCTTGTAACATTGAAGTCACGATGAAACTTGCGCGCGGGTCCATGACAGATGGCGCTAGTATCGGATCTTTAGCGACCGCTGTTTCACCGAGGATATCCTCCATCCGTAGTGGTTCCTCGTTCGTCATCGGCGCCACTGATGGCGCTGCTCGACAAGATGTGCAAGCCACCGCAGGCTCTGCATTAAATAGCACTTGGCCTTTTGCATCTTCTATACGTTCAATTAAATAGGGTGCAATCTGATAACCGCCATTGGCTAAAATGCCGTAGCCTGTAGCAACTTCGAGCGGCGAATAGGCGTGGGTGCCCAGCGCCAAAGTTAGGTTGCGAGCCATGCCTGTGGTATCAAACCCCAGTTTTTCAACATATTTTATCAGTCGATCGACGCCGATTTTTTGCAATACACGAATAGAAACTAAGTTGCGCGAATAAGTCAGTGCATCGCGCAACCGCGTCGGTCCATAAAACTGACCGCTATCGTTTTCCGGGCGCCAAATTTCTTCACTGGACAGATTTTCGAGCACTATGGGTGCATCGTTAATCAGCGTCGCCGGTGTGATCCCCGCTTCAATCGCTGCCGCATAAAGGAAGGGTTTGAAGTTTGAGCCCGGCTGGCGCTTTGCCTGAATGGCGCGGTTGAACTTCGAAAGTTCAAAGCCCATGCCGCCGACCAGCGCACGAACTGCGCCATCTTCTGGACTAAGTGAGACCAGCGCCGATTGCGCCCGAGGTACTTGGGCTAGCTGCCAGCGTTGATCAGCCGTCTCGATACGAATCAGGTCGCCCACAGTGAGAAGTGACTCGGGGGTCTGAGCGACGGCGCTGCGATCGTTTTCGGTTAAATATCGGCGCGTACGGTCTAAAGAGTCCCGCCAGGGGAGGTACGCAGTCTCGCCATTTTTCCGACGTAATGTCGCGCCTTCTTCATCCAGGCCCACCACAATCGCGGGCTCAATGTCGGCAATAACGGGCATTTCAGCCAAGGCTTGGGCCCAACGTGCTAGGCGCGTTGCCTCCAACTCACCCTCTATGGGTGGTAACTTGCGTTCCGGTCCCCGCCAACCGTGTCGTTTGTCATAGGTCTTCAGTCCTTTAATAAGGGCATCACGGGCCGCCTGCTGTAGTTTGCCATCAACCGTTGTATAGACAACATAGCCGTCGTTATAAGCGGCATTGCCATATCGCTCCACCATTTCCTGGCGCACCATTTCAGCGACATATTCCGCATCGACCTCTACCTGCAGGCCATGATAGCGGGCGTTGACTGGCTCTACCGTCGCCTGCTGGCGCTCGACTTCGGAGATCATGCCGAGCTTGGTCATCCGCCCCAAGATCCAATTGCGTCGATCCTTGCCCACCTCAGGATTGCTTAGCGGGTTATTGCTAGAGGGTGCTTTAGGGATGCCTGCCAACATGGCGTGTTGGCCTAAGGTGAGTTCGTTCAGTGATTTGCCATAGTAAGTTTGGGCTGCGGCCTCGAACCCATAGGCGCGATGTCCCAGAAACACACGGTTTACGTAAAGTTCGAATATTTCCTCTTTAGTCAGTGCCCGCTCAATTTCTAATGCCAGCAGGATTTCGTTGAATTTACGCAGAAAAGTGCGCTCAAGTGATAATGAATAATTGCGGGCGACCTGCATAGTCAGCGTGCTGCCGCCCGAGCCTATGTGGCCAGTCATGATTAGCTCTGACACAGCGCGCGCCAGTCCGCCCAGGTCGACACCGGCGTGCTCGAAAAACCCATCGTCCTCCGCGGCGATAAGCGCGTTTATAAAATGCGCAGGTATTTGTTCGAAGCGCAATGGGCTCCGCTTTTGTTCGCCAAACTGGCCTATCAATAGGCCATCTCGGCTCATGACCCGCATCGGCGTACGTAATTTAACGTCGCGCAGCGAATCTGCCTCAGGGAGATTGGGGCTTAGGTACAAATAGAGACCTGCAAAGCTCCAGATCATGCCGGTGCAAATTAGAGCAAATAACCATGTGAGTTTGCGGTTTGTGCGCACCAATGCAACTCCATTCATCAAAGATTTTGCAATGCGTAAGGGGTAGTGAAATTGTCTTTCTTTCAAAGTTACTTTGACAGTAAAAACAACAAATTACTGCATATAAGTGACCTTTTACCCGAGTTGTGTTGCAATCAACTAAAATTAAGTGCTAATTGTACATAAAGTTTAACCGCAAGAAGGTTGCTCAGGATTCAGGATTCAGGAGTGCTGGATTCTCTGTCGACGCAAGAGGGATGCGCTTGTCGGTGGCGCCTGTTAAGTGTTTTTGGGTATATTGCTAGCAATCGTATTTATAGCTGCCAAAAAAGTATTCGGGCAGCTATGATATAGCTTGCTAACTATCACGATAAGTTGTCAGGGGCGTAGAGTGTTGAGCCTGTTTCAAAAGCGCAATAAAACACAAATGTTAGGTATCGATATTAGTTCGACAACGATTAAGTTGCTCGAGCTCAGTCGATCTGGTGCTCGCTATCGTATAGAGAGTTATGCGGTCGCTTCTTTGCCTCAGGATGCCGTTGTCGAAAAAAATATTAATAATGTGGCAGACGTTGGCTCCACGTTGCTTAGTGTTGTCACTCAATCGCGGACAAAGACACGTCATGTGGTCGCCGCTGTTGCCGGTTCTTCGGTTATCACCAAGGTTATCGCGATGCCCGCAGGCTTGAGTGATGGCGATATCGAGACGCAAATCTCCGTTGAGGCGGACCAATATATCCCTTACCCCTTGGACGAGGTCTCAATTGACTTTGAAGTACAAGGTGCGGTGCCTGGCAGGGAAGACCAAGTCAATGTGCTGATAGCTGCATGTCGGCGGGAAACAATTGATGCGCGAGTAGAAGCGCTTGAATTGGCGGACTTGAAAGTAAGCGTTATGGATGTCGAGGCCTACGCGATGGAGCGCGCCTTTGAATTGGTCTGTAATCAGGTTGACGTTGATGACCGCACCACGGTAGCCATCTTTGATATTGGTGCGTCTATGATGACGCTCTCTGTCTTACATCAAGGCAGTACCGTTTACACTCGAGAACAGTTATTCGGTGGCAAGCAGCTCACCGATGAAATTATGCGTCGCTATGGTTTGCCATTAGAAGAGGCGGGCTTGGCCAAGAAGCAGGGGGGGTTGCCAGACGAATACGAATCGGAAGTACTCAACCCTTTCCGCGAGGCCATTGTTCAACAAATGGGTCGCTCTCTGCAGTTCTTTTTCTCTTCTGGCGACTTCACCGCTGTTGACTGTATTTTCTTGGCGGGTGGCGTTGCCTCTATGGACGGCTTAGCGCAGTTGATCCGCGAGCGATTGGGTGTGAAGGCGGTCGTTGCCAATCCATTCGCGAATATGATGGTGTCGCCCAAGGTGAATGCGATTGCCCTCAATAGTGACGCGCCGGCGATGATGATTGCTTGTGGCTTGGCTTTGAGGAGTTTTGATTAATGGCCAAGATTAATTTACTCCCCTGGCGTGAAGAACTGCGCGATCAGCATAAGAAGCAGTTTTTATCAGCATTAGGGCTGGTTTTTCTCGTCGGAATTTTGCTACTGCTTTCGTGGGATCAAATAGAGCGCAGCGACATTGCAAACCAAACTCAACGCAATAGCTATCTGCTCCAAAATATTGTGGCACTCGATGATAAGGTTGCAGAAATTCGCAACTTGCAGAGTAAGCGCACTCAGCTCATTGAGCGAATGCGCATTATCCAGGAATTGCAGGGCAACCGCCCCATCATTGTTCGTATCCTCGATCAATTGGTGCGCACTGTGCCCGATGGTGTTTTCTATACCAATTTAACGGTTGAAGAGGGGGTTATCGCCATTGAGGGCACTGCCGAATCCAATAATCGTGTTTCTAGCTTGATGCGTCGTCTCGATGCGTCCGATTGGTTGGAACAGCCTAATCTCGATGCCGTGCGATCGGCGCCGCAGTTTGGCGAGCAAGCTGCGACATTTAGTTTGACGGTTAAACTGCAGCTTCCAGATACTGAGACGGCGCGAAATAGGGGGACTCGCTCATGAGCTTTATGGACTCCATTAGGTCGCTCAACGAACTCGATCTAGGCGATATTGATTTTGAGAACATTGGTGGCTGGCCGATCGCTGCCAAGGTAGTTATAGCATTAGTGCTTTTGATTGCGACTGTGGTTGGCGGCTACTACTACCACATTGAGGATTTGCAGCGGCAGACGGCACAGCTGCAAGGTAGAGAGGCGGAACTTCGTCGCGATTTTGAGAAAAAAGCTTTTGAAGCGGCGAATTTAGAGGCGTATAAGCGTCAGCTGCTGGAGATGGAGGAGAGCTTCGGTGCGCTCGTCAGTCAGTTGCCTAGCGATACTGAGGTGCCGGGCCTGCTTGAAGACATTACCAATAAAGGAGAACTCAACGGTCTGCAGATAGATTCCATCGATTTACTTTCGGAGCAGACTGAGGAATTCTATGTGGAATTACCCATCGCGATAAATGCGGTTGGTTCCTTCCATGATTTGGGCGCCTTTATTAGTGGTATGGCGGGTTTGCCTCGGATTGTTACGTTGCACGACTTCACCATTAAGAGTCCTGGTGAGGCGACGAATATGTTGCAGATGAATCTTCTGGCTAAAACATATCGCTACCGTGAGGGTGGCCGCGATGAGTAAGCAGATAAGTCGCTGGCTGGGTCTGATGGGTCTAACAATGCTGTTGGTAGCTTGTGGCGGCGATGTCGGCGATATAGATGCTTTTATGGCAGAAAAGCGCGCGCGACCCGGCGGTGTTATCGAGCCAATACCCACATTTAAAGCGTATGAGGCCTTCGCCTACAATGCGGCTACGATGCGCAGCCCTTTCGATCGCCCAGTTGAAGTTCGTGAGGTAAGCCAATTAAATGCGCGCAGCTCAGTCCGTCCAGATAAGGAGCGAACCCATGAGTTTCTTGAGAAATTCACCTTTGATTCTTTGGGCATGGTGGGTCGTTTAGAGCGGGATGGCAGTGAATGGACGTTAGTTAAAGATCCCGAGGGCGGCATTCATCGCGTTCAGTTGGGTAATTATCTCGGCCGTGACCATGGCAGGATCATCGGTATGGGAGAGACGTTTGTTGCGGTTGTAGAGATCGTACCGGATGGTACGCAAGACGGCTGGGTAGAGCGGCCGAGAACTATCGAGCTCAGTGGTTTCTGAGCTAGGGGAATAGTTAATGGAGATGTCTCAAATGATAAAAAAGGCGTTCGGTCGGCAATTTGCTTTGCTCACTAGCCTGTTAGTGGTGCCGCTGTCCACGTTTGCTGCGCCTGTGATAGAGGACATTACCTTTAGTGCCCGCTCTGGCGGCAAATTTGAGGTTCGGCTTGAGTTTAACGAGCCCCCCCCTAGCAATCTTGAAGCCTATACTATTGAAGATCCGGCGCGTATTGCTATAGATTTTCCTGGCACCAAGAGCGGGCTTGATCAAAAACGTTACTCGCTGCCGTATGGTAACGCGACCGGCGTTTTGGTACTTGAGGCGGGTGATCGCACTCGTATGGTGATCAACCTGATCAAATTGGTGCCCTATGAAACGGTCGTTAATGGCAATCAGCTGATTTTGCAGGTTGGGCAGGACAATAGTGGTGAATATGCGATAGCCAACAATGCTGACGGTATTCTTGAGACGGAAGTCACCCGGGTCACCAATGTGCGATCCCTCATTGAAGATCTCCAGTTCCGTCGGTCTGAGGTGGGTGAAGGTCGTTTAATCTTGAAACTCAGCGAGCCCTCGATTGACGTTAGCGTGTTCTCCGAGGGTGGTAAGATTAATCTCGAATTTTTAGAAACAAATGTCCCCGAGTCATTATTGCGCCGTTTCGATGTGACCGATTTCGCGACGCCGGTTAACTCAATTGAAGTGACTACGACCGAGCGCGGCACACGTTTGGTACTGGATACCACCGGCTTGTTTGACTATTTGGCCTACCAGACGGGTGATGAGTATGTTCTCAGCGTTAATCCGTTGAGCGAGTCGCAGAAGCAAGAACAACTCAATGAATTTAATTATGTGGGTGATCGTATCTCCCTTAATTTCCAAGATATTGAAGCGCGAGCGGTGTTGCAGTTGATTGCCGATTTTACCGAACTCAATCTCGTTGCATCGGATACTGTTGCGGGCAACATAACGCTGCGCTTACAGAACGTACCTTGGGATCAAGCGCTTGAATTGGTGTTGAAAACTAAGGGCCTTGATAGCCGTCTAGTTGGCAATGTCCTCATGGTAGCGCCAGCCAACGAGATTGCTGAGCGTGAGCGTCAGGAAATCGAATCGAATAAGCAGATTGCGGAATTAGCACCGCTGCAGTCAGAGTTTATTCGCATCCGTTACGCTAAGGCAGTTTCGGTAGTTAAGTTGTTTGAAGCTGGCTCGGAAGAGGGTGGCACACTTATTTCAGAGCGCGGCTCTGTGGTGGTTGATGAGCGGACCAATGCCATTATCATTACCGACACCGCTGCCAAGCTTGCAGAAGTTCGCGATTTGATTGAGCGGGTCGATGTGCCTATTCGTCAGGTGATGATTGAGGCGCGAATCGTCATTGCGCAAACCAGCTTAGATGAAGAGCTGGGAATAGAGTGGGGTGGTGGTTACATCAACACCCGTAGCAATGGCGATATCACATCGTTCTCTGGAAGTCGCGAAAGTGTGGTTGGAATTAACCAGGCTATTGTCAATGGTGAAGCGCCTACATTGAGTTACCCCTCCGCCGGCGGTTCAGCTGGTGGTGGCGCACAGCAGCAGCAGCAGGGCCTTGGTGCTGCATTAGTCGACCTCGGGATCGCGAATGCGACTAGTGGCTTTGCGGTTGGCTTTACCTCTAGTGACATTTTCTTGACCGCCGAGCTGTCTGCTTTAGAAGCTGCAGGTCAGGGAGAAGTTGTATCGCAGCCTAAGGTCATCACAGGTGATAAGCAGCAGGCGAGCATCAAGTCAGGTACGGAAATTCCTTATCAGGAAGGTGCGGCATCGGGTGCCACAACGACGTCGTTTAAAGAGGCTGTCCTTAAGCTCCTCGTGACGCCCAATATCACGCCTGACGATCGAATCCTGCTCGACCTTGTTATTAATCAGGACTCGGTGGGTGATTTAGTACCTAGCGGTTCGGGCGGCTTGATTCCTACGATTGATACCACGGAGCTTACGACGCAGGTTTTAGTGGGTAATGGTGAAACCGTCGTTTTGGGGGGCGTGTTCAAGAACGAACAGCTTATCCAGACAAGCAAAGTGCCATTTTTGGGCGATCTTCCTTATCTGGGCAACTTTTTCAAGAGCACGGCTAACAAGAGTCAAAAAACTGAGACTTTGATCTTCATAACGCCGCGTATTTTGTCGGAAGCCCTGCTCGACTGACGTTCGCGTCATCGGCGGTTGCTATGGATTTGGCAAGGCGGTTGTTGTTGGTAGGCCCAATGGGGGCGGGTAAGTCAACAGTGGGACGGCATTTGGCCAGCCTCTTGGGTTGGCAGTTTGTCGATAGCGACCATGTCATCGAAGAACGTACCGGCGCTGATATCCCCTGGATCTTTGAACTTGAGGGCGAAAAAGGCTTCCGTGATCGGGAACAGCAAACCATTGCTGACTTATCGGCCTGGGACGCTGTTGTTTTAGCCACCGGCGGTGGCGCCGTGATGCGTGAGCAGAACCGTTTGGTAATGAAGGCGGCGGGTCCTGTTGTATATTTGCGTGCTACTGTCCGTGAGCAATTTCGTCGGACCGGCTACAATGATAAGCGCCCTTTGCTGATGGGTCGAAATAGGCACGGTGTGCTGCAGGACTTAATGCGAATCCGCGATCCCTTATATAGGGATGTTGCTGACTTAGTTGTCGCGACAGAGGGCAAGAATGCTCGCAAGCTCGCGGAGGAGGTAGTTCGTACGCTTCGTGAGCGCGCTTTATTGCCAATGGATCTGAACTAGCTACCCTATCGTTGAGTAGGGCTCGTCAAACTTGCCAGCCGTGCAATGATATCCCGCCAATGAACGACTGAGGTCTTTAACGATATTTTTGATCAGATCTGGGGTTATATGTCTACGCTGTTACACACATTACAAGTTGATCTGTCTCGCGCCAATCACGATCGTAGCTATCCGATCTTCATTGGTCATGATTTGCTATCCGATTCCGAGTTATTTAATACACTAATTGGCGAACGCGACGTCATCTTAGTGAGCAATGATGTTGTCGCACCGATTTATGCCCCGCGAGTGCGAGCGGCTTTGGGTCAGTCACGCACCGTTACCGAAGTCATTTTGATCGACGGTGAGGTCAACAAGCAGATGTCAGCCGTGGAGCGTATCCTTGATGTCGCTTTGGGGGAGCGCCATGAGCGTCAGTCCGTGATGCTCGCCCTTGGCGGCGGAGTCGTCGGCGATATTACGGGATTTGCGGCGGCATGTTTTCTGCGTGGTATTGACTTCATTCAATTACCGACAACGTTACTCTCTCAAGTTGATTCCTCAGTGGGTGGTAAGACCGGTGTTAATCATGCGCAGGGGAAAAACCTCATCGGCGCGTTCCATCAGCCGATTGCTGTGCTGATTGATTTACAGACCCTGCACACGCTTCCTGCACGAGAATATGCGGCCGGAATGGCTGAAGTTATCAAGTATGGCTTGATACGTGATGATTCTTTTTTAAGTTTCTTAGAGCGCGCCGCAGAACCCTTGCTTGCGCGAGATGAGGCGGCGCTTGCCGAGGCTATTGAGCGCAGCTGTTCGATCAAAGCTGAAGTGGTTGCTACTGACGAGCGCGAGAGCGGTCTGCGCGCTATTCTCAACTATGGTCACACTTTTGGGCATGCCATCGAGCAGGCTCAAGGTTACGGAGCATGGCTGCACGGCGAAGCGGTGGCCTGCGGCATGGTGATGGCAACACGACTATCGGCTGCACGTGAACAGGTCCCAGAATCGCTCTGTGGACGGCTGATTGCGCTGCTCCAGTACTTTGGCCTACCCGTTGAGCCACCTTCAGATATGACGGTAGATGTGTTTCTAGCGGCAATGGCGAGTGATAAAAAAGTATCAAATGGCCGTATCCGATATGTCTTATTGGCCGGGCCTGGCTGCGCTGAGGTCGTCGACAATGTGTCGCGGTCTGAATTAGCGTTTGTCTGCTTTGGGTAAATTGCCCATAAAATACTGAATTGTCCCTTTGCTAGTGGATGTGTAATATAGCCACCCTTTCGGCTTGACGCTTACCCGTAGAGGCATGTTAAGGCCTGTGCATCTCTCGTTCGGGTGATGCATTGTTTGATTGAATAGGAAACACAATGACTCAAGCTGCTGCAATGGGTGTCGATGCAAAATCATCGACCCGCCCGCAGGGCCTCTACCGCCCTGAAGAATTCCGCGATAACTGCGGTTTTGGATTAATTGCGCATATCTCGGGCGAGGTCAGTCATCGTCTGTTGCAAACTGCCATTGAATCGCTTACCTGTATGACACATCGCGGTGGAATTGCTGCGGATGGAAAAACCGGCGACGGTTGTGGTTTGTTAATACAGATGCCCGACGCTTTTATGCGCGCCCAGGCTTTGTCAGCATTCGATCGCGAACTCGGTCGCCACTATGCGGTCGGTATGATTTTCATGAGTCAGGATGATGGCCTGCAGCGTGCAAGTCGCGCAGCGATTGAACAGTCGATGGCTGCAAATGGACTGGATGTTATTGGCTGGCGTGAAGTGCCGACAGTATCGACGGTATGTGGTCAAATTGCTTTAGAGCAGTTACCTAGAATCGAACAAGTATTCATCGACGCGGCCGCCTTCGATCACGTTCATTTGACGGCGAAGCTGTTTATGGCGCGACGTCAGGCGGAAATCACTTTAGCGAGTGACCCGGATTTTTATATTTGTAGTCTGTCTGATCAAGTCGTTGCTTATAAAGGCTTGGTCATGCCCGCTGACCTGTCCAGTTTTTATCTCGACTTAAATGATGAGACACTGGCGACCGGCATTTGCGTTTTCCATCAGAGGTTCTCAACCAATACCTTGCCGCGCTGGCCGTTGGCGCAGCCGTTCCGTATGCTTGCCCACAATGGTGAAATCAACACCATCGAGGGTAACCGCAATTGGTCAAGAGCCCGCACTCCCAAACTATCATCGCCACTGCTGCCCGACCTACAGGCAGTGGCGCCCCTGGTGAATATCTCAGGCTCTGATTCCTCTAGCCTAGACAACATGTTGGAACTACTGACTACAGGTGGCGTACCACTGCCACGCGCATTGCGGATGCTTATACCACCAGCTTGGCAGAACATCGAGGGCATGGATCCCGACCTCAAGGCATTTTATCAATACCACGCCATGCACATGGAGCCTTGGGATGGCCCGGCGGGTATTGTCTTGACCGACGGTCGCTATGCGGTTTGTCTGCTCGATCGCAATGGCCTGCGCCCAGCCCGCTGGGTCACGACGAAGGATGGCTTTATTACAGTCGCCTCTGAAATTGGTACGCACGGCTATAAAACCTCGGATGTCATCGCTAAAGGTCGCGTTGGACCGGGCGAAATTCTGGTGGTGGATACGCTGGAAGGCGAGGTATTGCACACGCCGGACATCGACCAACTTTTGAAATCCAGCCATCCTTATAAGCAATGGCTGCGCAAGCATGCACGGCACGTAGAGGGCAGCTTTGCTGGAGAAGAGACGCCAGATATTCCTGAAGATGCCTTAGATACTTATCAAAAGATGTTCCAGGTGAGCTTTGAAGAGCGCGATCAAGTTCTCCGGCCGTTAGCTGAATCGGCTAATGAGGCGGTCGGCTCAATGGGTGATGACACACCGATGGCTGTTTTATCGCGTCATGAGCGATCGCTGTATGATTACTTTCGGCAGAAGTTTGCTCAGGTCACTAATCCGCCGATAGATCCATTGCGCGAGGCGATCGTTATGTCACTCGAAGTGGATTTAGGGAGTGAATGTAACCTCTTTGTTGAAGATGAATTACATGCCAAGCGAGTGAGCTTAAGCTCGCCCGTACTATCGCAGGGGAAATTCAATACCTTGCTGAAGCTCGATGATCAGGACCTCAAATTGGTCAGTATCGATGCGACCTACGATCCAGATAACGGCAATTTACAATCCGCGCTCGCTGCGCTGGCGACCAGTGCCGAGGCGGCAGTTCGTGACGGCGCGACAATTTTGGTCTTATCCGATCGTAATATTGCAGATAATCGACTGCCGATTCACAGCCTGTTAGCGACTGGGGCGGTACATCACCATCTCATCCGTACAGAACTTCGCGCCGACGCCAACCTGATTATTGAAACGGCGAGTGCGCGAGATTCGCATCAAATTGCCTGTCTATTAGGCTTTGGTGCCACCGCGATTTACCCCTATCTCGCCTACAGTGTGCTTGAAGACCAAATGCGTTCGGGTGAACTATTAGGTGAGCCGACAGCCTGTTATAAAAACTATCGCAGAGGCGTTAACAAAGGCCTACTCAAAATTATGTCTAAAATGGGCATTTCGGCGGTGAACTCGTATCGCGGTGCACAGCTGTTTGAGGCAGTGGGTATTGCACAGGAAGTTGTCGATATTGCTTTCACTGGTGTCACTTCGCGCATCGAAGGTGCCGGCTTTGCGGAGTTAGAAAATGATCAAGTTCGATTGGCTGCAGACGCGCGGTCAAAGCGCAAAACCATAGCGCAAGGTGGCTTGCTTAAATACGTGCACGGGGGCGAGTACCACGCCTATAACCCCGATGTAGTAATGACCTTGCAGCAGGCGGTGGTCAGTGGCAGCTATACGGATTATCAGCGTTACGCGGAGTTTTGTAATGTCCGACCCGTAGCTGCGCTGCGCGATCTCTTTAAACTCAAAGAATCCAATCAGCCGCTTAGCGTTGATGATGTAGAGCCCATCGAGGCCATTTTAAAACGCTTCGACTCGGCAGGAATGTCCTTGGGTGCGTTATCACCCGAGGCGCATGAAGCGCTGGCGATGGCTATGAATCAAATTGGCGCCCGCTCTAATAGTGGTGAAGGTGGAGAAGATCCCGCACGCTACGGCACTAATCGAGTGTCAAAAATCAAACAAATCGCTTCAGGCCGATTCGGTGTTACCCCGCATTATTTGGTCAATGCTGAAGTGCTTCAGATCAAAGTTGCTCAGGGTGCGAAGCCTGGTGAGGGCGGTCAGTTACCCGGCGGCAAGGTTAATGATTTGATTGCACGTTTACGGTATTCCGTGCCTGGAGTTACGCTGATTTCTCCGCCGCCGCATCATGATATTTATTCGATCGAAGATCTGGCGCAGTTAATTTTTGACTTAAAACAGGTGAATCCAGAAGCCTTGGTTTCTGTGAAACTGGTATCTGAGCCTGGTGTTGGCACGATTGCCGCCGGCGTGGCAAAGGCTTATGCAGACCTAATTACGATCAGCGGCTACGATGGAGGTACGGCCGCGAGCCCTATTACATCGATTCGTCATGCGGGCTCCCCGTGGGAGCTGGGTTTGGCGGAAGTCCAGCAGACGCTGCGCGGTAACATGCTGCGCGGCAAGATTAGACTGCAGGCAGATGGTGGTATGAAGACCGGTCTTGATGTTATTAAGGCGGCTATCTTGGGCGCCGAGAGCTTTGGTTTTGGTACCGCGCCTATGGTCGCATTGGGTTGTAAATACCTACGGATATGTCATTTGAATAACTGTGCAACTGGGGTTGCAACGCAAAACGAAACGTTGCGTCGGGATCACTTTGTGGGCGACGTTGAGCGTGTGGTGAACTTTTTTACTTTTATTGCTACCGAGACTCGCGAATGGTTGGCCAAGCTCGGCGTTGCCAAGTTAGAGGATATTATCGGTCGTACTGATTTGCTCGAATGCTTGCCGGGCGTTACTGAAAAGCAGGCACGACTGAATTTGGATCCCATTCTTTGGGTGGATCCGAACGCTGCAGATCAGCCCCAGTTCTGTCAGGTTGCTAGCAATGATCCTTTCGATCCGGGCACAAAAGCACAGGGTATGACCGTGGATGCTCTGCCGGCGATCGAATCAAAAAGCGGTATCGAGTTGAGCTACCACCTGACCAACTGCGATCGATCGATTGGTGCGCGCCTATCGGGCGAAATCGCTAAGCGTTATGGCAATACGGGTATGGAAGCCAACCCCATAGTTTTGCGAATGACCGGTACGGCAGGCCAGAGTTTCGGTGTCTGGAATGCTGGCGGCTTGCACATGTACCTTGAGGGCGATTGTAATGACTATGTTGGCAAAGGTATGGCAGGCGGCAAGCTAGTTGTCTTTCCGCCGCGTGACTCGTCGTTTGAAAGCCGTTATACGGCCATTATCGGCAATACCTGCCTCTATGGTGCGACAGGCGGCAAGTTGTTTGCCGCGGGTACGGCGGGTGAGCGCTTTGCAGTTCGTAACTCTGGCGCGCACGCGGTGATCGAAGCTGCGGGTGACCACTGTTGTGAATACATGACCGGTGGCCATGTTATCGTACTTGGGCGCACGGGCGTGAATTTTGGCGCAGGTATGACTGGCGGCATTGCCTATGTACTAGACGAAGATCGTAGTTTCATCGATCGCTACAACAGTGAATTGGTGGAGCTGCACCGAGTCTCAGGTGAGGCGATGGAAGCGTGGCGCCACAATCTGCGCGACAGTATTGGTGAGTTCGTTCGTGAAACTGGGTCTGCCTGGGGGACACATCTACTCGAAAATTTTGAAGATTATGTCGGGAAATTTTGGCTGGTTAAGCCTAAAGCTGCCGATTTTAGTAAGCTACTATCACGCTTCCGTGATACGGACTGAGGGAGGGCAGGATGACAGCAAAACTGGCTAACAATTTCCAGTTTCTAGACGTTAAACGTCAGGAGCCCGCTAAGAAGTCGATGGAGACGCGCACAGAGCACTTCGTTGAGATTTATGATGAGTTCAGCGAAAACCAAGCAGCTGATCAATCGCACCGCTGTCTTGAGTGCGGCAATCCTTATTGCGAATGGAAGTGTCCCGTTCATAACTACATCCCGAATTGGCTTAAGCTGCTCGCCGAAGGTAATTTGTTCGAGGCCGCTGAGCTCAGTCATCAAACCAACACGCTGCCTGAAGTCTGCGGCCGTGTTTGCCCGCAGGATAGGCTTTGCGAAGGTGCCTGCACACTGAATGATGGCTTTGGTGCGGTGACTATTGGCAATTCTGAGAAATATATTACCGACACTGCGTTAGCCATGGGCTGGCGGCCGAATATGTCAGGTGTGGTGCACACCGATAAAAAAGTAGCGATTATCGGTGCAGGTCCTGCGGGCTTGGGGTGTGCCGATGTCCTCGTGCGCAACGGCGTTAAGGCAGTTGTATTTGATCGCTATCCAGAAATTGGCGGCCTGCTGACCTTTGGTATTCCCCAGTTCAAACTTGAGAAATCCGTCATGGAGCGGCGGCGAGAAGTTTTTGAGGGCATGGGAATCGAATTTCGTCTGAATACCGAAATTGGTGTCGATATCGATATTGACGACTTAATGGCCGACTACGATGCCGTGTTTCTGGGGATGGGTACTTATAAGGCGATACAGGGTGAATTTCCGGGAGAAAAATTACCGGGTGTTCACAAAGCGCTCGATTACTTGATTGGCAACGTCAACCAGAAAATGGGTTACCCGCAGCCGGCCGAGAATTTTGTCGATTTGAAAGATCAAACGGTCGTTGTGCTCGGCGGAGGTGATACCGCGATGGATTGCGTGCGCACTGCTATTCGACAGCAGGCGGAGCGTGTGTACTGTGTTTATCGCCGCGACGAAGAAAACATGCCTGGCTCGAGGCGCGAAGTGCAAAACGCCCGCGAAGAAGGTATCGAGTTTTTATTTAACCGCCAGCCCGTTGAGGTTGTTGAATATTTTGGTCGCGCGCTGGGCATCAAAGTGGTTGAAACTGTGCTCGGCGAGCCGGGGCCAGATGGTCGACGTCGGCCTGAGCCGATTGCCGGCAGTGAGCAGGTTATCGAGGCGGATACCATTATTATGGCCTTTGGTTTCCAGCCTAGCCCAGCTGAATGGTTTGATAACATCGACGTACAGCTTAATGATTGGCAGGGCGTTGCCGCCGCCGAGCACCAAGCGTTTAAATTTCAAACCAGCAATCCTAAAGTGTTTGCCGGTGGTGATATGGTGCGCGGCTCTGACCTCGTGGTCACTGCCATTTGGGAGGGTCGTCAAGCTGCTGAAGGTATCCTCGACTACCTCGGCGTTTAATACTGCGTGTGTCGGTCAGTGTTTGCGCGCTGGCACCACCGCACTGCATAGGTTCATAACACCATGTCTGAATTAAAGAATGACCGTTTGTTACGGGCGTTACAGGGTCAGCCGATTGATCGAACACCCGTATGGATGATGCGTCAAGCGGGACGGTATCTCCCGGAATACCGCGCGACGCGAGCTCAGGCGGGTAGTTTTTTAGATCTTTGTAAAAACACTGAACTGGCTTGCGAAGTCACCATGCAGCCACTGCGTCGCTATGCGATGGATGCCGCTATTTTGTTTTCAGATATCTTGACCATTCCTGATGCAATGGGCCTGGGGCTTTATTTCTCAGAGGGTGAGGGTCCGCGTTTTGAACGTCAAATTAGCTGCGCGGCTGATGTGGATCGTTTGAGTGCAAATAGCATTGCTGATCTTGGGTACGTTATGGATGCGGTGGCACTGATCCGCAGGACTCTCGATGGCAGTGTACCGCTGATTGGTTTTACCGGCAGTCCATGGACGCTAGCCACTTATATGATTGAGGGCGGTTCGTCTAAAGATTTCGCTAAAGCGAAGGCGCTGGCGTTTAATGAGCCTGCGCTGATGCATCGATTACTAGAAAAGCTGGCTGATGCAGTCGCCGAGTATCTCAAGCAGCAAGTTCTCCACGGTGCTCAAGTACTACAAATTTTTGACACCTGGGGTGGTTCACTCAGTCATGCTGCGTATCAAGAATTTTCATTGCGTTACATGCGCCGTATTATTGAGCAGCTGCCCAGTGAGGCAGATGGCCGAAAAGTACCTGTGATTGTCTTCACTAAAGGCGGCGGTCAGTGGCTCGAGCGGATCGCTGACTGTGGTGCCGATGCAGTCGGTTTAGATTGGACTACTGACATTGGAGCGGCGCGGGAGCGCGTTGGTGACAAAGTTGCGCTTCAAGGCAATATGGATCCGACCATGCTATATGCGTCGCCGGAGCGTATCCGAGAAGAAGTGGCGAGTATTTTGGCGAGTTATGGCGCGGGAAGCGGCCACATCTTTAACCTCGGTCATGGTGTGACGCCGGGTGTTAATCCAGATCATGTGTCTGCTATGGTCGACGCTGTTATCGAGCTGTCGCCGCAGTATCATCAGTAGGGTATGGGACGCACTTTGTTATATCCCTATGTCCGAGCAAATCCAGCCCACCAATGGATGTTGTGCTGAATGACGCATGAGCAGCCCAAAAACCCGTTACACGGTGTGACTTTGGAAATCGTGGTGACCAAGCTAGTTGAGCACTATGGCTGGGAGCGCTTGGCTGAAAAGATTGATATTAATTGCTTTAAAATAGATCCCTCTATTAAATCGTCACTCGCGTTTTTGCGTAAAACACAGTGGGCTCGAGACAAAGTGGAAGCTTTGTATATCACAACCTTTGCGGCGCCCTCGCCCTGGGGTCGCACTCGATAAGTATTTATGCTGATCATTGTCCGTATTCGCTAAGGCATTTTTGTGTGTGCTGTTGCGACTATGCTCATGGATATAGCGGCGAGTCGCGCAATACATCAGCTTGACTTTGTGACCATGGCTAAAGGTTGGATTGAGGTTTCGTGTTTCATATTGCAGTTCACTTATTATTACCGCTGCTAATTGCCGGCATCTTTTTTCGAGCGCGCTGGCAATTTGCAGCCTTTGTCATGATCGCCACGATGTTGGTTGACCTTGATCACCTGTTGGCAACGCCAATCTATGATCCGGGTCGGTGCAGTATTGGCTTCCATCCGTTACACCAGCTCTGGCTTATTTTGCTCTACGGACTGATGTCTTTTATCCCCAAGCTGCGTTTGATCGGTCTTGGCTTGTGCATACATATGCTTTTGGATGCGCTGGATTGTCAGAGCACGAACGGCATGTGGATGACGTGATGACTGGCGAGCGCCTCATCTTGTCGGTTTTGTCCTGGCGTTTACCATTTGCTCTCAGGAATGGCGTGCTCCATATCAAGCGCCGGTGAGTCCGAGCTTGGCGTCCCTACAACCCTTGCGGGTACGCCTGCGACGGTGGTGTGTGCGGGCACGTCCTTAAGGACTACCGACCCGGCGCCAACGATAGCCCCTTCGCCAACACTAATATTGCCCAGGATCGTTGCACCCGCACTGATCAGCACTCCGTCGCCAATTTTTGGATGGCGGTCGCCATCCTGTTTGCCTGTGCCACCTAGTGTCACCGATTGCAGGATGGAAACACGATTACCCACGACAGCAGTTTCGCCAATAACCAGACCAGTGCCGTGATCGAGCATAACGCCGTGTCCAAAGCGGGCAGCTGGGTGAATGTCGACGCCAAATTTAGACGACATGCGGCTTTGCAAAAACAGCGCTAAAGCACGGCGATCCTGCTTCCATAGCCAGTGACCCACACGGTGAGTCTGTAGTGCCTGAAAGCCTTTGAAATAAAGGAAGGGAAGACTGAGTTGATCAGTGGCTGAATCCCGTTCAAGGACTGCGAGCAGATCGTCACGAATAGCACAGCGAATTTCTGGATCATCAGTGAACGCCTCTAAAAAAATCTCGCGCAGCATCATTGACGACAAGCTTGGGCTGTCTAGCTGATTGGCAAGATGGAAACTAAGCGCACACTCAAGTTCGTCGTGGTGAAGAATTGTAGCGTGCAGAAAGCTAGCCAGGATCGGTTCTTGACTGGCCGCGCAGCGTGTCTCTTCATGAATACGATCCCAGATTGGGTCGCTATTAGTCTGATGTGGCTGTGCTCCGAGCTCGCTGACTGCCATTGCGTAAAATCCTCCACGACTGTCGCCGTGCGTTATTGTGTTTTGTGTTCTTTGTACGTCATTTCTTGGTGTGAAGCATCCGGATCGCTCAGGGTACAGAGTAGACCAATGTGGCTCATGGCTCTAGCGATTTAGCTGGGTGTTGCTGCTGGATAAACTAAATTTTAACGCGATTGTTTATCACTTGCTCGACCTAATCTGTTTGAAAGCGCCACAAGCTTTGCTGGCGCTCATGGTACTTACGCTCAAAAAGCGTCATTGGCGTGGTGGGTTGGTAACAAATTACACGGCCTGGCCGGTCGATTAACTCAGCGGCAATAGCAAATTCCAGGATATAGATTTCCCAATTGCTCCGTAGCTCCAGGGCACCCCCTAGCTGTGCCAGCAGTGGGAAGCTTGGATGACCATGTATGCGGCGCTTGAGATGTCGCGCTTTTGGCCAGGGATTGGGAAACAGCAAAAAATGGTGTTCGATCGAGATACCGGCATCAATCAGCGCGCGCCAAAAAGGCTCGCATTCGGCACGCAGTAGCAAATAATTATCGATGCCATTGGGCTGATGTTTTTGAAGGCGATCGACTGATTGGTCGATTCCGATAACAGAGCATTGGGGATAACGGCTGGCTAAGATTGCTGTGCTCATGCCGGTACCGCAAAAAGAATCGAGAATCACCGGTGCGTCCCGCTGCAGAAGCCACTTCACAGCGGCTTCTGCAGCCTCCACGGTATGCGAGGGCGCAGGCTTGCGCCAGCGCGTCGTCAAATGCTTGTGCACGAGACTGCGAAGGTCGGTATGTACGTCGGTCTGATCACTGAAAATCGGACCGATGTCATCAAATGTTTGCGGCGGCTCCATGTCCTTGCCATGATACCGCGTGATTCTTCGAGATGTGTTGTATGCGTGCTGACTTACGTCCCTATTGGGTGAAAAAAATTTGGTTAACCGTGCGCGATAGCTGGGTGGACTACTATCTTCGCCCGCGCTGCGAATTCCTTGGGCCTTACGCTAATATCATGAAACCGTGGTATGTCGTGATATCGGGCAATAATATTCGTATTGGACATTCGTTTACGGCAATTGGCGAGCCTCATCATCGGGTTGAAATTGGTGTTTGGGGTCGAGATTTTGGTCTTGGCCGTGTACAGATTGGCGATGGCTGTTTAATGAGTCCGGGCTCGCGTATTAGTGCGAGTGATGAAGTGATATTGGGCGATGCGGTAATGATGGCCAATGGCGCCTTCATTACGGACTCAGACTGGCATGGTATATATGATCGTATCGACCGCGACGAGCGCGTGACGCCCGTACATATTGGTAATAACGTTTGGCTGGGAGATCACGCTAAGGTACTCAAAGGTGTGACGATTGGCGATAACAGTGTGGTTGCCGCTGGCGCTGTGGTGACGAAAGATGTCCCTGCCAACGTTATTGTGGCGGGTAATCCAGCGCAGGTTGTGAGAGCGCTCGACCTCGACCGGCCGATGCGCACGCGGCTCGATATGTTCACTGATCCACAGGAAACTGCCGAGTTTTTTGACGCGGTAGATCGCCAAGTGCTCAGTAGTAACTCGTTTTGGTTTTGGCTGTGGACGCTGGTGTACCCGCGCGCCCGTCAGTGATGGAGATGCTTACAGCAATCTGAGGGTCGGCTCGTTAAGCGCCGACATTTGTTCGCGCAACTCAAGAATATGATCAGACCAAAACCGTGGCTGGCCGAACCAAGGAAAGGCTCGCGGGAAGGCGGGATCCTCCCAACGCCGTGCCAGCCACGCGGCGTGATGCATAAGCCGCATGGTACGAAGCGCTTCTATCCAGCGTAATTGTCTGGGATCGAAATCACCGAACTCGTTATAGCCTTCAATTAACTCGGCGACTTGTAATTCGCGATGGTGGCGCTCCCCGCTCAAGAACATCCATAAGTCTTGAATAGCGGGACCATTGATACAGTCATCTAAGTCGACAAAATGTGCGGTGTTGTCCCGCCACAGAATGTTTCCTGAGTGGCAGTCTCCATGCAGTCGAATATCATCGGTAGCGGTGTAGTCAGATAGCGACTCTCGAATCGCCGCATCGAGATCCGCCGCCAGGCTGTCGTAAGCTGGCAGTAGATCTCTTGGAATAAAGTGCTCGCTTAAGAACGCACGATTCGCTGTGACCATGCGATCGATCGATAGTTGAGGTCTGTGCTTGAAGCGACTGGCAGCGCCCACACGATGGATGCGGCCGAGTGTGCGGCCCAGAATGAGCAAGTTATCGAAGTTATCAAATTCAGGCGCATGGCCCCCACGACGGGCAAATACGGCCATACGGAATCCGCCCACTTGATGGAGCGTGGTGCCGTTAATCACTAGCGGTGCGACCACCGAAAGATCTGCGCCGGCGAGCTCTTGCGCAAAAGCATGCTCCTCGAGAATCTGTGCATCGCTCCAGCGCTCCGGGCGGTAAAACTTCGCAATTACGGGCGTCTCGTCTTCAATGCCTACCTGATAGACACGATTTTCGTAACTGTTTAGCGCGATGAGTCGCAGGTCACAGTGAAGACCGACCTGTTCTATCGCGTCGACTACGGCGTCGGGGGTGAGTGCATCGTAGGGATGCTGCATGTGTCAGTCCTAGCGAACAAAGGACAAGCATACACTGTCACGTATCGTGGGAGGGGGAACTCATTCAGATAGCTTGGATTGTTCGGTGGGCCGCAGCGGTATACGGCGTAATTAAAGGCGCGGGTGTTCGCGCCAAACACCATATTTCAACCGAGTCGGCTCCTGCGTTGAGTAGGGCTCGTGTGGCAGCCTCGACCGTCGCACCCGTTGTGATGACGTCATCGATGAGTGCAATATGGCCACCGTTGAAGCGTTTAGTTGCGGCAAAGACGCCTTGCACATTGCCCTTTCGATCTTGCCGACTCAACTGATGTTGCCGCTTACCCAAACGGATTCTCTTAAGACCCTGTACGGTCCTGATACCCGTCAAATAGGATAAGTTGTTACTGAGTAGCCATGTCTGATCAAAGCCGCGTGACCAGCGTCGTCGCCAATGGCTTGTCACGGGTATTAGATAGTCGGGTTTCTTGCCGATGGTTAGGTGCTTGACCAGTAGACTAGCCAGTACAGCACTTAACTGTGTTTTGCCCTCGAACTTCCATTGATGGATAAGTGTCTGCATGCCGCCTGACATTAGGAAAGGGGCGGCCGTTCTCATGTACAGTGGTTGTTGGTGTGCGCAGCGATGGCAGCTGACGCCGGTTGTTAATGGCGCTGCACAAAAGCGACAGGCCTGCAGATTGGCATGCAATGCGTCGATACAGTCGTTACATATGAAGGTCGGCTGCCGATGGGTTTGCCGACAAAGACAACAGATAGGGGGCAGTAGTGTGAGTAAGGCGAACTTTAGGTGTCGCAATCGATACGGGGTCGGTTGAGGACTGCGGCTTTGAAGTCGAGTCATGGTTGGCCTTGCCGCCATTTGCACAGTGGAATCGCTATGGTTGCATTTGGATGTTCGTCTGAAAACATCAATAACAATCAACACTAGCCACTATCGACTATGGGCGATCAAAAGTGCGCAGTCGGCTGAGCGCTACGATGCAACCGCATCTTTTATATTCAGTCATTGGCCTATTATTTACTGCCATCGAGTCTTGTATCATCCGTCCTGCGATAAGGCCACCTAGTCGAATTGGAGAACACATTGAGCGAATCAAAAAATACAAATGACGCTAGTGATGCGGGGTTGCTGCAGGGCGCAGAAAATAGTGCTGCAGGTGTACATAAGCACGATATCAATGAGCGACGCCTTTACCCCGAAGACCAGGCAAAGGTTGACGAATTCCTGAAACGCGGCGTTAACTCGGTAGCGCGCAAGCCATTTCGGCCTTTGCTTCTGGTCCTATTACTAATAGCGGTTGTTACGGGCTTTAGCTTGCTGAGCCAAGGAATTGTTCAATGGGCAGGTATTTATTGATGCGTTGGCGCGATTAATACGATTTAATGTTTTGACCGCCTTCGGTGTGTGGCGCAGCCTGGTAGCGCACTTCCTTCGGGAGGAAGGGGTCGGGAGTTCGAATCTCCCCACACCGACCCGCTATTCCTTATAATTTTCAATGTGCTGGGGCCGGTCATTATGCTGAGAGAATTTTGCGTTTTCTGGTGTAGTACCAGCAGAGTACCAATTGTGCGGATCTATAAGTTTTCACCCGTCTAATTTTACTATCTACCCCAGTCACTTGGTAGGCCCCGGGGGGGTAAAACCTTTGATTGAGAGCAGCCTCCGCCCGCTACGCTCAACCGCTATAATAATGTAACTAATCGCAGTCTGACCCTGTCGTGTAAGACGCGGGGTTGCCTGTTTGAAGAACGCACATTGGCTTGAAGGTTTTCGGATTTTTCCCATTGGGAACTGTAAATAGGTTAATGATGAGCGCGGCATTTTTGCCTGTGTTTGTAGCGGCCATCTTGTTCTGATCGCTGTCATTGGGCGCAGGCATGGGATGGCACTCGACAACCCCTGACGCTAGATTTCCCCGAAAGGTTTGATCTTCCTCACCTCCCAAAGCGAGCGTCAATTCCCCCTGGACTACGCACGTACTCCCGCCATAGGGATGCGTATGCACGGGAGACCTCGTATTGGGTGCCCTGACGCCAGGCTCAATTTTCACATATTTGCCATTGAAGTTGTCAACATCCATCATGTAAATATCCGCCTCAATCAAGCATTCCGTTGGCGCGGCAGATGAACGTTCCATGTGTTATCCTCAAGCGGTCGTGGTTTAAAAAATGGTAAAAAAAATATAACTATTGAGTGTTATGTCATTGGGGTATTCCTTTTCATATGGATGGATTTCCAGTCAATAAACAACCCCCTCGGTTTCAACACGTCAAAGCACCAAATAAAGACGAGCTGAAAGATCTAGTTCAGCTGATCAGTCAGCCGTAGGTCGCGCCCTGGAACGCCAGAGGCTGCAACGACAGATTGGTACAGACGTGTGGACGCAGCTGTTTCTGAGTGTTGAGCACAATTAAAAAATCAACTCGGTTAACGCTAAATATTAGGAGGAACGTCGCTGCAAAATACGCGTGCTTCAAAAACGACTTTTATATGGATCGGAGCCTGCTGCCTAGGTATTGCGGCGGTAGCTTTTTCAGTGCTGATTCAGCACAGTCCCGACGAGAAGCCCTTCAACAACCCCTAAATGACGAACTTTTCACTGAAGGAGAATATCAAGAGCGGCGATTCGTCTCGGCTTAACCACCGTAGCGTCTAGTCTAGGTAAAAGATACGTTGAGCCGCGCGCAAAAATAACGAACAGGCCCATCACTATCACGTCTGTTGAAGCGGCGCTTGAAAATCTTTTGAGGTCGTGTCCAGCATGTGGCCCGCCATCGCCCGGGCTAGCCTAGGGTTCGGTCGCTTACCCGCCTGATCAGCCGTTTGTAAGTTGCGCTATACTGAGGGAGTCTGCCGCCGGTAACCCCACGGCTTTCATCAGTAAATCACAGTTTTCCCAAGCTAGACTGCCCAGTACCTCGGGTGCAATATGATAGCCGCACACGTGCTATTACCCTATGCCAACAAGAACAAATGTAATTTTTTTCAGTCTTCGGAGAGCAGCATGGCACTACATGACAAGAGTTCTAGTCAGGGCAACATCAATGATGACGTATATGCATCCGTAGACCTCAGTGTAGGTGCGCCCAAATACAAATTCCCCGGTTCACAGCAGGACCCCCGACATGCCTATGCTGTAGTCCATGATGAACTGATGTTGGATGGCAATGCACGCCAGAACCTAGCCACTTTCTGTCAAACATGGGAAGAGCCAGAGATACATAAGCTCATGGATGAATGTATCGACAAGAATATTGTCGATAAGGATGAATATCCGCAGTCCGCAGAAATCGAAGTCCGCTGCGTCAATATGCTATCTGACCTGTGGCATTCACCGGCTGGTGACAATGGCGTAGGCTGCTCTACCACCGGGTCCAGTGAGGCTGCGATGCTAGGTGGCATGGCGCTGAAACGTCGCTGGGAGGCCGCGCGCAAGGCGGAAGGGAAGCCTATTGATAAACCCAACCTCATTACGGGCCCAGTGCAAATTTGTTGGCATAAATTCACCCGTTACTGGGATATCGAACACCGCGAAATACCCATGGAAAATGGCCGTCTGCTGATGACCCCAGAGGAGGTTATCAAGCTGTGTGATGAAAACACTATCGGTGTGGTTCCCACTTTGGGGGTTACGTATACCGGGGAATACGAGCCGGTTAAAGAGGTCGCCGATGCACTGGATGCCTACCAACTAGAGACTGGACTGGATATACCCATTCATGTCGACGGCGCCAGTGGTGGCTTTCTAGCACCTTTTTGTGCGCCGGACTTGGAATGGGACTTCCGTCTACCACGAGTTAAATCTATCAACGCTTCCGGCCACAAGTTCGGCCTGTCGCCCTTGGGCGTGGGTTGGATTATGTGGCGTCAGGCGGAAGATCTGCCCGATGATCTAGTGTTTTGGGTGAACTACTTGGGCGGTAATATGCGCGATATCGCGCTCAACTTTTCTCGGCCTGCCGGCCCCGTGGTCTGCCAATACTATAATTTTCTCCGCTTGGGCCGGGAGGGTTATACCAAGATTCATGGTGCCTGCTACGACACCGCTGAATATCTCGCTACGGAACTGGAGGCGCTAGGCCCGTTCCAAATGATCTACAGTGGCAAACGAGATCAGGGCATACCCACGCTATGCTGGAAGTTAAAGGACGGCGGAGAGCCTGGCTTTAGCCTCTATGACCTTGCAGATCGCTTGCGTGCCCGTGGCTGGCAGGTGCCAGCCTACTCGTTGCCCGGCAACTGCGAGACGGAGGTGGTTCAGCGTATTCTAGTCCGGCATGGCGTGAGTCGAGATTTGGCCATGTTGCTTTTAGAAGACATAAAAAAGGCGATGGACTACTTTGCCAAGCATCCTGTTCAGGTGCCGATGGATTCGACCGAAGCATCGGGCTTCCACCATTAAGGTTGTCGACGCTGACATTCACAGAATGTAGATATATAGCGTCAAATACCATTATGCATGCCGTGTTTGAATACGGTGAAATGCTGGCGTGGACAATATACGAGCCTCCGTCTTTACAGGCCATCATTGATGCCCGAGGCGGCGAAGCGTGCGTGGCGAGCGTTTTCGGTGTGGAGGGGAGGTCAAGCCAAAAGAGGGTGACGCCGATGGCGCCGCACCGCCAGAGAATTTTCTAGGCGGTGCTTTGCTGAGATTGCTAGGTGTCGACTGACAGGTCTCTAAGCGTGACGTAGAGCATACACAAGCAAACGACAAGTAAACCATCGATCCTGCGACAACTGCGGAGCCTCAGTTGTTGTAGCCGCCATGAATGGAAACCCTTAATGCGCGTTATATATCTTGGCGGTCAGTTGATCCAAAGATGTACTGCATGCTTCAAAAGCTTTGGCTTGCAGTGCGGTCCAGGTCTCGTCGCCTTCTTGCCAGGCGAAGGCTTCTTCCATGGCCGCCATAGATCCGTGGACGTCTATAGCGCCAACCGTAGATTCATTAATTGACACAGCGACCGACGAATAAGCAATGGGTGAATTAACGGCTTCATAGGCAATGAGCTCGTTTATAATCGCCAGGCCTTGCGCTGAATCGGTGCAGGGGACTTCGAAGACCACGACGATTTGACCGGCGTTAGCAATTGGCACCATAGTCTCAGAGGCATCATGATGCCCGGCGAAAGATTGGCCGCTTACTAGCAAGCCCGTTAACAAAGCAAAAGTTTGATATTTCATTATTAAAAACCCTCTATTTATTGATCCAATATACCGATATTAACCCAGTCTAATTGGCGTCGCTAGCGCCAGTTAATAGCCGCTAGCGGCCATTAGGTCTGTCGATTTTTAGAAGCCAGCGGCGTATTTAATCGCGATCCTACTTCGTCCATCATGCTGATTAAGGGGGTGTTTTAGTCGCCACTCTGCTTGAATATACCGCTTGGAACGTCGTTATAGGCAGTACTGGAGTCTATGTTTTGTCGACTTAATTGTATGGCTTAACCCGCGGTGTCAACGACACGGGCGGACAATAGGACGCCATCCGAGGAATGCGCTAAAGTATGAATCTTGTTAGATGTTTCTCTTCCACCAATTGACAGGAGTTTTCGGCAATGACGACTAACGCGAAACAAATAAAAACTGCCCCAGATCCCTTTGAGGCCTTTCTGATTTCACAGGCGTTTCGAGTTGGCGATTTAGTGATCACTTCAGGACAGGCGGCTATCGCCCCAACCGGTGACCTTGTCGGTGTGGGTGATTTCGACCTTCAGGTGAAACAGACTATGGCTAACCTTTCTGCGGTTCTTGAGGCTGCCGACTCGAGTCTTGCACAAATAGTCAAAGTAACGATTTATCTACGCGATATGGCTAATTTCGGGAAAATTATGGCGCTTCGCGAACAGTACTTTTCAGCACCATACCCCGCCGATACGATCGTCGAGGTAAGCTCCTTGGCGCTACCTGAACTAGAGATTGAAATCGAAGCCATCGCAATGGCTGGTGATGGTGCAGTTTGCCCATAGTTTTACAGTGTCCAAAAGTCGATTAGATGGGTAATCTACTGCTTTGGACCGCTCTAGCTGGGGCAGCGTTCGCAACACTCACAATAGAGGGCAGCCCAGCGCCTGGATCATGATGAAACTGTGAAAATACCGAAACGCCTACAGCCGCTCATTGAAGACGGCCTAATTAGTGAAGTGATCTGCCCGCTGATGAGCGGCAAAGAGGCAGATGTTTTCGTGGTGCGTTGTGGCAACGAGCTGCGCTGCGCAAAAATCTATAAAGAATCTATGAAGCGCAGCTTCAAAAAAGCCGCGCAATATACCGAAGGCCGCAAAGTACGCAATAGCCGGCGCTCCCGCGCGATGGAAAAAGGCTCGCGCTTCGGTCGCCAGCAGCAAGAAGAGACTTGGCAGAACGCTGAGGTCGATGCGCTCTATCGGGTGAGTCGCGCAGGCGTTCGTGTGCCCACGCCCTATGGATGCACTGAAGGTGTGTTATTGATGGAACTGATTACTGACGATGCCGGTAACGTAGCGCCGCGCTTAAATGATGTCAGTATGTCGGCAGAGCAAGCGCGTGAAGATCACGCACTGATGATGCAATACGTGATGCGCATGCTCTGCGTGGGTATTGTTCACGGTGACCTCTCAGAATTTAATGTGTTGGTGAACAGCGACGGCCCGGTGATCATCGATTTACCTCAGGCGGTCGATGCCGCCTCAAACAACAATGCGCGTGCGATGTTTGACCGCGATGTACACAATATGACTGAATATTACGGACAGTTTGCCCCCGAGCTCTTAGAAACACGTTACGCGCTAGAGATTTGGGCGCATTATGAAGAAGGCGATTTACATCCTGAGTTCGCACTAACCGGATATGCAGAATTAGATACCCATGAAGCCGATCTTGATGCGGTTATGGACGAGATAAAAGCGGCGTTTGAAGACGAAGAGGCGCGCTTGGAGCGACTCAGAGTAGCTGATGAGGAATAGAAAACCCTGCAGGATCTATTGAGAGCGTCGCTGCTAATACTGCTCGTTTAGCGAGCAATATAAATAAGCGATCGTTCGTCTGATGGTGCTTACTGAGGAGCACGCTCACTTTGATTTTCACGCAGCCAGTTTTTTGGCGCCAATGCGCCTTATAGACAACAGCGAGGTCTATTCCCGCCGCAACAAAAGCGCACTGCCGCTCCCCGCAGCGCCACTGGCTGCGACCAAGCCAGTGATTAACGACTGACGCTCCATTTCATCGATTAACGTGCCGGTCATGATCGCGCCAGTTGCACCCATCGGATGCCCTAGGGCGATAACACTACCATTAGGATTGACCTGATCATCGTCGAGTTGCAGTTCGCGCTTGGCTTTGATCATAGTCGCGGCAAACGCTTCGTGTATCTCGAACAATTCAATGTCAGTGGTTTTGAGTTGATTCTGACTCAGCAGTTTCCGCGTGGCATCAATACAGCCGGCGAGAACTTCTAGGGGCTCGCCACAGGCGGTACTGCTTGCGACTAAACGCGCGCGCGGCGTTATACCGAGTTTTTTGCCGAGTGCCGCATTCCCCAAAAGCACCACAGCGGCGGCATCGCACATCGCGGGCGAGTTGCCAGCGGTGTGAACGTGTTCAATCGCGGCAAGCTCAGGATAGCGCGCCAGTTGCACCGCATCGGCACCTGCGGCGCCAAGCCCTGCAAATGCAGCGGGTAAGGCGGACAGCTTTTTAAGCGTGATATCGCCGCGGATACATTCATCTTGATCAACGACGCCAGCGGAAGTCCTAATACTAACGATCGAAGTGTAACGCCCTTCAGCTTGCGCTCGCGCGGCGCGTTGCTGGCTGAGAAAGGCCACTTCGTCCACCTGCGTGCGAGAAATACCACCGCGTGTCGCAATTAAATCGGCGCCGCTGCCCATGAGTAACATCTGATTGTGCACTGCATAAGCGGGGTCATTGAAGACGCGGGCGTCATCAGACAACATTGGTATGCGCGACATCATCTCGATGCCACCGGCGACCACCGCATCTGTATGCCCGGCAGCAATTTTCAAGGCAGCGATCGCAATCGCATCGATGCTCGAAGAGCAAAACCGGTTAACAGTGAGCCCGGCCACGGTATCTGGCCATCCGGCATAGAGCGCTGAGGTCTTTGCGATATTAGCTGCCTGCTCCCCATACTGAGTGACGCACCCCAAAATAATTTCACTAACAAGTGCGGGATCTAAATGCGTGCGAGCTGCCAGTTGCAGATAGAGTTGGGTTAGTAGCGCTGGTGGCGCCAGCTCATGCAAGCCACCATCCGCCTTGGCGCGCGTGCGCGGGCTGCGAATGGCATCGTAGATAAAGACATCCTTCACCCGCCAACACCAACGACAAAGCTTGCACAGGTAGTGGTACTGCCACCCACGTTAAAGGTAATCATATTTTCAGCGCTGGCGATTTGGCATCCTCCTGCACGGCCACTGACCTGGCGGGCGCAGTCGAGCAGCATGCGTACGCCAGTGGCACCCACTGGATGCCCAAGCCCGATCAAACCGCCACTGGCGTTAATCGGAAAGCTGCCATCGTGCACAATCCGACCCTCTTCGATCGCTTTGTAGCTCTCGCCTGGTGCGGTGAGTCCGCTGTGGTCAATAGCCATGTATTCGGTCACGGTGAAGCAATCGTGTGTTTCAAGGCCGTCAAGCGCAGTGATGTCAGCGAAGCCCGCGCGTTGTCGTGCGTCTGTAAGCGTTTGTGCGGCGTGCGGAAATAGTAGCGGCTGGCCGTGGCTCGCCTGAAGTTTTGTCTCCAGTAAGATTGGCGCAGAGCGATGTCCCCAGCCTTTGATACGGGGTATGTCTGCGAGACTTTGTCCCGTTTTGGCAGCATGTGCTTTGGCGGCCTGCTCACTCGCCAAAATAACGCAGGCGGCGCCATCGGTTATCTGACCGCAGTCAAGTTTACGTACGCGTCCCTCAATGACTGGATTGAGTGCGTCGTCATCGCTGAAGCAGCCTGCCGGGAACTGCCAGTTGCGGCTCTGCGATAGCGGGTTCCGCTTGGCATTGCTGAAGTTGATTTCGGCAATGCGATTTAAATGATCACCACTGATACCGTGTCGGATCTCATATTCGCGGGTGATTCTGTCGAACAGAAATGGCCACGGATATTCGCAGTTGGTTGCCTCGTGGCCCTGCCATGCAGCGGCACCTAAATATTCGGCGCCTGTTCGGCCATCGACGTTACGCATCAGCTCAAGACCGAGCACGCAGGCGACGTCGTAATGACCCGCTTCAATATCACGCATGGCGGCAAGCACTGCCATTGAACCTGAGGCGCACGCCGCCTCGTGTCGCGCAGTGGGAATGGCAGCCAATTCAGGATATATCTGACCAAAAAATCCGCCGATCAATCCTTGCCCCGCAAATAAGTCACCGACGAAATTACCCACATGCCCAACTTCAATTTGACCGGGCTCGATATTGGCGTCGCTGATAGCTTCAGTAAGCGCTTCGCTAAACATGTCATACAGCTCGGCGTCCTCGCGCGCCCAGTTGCGGGCAAAGTCAGTTTGGCTGCCGCCAAGTATGTAAACGGGGGCGCTCATACGGTCGCATCCTTGTTAGGGCTCTGCCCACGGTTATTGATATTAGTCGCGGTCAGTAGCGCCGCTTGAAGTTCTGCCCGGACAATTTTGCCCATAGGGTTTCTTGGCAGCGCAGTTAAAATGGCAAGGCGCTCAGGTAGTTTGAACTTGGCGATGCCGCATTCGCTTAGGTAACGACAAATTGCGTCTAAGTCGGGCGCAGAGTGTTCTTGTGCGACAACAATGCAGGCGCAAATCTTCTCGCCGAGTGCCGCATCCGGGTAGCCGCAGACAGCGGCTTCTGCCAATCCCGGGTAGCCCTCGAGTAACGTGTCGATCTCGGTCGGAGAGATCTTCACGCCGCCGCGGTTAATAATGTCTTTGCAGCGCCCTACGATTTGATAGTAGTGAGGAGGCTGGCCACAAATCTCCACTAAGTCACCTGTTCGGAAGTAACCATCCGACGTAAATATGCCGTCGTTACTGCTGCCAAGATAGCCATCGAAGACGGTGGCGCCGGCAAAACATAGCTCGCCAGCCTTGCCTGGTTGCTCGATTGTTTCGCCGGAATCGATATCAATCACTTTGCTTTGGACCGCCCGCTGAACGAAGTTATCCCAAGGCATTCCCGCAGCGCCAAAGCGAGGAAAGCTTTTCGCCCGCAAATGCGGTGTATCGGCAGTGTGTGGTGTGGAGAATAGAGCAATGCCTTCGTTGGACCCATAGAAATTGATCACGGGCTTGCCATAGTCATTTTCCATCGTCGCTATCATGGCCGACGACAGCGGGGCCGACCCGGAGCCTATGGCGCGCAGCGCGCTAAAGTTAAAAGTGTTCCAGAGGATCGGATTTGCAGCGAGCTGATTGAGTACCGCAGGCGGTGCGATGGTAAAGTTGATCTGCTCGTCTTGCATTTGTTTTAAGTAAAGCGGTGGATCGAACGGATGATGCAGAAACAATGAACATCCAAGCTCCGTAGCGGCATATAAAAATCCACCGATCGCTGCCATGTTCACCAGTGGGAATGGATTGAGTAAATGTTCGCCCGCTTGGTATTCTGCGGCCTCGGCGGTCGCTCGAGCCGTGGCTAGCCACATGTTGTGCGAGCGAGGGACACCTTTGGGTGTGCCGGTAGTACCCGAGGTCCAGCACACGGTCACAATACGATTGGCATTATCTTCCAGTGTTGCCCGATATGCTATGAGCGCCGCTTCTGCCCCGGCCGTTAGTGCCGCGGCCAGGCAGTCTATGTCTTGGCCAGCACAGTGCACTGGTATGCCGGGAAGCGCCTTGCGTACGGTGTTCGACAGATCTTCGCCACGGAAATTACCGCATGCGATAAACAGCGCAGGTTCAAGTATCTCGCCAAGCATATGAATCTCATGGGCGCCATATTGCACGGGTAGCGGCGACAGCACCGCCCCGAGTTTACTGGCGGCAAAAAAGCACACGACAAGTTCGCTGATATTGGGGAGCTGCACCATAATCCGGCTGCCTTCGCCGAGGCCATGATCAAGTAATTGTGCGGCGAGCGCATCACTGGCTATCGCCAGCTCTGCAAAACTCAATCGTGCTGGGGTGTCGCCAGTGAGCGCAATTTTATTGGGCTGGTCAGCGACAGCGAGGGCATTCGGGCGCTGCGCAACCTGTGCGGCGAGTAAGCTGTGTAACGTATCGGTTCCCCACAGGCCATCAGCTGTGAGCTGCGCTACGCGCTGAGAATCGGTAGTATGCATTACCTGCCTTTTAAGGCCGTTAAACACGACCTTTGTTTTTATATTACAGTGATCCTAGGGGAGGTTGCCCCGCCTTGGCAAGTGCCACACAGCGGTGGCCTAAGCCCTGTAGGTGCTTGATCATTTCCGTGCATGACCATTCTTTTACGACGCCTAACAGCCCTAGCGTAAAACCATATAGGGATTGGCGAGATCTTCCGGGGTATCGAGTATCGCGTAAAACGCTGCAACCGCTTCAATAGCGCCTGTTAGCTTAATATCTCCGCTGGCAAGCCCTGATTCATAGCTGGCACTACCGGACCAAATACGATTTACAAAAGCGCGGCTCATGACGAGTAGCGCATCGATATTCGGTGCAATTCTTGGTTGTATCTCCAAAATACCGTTGCGCATCAATAATGAGAACGTCTCTTGTGTATCCGTAAATTGGTAGGCGATAGACACAGTCTTGCCCGCGGCGCGATTGGGGTTCACTTGGTAGCGCAAATTATCCAAAACTAATGCGCTCGAGAGCCTTTCAACGTTAAAGAGCGACTTCTTTAAGCGGTTCTGAACAGCAATGGGATTAACCTTACCCTCAAGCTCTAATGCGCCGCCCAGATAAAAACCTTTGGTACTGCTACTGGTTTCTTTATAGCCGAGCTGGCGGAGCGCCGCGGCTTTTAAATAACGCGCGTCCCAGTCATCATGATTGATGCGGATCAATAATGTTGCAAGCTCAGCTGCCCACTGGGGGTCTTGGTCGAAAAAAGCAGATTCAGCGGCGTTAAAAACAGGATCGCGGCCGCCCATTAACGCGACAGTGCGCTGGGCCTTTTCTAGTCGTGGCGTCGGGCGCAGTTCAGCCGGGTCACCATTCCACCAGCTGATATAGCCGCCATAAATATTGCGCGCGCTGACATCGACGTTGCCGTAATACTCGATTGTCCAGGGCTCCAGCTGTAAGTCGACAGGCAGTGTCTTTATATTTTCTGCAATATCATCAGGCGTAAAGCCCATGTTGATCAGGCGCACGGTTTGGTCGTGTACGTATTGCATCGCGTCGCGATATACCGTGAGGACTTTGTCGATTTCCGCGGCATCGTTTAGCGGCAGCCCGTGGCTCGGGACTAAGTGCGCCACGTTGTAGCTGCGTATTGTGTCGATGGCCGCAATCCATTTTATGACATCGCGAGGTTTAGTACCGCGCAGCGAGTGGAGTTGAGGAAAAGTGGGCCCCTGTAGCTCATCACCACTGAATATGACATTACGCTCAGGCATATAAATGGCGAAATGGCTCGCGGACTCACCCCCTGTGGGTAGGAAGATGAATTTCTCTCCAGCCAAAACTAGCTCGGTAGCTTGGTCGCGGGGTAGTAATAGGTTTGGCTCAACAAAGCCATTATTCCCAGTGACATTAAAACCGCAGCAGCCCACGTGATACTGGCTGCGTTCTGTTGGTGTTTGCAGAAGCCCGTACATATAGGCGGCGCGCAGTCCCATCAGTGGTCCGGTGGCGTGATTTTCGCCGGCGAGCTCTTTGACAAAATTATCGGCGGCAATGATTTTGATATCTTTGTTATCACCGACAAAAGCACTTGCTCCGTTAATATGGTCGCCATGGTGATGCGTGTAGATCAGCGCCTCTATCGGTTTGTCGGTGCGACTGCGCACATCCTTCAGCACCGTGCGGGCAATATCTTGGCTGATCGAGGTGTCGATCACGACGAGGCTGTCGTGTCCCTCCACAATGATAATATTGCCGAACTGACTGGTCGTGTTGTCAGCACGCGGACTCGCATAGTCGTAGATGGGGTGATTGCCAATCTGCACCCGTTGCTCCACAAATAAGCTGGCGTGGTCGAGGTAGTTTTGCGGTGCGCTAAAGGGCACTTCGTATTTTATGGGGCGGCTGGGGATGTCCTGCGCTTGGCTCTGGATGCTGCCAATCAGCAGGGAAGTTGAAAATAGAACAACGGGCCGTTTGAGTAGCGTGATCAATGGCGTTTCCTTATTCTTATTGCGGCTACCTTTTTGGGTTGCCAGTTCGATGGTAACTATTGAGGTCTCTATGTCAAAGTGAGGCTCAGACTATTAATTACCGCCCTATATTTGAGACCTAGTTAACAATCCGTTTGCTAGATTCACCTGCAACTTCACGGACTAAACGGGGCACTAAATAGCCGGGCAGCGCGATGCGCAGTGCCTTGTGTATTTCGAGCGCTTTCATGTCATCTGTCTGGAAATGCGCGGTGCCTGCGACTGGATCGGTCAGGTGGAGATAATAGGGCATCAC
>CAWUVW010000011.1:0-49556 GCA_963926105.1 uncultured Luminiphilus sp. | reverse complement strand
AAACGCTACCACTGCACCACCCCAAACCTCGGAACACACACGGGTCAACGCTGCTGTAAGCGTGGTTTTACCGTGGTCAACGTGGCCAATCGTGCCCACATTTACGTGGGGCTTTAAACGCTCAAATGATTCTTTTGCCATTGCGACACCGTCTCCTGACTCAGTTCTAGGCAAATCAGCTGTGTCGGCCGACTTACCCCTATTTATAGGTCCCTTTTCGGACCACCTAGCTTGGTAGCACAACACTGTGGGCCACCGAATTGGAGCTCATAACCGGATTCGAACCGGTGACCTCTTCCTTACCAAGGAAGTGCTCTACCTACTGAGCTATATGAGCAAACCCTCAAATACTTCCATTGGCCATAACAATGGAGCGGGTGGCGGGGATCGAACCCGCACCATCAGCTTGGAAGGCTGAGGTTCTACCATTGAACTACACCCGCGGCACGCTCAACCTGTTCGCCGCCTACTAATACGCTGCGCCGTTCTTACTCTTGTTAGGCTCGGGCCCAACCCACCCGACGCAGCCATTTCAGGCGCATCTTGGTACTGACCAGTGACGACAATTACCCGTGCCGTAAACAATTCTCATGGTGGAGGGGGGTGGATTCGAACCACCGAAGCTCGCGCGTCAGATTTACAGTCTGATCCCTTTGGCCACTCGGGAACCCCTCCAGAAGGGCGCACATTCTCGTGACGTCAATAGGCAATGTCAACCTTCTTGTGACCTAAAAATACCAATAGCGCATAGATTGCTCATACATAGGCACAAACTGCGAGCGATCTGACGAGCTCAAAGCATCGATCGGCGGTTTAAATAGGCACCCAGAGCAGCCCAGCAGCCCAGTTTACATCACACTTAATGACGGGCCTCGAGGCGCTTTTTCCTTACAATACCTACACTTTTAAGGCGCTTTCAACCGGTCACTGAGCCCCTAAGTTGCTGTCGACATCCCGATCACCGGCGCAGATGTGCCGCTTTTCGCAAAAATACTTCGATAATATGATCTCTGCCGCGTCGCCAGGCCACGTTGTAAGGGTATGACAACCGTTTATTTTGGATACCTCCCCATTGCCAGCACCAGTAACGTCGATATTAGAAAAAGCCCAGTCGCAACGGCAAAGCCCAAATCATAACTGCCCATCGAGTCATACACGGAGGCAAATAGCATGGGTGCGGTACCCGAGCAGACCGCAAGCGTCGCGTAAAGTACCGAGTAAATTTTTGCATAATGCGCAAGACCAAAGTACCGCGCAGCCAGAAAGGCCATAAGATCTAACTCAGCGCCTGCGGCAAAGCCAATAAAAAAGGCGGCCACCGCCGCCATCACAAGTGTTTGCTCGCCATACAAAATTAATGCGCCAATGGCCGGCATTACTAAACAGATGGCTGCAATACCGGGCGCCCAGAAGCGATCAACCAAATAACCAACCACCACTCGACCAACGATAATGGAGACACCAAACACACTCTGAACCGCCGCCGCTTGCTCCCGACTAAAGCCATCATCAGTCATGGACGGCAGTAAATTAGGACCAATCCCGGAAAACCCCATATAGGCAAATAATATGGAACACAAAAGGACCCAAAACCGGTAGCTCTGCATCGCCTCTCTAAGCGTCATCCCCGACTGCAAGTCTAAAGCGACATCGGGATCGTCAACTGCCGAGGGTTCCAAGGGACGAAATAGAAAGAAAAGCACCGGCCAAACAAGCAGCGTCGGCACCAAAGCCAAGCCAAGATAAGCGCCCCGCCAGCCAAATTCATCTGTCAACCAGACCGTGTACTGGGGTGCTAAAGATGCACAGATCCCCGTGCCCGTCAGCGCCAAGCCTAACGCCAAACCGCGTCGCTTAAAGAAACTGGTAGCAATCGCCCGCGTCCAGGTAACGGGAATGGTACCCGCCCCCAGCAGAGCCATTGCGCCATAGGCCAAGAACAACATCCACAACTCGCCCTGCATTTGTGACGCCATCACAAAGCCCAAACCGAGACCCAGCATCGCGGGTAGCGCAACGCGACGAGGACCAAAACGATCGTTTAGCCATCCGATCAAAGGCGACGTCAATGCGCCGAGTCCAGAACTAAATAAAATAGCCGCCTGAAATTCCGCACGAGACCATCCAAATTCCTCAGTGACAGGCACCACAAGCGCACCGATTGTGTAATAAGGCAGTACGAAGGAGCTACTAATAACGCCAATGCAGGTGGCAAGAATCAGCGGCCATCGCTGGCCAAGTTCATTTTCGCGCGTCGTTATCGGTGTCATTTTATTTATTTTCCTTATCGCCGTGGCTTGTCCCCTCAGCAGCCCTTTCAAGCTGCGCTCGGTAACTAGCGAGATCAAAATAATCACGCCACTGCGTAATTTGACTATCGCGCACCTCAAAAACACCCATCACCGGCAACACAACCGACCGACTATTGATGGTAAAGGCGTCAATACGTTCCGTCAGCACCTGATTGCCGTTCACTGCGATGCTGAGCAGCTTCCACTCACACGCAGAGAACGTCCAAGCCTCACGCAGATATGATTCCACTGCAGTTTTTCCGGCAATCGGGGTCAGCGGAATATTGTGGTAATAAATATCCGGCGCCAAACAGCCCATAACCGCGTGGAAATCCATGCGCGTCCAGGCATCGACAAATGCCTCTACGACGGAACGGGGATTACTTAATGGCACGGAGAAGCCGCTTGGCATTAGCTGTAAATAAGGACTGATAAGCATCATCTTGCGAAATCGCATGCTGATCCCAACCTGAGAAATTGGTGCCCATCACCAGACGGTGAGGCCCCATAATCTCCACGACCAAGGCTAAAATACGTGCGTCGTGCACATGAGTATCAAACCAGAGCTGCGATAGCGCCTCCTCGAATGCACCGTCATGCCGCAAGAAATCGGGCGCCCAAGGTCGTTTTAGGCAGGCCTGGTTCATGCGGCCTATCAAAGCAGTGGTCGCGCCGCCAGCATGGCTCAAACAAATATCCAGCTTGGGGTGACGATGCAGTACTCCACCATAAATTAAAGTGGCGACCGCAATAGTCTCCTGAGCTGCAAAGCCTGTAATTAGATCCAGGTCAAATTGATTTAAGTTCGCATCGCCCTGTGGACCATCGATACCCGCGGGACTCGGATGGATAAACAAGGGGACATCCAACGCCACAAATTTTTCATACAACGGGTCTAGCCATGGTGAATTGAGTGGAACACCAAAATCGGTCCCGATATAAGCACCTAACATACCCAGCTCATCGACTGCTCGCTCCAATTCCTCACAAGCGGCACCGACATCCTGCATCGGCAGCGCAGCAAATCCAGCGAGACGCTGAGGATATTGCGCAACAGTACTTGCGAGCGCGTCGTTATGCGCCCGACAAAAGCTCACCGCAAACTTAGGCTCAATATGATGAAAATACGTTAACGGATTAGGTGATAAGACCTGAAAATCAATAGCCGCTTCATTCATGCGCTCTACACGACGATCAACCTCCATAAATGGGCTGCCTTCATAGCGGACACCATCAAGTCGATAGCCACCGACACGGAACCAAGGATCTCCAGTATCGGTATAGCCTATTTCTGGACCATGGTGACCGGCCGTATTCATGGTCTCGACGAGCACTGCATGTGCATGAACATCGATACTCTTGGCACGAGCAATTATTTCTCTGACGCTCATCAAGAGGCCCTCAATCTAATCGAATATTTCTATATTTATAAGCAATTTAAGCGACAATGCCCGACATAAGAAGAAGATAAAGACAAACTACAGCGCACACATTATCTCGAAGTGATCGTCATTGTGGCTCTATATCGCTATTCTTGCGGCGCAACTTCTAACGTCAGCCCATCAATCGCCTCAGTAAGATTTAACTGACAGCTAAGACGAGAGCGGCGTGCGTCAAAATGCTCCTGATACTGCAACAACATCTCTTCGATCTCATCTCGCTCAGGTAGTCGCGATAGCCATTCCTCGTGGACAAAAACATGGCACGTAGCACAGGAAGCACATCCCCCACATATCGCCTCAATACCCTGATCCTCATCAAAAAGCACATCCATGACTGTTCGCTGTCCGGGGCGGGTCTGCAGTGCATTGCGCTGATCTTCCCCCGTGTGCACGTTTATCGTGATACCAACATCCATGGTCTCAATTCTCCTTTTTCGGTTGATTTGCATTGTCGCTCGTAAGGCCTAAACCTAAGCCACCATCGACATCAATAATTGCCCCAGTGGTCCACTGCGCACAGATCAAATAGGCCATCGCTTCGGCGATTTCTTCTGCTGTCCCGATACGGCCAAGGGCATGCAGCGGCGCCATACCCTGCAATCTCTGTAGCGCTGTGTCGTCATCAAATAATCCGGCGCGCTGATTTATTTCAGTGAACACTGCGCCAGGTGAGATGCAATTTACCCGTATATTACGTTCACCTAACTCCGCCGCCAAAACGCGGGTCAAGCACTGTACCGCGGCCTTTGTGGCCGCATACGGTGACGCACCAGGAAAAGCGCGTTTTGTATGAACAGAACCAATAAATAAAATTGCACCCATACGTTGTTCTAGGTGCGGAACCGCCAGACCCGTCAGCATCATGCCCGCCACGACATTTGTGTTGAAAATATCCAGCAGTTTATCCTGCTCCAATTCAGTCACAGCGCCGCGATACATATTCCCAGCGTTATTGATTAGCGCATCTAGCCCTCCGCCATGGGCCACTGCTGCGTCAATCAGCCGTTCCCTGTCTGCACCAATTGTAATATCAGCGACCACCCCCAAACACGACGCACCCAGCTCCGCTGCCGCAGCTTCCATTTTTTCTTTGCGTCGACCACAGAGGGTGACTTTCGCTCCAGCGGCAATAAAATATCGCGCAGCGCCTAAGCCAAGACCCGAACCGCCCCCAGTAACCAAAATAGACAAGCCATCGAGTGACTTCATCAATCTCTCCCTTTTAAATCAAGCGCCCACGACACAGCATGGCGCAAAGCGACCGCATGGGTCGGCTCAGACAACGACCCGCGATCATGCCCCAGGGCATCGTAAACCACTCGGCCATTGTCATAATGATTGATCCACAGCGCGGGCTGATCACTATCGCCGGACTCACTGCGACCCAATAGCAAGATCTCGATATCATCACGTAACGTCAAATCAGAGTACATTTCATCGACAACCTCGAAAGTCTTGACATCCGACATCAACGGATGACCTGTCGCCCTCAACTTAATGGGCTCAGGTTTTGGATGCCACGAATGACCCCACGCCCAATGACCGCCTAAAATCTCATGCCACTCGGGCCAATCCGAAAAACAAATGCTGGCGGTATGCAAACCTAGTAAGGCACCGCCACGCGCCAAATGCTCACAAATAGCGACTCGCGCATTGGCCGACAGCCGCAGCGCTTCGGTTTCGCGATAAGGGTCGTATTTTTCACCTACCATTTCCCAGCGCAGCGCATTAATTGTTAACAAATCCACGGGATTGCCCGCGAGACTAGCGAGACCCGCCTCGACATCTGCCTCGATACGCGAAGCTATATCTAATGGCGTTAGTAGCTCCGCCAAGGCTTCAGCTGAAGATTGGAAGTCATGGAAAATACCGCCAATGAGTATTAAATTAGTGTGCATACCGACATTAATCTCGAGGAAGATGCGCCATAACGCTGTTAATCACACCACCATCGACAACTAACTGATGACCATTAATATAGCTCGCCGCAGGAGAGTCTAAAAATAAAACTGCCTGCGCAATATCATCGCTTGTACCAAGTCTCTGCAGCGGGACACCACTACCTCGCTTTGCGCGCACAGCGGGATTAGCATAAATAGGTCTGGACATCCCCGCATCAATAAAGCCCGGCGCAATCGCATTGACGCGAATCCCTCTAGGACCCCACTCTATCGACATCGCTTGGGTCATATTAGCCATAGCAGCTTTGGTTCCGGCATATAGGCCGACATTAGGCGCCGGATGCACCCCATTGACTGATGTCAAATTGATGATATGACCCGAGCCTCTGGGCAACATCCCTAGGGCAGCCTGACGAGCGCAAAGACAGCTTCCCAGTAAATTGACATTAATGACTGACACGAAATCTTCGACACTCTGCGCTTCAAGCGGTCCGAAACGCACGATACCTGCGTTGTTGACCAGTAGATCAGGCGCATCACCAAAAGCATCGAAAGCAGCTGCGACCTGTGCTGCATCACTCACATCCGCCACTAAGGCCATGGCGTTCGGAAGCGCTGCAGCGGTCTGTTCGGCGAGATCTCCTCTCACATCGAGAATACCCACTCGATAATTATTGGCGGCTAGTACCGCCGCCATGTCTGCACCGAGACCATCGGCGCCACCGGTTACTATAGCTGATTTCATAAAATTTCCTTGGAGTCTACGCGCACTGGATAGCTGCGCCAGTTCTTACGTTCAGTATCAGAATCAATTGTAGGCGCATGATCTGGATCAGGTCTTAAATTATGGGCAAGGAGATTGCGTAACAGGCTCGTCAGCGTCCCATAGTGATGTGTTTGTGGGTCGGCATCGGCCTGAGGTACTGTGCCGCCAGCGAGATCCCGACCAAAACAGGTGTGCACACCAACACCAAAAGTCAGACCATACGGAGGCACGCGATCAGCGGTCTCGCGATGAGGATTAAAGCTACTAGGATCCATGCCGAACGATGCAACATCTTGATTTGCGGCAAGCAACTCCACGACCACACTAGCGCCCTCCTCAACCGCAGCGCCACTTACCAAAGTGAACGGACAAGCTGCTGTGCGCCAAGCCACAGGACTCGCCGGGTGTAATCTCAAGCTTTCGTGTACGCACCGCTGTAGAAATAAAGGATCTGTTCTTACCCTCAAGGCATCTTCTGGATGAGATTGACACCAAGCATGGATATGATGGAAAGCATGAACCATCGAGTTTGCGGAACTATGGGTAGCAGCTTGCATGAAAAAAGCGACTTCTCTACGGATCATCGCCTCGTCGAGATCCTGCGCATTACGACTCTGCAAGAGCACAGTCAAAATATCTCTCGGCACATTTTCAGGGGCTCTGCTACCGGCATCGATATCGGCCAGTATTTGTTCACGGCGCCGCATCGACGGCTGGAAGAAGCGGCTGTCAAACACAGCTAGTGCCGCTGCAACTTCTTTGCGCACCTCGTCTTTGTTGCGCGTAGAGTGAAAAAGCGTCGCACCATCTCCGAACTTGCGCACGATTTCCAGGAGGCATGCGCGTTCAGAAGCAGAGTCAATATCTCGGTCAATACCGGCAATATCACTGGCGAGATTAAGATTTACCCGAACACCAAATTCATGTAAATCCATACTTCCCTGCTGTAGGTAAGGCGCTAATGTTGCTACCAAAGTCTGTGGATAGACTTCTCTTTCATAGTATCGGGCAAAGTCGCGCCGAAATAATTTCAGCTCCACCGCGCGTCGACGTGTGTGTTCCTGACCATGTAATGTCAAGAGAACACGCTCCATTAGCACATCACATTCACTGTACATTGATTGCACAAGACGGCGATCACACAGCGTTTCAAAAGCCTGCTGATAATGGTCTATCTGCTTTACTTCACTCAAGGCTCAGCCCGCCTCAGCAAATACGACAGGGTATATTTTCCAGACATCGCGCGCCGACGCCGCAATTTTTTCGGGAGCCTTATTCGGATGGGGACGCATACCGTGGCGAAGTAATTCAGCAATGATCAATACAATGGTCCCGTATTGATGATTCTGCGGATCTAGTATTTGGCCCGACTTTAACAAAGTGCCGACAACGAGATTCATGCCGAGGCATACGTGCATGCCACCGCCGAAAGACAGGCCCGCCGGATTTACCTTAGGCGGATGCTGACGCAGCGGATTAAACCGTGCGGCATCCTCACCAAATACTGTTTTATCTCTATTTGCCGTCTGCAGATCGATTACCACCTTTTCTCCCGCCGCAGCTTGGTTCTCGCCTAAATCAACGGCTTGCTCAGCGACCCGCCAAGCTTCGGGGCTCGATGGATGTAATCGTATACTCTCGAGAACAAAGCGTTGTAGTAATGGCAGATCTGATGCCATGGCTGCGGCATCTTGAGGGCGCTCTGCGTACCAATTAAAAATTTCGTTTACCGCATGCACCAAGGTGTGTACAGAGGTATGCGAGGCGGCGAGGTAAAAGAAAGCCACTTCACGCATCATTAACTCATCGGGCATGACAAGCTTGTTTTCGTTCATCAGTAAGACCGTCAGTATATCCCGTGGCAGCGCTGTTTCATCTATATCGCCGCGGTTAAACGCGTCGACTAATAACTGACGGCGCTGCCTAGACGGACTGAAGAAGCGGGTTTTAAACTCCACCATTGCCTCGCTGATCTCATCGAGTATTGGCTGTCTGTCACCCTGGTATTGCCCGATCGTTGCCGCCTGGCCCAACTGAATCAATAACCTATGCTGGACATCAGCCTCGTCAACCGTGCCATCGATTCGATCAATCCCCGCAAATGCCAAGGAGACATGCACCATGATCCGATAGCCCAGCGCCTTAAGGTCCATCTCATCGCGCTCGAGAAACTGCTCTAAGGTTTCATTGAGCAGCGCCGGAAATACTGCCTCTTCGTAATAACGGAAGAAATTACGGCGAAACAACTGACTCTCAACAGTGCGCCGCAATCGATGCTCATCACCGTGTAGCGTAACCAACACCTTATCCATAAGAATGCCGCCCTCATCGTACAAGGACTGCCGCAGGTCATTCTGGCGCAGCGTTTGTTCTGCCCCTTTAAAGGTATCTACACGATGAATTTTCATAGCGATTTCCCTTTCATTGAATCCACTAGTTCGCGCGTTAAAATCTGGGATGAGAATTCGCTGACACGCCACCCTGGCAAATTCCATCCCTCCGCTATGGGCGTCAACAGGTCAACAGCCTCGCCATTTTTGAAGATATGGCGAAACCGATCACGCTGGCCCAGCAAGGTAATATCCGTTAGTGGATCGCCATCAAACACCAACACATCGGCCAAGTACCCGGGCTTTATGCACCCTAGTTCTCCGACCAATTTCAGTGCTCGCGCACCCTGCTCAGTGGCGCAATGAATCGCTTCTAACGGCGACATACCGAGATACTCTACAAAGACTTCCAGTTCGCGATAATGCCAATCGCCATAGGGCGTCAGCGAAAAACCACTCTCGCTTCCCGTCAATAGTGGCACGCCGGCATCGTAAGCACGGCGAAGCGTATCGACGCTTTCGGTGATCTCGCGACGAAAAACTTCCCGCAGCTTGGGATCAGATCCAATGGCGCCGCCAAAATCTGCCAGATTTGCCTGAAAAGTAAACGTCGGCACCAGGGGTACATTCGCCGCAATGACAGCATCTACCGCCTCGTCATCCATGTAAGTGGCATGGAGGATCATATCAAAACCTGCGCGCGCAGCATCTCGTGTGCTTGAAGCATTGCGACAATGCCCGACCACTGGCACCCCTAAATTATGGGCCGTATCACAGACAAGCTTGAGCTCATCAAGCGACCATGTCTGAATCTCCCCTTCGTTACCGTTAGGGCGCGTCGGTAAGCCACTCACATGCACTTTGATCCAATCGACGCCATTTTTTATTTGCTTTTGTATTTCGGTAATGATTTCGCCCGGCGTATGGACAATACGCGCGTAACCGCGTGTTCCATGATCAGGCAGCAAACGGGCTGCAGTACCACCGACACAGTTGATCAGCACATTGCCGCCAGTGGTCATACGCGGCCCCTCGACCACCCCTCCCTCAATCGCGTCGCGCAGATCCACACCGACATCAAAGACGCAGTCAGCGTCAAAAAAACTGGTGAATCCAGCGCGTAAAACCTTGCGAGCATTAGCCGCGGCAACGAGTGTGGCAAGCCCATACCGACGATGAAAAAAGAGCTCATCATTGCTGGAGGGCTGATCAAAACTAATATGACAATGGCTGTCGATCATACCGGGCATCACAGTGCAGCCACTGGCATCGATGACAGACAGCCCCTCGCCCGCCTGTGAGGCACGTAACCGCGCATCGGTGCCTACCGCAGTAATTCGTTCACCTTCAATGTACACATCGGCCAGCACTGGCTGCGCACCGGTGCCGTCAATGAGCGTGCCATTTTTTATCAGCGTCGCTGTTTTGCTTCCATTCATTTTGTCGTCTCCGCAATTACCATAGACTGTAGGTCCCTCGGACCTAGGTCGCTGTAAGGCACTTTATTTAGTGCGATAAAGCGCATCAGCGCATCACCTTGTCCCGATGTATGGCGAAGCATAGCGTCAGCAGCTGCGCGAGCATCCGATGACAGAATCGCCGATAATATCTCTTCGTGATCAGCCTGATTGCGGCGCAAACGACCTGGCGCCATCACCTGATAACGCCGAAAGGGGAGTACTCGCTGAGCCAGCGATGAGGTTGTATCGATCAATACAGTATTGCGACAACCTTTGAGCACGGCTTGATGAAACAGAGAGCCCAGCTCAGCGTAAGTATTCTCATCCCCATGACAGTCAAGCAGGGCGCCGGCTTCGGCGTGTAGCCTAGCAAGTGCTGTTTTTTCAGCGACACTCATCCGCTCTGTTGCCAAGCGCGAAGCTAAAGCCTCTAGCTCCGCTAGCGCCTCAAACATCTCCAGCAATTCAACTGGGTCAAGCGCGCTGACGACAGCACGATGGCGAGCATTTTTGGTGATCAGCCCAGCCTGAACCAGATTTGCGATAGCTTCACGAACAGGCGTTCGAGAGACGCCGTAGTGCGTGGCCAAACGACCCTCTTCTAATGGCTTGCCCGGCGGCAGCACACCTTGAAAAATATCCCGCTCTATACCCAAGCGTACAAGTTGCGCCTGCGTCGGCCTTAATTCGCTGCTCACACCCAGGCTCTCCGCTGGCGGTACATCGCCCCATATAAGCACTTAACGCCTAATAGCATTGACATGAATTGACCCATAGTGCATACAGTTATTAATATAGTGCATACACTTTAGTCGGTATATTAAACCACCGCAAGCACTGGCATGCCACCGATCGCGCCGGTATTCGCACCCAAGATCAAGTTGTTATACTCGACCTATAACAACGCTTTAAAGGCGAAGGAGAAAGCCATGATTACACTGATTGTAAATGGGGAGTCACGCACGGTTAACGCGGAAGAAAGCACCCCCTTACTCTGGATACTTCGAGATCATCTAAACCTTACCGGCACTAAATATGGTTGCGGCATGTCGCTATGCGGCGCATGCACTGTGCACGTAGAGGGTCGCCCGATGCGGGCTTGCACACTACCGTTGAGCGCCGTAGCGGGCAAATCGATCACCACTATCGAGGGTATCGGTGCCGAGCAGCTGACGCCCGTACAGGAAGCCTGGCTCGCCCATGACGTTGCCCAATGCGGTTACTGTCAATCTGGGCAAATCATGGCGGCAAGCGCACTACTACAGGAAAACAACCACCCTAATGATGCCGAAATAGATGCCGCCATGTCGGGTATTGTTTGCCGCTGCGGTAGCTATCAGCGAGTTCGTGAGGCCATTCATGCCGCCGCTCAAACAATGTCGCCAGCAGGGCGTGCCGTATGAACCGCGGTAAAATGGCGAAAGGCGTATCCCGGCGCGGCTTCATTATCGGGTCCGGCGCATCAGTTGGAAGCCTATTGCTCGGCGTCAGCGTGGCGGGGACTGCGCGCGCAAAGCTCGCACAAGTGCAACCCAAGCAACTGAATACTTTTTTACGGATAGATCCAGATAACACCATCACTTTGATGATGAACCAATCGGAATTCGGCAATGGCGCCTATACCAGCTTAACAATGATGGTCGCTGAAGAGCTGGATGCCAACTGGGATGATATCCAACTTGAAACCGCACCGACGTCCCCTGAATACTACAGTCCCATTTTTGGCGAATATCTTACTGCCGGTAGTATTACAACCGCGGGTGCTTGGATACAGCTGCGCACCGCCGGCGCCCAGGCGCGATCAATGTTTGTCGATGCCGCCGCACAAAAATGGCAGACAGCACCTAGCGAACTGACCACACGCGACAGCCATGTGATTTGGCAGGCGGGGAAGCGCGAGGCGAGCTACGGCGATTTATTGGCGACGATTATAGCGCATGATATCGCACCACCCGCCGAGGTGGCGCTCAAGGAAGCTTCTGATTTCAAGATTTTGGGCAAGCCACGACTGCGTCATGAAGGGCGTTCGAAAGTGGATGGTTCAGCGATCTTTGGCATAGATGTAAAATTACCCAATATGCTCTACGGCTCCGTTGCCCGCTGTCCGGTCTATGGTGGCAAAGTTGCCCACTATGACGATAAGGCTGCCCTTGCGATCACCGGCGTCGTTAAAACCAAGCAGATTAGTGCCGGCGTAGTTGTTCTCGCAAAGGATTACTGGACCGCAAAAAGGGGTCGAGACGCCCTTGAGATTCAATGGGATGAAGGTCCCAATGCGGCACTATCGAGCGCGCGTTTTTATGAAGAATATCGTTTATTAGCTGACCAACCTGGCATGCTTGCGGAAAATATCGGTGACGCTCAATCAGTCATTGCCAACAGCGATAGTCCGCTTGAAGCCATTTATGAAATGCCGTATCTCGCGCACGCTACCATGGAACCCATGAACGCCACCGCTCAGGTAAGCCAAGATAGCTGCGAGGTATGGGTAGGCACGCAATATCAGAGTAATGACCAGGAAATCGTCGCGAAACTGTTGGGATTACCCCAAGATCAGGTGATTATCAATCGCACGTTAATGGGCGGAACCTTTGGTCGCAGAGCGAGTAAGACCGCTGACTTTACGGTGGATGCTGTCGAGGCGGCTCGTGGCGAGGAAGTGCCAGTACAGGTCATTTGGTCGCGCGAAGAGGATATTCGCGGCGCGCACTATCGCCCACTTTTTGTCCATAAACTACGTGCCTGTTTAGACGATCAGGGCATGCCTTTAGCTTGGCATCAAACTGCTGTCGGCCAATCGATCATGCAGCACACCAAGCATGATCCGGCCTACATGGTTTCAGGCATGGATATTTATTCCATTGACGGTTGCCTGCAAGAGCCCTTTGGTGTCTTTCCCTATGGTACCCACTACACCATCCCCAATCATCGTATCGAGACACATAACGCACCTAAAGTCGGGGTGCGTCCCCATGAATGGCGTGCAGTGGCACACACTCATACTGGAATTGCCTATGAATGTTTTCTGGATGAGCTTGCGCATGCCGGCGACAAAGACCCCCTCGACCTGCGCATAGCGCTCAGTAAGAATCACCCTCGAATGCAGAACTTACTGAAGGTGCTCAAGGAAAAAAGCCAATGGGAGACGTCGCTCGGTGAAAATAGAGCCCGCGGTATCGCCGCGCGTGTCTATTCGGTTAGCCCAATTGCACAGGCTGTCGAGATCACTTTACATGGAGATGGTAAATTTTCCGTTGATCGTGTGATCTGCGTAGTTGATTGTGGCTTTGCAGTCAACCCACTGAATATTGAAGCGCAGATCCAAGGCGGTATCGCTCTGGGTTTAAATGCCGTGGCAAATGGCAATATTGATCTCGAAGCAGGTCGTATTATGCAGAGTAATTTTCACGACTACCTGCCGCTTCGAATCAATCAGATGCCTGTTATCGAAGTGCACATCATTGATAGCGACCAACCGCCCACGGGCGTCGGAGAACAAGCCACGACACCTATCGCACCCGCTGTAGCGAACGCCATTTTTAAGGCCACTGGACAGCGAATTCGCTCGTTCCCACTCTCGAAACACGGCTTCACTTTAGTGTGAAGGATGGATAAATACGACGAGTGGTCATAATCTGGCCCAAACGATAAAACGGCGCGGGCTAGGCGTCGGCCGGAGAATATCCGTCTGCAGTGTAGGGCCTTCTGTATCAGCCTCTTTCTGCCTCATTTTCGCCACAGTGTAGAGCGGGTCACTCATGACCCCCGGGGGCAGCGTTGCTGTTATGCCCCACATGCCAGTCCGAGCGAATCGACCGACTTTGATATCGCCAGCAGCGCACTAGCGACATCAAGTGAGCAAACGCATCGAGCGCTGGCAAACTGCTGCGCCAGCGCCCCACATTAACCGCTTACTTGCCATCGACAGAAAATACCATGAGGATATTGCCGGGCTCATGAAAGTAAAGACCATAGCCGGAATTACTCACTAGGTGACCTTGGGCTATGGTAGGGCCTGCACCACTCATACCGCCGCCACTAGCCGATAAGTTATTGACAGTATCAAAGTGATCGGTAGTGTCGAACTCCCACAAAACCCTGCCCGTATCGCCGGCATAAAATCTGAGATACCCGTCTAGATGTCCGGCAACGACAGCGCCGGGAATGGCAGTCACAGGTGCCGAAATACCGGGATCACACAGCGGACGATCATCACCGCAAACATTGCTTTGCACGTGACTCCATAAGACCTCACCCGTGTTGGCGTCAATGGCATTTAGGCCCGGTCGCGCCAGGGCGGGGTCAAGTACGTCGCCGTTACGTGTGTTGTTCATGTCGTTAATTGGGGCGTAAACCCTCGTGCCTTCTGCTGCCATGCCAAAGTGGACACCGCCCTGGATACTACCGCGACCAATTTTAGTCACCCAATGACGCTGCTCGCCGGTATTCGCATCATAGGCGATGACAGATCCGTCTTTATGACCGGCCACTAAGACCTTATCGTGATCTTTGGTATCAATGAGCAATGGACTGGAGCCCTGATCAAAATCGGGGCCTTGTTCTGGCGGGCAGTTGGGATGTTCTACCGACATCATACAAGCGACGTTCCACGCATCCCCCGAAAAGATTTGTCGCGACCAGATACGCTCCCCCGTATCTAGGCGGACGGCGACAATGGCGTCACTGTTATTATCCGCGGGGGTTGAATAATTCTCTCCCGTACCAAAAAACAGCCTATTGTTAGCAACATCTAGGGTTGGGCTAGTCCACACAGGCGCACCGGAGGGAGATAACACCCGCATACCCGCACTGGTGCGTCCGGTTTCCACCGGCTCACTGGGGATGGAATAACTCTTCCAGCGAACTGATCCATCCTGAGCATCATAGGCAACCACCTTGCCGCGGAAGGTACAACATTCGTAATCTGCCGCTGCCGCGGGAATGACCTCCAGTGAAGAGACCGGCACATATACCACGCCTTCGTGGTAGGCCGGTGTTCCAGTCAAAGTGGCACTGTGATGATCTTCGGCGCTCACCTTCCACAGTAATTCTCCTGTGTGTGCATTGACCGCATAGAGGTTCGCGATAATATCGCCAAAATAAACGGCAGCTGGCGCGCCTCCAAACTGTCCAGGAACGATACCAGTGCGGACTTCAGCGCTAGCCCGGTATGCCCATCGAACGCAACCAGTGTCAAGATCGAAAGCGTATACCGTGCCATCTTGGCTACCCACAAAAACGCTATCCATGGCGACAGCAGGCTGCGAGCGAGCACGCACCGCATTGGGAAAACCGAAACTCCACTTCATTTTTAGCCGAGGTATATCTGCAACAGCTAAGTCCGCAACCTCGGCGGGCACAAAGCGACTTGTATCGCGCCCCCAGCCAGTCAATTCATTCGCATTAAAAGCAGTGGATTGCGCATCAGCTCCCGTACAATAATTGAGTGCCGGTAACGCTACCTGCTCATCAGAAAAAGGTTCTTGTAATAAATACTCGACGACATGACGCTTCTCAGCATCGGATAATTCAGCGGCCTGAACCTGCATTAAGCCCTCAGTCATCGTCGTATAAATGGTGCGCGCTGGCATCATTTCTAGCCACGATGTATGCGGTGCCTTGTAAACTTGGCCAGCATGACATGCCATACAATGACGAGCGTATAGCGCGGCACCCGGCAATGACTCACGATCTCCCAATGCTCCCGATACCACGCGCATTTCATCGGTCGAGGACAGCGTCTCAGGCTCTTCGGCAACCGCAATGTAAACCTGTGAAATCACCACAAAGAGTATGGCGAGCATACAAAGATAAAACTTCAACACGTTAATTGTGCGGGTCATAGCGAAGGCCTCCTTTTTTTATTTAAGCCAGGGCGTTTCTATATCGTCCAACAATCACTTAACCGTTCACGAAAACCTAACCCATGAGTACTAATCAAAAATCTCAGGCGTAAAAAGTAACCACGCTACTCTTTGGTTCAGCCGCGACAACATAGTCTTCACCACCGAGCCAAATCCCATACCGTTACTTCCTCTGGCTCGTGTCTTAGCTAACATTGAGTGCGTGTCAACAAACATCGACTGATTGTTTCTATCGCTCAGTTATTAATAACTCAACGCTCAGAGTGGTGAATACTGGCGGCCACGGAGGGTCGCCGGGCTACGCGATCGAACCAAGCAGCCAGTTCAGGCGTGACCTTTGGATCTAGTCCCTGACCCACTAAACTGCCGAACTCGAGAAAGGGGAACAAAGTAATATCTGCGAGGCTGAAATGACCCCCTGTCATATAATCTCGACCCTGGAGCTGCTCCTCCAGCCAGGCCAGTCCTTGACGCGCCAAAATCTTTAAGTCGTCCGCTGCCTGGGGAATACAATGACGACGATTTTCGAACATGGGCAATCCTTCTGCATACCGGAAGCCATTAGTGAGCGGCACGTTAATATTGACTTCAATACGCCGCACCCACATCCGAGTATTAGCGCGCTGCTCTGCCGTCTCACCGACCAGAGAAGCCTGCGGATAAATTTCCTCTAAATACTCACAAATTGCCTGTGTTTCAGCCAAAATTGAGCCATCATCAAGCAAAAGTGCAGGCAGTTCTCCAGCGGGATTGTGCGCAAGAAAGGCTGCCTGGCGATTCTCGCCGCCCAAAATGTCAACATCGATGGTATCGACGGCAATACCTTTCTCGGCCATAAACATGCGTACTAAACGGGGATTTGGTCCAATAGAGTCATAAAGTTTCATTGCTGCCTCTGGAAGTTATCTCGCGAGATATTATTTATATTCATATCTTTAACCATATTTCGCAGCATAAAGGCTGCTTTGCTTGTCGTACACGCAGAGGAAAAATCGCGCATATTGGCAATAACCTTCGCGTCGACAAAACTATCTGGGGACGCGCCAGCCTCGCTATAAAATCGATTTACCGCCTCAACAAGCGTGTTAGTTACCGCATCGACGAGTAGACCACAATGGTACAAACAGCGCACTTGATTGCCTGGAAGCCGTCGCCACTGCTGCGACGTCCCCGCAATTTTCCGGCCATCGATCATTAAGTTATATCGGCCGTCGCAAAAAGAGCCCGGGGTCGGACCCACTGCAATTGGCAATCCCAGCGGACCCAAACCGGCGATGATTGCTTCACAAAATTGTTGGTAGCCAAGGTCCAAATTCACAGGAACGTGCGTCATCAACGAGATATTCAAAACACCTTGGGTCACTGGGAAAGCACTACCACCCGAACGACGGACCGCAACTTGCCAACCTGCTTCAGCCATTCTTTCCACCGCCGGCACTGCTCGAGGCAATCGCATCTCACGTATACCTACGACCAGCGCAGGATTTGCCTCCCAAAAGACAACGCTGGCCTTTGATATTGGGTTTGATAGCCGCAGCTGCTCGCTTTCTAGCTGTGCTTGAACATCAACTCCGGTTAGCAACAAAGACACGTTTCACTGCGCCTAAAATCAGTCAACCCGGCCAATCACTTGCCCTCGACTTACAATCGCATCGGCCTCCTCTACGATTGTCAGGATTCCACTGGCTGGCGACAACAAATCAGACTGTGCCTTTTCAACCATTACCTCACACAACACCTCACCCTCGGTGACCGAAGCCCCAGAGAGATAGAGCCAGCTTACGATAACGCCCTCTCTATCGTCGTCCCACATATCATTCGGTACAATGACATCAGTCATTTTTGCTATATCTCCTTAGAGGCCGAGAAGCGCGACAGTCGCTTCAAAAATTCGATCTGCAGTCGGCAGAACTCGCTGTTCCATGGGACGTGAGAATGGAATATTGACGTTGGGATTAGCAACTCGGACTGGCGGAGATCTAAGGATCGTCGGATCTCGCTCAACCACACCTGCGATCACCTCACCGGTGAAGCCAAAATCCTGATAATCCTCATCGGCGACCAAAAGCCGGCCCGTTTTACTGACCGACTTAAAAATAGCTTCTCGATCCAGCGGGACAATTGTTCGGGGATCAATAATTTCCACGCTAACACCGTACTGCGCCTCGAGGCGCTCTGCTGCCTGAATGCATTGATGCACCGTCCAACTGACACCGACGAAGGTAATATCAGTGCCTTCCTGAACAATCCGCGCCTCACCGAAAGGAATGGTATAAGGCTCGTCCGGCACGGCGGCCATCGATGTCTTAATAGGGGATCCGAGCAAGCCAATACCCGCCACCTTTTTCTGACCCACATAGACGACAAAATCATCACTGCGAATGGCTGCATGCATCAAGCCTTTGGCGTCATAAGCGTTAGACGGCGCAACGATCACCATGCCGGGCATATGTGCAAGCGTCGACAGCAGATACTGCGAATGCTGCGCACCGTTGTTATAGCCTCCTCCCGCTCCGAGCATCAATACCATGGGTATCTTTACTTGGCCGTTTGAAAGGTATTGATGCTTGGCTGCCAAATTAGCAATCGCGTTAAAACAGACGCCGATAAAATCAATAAAGGCGAGCTCAACGATCGGGCGCATACCCGCCATAGCTGCACCCGTCGCAAGGCCGATAAATCCTGTCTCAGAAATGGGTGTATCGAGAATTCGTTCAGGACCAAATATTTCGCCCAAGCCATCAGCGGTACCAAATACCCCGCCAAAGGTGAAAACATCTTCACCCAACACAAATACAGAGGGATCGTTTTCCATTTCCCACATGACCGCCTCTCGACCGGCACGGGCTACTGTTAAAATTCTTTCGCTGCTCATCGTGAGGTCCCCGCAAAAAGGCCGTTAAAGGCGTCATCAGGTTCTGGGTATGGACTATCGATTCCAAATTGAATTGCGGTATCAACCTCCTTCTTTACCTGCGCAATAATATCGTCCACCTCAATCTGGCTAACCACGCCGTCTTCGATCAGTTTTGCGCGATAGTCAACAACGCAATCCTTGAGGCTCTCAATTTCCTTTTTAGGTACATAGTCCATCGTGTCGCCGAGCATATGTCCTTTGAGCCGGAAGGTTTGAATCTCAAGTATCGAGGCGCCACCGCCGCTACGAGCACGCTCAACACACCGCGCCATCGCCTCGAAAATTGCATCGCAGTCGTTGCCTTCAACGTATTCGCCGTAAACGCCATAAGCGCTTGCACGATCGCTATTGCGGGCCACCGCAGTAGACGCTTGCTTATTGACGCTAACGCCCCAGTTGTTGTCTTCTATGACACAGATATAAGGCAGTTTATAAATGCCCGCCATATTCATGACTTCGTGAAACGCGCCCTGATTAGCAGCGGCCTCACCCATATAGCTGACCGCAATCCCTGGCTGCTTGCGCATTTTATTCGCCAAGGCAACGCCCGCAGCCGGGCCCATACCCTCAGCAATAATGCCGCTGCAGCTAAAATTATGCGCCTGAGAATAAATATGCATGTGGCCACCCTTGCCGGCACAGTAGCCCGTTTTTTTGCCCATCAACTCCGCTGCCAGTTTGCTAAGGTCTAAGCCCCTGCAGACCGCCTGATGATGCGGCCTGTGGCTCGCGGTAATGGTATCCTCAGGAAGAAGATGGATCATTGTTCCGGCGGCACAAGGTTCATGTCCATGAGAACTGTGGATCTCCCCGGGAATAAGCCCTTTACCCAAATCAAAGACGGGCATTTTGTCGGCAAAATAAAGTTCGAGAATACGGTCATCAAACTCTCGGCTTCTGACAATGCTGGTATACATTGCCTTGCGCTGATCGCTGGTAGGCGTCATGGAATATCCTCTGTAGATGTTTAAGATAAAAACAGGCTAACCTGTCTTTTTTAGGTTGTAAACCTCTTTTTGTCTGGCTTACACTGTGGAGGCAAATAGGCATCGTTCATCCTACATTTAATAAACTTTGCGGCGAGCCTGCCGCCCCACAGGAGCTGTTATGGATCTGCAATTAAAAGGCAAGAAAGCCATTGTCACCGGAGCGACTAGAGGTATCGGACTAGCAATAGCGAAAAGTCTGGCATCTGAAGGCGCGGACATCGCCATTTGCGCCCGCAACGAGGCCGATGTTCAAGCGGTTGTTAGCGAACTAAAGGCGCTTGGCGTGAACGCGATTGGCGGCGCTGTAGATCTCTACGATATGGATGCTTATTTAGCGTGGTTATCAAGTGCCAATGAGGCACTGGGCGGCGTCGATATCTTTATTTCTAACGTCACCGGCGGTACAGCGATGGGGGCGGATGCTGCAACCGCATGGCAAGGGTTTTTCGATGTGGACTTGATGTGCGCTGTACGCGGTTTTGAGACGCTGCTACCCGCACTTGAGCAGTCAGAAGCGGCCTCAGTGATCTTCATTAGCAGCACCGCAGCTTTGGAATATTTTGCGCCCAGTCCAGCAGGATTTATGGCGCTAAAAGCGGCGTTAATTACGCAGGCAAAGACTTTGTCACAACGTCACGGTAAAGACGGCATCCGCGTCAATTCGGTTTCACCGGGGCCTGTATATGTAGAAGGCGGCGCCTGGGAGTGGGTCAAAGACAATATGGCAGATTTATACGAGCAGACATTACAGGCGCTGCCGATGGGCCGCATGGCGGATGCCAACGAAGTTGGCCGTTACGTCACTTTTATTGCCAGTCCCGCCGCCAGCTTTATCACAGGCGCTAACTGCGTGATCGATGGCGGACTGACAAAGACAGTCGGCTAAGCCACTTCAGCGTAAAGACAGGTATCGGCCTAAATGATATCGGCTGTCACCACCGTAAACCGCGGCAGCCGTGAGACGCTTAAAATAGTGTGCCGCGGCTAGTTCGTCAGTAGTTCCGATACCGCCGTGAATTTGTATCGCGTGCTGCCCTACCAGGGTAGCACCATCACTGATCTCAACCTTCGCCATGGACACCCTGCGGCGGAAGTCAACGGCAGTGTCGTCTCCCGTTAGAGACTCTGCGAGTAAAGCAAACATTGAGCGCCCCCGTTCCACCGCCATAAACATATCCGCCATCTTATGCTGTAGCGCCTGAAAACTACCGATAGCTCGACCAAATTGTTTACGTTGAGAAGCGTACTCCACCGTTAGATCGAGCAACATTTCCATTGCGCCCAATGCATCAGCACAATGCAGCGTAGTCGCGAGATCACCCGCAAACTCAACAAGTGCCGTCGCTGGTGTACCACGTGCAAGCAGCGCACTACGGGGCAAGTTAACGTCGTTTAAGCGCAGCGTTCCTAGACGGCGATCATCTGTACCTGAGACCGAGGATAGCTGCACGCCAACGCTATCTGCCGGCACTAGAAATAGTGCGTTGTCTCGGCCATCGATGGTCGCACTCACCATAAAATGTGTTGCTGCAGGCGCGTCTAACACCAGACTACGGCCACCACTTAACTGCCATCGCTCATTATTATTTTGCGCGACAAGTCCAGAAAAAGTAGGTGCATAACCAGAGTCGGCCGCAGCTAATGCGACTATGGGTCTCACGCTGCCCGTCAACACACCAGCCATAATCTCATCCAGGGTGGTAATCGCGTGTAAGCGTGACAAAACCTGTGCTGCCAGGGCCACACTGGCGACTGGCTCCATCACCAGCCCACGCGCTAAAGTTCTCACCAAGTGTAGAAGGTCACTCGCATCGCCATAGCCGCCCAACGCCTCGGGAAGGGCCAGCGCCGTCCACCCAAGATCAGAAAACTCGGGCCATTTAGCCAACACGGTACCTGTACCCGCCTCACGAATCAGCGACTGTCGTCGGTGGAAGTCATAGTCAGCAGCAATCAAGCGCTCTGCGCTCGCCACCAACATGCGCGTTTCTTCATTCATTAGGACGTCCATCTAAGAAGGCAAACCCAATGCAGCTTTTGCGATAATATTTCGCTGCACCTCATTGGATCCGCCATAAATACTCGCCGCCCTGAAATTTAAATACCGAGGCACGATTGGCAGCATGTCAGAACATGCGGCGGACTTGATATCCGCAAAGGTGTTCCCAACGTCATCCCGCTCGGCCGCGAGCACCGCACCATAAGGGCCCATCGCTGACATTGCCAGCTCAGTGATACGCTGTAAAATTTCTGTAAATTCAACCTTTAATATAGACGCTTCAGGACCCGGCTCACCACCCTCTGCTTCAAGTTTAGAAATTACGCGTATTTCAGTGTAAGCGAGACTCTCGAGCTGGATTTCGATACGCGCCACATCCCGCACGATAGATTCTCGAGTAAAGGCATCTAGCCCAGAACAGGCGGGACTATCTAACAGGCGCTCAACGCGAGCGAGTTCCTGCTTCAGTCGCTCGGCCTTAAGGCTTCCACCACGTTCAAACCCGAGGAGATACTTAGCATAAGTCCATCCCGCACCCTCTTCGCCAACGAGATTTTCTCTAGGCACACGTACATCTTCAAAAAATACTTGGTTCACCTCATGGTCACCACTGACCGACAGGATTGGGGTAACAGTAATACCTGGTGTCGCCATATCAACCAAAATAAAGCTAATACCTTTCTGGGGGCGATCTTCCTTTTTGGTTCGCACAAGCACAAAGATGCGGTTGGCATGATGCGCATCGGTCGTCCAGATCTTGCTGCCGTTGATCACGTAGTCATCACCATCGCGATCAGCGCGACACTGAAGACTTGCCAGATCAGAACCTGAACCCGGCTCAGAGAAGCCTTGGCACCAAAAATCTTCTCCAGAAATGATTCGTGGCAGATGATAATTACGTTGCGAATCTGAGCCAAATCGGACAATGACTGGACCCACCATCTTGACACCCATGGCCGTCAATTCTGGCGCGCCAGCACACGCACACTCAACTTCAAAAATGTAATGCTGCATCGGCGTCCAGTCTGTACCGCCGTAGGCAACGGGCCAATGAGGAACGGCCCAACCCTTCGCGTCCAGCTTTTGTTGCCAAGCCAGCATTTTAGACTTTTCGACCCATACCGTCGTCGTAGCATTGACGGCATTTCGCAACTCGTCGGTGAGTTGGGTGGCGAGAAACTCACGCACTTCATCACGAAATGCGACCTGCTCAGAAGTAAGGTAAAGTGACATGAATACTCGAAGAAAGCATAATTTTTAAGTGACAAACATTAACATAGGTATACACTCAATAACAAACAGGACGACCTGCTTTTTTATTGCAGGGGCAGCGAAGACTAAGTGTGTTATTGGTATGGCGTCGCTGCAAACGATTACTCACCACTGCCATAGGTCGCACTTATGAAACCCCTGAGTAAGCAAGAAGAGAAAAGCGAGAAAACTCGAGCCCAAACCTTGCAGGCAACCGTTGATTGCTTCTACGACTTTGGGTATGCGAATACTTCGACCAAGAAAATCGCAGATCGTGCTAAGATTTCTCGAGGTGCCATGATCCATCACTTCCCATCTAAGCGAAGTCTGCTTTCAGCGGTAGTGGATCACATTATCGAGACAAGGATAGCCGCCTTTCGAAAAGATATACATAAACAGCTTAAAAATGCTGATGCGCGATTAGATAGTGGCTTAGACATCTACTGGAAGCACTTACACACAAAATATTTCGTCGCCTACCATGAGCTACTGGTCGCATCCCGAACCGACCAAGAATTAAAGGTCGTCATGAAAGCGGGGACCCGAAAATTCGAGGAGCGCTGGACCGACTCCATCCGAGAAATATTCCCCGAATGGACCGATGCCGGCGCGCTGTTTGATCTCGCTATGGACGTCTGTCAATTCTCATTCGAGGGGATGGCCTTAAACAAACTGTCCCATAACTCGAGCCAAAGACAAGAGCGCATGGTGCAGTACATTAAATCGCGCGTTAGAGAAATGTTTGAAGCCGCCAGCACCGGAGAGCACGACCAATCCGTTGCTGAATTCATCATCTCTCACAATACCCCCTGAGGCGCTACCAAGCGCCACTGACTACTTAGTCAGATAGCGGTCCATCACTTGATGGAAATGTCTCACTCGCACTTCCTGATAGTTAGCCAGTGACACTCGCCCATCGCGAGATGACTTCATGCCTTTTTGTACGAAGGGCAAATTATCCATATCTTGGTCGAAAATTGGGCCCAGTGCATCGAGCTCCGGCGCCGTCGACCAAGGCTCATCTTCACCCAAGAAATGGATCTCGGCTACTGCATGCGCAGGACCATCCTTAGGGTTTCGCTTCAGCAACATCACTTCCATCAGTGTGGAGTCGACATCCCAACCATTCGGGCGCCAGCGATAGATGACGTTGGGCGGATAACCGCCCCAGGGTGAGAAATTAGGAAATACATTGAAGGTCATGGCGTCCAACATCTCCGCATCAGTCGCATCGGAATAGTCGCGCCCATCTTCTGCCGCAAATCCCTGACGACTCATTTCGGCCATAAAACTACGCACAGACTGACCCTCAGGCAGCATCAATCTGTCTTCCCCCGTGACCCGGCCCGACAGTTGAGTGAGCGTGTCTAGCACCTCTTGATCACTCGGCTTTCTACCGGTCTTATACAAATGCGGGCTCGGCTCGCCCATGGGGGTAATACTCAAATTTGTATGATCGCCGAGAATGTCATAACGCGCATTGGTGTCTGCTGAAAATGGCAAAATTTGCGGATGCGTCTGACGTGCATGAAGCGACTCCATAAATGCTTCAGATACCACCTTCCAGTTCGCGTTAACTACCTTGGCGACGTGCACAATTTTAGTGCAGTCCTCTAGGCGCCAACGCTCAAATACCTCGGGATAGGGTGCTAAATAGCTTGCAAGAGACTCACAATCTTCATCGAAATTGACAAAGACAAAACCACCCCAAACATCCACATTAACCGCTGGCAAAGTCATATCGCGATCGGCTAGATGCGGAAAATCCCATTCGCATGGAATGTGCCGCAGGCTGCCGTTCAAATTCCACGAAAAACCATGATACGGACAAGTAAATGCACGACTATTACCTGCATCGTCAGCGAGCTGCCGCCCACGATGTAAACAAGAATTATAATGCGCCTGAATGGTGTCTTGCGCACTGCGGACGATAATCGCCGAGAAGTCTAAAATTTCGTAGACAAGGTAATCGCCAATATTAGGGATATCTTCCTCGCGACACGCCATCTGCCAAACCCGAGGCCACATTTTTTCCGCTTCTAAGCGGAAAAAATCTTTCCCTATGTAACGCTCAACAGAGAGATCTTCATCCCCTAAAAATCGGTACCGATCAGTCGCGATCACATCCGGTATAGGGCGTGTCTCTTCAAGTAGCATTTCGCTGTAAGGTCGCCCGTGACAGCGTGCTGCCCCCAGTGCATCATTAGCATTGTCTGTGTCACTCATAACACTCACCTATCCGCTATTTTATATGAGTATGAGTCATGCCGACATGCACTGCAATAACAAACCGACTAACCTGTTTTTAATGTGGTAGCATTCAGTTGGATTAATCACTTAGAGGCCATCACGCCATGAGAGCAGCTGTATTTAATCAACCGGGGTCACCGCTAAGCATCGAGCAAGTCGAGGATCCAACACCCGGGCCCGGCCAAGTGGTGATTGCAGTGAAACGCTGTGGAATCTGTGGCACAGACCTCCACGGAACAGAGAATCACGAAGGCGCGCTTCCGGCGGGTACCATACCCGGACATGAATATGTCGGTGAAGTCGTGGCCAAAGGCAAAGGTGTTGGTGGCGATTGGAAAACCGGTACACGCGTCACGGGGCTACCCTTTCACACCTGCGGCAATTGCACCCCTTGTCGTTTGGGTAAACCCTGGCAATGCGATTTAAAAAGTATTGTGGGTATGCAAGACCCAGGGGCTTTTGCTGACTTTGTCTGCATAGACACGCACAATTCAATCATTTTACCTGAATCCATATCATGGGTTGAGGGCGCGCTGATCGAACCTATGGCGGTGGGACTGCACGCCGCAAAAATGACATCCGGGTTACAAGGCAAAAACATTCTGATTATGGGCGCCGGGCCGGTCGGGCTGTCGATTGCCTTTTGGTCTCGTTTTATGGGTGGCTACAATATTGTGGTCAGTGAACCCGAATCTATTCGCGCCGATGCTGCGTTACGCTATGGCGCGACAGCGAGCATTAATCCTTTTCAAGAGGAAGATGTGGGCGCCGCGTTCACAAAAATCGCGGGCGCTCCCCCAGATATTATCTTCGAGTGCGTGGGGGTGCCGGGAATGATCGCCAATGCAATAGACATAGCCGCATACGGATCCGAGCTAATTATTGTCGGATTTTGCACGCGACAAGACTTCTTCGTTCCAGCTACCGCCATGGTCAAAGAGTTGGTGGCCCGGTTTGTACTGTCCTACCACAAGGCTGACTTCGAATTCATTGCGGGGCTAATGGCCACAGATCGCGTTGAAGTAGAAAGCATGTGCACCGGTACTGTGGACTATGCGGGCTTTGCCGAAGCTTTTGAAGGACTGCGAAAACCCAACGACCACTGCAAAATCATGCTGGCACCGGGCTAACGTTACTTTAGTAAGCGTGCGCGCAATCGGTCCTTGCGCACCTTGCCTGAAGGTGTGCGAGGAAATTCACTAAGCACTTCTATGGCCTCTGGAATTTTCTGACGAGCTAGCTTCGCTTGTTCAGCAAAGCTAGCGACATCTGCGAGTGTCAGTAAGTCGGTTTCATTATCTAACAGCAAGTAAGCAAAGACGCCTTCACCCAACCTTTCATGAGGCATGGATACAACTGCCGCCTCACGAATTAACGGGTGCCCATGGAGGACATCTTCGACTTCTTTAGCACTGATATTTTCTCCGCCACGAATAATGATGTCTTTTTTACGATCGGTAATGACTATCGCATTGCCCTCGGTCACAAACCCAATATCCCCCGTCAAAAAGAAGCCATCGCTGTAAGTAGAGGCATCCTGATCATCATCTTGGTATCTCAGCATCATGCCCGGACCCCGCGCTGCAATCTCGCCTGCCGTTCCAGCCTGTGGCACCACGCAGCCCTCATCATCTAGGATTCGCACTTCGTAGTTAAAGACTTGACCATCGGTTTCGGCGGCGAGCTGACGCTCGTCATCGCCGGGCCAACCAATAGTGATAATCGGTGCTTCAGTACTTCCGTAAACGCGGAATGCACGACACTTTTCCAGTACCTGCCCTGCGCGGTAAATAAGCTGCGGTGGGACCGCAGCACCACCACATACAAAGAAACGCATGGAGGGCAATCGGCTATTAAGCCGCTCTGATGCGTCCAATAGCTCTTTCAGAAAAGGGGTTGCGCCCACACTTAATGTCGCCTGAGTTGCATTAATGAATTGGACCGCTGCTGTAGCTTCCCATCGCTCCATCAGCGCAGTAGTCGTAGCGGTCACAAATGGCATCATAATGCCGTTTGCATAACCGGTGATATGCGTCACTGGCGAGGCCATAAGCATTCTGTCGGCATCGGTAAGCGTAAGTCGCTCAACCATATTATCAATCACACGCGTCAAAGTGTTGTGACTATGCATGACCGCCTTGGGACTGCCTGTGGTGCCCGAGGTATATAAAATTGCCTTTACGCTGTTCGGATCGACATCTTCGAGATGGAGCACTTTACCCGTGTCAACTAAGAGTTGCTCAAATGAACAAACAAGTGATTCCGATGCGAAGTCCTCGTCGCCACGCACAACAATCAGTGTATTTAATGCTGGCAAGTCGGCGGCTAACCTCTGATACATTTGCAGAAAGTCAGTGCTTCGATAGGCTTGTGGAATAAATACGGCGCGCACCTGCGCATCGGCAAGAATAAATGCCAGCTCTCGATCTCGATAGATCGGCACAATGGGCACGACCGTAAGACCGAGCGCAGAAGCGGCTATATCGATAACAGCCACTTCAATCCAGTTCGGTAATTGAAAAGCTATTCGATCTCCCGTTTGTAAACCGAGCGCTTGCAGACCTGCAATTAAGCGACGAGCTTGGGAGGCCAGCTCACCATAACTGACCGTCCCAGACTCGAGATAAAAAGCGGGGGTATCGGCACTCGTTTGCGCTAATGACCAAGCGGCCTGCGCAACAGTGAGATTTCTCCAGGTCGCGCCGTCACGAGCGATTCGCTCATCGCTCGCTCGGCGCACTGGACCCCTCACTCGCTCACTCCCCAACGAATACCTCTGCGCAAAAGCTCGTAATATTCCGGCAGCTCCCAACTGCAGCGTTCGATTTCTGGATACTCCTCCATCAACGGCTGCATATCATAGGTCGAACGGCAGTGACCCAGTGTCAAATAAAACACTTCACCACTGCCGTATTCTCTCAAGTAGGCAACTAAATGTTGTTGCTGGGCTGTCCAGTCATTATCTTCGAAGGCGTCGACCATACCAGTGAACTCGGTATGCAACAGCGGTTGGTTTTCACCGTGATATTCGGACAAGTAAAGTTCATCAGTCGTCTCGAAAGAAGAGATTCCCGCCACCAGTGGATGATTAGGGTCAGTTACCTGTACCGTAAACGGTCCCACAGGAGGATGCGCCAAGAATTGGCTGCCAAGCACATCCATAAAATCATGATCATCTCTTGGCGCGCGAAGTAGCGGTGGATCATGGCTTAGCCATTGCAATACAGAGTTGGTCGCATGAAGCGCAAACCAACGACCACCACCCTCCACAAACGTTTTAAGAGCCGCTTGTCCGGCCCTGTCCGGTACGATATCGCAGGTGTAAGTAATCAATAAATCTGATGCGCATATCCCCGCTATATCGCTGTAATCACTCGCCACACGCGTACGAATAAAATCATGCTCGGCAAGCAGCTTCAAAAGCTCTAGTCGTGCGAAATCAAAATCATGATAATTTCCGCCACAGATGAGATAGACATTTTTCCGTTTTCCAGACATAACCCTAGCCCTCGATTTTGTCGAAAGTGATCGGCAAAGTGTGTAGCCCTCGGAACATTAGCGACGGTAAATACGCAGGTCGCGCGTCGGCGTTCTGAAGTTTAAAATTATCCATCCGCGCAAAAATCCTACGGAAAGCACACACCAATTCTTGGCGAGAAAGCATCATGCCAATACAGGTGTGAATACCGCGCCCAAACGCCAAATGAGCAGCAGAAAAATCTCGCTCGACGTTGAACTGATCGGGTTGTTTAAAATACTTTTCATCCCGGTTAGCTGAGGTAAACATAAGCAGCATCATCGTACCTGCCGCAATTGGAACGCCCCCTAACTGCGTATCCTCTTTGGCGTGGCGCCACATACCCTGCGTAGGCGTTTGCATTCGGAGCAGCTCTTCCACCATGTTCGGAATAAGTGCTGAATTCGCCCGCACTTTCGCAAACTGATCAGGATGGTCAATCAAAGTCAGCAAGCCGCCAGACAACATATGAGAGGTCGTCGCATTACCCGCCACCATTAACTGCTGCGCAACGCTCAACAACTCACCTGCATTCAAAGGCCTTTCATCATCTACTTGTGCATTGACCAAATCCGTCAACATATCCGGTTTCTGATTGGTGCGACGATCCTCAATGCGAGCATGTAAATAATGCTGGAACTCCACCACCATTTCGGCACGTTTGGCCTGCTCGTTCTCCGACAATTCACTGCCAATGAGTTCAATAAACGCATCTGACCAAAGCTTAACTTGCTGCACATGGGATTCATCGATACCTAGCTGCTGCGCTATGACTGTACAGGGCAGCGGTATCGCAAACTGAGATATAAATTCGCATTGGCCATCATCAATAAACTTATCGATAAGGTTATCGACAATATCCGTAATATGGCTCTCCATCTCGGCGACTTTGTCGCGCGTAAATGCACGATTAACTAACTTTTTAAAGCGCGTGTGTGATGGCGGATCATTAGTCAGTAAAGTCTCCTCCTGAGGCCAGCCGCGGGCATATATTTCCCGACAACGCGCGTTGTGGATCGAGTTACCCAGTAACGCCTCTTCATTTCGACTAGAGAAAACATTCGGCTTCATCAGCGCTTCGAGCACCTCATCGTAACCAAACACCATCACTGTATCTTGCCCCGGCACTTTATACACTGGTTGTTGTTGACGCGCAGCCGCATACCCTGCATGGGGTTCACGTAACTGAGACTCAGCAAAAAAGTCGATCGTCTCTAATCGTGCTGTCATAAAATTTGCGCTCCTAAGAATGATTCAGCGATTCAGTGCGGCCGAAAAGGCCCGATGCATATTGATTAAAGCGGGTTCATTACGACCAAATGTAGTGCGTGTTCGCAGTCCAGTATTCATATTCTTCTGCACATTAGCGCTCACCCAATAGTCTTCGTTAGCAACGACTTTAACAATGAATTCGAAATGCGCTTGCGCCTCTGCATGCTGTTGTTCGGTTTCGAGCTGTGCACCCGACCGGTAATAGCAACTGTAATGGGTAACATGCTCAGTAGCGGACTTACCGGGAAAAATCCTGAACAACTCACAGGCAGTCGGCGAAATAAGCAGTGAGATATTGGGATAAAGAAAATGAACCAGTTGGAAATTTTCAAAAATAGTCGGTGCATCACCCCAATCCACTCGCGGCTTCGCCGCTAAATCCCTCAACCACTTATTGGGAAACGCTAGGCGGTGACTTCGGCCACCCGGACCAAACGTGTCAAATGCGCTGAGGTTACCCAGCGAATAATCTCCAACGCTTTCGCGATGCAGCGGTTCAAAGTGATAGCCCTCGCAAAAGGTATCTAATGCGAGCTTCCAATTTGATTGCATATTGAATTGATGACTGGCAACAAACTGTACTTCGTGGAGCCGCCACGCATCGAATACGGGCGCGAGCTCGCCGAGTAAATTATCAATATCAACCGCCCCATTAGGGTCCGGGGAGACATAGACCATGCCGTACTTTTCCTGACATGGCAGCCGTGTCAGACCGTACTCTGCCATATCGATATCACCAAATGACTCGCGCTTATAAATCGCTTTTAATGTGCCATTTAAATCAAATGCCCATGCATGATAAGGACAACTGAGACGCCGAGCTACTCCGCAGCCCTCGACAAGCCGAGCATTGCGATGGCTACATGCATTGAGCATCGCGCGTAATTCGCCGGCCGAATTGCGCAGAACAATAATCGGCACGCCGAGATCATCGAAACATCGATACGCGCCAGGCCCTGGTAGATCCGAAGAAAAACATACCAATTGAGGTTCTCGCGAAAATATCAGCGACTGCTCTAAACTATGCCCCGCGGCATCAAAATACGGTTCAACGGGAAAAGTCACCGGCTCGGGTGCCGAATCCGTAGTTCCATTAGCATCGAGTTCAAGTAAGCGAGCTGCAATATCTGCAAGATATTCTCGCTCATTAAGCGCAGCCTTACTCATATCATTACCTCTTTAATTGTCCGACTATCAAAAGCATGGTTGAAACTATACTATATGACAAAGAAAAAACCGACCAGTCTGTTTTTAATTATTCAGAGGCGCCATGTATCCTGAACGTGCAGTAGATCCCGAGCTTTTTGATTGGCCCAGTACACAACCCCTTCTCAAGGGGAGCCTGTGCAATGACTGCGATAACGTCGCATTCCCCGCCGCTAGCCGCTGCTCACGTTGCAGTAGTGGTGCACAAACATCTATGAATTTATCCAGCGCAGGCACACTGTGGAGCTGGACAAAACAGAATTTTCCACCCGCCAGTCCACCGTTCCCACCCGCTACGGGGGACGTACCATTTTCACCCTTCCTGCTGGGCTATATTGAACTGGCAGGGGAAGTTCGAGTTCAGGCAAAGCTTTTCTATCCAGACGGACAGACACCTGAAATCGGACAGTCGATGCAGCTGGTGTTTAAACCGCTATATGTAACCGAAGATGACACGCAAGTCATTGGCTACGGATTTGAGCCAAAGGAGCATCAGTGATGCAACAAGATGTCGCTATTGTGGGGCTAGGCATCCACCCATTTGGCAGGACCGCCAATCGTACTGGCTTGCAACAGTGTGCTGTAGCCGTTAATCATGCGCTAGCTAACGCTGGCGTGGCATGGCGAGACATACAATTTGCTTTCGGCGGTAGCACAGATGCCGGTAACGCCGATACATTGGTATCGGAACTTGGCTTAACCGGGTTGCCTTTTATGAACGTAGCCAACGGCTGTGCGACAGGAGGCAGCGCGCTCGCCGCCGCTTGCAATACTATCCGCGCTGGCGCGGCCGATATTGGCTTGGTTTGCGGCTTTGACAAACATCCACGCGGTGCGTTCAAAGTAGATCCAGCCGAGTGGGGGCTAGGTAACTGGTATGGCGAAGAGGGCTTTGCGTTAACAACGCAGTTTTTTGCACTGAAAATTCAACGCTATATGCACGATCACGGTATCAGTGAGGAGACCCTAGGACGCGTTGCCGAAAAAGCGTTCCGCAACGGCGCACTCAATCCCAATGCATGGCGACGACAACCGATCAGCCTCGATGAGATCATGAAGTCAAAGATGGTTAACGAGCCGCTGCGTAAAAATATGTTTTGCTCGCCATCGGAAGGCGCTGTCGCACTAATCGTCTGTCGAGCCGAAGATGCACATCGATATACCAAGAAACCGGTTTTTGTATCTTCATGCGTTATGCGAACTAGGCGTTTTGGGACCTTTGAAGTCTTCAGCCCAAGCATGGGTATTGAAGGCCAAAAAACGGTAACCGAAGATGCTGCCCATGTCGCTTTCGAGCAAGCGGGTATTGGACCCAATGACATTGATATCGCTCAGCTGCAAGATACCGAATCTGGCGCTGAAGTCATGCATATGGCAGAAAATGGCTTCTGCGCCCACGGCGAACAAGAGAAACTGCTGCGCGAAGGTCATACTGAGATCAGCGGTAAGCTGCCAGTCAATACGGATGGCGGTTGCATTGCCAACGGTGAGCCAATAGGCGCATCAGGTCTCAGACAAGTACATGAACTCTGCCTACAACTGCGGGAAGACGCCGGTCAGCGTCAAGTCCCTCGCAAGCTTCAGACCGGCTATGCCCAAGTCTATGGTGCGCCTGGCGTAGCTGGCGTGACTATTGTCACAAGATAACGATGGCGCGCGGATCGCAGTGCCGTATTAATCGGCTCCGCGACCTGCATCAATTCTGAATATAGACCCAGTAATGTAGCGCGCGGCATCAGAACATAAGAATAAAATACCATTACTCACATCCGAGGAATCGCCTAGGAATTTAAGTGGCTGGGACTCTCGGTAATAGGACTTCATTTCCTCAGCGTTCTGGCCCTCATGCGCGCGTTCAAGTAGTTCGTTCCAAACCGGGCCGGGGGCTACCGCATTGACTCGTACAGAGGGACCGGCTTCTATTGCCATAACACGTGTCAACATAATCGACGCCGCTTTGGTCGTGCAATAGCTAACCACATCAGGATGACCAACCAATCCAGACAGTGAACTGACGTTTAGAATAGCGCCTTTTCCACTACCTGCTTGTAATAATGGCATCGCATATTTCATTCCGAGAAATACGCTATTTACATTGGTTTTCCACATCTCTTGAAAATCTTCGAGTGAAGTATTTTCGATAGGACCATGCGTGAAAATACCTGCATTATTGACCAACACGTCGAGACTTCCATACTGATCACCTATAACCGCCAGCGTTTCAATCCAAGATTGTTCATCAGCAACATCGTGCTGTAAAAACATGCCCTCACCTGCGCTGCTAGCTATCGCGGCTGCAACAGCTTCTCCGCGCACCGCATCGCGCCCAGTGAAGATGACACGCGCGCCCTCTCTTGCAAAAGCCAGCGAAGCCTCACGACCAATACCAGAAGTGCCTCCGGTCACAAGCACCGTTTTATCAGTGAATCTCATTACTAGAACTCCCCCGCTATACCGGCAGTAAAACCACCATCAATGGTTAAATCGCTGCCGGTGACCATCCGCGACTCATCACTGGCCAGGTAGACAACTGCTGCCGCAATATCCTCTGGGCGCGCAAAATCCTTTAGCGGCACCGGACTAAAGTGCGCGCTATCGTCAAAGTAGTCTGCACCATAGATGCCTTCAGTTAAGGGTGTTCTAACCGTCCCGGGGTGTATTGAGTTAATACGGATAAACTCACGTCGCTCGGCGCACTCAACCGCAAGTGCTCGTGTCATATTAGTGATCGCAGCCTTGGTAGCGCAGTAACCACCGACGCCCATAAGTGCAGTCTGCCCAGCGATAGAGGATATATTAATAATTGCTCCGCGTGCGGGCTCACCCTCAGCTGCCGAGGATCTCATGGCGAGAATGGCCGCCTTGGCGCCCAAAAAAGTACCGTCTACATTGACCGACGTCATACGCTTAAAGTCTTCAAAACTCGCATCTTGAAGTCTAGCTGGCACGCAAACACCTGCGTTATTGACCAAGATATCGACACGCCCATGTCGGCTGACGACATCGTCCATGAGTTTATTCCACGCAGCTTCGTCAGTGACGTCAAGCGCTGTAAACTCAGCTTGTGCAGGGTACTTCGCCTGTAAAACAGCCGCCGCAGCCTCGCCACGCTTCACATCGTTATCTGCCATAACAACAGTAGCACCGGCGACGACGACATGCTCAGCGCATGCAAGTCCAATACCACCAGCCGCTCCTGTGACCACTGCCACCAAGCCCTTCAAGGGCAGGTTTGAATTAATTTCCTGCACGCATTCCTCCATCGATAAAATATTCTGACCCATTGCAGTAAGCTGCCGCATCAGTGAATAAGAAAGCGACCATAGCAGCCACGTCCTCAGACTGAGCATATCGACCAAGCGGAATCGACGAGCAAATAGCCTCAGCAAATTCGTCCTCACCCAAACCAGCTTTCGTCCCAGTGCAGCGAGCCCTTTCGGTATCCACCCTACCTGGGTGAACTGCATTGACTCGAATGTTGCGTGTTGCAACTTCAAGGCATGCAGTGCGCATAATACCCATCACTGCATGTTTACCGGTGATGTATCCGACAGACCCGCGCTACCGATCGTGCCGGCAGCTCTTGTCACTCGATAATGCCTACTCATGTGCTCGTTATTCATCGCTACTTTAGTCCGCGAGTTTGACCATCAGCCGGCCATGATTTGCACCCACGAAGAGGCCGCGAAATGTATCGATGGTATTGTCGAGGCCATCGACTATTTGCTCTCGATGCTTGAGCTCCCCTGATTTTACCATTTGCGCTAATTTGAGCGTCGTCTGCGCCCATTCGGCGCCATAGTAAGCAACGGTGAAGCCCTCGATCCGTGCATTTTTGACGAGCAACTGCCACATATTTTCTGGACCAGAGCGATCATCCACATCATTGTTGTAGTTCGATATAGTGCCGCACATAACTATGCGCGCGCCCATGGCGAGGTTAAGTAGAGCGGCCTCTAGGATTTCACCGCCGACATTGTCAAAAAAGACATCAATTCCCTGCGGACAAGCATCGCGAAGGGCACTGGTCATATCAGCGGTTTCGCGATAGTTAATCGCCACATCAAACCCTAATTCTTCGGTTAGCCAGCGACATTTCTCCGCACTACCGGCAATACCGACCACGCGACAATCGACGTTGTTTTTAGCAATTTGTCCTGCGACTGAACCTACAGCGCCCGCCGCACCGCTGATCACAATCGTGTCGCCGCTGCGCGGCTGCCCGACACGCAACATACCAAAATAAGAAGTGAGCCCTGTGGTTCCACAAATACTCAAGTAATAGGACAAAGGGATACCTTCATCAACTTGAACAATCTCGAGCCCGGGCACTTGACGAGCTCCATCAGCGCCCGCAATGGTGTAGTGCTCCCATCCAGCTAAGCCACGTACAATCGTACCCACAGGAAAATCAGGATTTCTAGACTCGACGACCCGCGAGAGACAAACCGCTGACATCACCGCGCCAAGCTGCACCGGGGGTATGTAGCTGCCATCGAAATCATCCATCCAACTCCGCAGCGCAGGATCTAGCGCAATAAGAAGATTCTGTAAGAGAATGCCGTTTTCACCTAAAGCCGGAATCACGGACTCTTGGAATTGAAAGTCAGTATTTTGTACTTCACCGACAGGTCGTTTAGCTAAAATTATTTGTGTGTTGCTGCGCTCAGGCATCGACAATTATCCGCTATTGATATCAGGCTTCTAGTCTACTCTCGAGCGCGACCACTTATCAATAAAAAACCGATCAGCCTGTTTTTTCTTTGAGATTATGATAACTTTAAATCTATTAGCCACTGTATCTATCAGTAAGCTGTTAAGCGAATGGAGGGTGTATCAACGTGTCGAAAGTGGCATTGATTACTGGCGGGGCATCAGGTATCGGTGAAGCGATAGCCAGAAAACTACACGCGCATAAATGGCAGGTTGTTATTGCGGATCTCAACCATGCAGCGGGGCAATTATTAGCCGTGGAACTTGGCGAGGGTGCTCACTGCTACAGGCTAGATGTCACAAGTGAAGTCGCATGGCAAGACTTGATGAGCCACCTCGTGCAAGACGGCATTACCCTGGATATCCTTATTAACAATGCCGGTATCGGGGCAATGGCCAGTATCGAGGAAACGGACACCGCATTGTGGGAGCAGATCATGTCGGTCAACGCTACCGGTGTTTTTCTGGGTTGCAAAATGGGGTTGGCGCATCTGCGTAGAAGTGAGTCTAGCTGCATCATCAATATCTCTTCGGCATTGGGCAAGCGCGCACTAGCCGGCACTTGTGCTTACAGTGCCAGCAAGGCAGCGGCTATTAGCCTGACCGAGAGCACGGCACTTCACAGCGCACAGCAGGGATACGGTATTCGCTGCAATGCCATTTTACCGGGCTTTGTTGAAACCCCTTTGCTGCTCAATTCAATCGCAGAAAGTGAAGATCCCGATGCATTAAAGGGCTATTTCACCAGCCTCCACCCTGTAGGCAGAATCGGAAAAACAGATGAGGTTGCCGCAGCGGTGATGTACTTAGCTGGCGATGAAGCAGGCTTCGTCACGGGCATCGCCCTGTCTATTGATGGCGGCATGACGCTCTAACAAGAATCTCTACTATGAATATATGACGAGGAATTTTTATGCACCGGTTAGCAGGTAAAACAGCGTGGATCTTAGGCGCCGCAGGACGCGACAATATGGGGCAGGTGATCGCGCGACGCTTCGCCGCCGAGGGCGCTAACGTCGTTGTAGGTGGTCGTAATTTTGAAGAATTAGAGCGTATTGCCGGTGAAATCAATGGTACTGCGATCTATTGCGATATCACGAGCATGGCCGATATTAAACATTCAGTCAGCACCACCATAGAGCGCTATGGCACTCTCGATATTGCCGTTAACAGCACTGGCTGGGGTTTGCTCACGCCGTTCGAAGACACCAGCGAGGCAGACCTAGAAAAAATGATGGCACTGCAATTTAAAGGTCCTTACCAATTTATGCAGTGCTTAGTTGGCAATATGAGCGCACAAGCGTCTATTATTCAAATCTCCTCAGCCACCGCGACTATTTTAGTCGGCAATCACCATGCCTATATCGGCACCAAGGCGGGTATTGATCACGTTGTTCGTGGTGTGGCCGACGAATTTGGTGTGCGCGGTATCCGGGTCAACTCCCTTTCGCCAGGCCTGACCGAATCACCTATGGCAGCACCCCATCTTGCGGTACCCGGTTTAAGGGAGGTCTTCCTTAAAGAGTATCCTATGGGGCGTCTCAACACTTCAGAAGACGTAGCCGCTGCTGCTGTTTTCCTAGGCAGCGACGAATGCTTCATGACCGGCCAAAACCTACAGATAAACGGTGGGCTAACCTTACGCCGCAATCCGACAGGCGCGGAAATCGAGCAATATATCGCCGAAGCTGCGGGCAGCGATCAGTCATAGATAGGAACTGAACATGAATTTACTACCGCTTGATACTTATCCCATTACGGCGATAGAGCGACTCAATGCAGACTACTGCGATGCTGTACTACGCCGAGATGCAGGGGATTGGGGCGCGCTGTGGAGAGATGATGCTCGCTGGTTTTTTCTGGGTGAGTGGCTAGAGGGTAACGCCGCAATCGTGGAGCGCTGGACTGCAGCAATGACTGGTTTCCCAGTGGTACTCCACAAAATCATTAGCCAGCAAATTAATGCCGAGGGTGACCAGGGTGAGGGGCGCGTTTATCTTGAAGAAGAGATCGTCACAGCCGAAGGGGACTCTTTGCGCTTTGTCGGTGTCTATCACGACCGCTACCAACTGTCGGGCGATAGATGGCGCTATGCCAGTCGTAGATTTGATCTAATCTACCAAGGCCCAGGCGGAATCATTCCCACAGGCTGGATCGGCAGCCCTACAAACATCGAATATTAAAAGGAGAACAGCACATGCCTATCGTTATAGCGGGCAGCATACGGGTTCCTGCGGAGCATCGCGCACACTTATTAGAAGCAAGCCAACCCTACCAAGTCGGCTCAAGAACAGAGGCTGGGTGTGAACATTATATTTGGAGCCTTGATTCGGCTGACGATGGAATGATCTACGTATTCGAACAATGGCGTGATGAGGCATCACTGGCCGCGCACTTTGCCGCTGAGCCTTATTTGGCCACGCTCCAGTTGTTCGCCAATACCTGTGAATTTGAGGCCGCCGTCAACAAATATCGCGTTGATTTAGTCGAGCCAGTCTACGACACCGCAGGTGTTCCACGCGCTGACTTTTTCAGCGATACACCTTAATCGCATGAGGGCGATTGGAGCGGCCCATGCGAGGCCTACTCCCCTGTTCAGTTAGGATTGCCCTCCGATCAACCGGTTGCTAGGCGCGCTGCTCTGCCATCAGCTCTGTATACGACAGTATAATTCACCGATGCCGATGCCTATCCCCCAAAACACGATTGGCCAAGTGTATAGGACATGATGTGGCAAACTCCGCTGACCCCCGCGTCCTATTCGCATAGGCTTTTCGCTCGTACCGCCACACTATTTCAACACGCCCCGATTCAATGCGCCCTCTTAGCTTGCAGTATCAGCCGCATAAAAAAGGGCGCTAAATCGCGCCCTTTTTACGACGGCTAACCTTAGAACACGTATTGTATTTCAGCACCGAAATAACGCGGACGGTTCATCGTGCCGAACGTCCACAATCCTGGGTTATAGACAGGGGTGGCATCGGTAGCCGACGTTGCACTATATCCTGCCGCCACATCAAGTACATGGTAGAAATACGACTCATCAGTCAGGTTCTTACCAAAGAACGATAAGCGCCAGTTCTCAGTCTCAAAGTTAACCGAAGCATCGAGAATACCATAGGCATCTTGAATCAGTGGATCTGCTGAATAGTGCTTAGGGCCACCATAGCTAGCATTAACTGCGTAGTCATCCTTCCAGCGATAATTCACCGCAGCGACAACGAAGGAGTCATTCGCCAGCGCCCACTCATAAGTACCACCAATAGCGTAGTTCAGTTCAGGCGCTTTGCGCAATTCAAACCCACTCTTATCCAACGGTAGTCCCGCCGGATCTGAAACAATGTAGTTGTCATACGAGGCGTCGAGATAACCCATATTAGCGGTCAGCGTTAGGCCTTCAACAGGGATCCAAATACTTTCAAGTTCGAATCCATCAAGTGACGCGGCAGCGGCGTTTTGTACCAGTGTCAGGGTTACTGCACCGTCGGTACCAGGCAACACCACATCTTCCTGCTTATCTTGATAATCAGTTGTGAAGATGGCGCCGTTCAGCTGTAAAGTATTGTCTCGCCATGACGTTTTGAAGCCAAATTCCCAGCTTTCAACAATTTCTGGCTCGTAGGGGCCGGCGTTAGCCGCACCCGTCGCACGACCATTGAAACCACCCGACCGGAAACCCTCGGTGTAGCTAACGTAGACCATGCCGGTATCGCTAAAGTCATAGGACAAGCCCACTTTGGGCGTGAACTCATTCCAGCTTTCAGTGCCGTCGAACACACCGGCCTCTCCAGTCACCGGGTCCGTGAAGTTATTATTCAAGGCGGGCAGCATCCACGATTCACAGCCGGATCCCCAAGCCTTAGTCGGCGACTTACGAACACCTTCAAAATCTACCACAGTGCCGTTTTCATCTGGTGTCGTGAACGCTTGGCAGAATGTCTTGTCTTCACTGGTATATCGACCGCCAACAGACAGCGTCAATTGCTCGCTGATATCCCAGTCCACCTGACCAAAGAAAGCCGTGCTCTCTGTTCGCTGATCTGAACGCGGGCTATCGTTAAAACCACCAAAGAAGTAAGTGGACTGCCATGCGCTGTAGTCGCTATCCCAATAGAATCCACCCAGTGTTGTGCGGCCCCAAGAAAAGTCAGATTCGAGACGTACTTCCAGACTTTCTTGATTCTCTAATTGCGGCCGCGAAACACGGAAACCATCAAAGGCGATCCCATCAAATTCCTGCTTTGAGGTCTCTTCCATATCACGTTTAGCGTAAATGGCCACGAGGCGATGATCATCGTTGATGGCCCAATTGGCATGTAGCGCAAAAGATTCCAAATCAATGCTAGCCGTCTGTTTTGTAGAGGTATAAGTAGTGCGATGAAAGTCTTCATCATCCTTATTGGCGCAGTTATCGCCAGTGAGACCAATTAATGCAAAAAGCTCCGGCGATTCGGTCAAACAAGTTACCGGGCGAACCGGCGTGCTGTCTTTGACGTTATCGTAAGTAAGCTGTAAGTCAAAATTCTCGGTCGGACGCCATAGCGCACTGAACATCCAAGAGGTTAAGTCAGTATTGCCCTCCTCGGTACCGCGCGTCTTGTTAGTAAAGTATTCGCCGCCTGCAAAATCCATCGCGGTGAACTTAGTCGAAATGCCGGCAAATTCCGGGAAATTAATCGTGCCCTTGAAATCTTTTTGCCCGTCCTGAGCAATTGTCGCCGACATTTTGCCACCCAACTCGCCGGTAGGCTTTGCGCGAATCACATGGACCAGACCGCCGATAGTATTACGACCAAATAGCGTTCCCTGTGGGCCACGGAGTACCTCAATACGCTCGGCATCCCAAACATTCAACAGCGCGCCGGTCGTTGTCGCCAGATAAATACCGTCTTGGTAAACAGCAACCGCGGGATCGAAACTCTTCTCTACGTCATTTAATTGCATGCCGCGAATCGAAATCGATGCGGTGCCATTGCCCAAAACTGGGTCGATCGTGAGGTTGGGCGACATACCGGCAATATCAACAATATCCCGTGCAAACACCTTCTCGATCATGCTCGCGTCCATTGCGCTAACAGACAACGGCACGTCTTGCAGGTTTTGTTCGCGTTTTTCAGCAGTCACAATGACTTCTTCTAACTGTCCGCTAATCTGACGCTGCGCGAGCGCGTGAGGTGCCGACATTGTTGCCAGCACCGCAGGAATTATGGCGATTACAAATGGTATTGCTTTTTTCATTCTGATTACTCCAACATATTATTGTATTACTGAACCTAGGAATTAAAACAGGCTAACCGGTCTTTTTTATTTTAGCAAGTGCTATCCTCGGATTTTTAATGTTATCGTTTAACGACTCCAGAGCACGCCAAAAGTGCGTAAAAAAACAGGCCACTTCATTTGTCGAACGCCAGACACCGCGAATACCTCTACTCAAGCGTTGACCGGTAATACTGCGAAACGGGCGCCGCTGTAAACAGTGAAGTTCGGCTCTAGGGATGCACCGCTTCAAGGAAAACTGACATGGCAATAACAAAAAAGAACGTCGTCTGTAGAGCCTGCCACGCACACTGCGGCCTGATTGTGGACTTTGAGGACGACCGGCCAATAGCGACCCATGGTGATAAAGACAATCCGGCTTTTAGTGGCTACAGTTGTATCAAAGGTCGACGGCTCGCCCATCATCACTCGCTGCCATCGAGATTGCTCTCGAGCAAAAAGCGGGCGCCAGATGGTCAGCATCAAAATGTGCACTGGCGAGACGCTTCTGCCGAGATGGCGGAAAAGTTGCAACACATCATCAGGGAGCATGGTCCGGACTCCGTGGCGCTTTATATTGGGACCTTTGGCTACAACAATCTCAATGCGCATGCATTTGCACTTGCGTTTATGGATGCCATTGGCAGTAGCTCGCGCTTTACTGCGGTGACCATCGACCAGCCTGGAAAGGGCATCTCACTGGCTTGCCATGGTCCGTGGCTCGCAGGGCCTTATCGGATTGATGAGTGGGATGGCTTGATGTTGGTGGGAACCAACCCTGTCATTTCCATGAATGGCGGACTCGGCATGAATCCAGCCAAACGACTACACGATGCCCGTAAGCGCGGCATGGAGCTTATCGTTATCGATCCGAGAAAGTCAGAAAGTGCGCGGGAAGCGGATTTATTTTTACAGTGTCGGCCAGGAGAAGACCCGCTTATCCTCGGCGCTATCGCGCGAATTCTTATTGATGAAAAACGTTATGACCAAAATTTTGTCAATGCCGAGGTCGACGGGCTCGATAATCTACGCGCCGCACTCGCTGACTTCGAGCCAGGCATAGTGGCCGCCCATGCGGGTATCGACACATCAGATCTCATCAAAGCAGCGCGTATGTTTGGCCACTGGAAGCGAGGCAGTATTAGCGTTGGTACTGGGCCCAATATGTCAGGTTATGGCAATGCTACCGAATACCTTAACCTCGCGCTGACATCACTGATGGGGCATTGGCGCAAAGCGGGAGAGGTGAAGCAAAACAGCGGTGTCTTTATGAAGCCAGCACCTGCTATTGCCGCGTCTCCCGGCCCAATGCCCGCATGGGGCTTTGGGCGAAAAATGCGCGTACGAGGACTTGAAGAGTCGGCCGCAGGACTCCCCACAGCGGCGCTAGCCGATGAAATACTGACGCGCGGAGAAGGTCAAATCAAAGCCCTGATCTGTCTTGGGGGTAACCCAATGCTGGCATGGCCAGACCAAATCAAGACCTATGAAGCCATGCAAGCGCTAGATCTACTGGTTTGTTTTGACCCGCGAATGTCAAAAACCTGCGAACTGGCAGACTATGTGGTCGCGCCAAAGCTCCATTATGAAGTATTTGGCTGTACCGCCGCACCCGAGCTATTTGGCATGTTTGGCGCCGGCTGGGGCTTTGAGGGTCCATATGGCCAAATAAGCCAGCCAATCATGAATCCCCCAGATGACGCTGATCTCTGCGAGGAATACGAATTCATTCATCGCTTAGCTTCAGATATGGGTCACACATTATCAGTGAAATCTTTCTCGCTGCTAGCACATCCCGACGAACAAGAGGCACTAGCAACCGTCATGCCGACCGCTCAGACGCCAGACCTTATCACCTCGTGGTCTGCGACTTTACGCGGCGCGCCCGTACCCATAGCAGAAGCGATGAATGATCCAGAGGCATACAAAGGGAGAATGTTTGACCGACCTCCCACGATCGTTGCAGCCAAGCCCGAAGACTGGATGGGCAAGCTCGATATCGGCAATAGCGGCATGCTCGATGAGCTAGCGGAAGTGGCAGTGCGTCTACAACAACCCCCATTGCAGGCATCAGAAGATTACCCCTTTCTTATGATTGGCCGCCGTATGAATGAAGTGCTCAACAGCAGCTGGCACGAAGATCCAGTGCAGCGAAAGCGCGCCGGGCATCACCCCGCCTACATCCACCCAAATGATTTAACCACACTGGGCCTGACAGACGGCCAAACGGTGCGCATTGAGTCTGCCCGAGCCAGTATTAGCTGTGTGGCTAAATCTGCTAGCGACTTGCGACCAGGTTGCATTGCAATTCCGCATAGCTGGGGCACCAGTCCTAATGAAAAAGAGGACCCCCTCGGAGAAGGCGGCAATACAGGACGACTATCGTTTAATGATCAAAACTTCGATAAACGCAGTGGCATTCCACTGATGAGCTCCATTCCAATTCGAGTAACGGCCGTCGCTAGCGAAAGCCAGTAATGTGATATCTATAATTCAGGCCTGAAAATTTGCAAGACCTCATAAGAATTACGGGAGTCTAATATGACAGACACAACGAATCGCGCGGTTACGCAACAATTTTATGAAGCCCTTGAGACCTCCGATGTGGAGACTTTCTTAGCCATCCAGCATGACGACGTTGCCTATAACGTGAATGGACGTACGCCTGTCTCGGGGCGATTTGAAGGTAAAGCATTTCTCGTCGAAAAAGTTATGCCTCTGGTTTTTGGCAACCTTCAAATGGACACCTTTCAATTTTCCAAGCAGTGGAAAATTATGTGTGCTGACGAGAATACCGTTGTGGCATTTATGGAAGCTGACGGGCTCGCAAAAAATGGCGAACGGTACAACCAGTTCTATTGCCATCTATTTGAATTTAGAGAAGGCAAGATCGCCGCTGTCTGGGAGTTCTTTGACTCAGCGCTGGCGCAACGCGCTTTATTTAGCAACCCTTTAACCCAAGACGAGACTCCCCCTGTCACGCCCTTTAATTTTTAGCGCGGAAGCGAGAATTTGATGTGCAATGACACTGATGAGCACCGCTTTGGGCGACCCTGCTCCAGAGCCGACCCCTAGGCGTCAGCGCAAATCCTCAGGAGCTGCGAGCTTCTCGTCGATGAGTCGCGTAAAGCGTGCCGCATCGGCACCATTGATCACTCGATGGTCGTAACTTAAGGAGAGCGGCAACATCAACCGCCAGATCAACTCTCCCTCCGCTCGGTAAGGCTGCCACTGCGCTTTTGCAACCCCCAAGATCGCGACATCCGGGGCATTAATAATGGGGGTAAAGCCAGTGCCACCGATACCCCCTAGTGAACTTATCGTAAACGAGCTACCACTCATTTCGGGCAGTGAGAGCGTACCTTCACGCGCCTTGCCCGACTTCTCTGAAATTTCCGCTGCAATCTCTAATAACGACTTTTGATCACACTGTTTAATGACGGGCACTAACAAACCGTTTGGCGTATCTACGGCAATGCCAATGTTAAAGTACTTTTTCTGGATCACCTCATGGGTATCCGCGTTGTATGACGCATTGAATTTCGAGAGCGTGCTCAGCGCTGCGACCACGGCTTTGACTTGATAAGCGAGCGGCGACAGCTGCTCGCCTGCCGCAACGTGTGATTTCCGATCAGATTCCGCCGCAGTAATGTCTGCTTGATCATGATGAGTGACATGAGGAATAGCTAACCAATTACGATGCATATATTGACCCGTTAACGCCTGTATACGAGACAACTTCTGAACTTCTACCTCACCAAATTTACTGAAATCCAAAGATGGCATCGGCGGAAGATTTGCTCCAAGGGGGGCTTTACTGGTCATAGCATATATACTCGCGACTTTTGAATCATGAGGCGGTCATGCTTAAGCCAAGACCCAAGAACCGCTCATAATTAAACAATAGATATCGTTAATCTAATAATGAAACGATGCATTTTCCGACGGAGGCGCCACGCATCATGTCGGCGAACGCCTGGCCAGTATTCTCGACCCCCACGGTAACCGTCACCGGGCTTTTAACTTCTCCTCGGCGCAGCCAGCCCGTAATCTCTGTCATTGCTTTAGCGTATTGATCACCATAATCCGTAAACATAAAGCCACGTGCAGATGCGCGCTTAGTGATCAACTGCCATAAATTATCGATGCCCGGGGTTGTATCCGTTTCGTAAGCGGCCACGGTGCCACACAGCACTACTCGAGCCCCTTCGGCAAGGTTGAGCAAACCCGCATCCAGCGCCGCGCCACCGACATTGTCAAAGAACACGTTAATACCCGATGGAGCCTCAACCGCTATGGCAGCCGCCAGATCGTTCGTCGCCCGGTAATTGATCGCCACGTCATAACCAAGCTCGCGAGTTAACTGCTCACATTTTATAGCTGAGCTTGTTATTCCGATCGTGCGACAACCGACTATTTTCGCCATCTGTCCGACCATCGCACCCACACCACCTGCGGCTGCATTCACCAAAACGGTGTCACCTGAGTGTGGTGCACCCACATCAAATAGACCGAAATAGGCCGTCAGTCCTCCTGGGCCCAGCGCCGCAAGAAGCTCGTACTGAGGCAAGTCAATTAAAGGTTCAACAATGTTGGCGACACCCGAACCATCGAGCGTGCTATACATCTCCCATGCGGTCCGAGCCATAATCCAACTGCCAACCGGGTACTCAATATGCTCAGAGGCAATAACCTCACCCAAGACAATACTCGCAACAGGAGCATCGAGTTCCATGGCCGGCATATAATTATCGCCTGAATCGGCATTCATCCATTGCCGAAAACCTGCATCCAACGACAAGTAATGATTTCGTAATCGAAACTCTCCCTCGACCAGTGGCTTCATGATGGCTGTGCGACACCCAAAATCAGTTGCACGAATAGCACCTTGGGGTCGGCGAGCCAAAGTAATCTGTTTATTAGTGCCTGACATGATCGCCACCCTCTTCCTATATAGCACCGCTAAGGTGTGTACCAAATTGGCGATGTATAAGCGCGCTCTTGGATTGTCGCCGGTACATCGGTCGGTAATGCCACACCAAAGCGCACGGCATCATATGTTGTCCATCGTGGCGTGGGTATTTCGATCACACGAGCATAGTAAACAGCGGCTTCATCGGCATTAAATTCAGGATCGACCCATAATCCAGTCAGCTGCTGAGCACCCTGTGAATTGTCGTAAGTGGCTGTACTGACGTTAACGGTTGAGACCAATGGCGGTAATGCTTGAGTTGTATCATCCAAAACACGATCGCCAGACCAACCGACGTTATAGACCTTCTCCTGACGAGCCCCATACCGGTCGACCCAGCCCTTCACGATTTGTATACGGTCCAGCGTAGCCCCCTCAGGATCGGCTTGTGCAGAGAGCATAAATCGGGGTGCTTCACTGGCTTTCTCCGGAAGATCGCCACCCATAGGCACACCATTTTGATAGGCCAGGTTGATCATATCCGCACTGTCTACCATCGTCTCATCAAGCGTCCAGCCACCAAAGAAACGTACTGCAATACGCGGCCCAGTAGAGGCATAGACCTCTTTGCGAGCCAGTGCATCAAAAATAGCCTCTCGGGTATTGGCTTGTGCCCACACAGCTGCGTAACCAGATGCCGCGAGATTTCTATTAGGCCACAGCACTCCCCCCATCTTATTGGCTAAACGCAGAACACTCGCCTCTGAGTCAGTAAACTTGCCTTGGTAATTATTGCTATCGGCAGTCGCCATCCCCGTATGGGCATCAGTACTTCCGATCATGCCAAACTTAAAGGGATTGCCGCCAATGCGCTCCTGCAACTGCAGGCCTACCTGTAGAACCGGCCTGACGTATTCATGTGCGTACATCGTTTCTAGCTGTGATTCCTGCTTAGGCACACCATCAATGTTAGTCTTATCCCAGTTTTCAAAGTCAGCAAATTCGTCCTCAGGTGACAATAATGGATGCGCCTCAGCATCACCTTTGACCTGTGTCATTTCTAGCACTGGCTCCCACTTGAGACGACGTGACACATAATTACCATCGATCGGCTCGCCATTCATACGCTCTTCGGCAAACATCAACCCGTCACTCAAATTTGCATTGTGTGGGATCGCCATCACTTGGCCGCCCGTGCGCGTACTCCACTCCTCTAGATGATCCCAAAGGGCTTCCGGATCGGTAGTGCCTAGCGATGAAAAGGGAACAAACTGACGAACAGTTTCACTGCCATCACGAAAAATAACATTCCGATGTAAATTTCGCCCCGCATCCATAGCCGTCCATTCATAGCCAATAAATGCAGTAAAAGTGCCTGGCTCATTAAAAGCCTCGGCAACATCATTGATATGCTCCCAAACACTAAAGTCGAATTTATCCGGGACGGTCATATCGTTATTATTTGTGCCCGCGATAGCGGTAACAAATTCATTCAGTAGCTCCGGTAACTGACCTCCTTCGACCCAGCCTAGCCAACGCTGAGCGAATTTCGCCTCTAGCAGCGATGTGTTTTTTTCAGTCAGACCCCGCATTACACCCAGAAACTCGGCATGGTCTGAAACTAATAGAAAATCAAGCGGCCGCGCCAATTGCGCAGTCAAACCGCTCGATGTCTCAATAGATTCACCTCGTGCGAACGCAAACGCATCCTCTGAGGTTACGGTCTCATTGCCAAATGCAAATGCATCAAAGGACAAATTAGAATGGATGTGTAAATCACCCCACAATAATTGCTCGGACTGCACCGAGCTTTGCTGTTTTCTCGACGCCACAGGGTCAGATGGAAGCACTACCGATCGCTCAGTCGGGCGGACGTCTACAACAGCCGGTTCCTCACAACCCTGCAGCAAAACACCACACATAATTAGCAGCGTAACTACGCACCATCGATTCATATCTTCCCCTTTATGAGAGCAGCCCCGATCACTAACACCCTCTAAAAATATGGACTTTTAATAAGTCACTATAACCACAGGTAAAGCAATCTCACCGTACATTCGAATACCTGCTGCTATCGTTATACCCCAGAATATAAAGACTATGCCCATACCAGCGAGATGCAAGTAACGCCACTGTGATTACATTGAGTGCCCTTCATTCCGGCTGAGCAAATAAACTCACAATGGTTTTGCCGAAATTTCGACCGGCGAAGAGATCAGCAAAGGCCTGTGGCACTTGGTCAATACCGTGCAGCATATGTTGAGGAGATTTTATTTTTCCGTCCGAAAGATAACCGCCCAAAGCCGTCATGGCCTCACCATAACGATCATGCCGTAAATGGGTCATAAAGCCCTCGAGCTTCAATTCTTTGGTGACAACCTCGAACATGTTTGCAGGTCCGGCGACGGGTTCCTCGGCACCATATCCTGATACCGCACCACAAAGCACAAGACGCCCCTGTGGATTCATAGCGGAAATAGCTGCCTCGAGCACAGCCCCCCCGACATTGTCGAAAAAGAGATCTACGCCATTAGGGCAAACCTTTAAGATTGACGCTAGTAGTGGTTCCTCGGCGCTGCGAATCACCGCAGCGTCGTACCCTAGTTCACGCGTAATCCACTCTGCCTTTGCTTCCGAGCCCACGATGCCGACAACATAGGCACCTTGAATCTTCGCCAGCTGACCCGCGATTGAGCCTACCGCACCGCCTGCACCACTGATAAGCACACAATCGGCTGGCGCTGGCTTGCCTATATCCAACATACCAAAGTAAGCAGACATGCCTGTATCGCCCAGCACACCCATGTAAGCGCTAGGCGGAAACTCTAGATGCGCAGGCAATCGTGCAATGAAGTCGGTGCCATCACTGACAGAATATTCTTGCCATGCAAACCGCGCCATGACCTTTTCACCCTGCTGATAATCTTGGTGACGACTTTCGATCACTTCACCGAGGACGAGCCCCATGACCGGCGCACCTAAAGCCATCGCAGGCAGGATCTCATCCCCAGAATTTTCATTCATCCAATTTCGAAAGCCCGCATCCAATGATACGTAGTGATTACGGCAGCGAAACTGGCCCTGTTCCAACGGTAGATTCACGGATTCTTGAAGCTCAAAGTCAGCAACTTGGGGCGCTCCATTGGGGCGTTTAGCCAGAACAATTGAACGATTTACTGTTAAAGAACCCATATATTACTTCCCAAAATGATCCATATCC